>CAXBMB010000006.1:0-80569 GCA_963976695.1 uncultured Rhodovibrionaceae bacterium
CTCAAGGGGCGGAATACACCTTAACCTACTGTCCGATTTCCTGGGACCACCTCACCTTTTCGGTTTGCTTAACCAAAATGAATAACGTTCCGGACTGACTCTAAGGAACCGCCGCGCCGCCCACCGGCGTTGGAGAAGCTGCGTGGAAGAAGAAACGGCGCCAAGGGCCACAACCGACCCCCGGTCGATTGCAGGCTAATTGGCGAGCGCCGCGGCGGGCTGCTCATCAGGCAGGACCGACAGCTGCAGTGGCTCGGCGGCTTCGATCAAGGCGGAGATCGGCACCAGTTGATAGCCCTTGGCCTTCATCCGCGGCAGCCAGGTTTTGAGCGCGGCCAAGGTGGCGTCGCGCGGGTGGCCAATGGCGATGGCTTGACCATATTCCACCGCCAGGCGCTCGACCTCGTCCAATTGCTGGGCCACGAAGGCGTCGGTTGGGATGTGATCGAGAAAGACATCGCGATGCTGGTTGGGAACGCCGAGCTCCTCAGCGACCCGCACGCCAAGCGAACGGCCGGAGGTGCGCGAATCCAAAAACAGCAGCCCGCGCGCTTTCAGCGTCTGGATAATCTGGGTCATCGCCGGACGGTTCTGGGTTAGCAGACTGCCCATGTGATTGTTGATGCCGACAAACCCCTTAAAACGGCCGAGCCCCCAATCCAGGTTGGCCTGCAGTTCGTCGGGCGTCTGCTTTAATTTCAATGGCCGGTATTTGTCGTCGATGGTCTCCCGCTCGGCCTCCATCGGCACGTGAACAAGTAATTCATGCCCCTGCTGGCGCGCGCTTTGCGTCTGTCGCGTCAGATCTTCGGCATAGGTCATAAAAGCCAGGGTCAAGGGGCCGGGAAGTTTGATCGCTGTTCGGGTCCCGGCGCGGTTCAGTCCCAGGTCGTCCAAGACAATGGCAATGCGCGGGCGACCTTGAGCGGCGGCGACCCGAACCGCGTAACGCCGCCAGTCTTGCCGCGCGTCGCCATCGGTCGGCGGTGCGGCCAGCAGTCTTGCGCTGCGGTCCGAGGGCAGCGCGCCGATCCAGTCGCTGGGCTTGATCTCCGGTGCGACGCGATCGGCCGGACCGCCGGAGACAGCGGCCGCCTCGACCGGCGGCGCGCTGAGCGGCACCGAAGCGGTGGGGGCAATATTCCGGCTCACCGTGAGCGGCGCTTCCGGCGCTGCTGCTTGACGGGCCGCTTGGGCGGGCTGCAAGTCCGGCAGGGCCTCGGCCGCCAACCGAGGCACGTCAGCGGCCTTGAGCGCTGGTCCCGGGGCGGCCTCGCGGGCCAGAACCGGTTCATAGTCGGCGAAGCGGTCCGCCCCCTGCCCGATCAAGGTCCCCAGTGTCACTCCCCCGGCCAGCAGCGCGATCACGACAAGCGCGACCGGCCGCAACGCCTCGGTGGTCTCCATCGCGGGGTCGGCGGACGCTACCGCGCGATCCCGACGGCTGGGGGGCCGCAAATTGCGCATGACCTGAAATGAGCTCCGCTCAAAGGGGTCCGGAAGTGGAACAACAAGAAATGGTTAGCCTTGCCGCAACTGAAAATCAATGTCGTTTCACGGTCCGCTTGGCAAGCCGCCCGCCAGAGATCCCAACGACCCGGCCTAGCTCGCGGTCACCGGGCTGGCGAGATCTTCCAGGATTGGACAGTCGGGTCGGGAATCGCCCTGGCATTGCTCCATCAGTTGGATCAAGGTTTTGCGCATGGTGAGAAGCTCGCTCACCTTCTGGTCAATCGAGGCGACCTGGGCCTCGGCCAGTTCCTTTACCTGGCTGCTGGCCCGATTGCGGTCCTGCCACAGGGCCAGCAGGTCGGAGACCTGTTGCACTGAAAACCCCAAGGATCGCGCGCGATTGATGAAGCGCAGCACCTCCACTTCGCTGCGGCTGTACAGGCGATAGCCGGACTGGCTGCGCCCCGCCGCTTCAACCAGCCCGATGGACTCATAGTAGCGGATTGTCTTGGCCGCGATGCCGGATCGCTTCGCGGCTTCTCCAATGTTGATCATCGTCAATTGTTCTCCATGCGAGCCGCAAATTGTGGTCGGTACCGACGCAACAGCAAGGAATTGGTGACCACAGAAAGCGAGGAAAAGGCCATGGCGGCGCCGGCCACCACTGGATTGAGAAGCCCAATGACCGCCAGCGGAATGCCAAGGCCATTATAGATAAAGGCCCAAAACAGGTTATGTCTAATTTTCCGGTGGGTAACCCGCGCAATATCCAACGCGCGCACCACCAGCCTGGGGTCCCCTGACATCAAGGCGATATCCGCGGTTTCGAGCGCCGCGTCACTGCCCTCGCCCATGGCAATACCCAGGTCGGCCGCCGCAAGCGCCGGCGTGTCGTTGATCCCATCGCCGACCATCGCCACGGTCAGACCCTGGCCCATCAACGCGCGAACCACTGTTTCCTTGTCCTCCGGCAAGACCTCGGCCTTGACCTGCGTGATGCCCAATTGACGGGCGACGGCGGCGACAGCGCGGGAGTGGTCACCGCTGAGCAGCAAGATTTGCAAGCCCGATTTCTGCAGGACCTTAATCGTTTCGGCGGCGGTGGCCTTAATCGGATCGCCGAGCGCAAAGACCGCGGCCAGCTTGCCATCAACCGCCATCCAGACCAACGAGTGACCCAGATCGGCTTCCGCGCTGGCCTTGTCGTTCAAGGGCGAAATGTCCAGCCCCTCTTCCCGCATCAGCCGTTCGCTGCCCAGCAACAGCTCCTGGTCATCACAAAAAGCCCGCAGTCCGCGACCGGGCAGGACTTCGGCTTCGTCGACCGCGGGCAGCGCCATGCCCTGCGCGGCGGCGGCTTGCAGGAACGCCTTGCCCAACGGATGGCTGCTGCCTTGTTGGGCCGCGGCGGCCAATTGAAGAAGCTGGTTTTCCCGGCCCGGCTCCACCGCGGCGAACCCCCGCAGCGACGGCCGCCCCTCGGTCAGCGTACCGGTCTTGTCGAAGACGATGATATCCAGAGCCCGCACCCGCTCCAGCGACTCGGCGTTCTTGATCAGCACGCCCTGGCGCGCAGCCAGACCCGTCCCGGCCATGATCGCGGTGGGCGTGGCCAGCCCCAAGGCGCAGGGACAGGCGATAACCAGCACCGCCACCGCATAGAGCAGCGCGGTGGCCACGCCCGCGCCGGCCAAGGTCCAGCCAACGAATGTCAGCACCGCGACAACCACGACCACGGGAACGAAAATCGACGCCACCTGATCAACCAATTTTTGAATTGGCGCCTTCGACGCCTGGGCGCTTTCCACCAACTCGACGATGCGCGCCAAGCGACTTTCCGCCGAAGAAGCGGTGACCTTTATCTTTACAAGCGCCGAACCGTTGACCGTGCCGCCGGTCACGAAGTCGCCGGGGGCCTTGTCCACCGGCAGGCTTTCGCCGGTCAACATCGATTCATCGGCCTGACTGTGCCCGGAAAGCACCACGCCATCGGCCGGAATTCGGTCGCCAGGACGAACCTGCAACAGGTCATCCACCTGCAGCGCCTCGACCGGCACCTCCTGCAGTCCATCGGCCTCTTCGCGCCAGGCCTTTTCCGGGCGCAGCGTTATCAGGCTCTGCAAGGCCGCGGCGGTGCCTTTCTTGCTGCGCTCTTCCAGAATGCGTCCCAACATGATGAGGGTGATGATCGCAGCCGAGGCTTCGAAGTAAAGATGCGGTTCACCGCCATCGCCGGCCAGCGCCCATTCCAGATACAGCACCACGCTAAGGCCATAGGCGGCCGTCGTCCCCAAGGCCACCAGCAGATCCATATTACCGCTTTTGGCTTTGAGAGACGCCCAGCCGGCGCGGTAAAATCCGGCGCCGGCGACAAACTGAACCGGGGTGGCCAGCACCAACTGCACCCAAGCGGGTATCAACAGGCTATATCCCAACCAGGACCAAATCATCTGCGCCACCAAAGGCAGCGTCAGCAGCACCGCGCCCCAGAAAATCCAGGTCCCGAAAAACCGTGATTCCGTCTCTTCGGCGTTCTTGTGCTCCAGGTCGAGCTTCTTTGCTTTATATCCCGCCTCTTCAATCGCCGCGACCAGCGCCTGGCTGGGTACACTGTTGTTTGCCTGAATGATGGCTTTGCCGCTGGCAAAGTTGATGCTGGCGCTGGTTACCCCCGGGATCAGATCCAGGGCCTTTTCGACACGCGCGACGCAGGAGGCGCAGGTCATTCCGGAAATCGACAGCAGATGTTTGGAGAGACTAGCGGAGTCCGCAGCGGCCAAATCCTTGCTTGCGGACTGGCTTGGCGCCGTCGGTCCGGCGTCGGCGGCGGTGGGCTTGTCCGCATCGGGTGCGGCCAGCTTGCCGTCTGCTTCCTGCCCCAGGCCATAGCCCATGTCGCGCACCGTCTGCTGCAGGCGTGCGGCGACATCGGACCTGGCTTGATTGGCTTGGGTCAACCCGCGATCAAGCGCCAAAAAGGCCTGACCCAGCCCATGATCGACGGTCGCCTGAAACACCTCGCTATGCGCTTCCAAGGCCTGTTTAACTTTGCGTGCGCAGCCGCCGCAGCTCATACCGGTAATCGTCAGAGTAAGATCCGCACGATCGGCAGTAGGGGGGGAAAGTAAATCTGTCATGCGCCCTAAATGATCCTTCCTGCCACCGGAAGGTCAAGCACGCTGGCAGAAAAATTTCGGCTGAGATCTTGCTTCCGTCGCCCCCCATCACCATGAGGGAAAAAATCAGCTGCGGCTTTCCTGTGCCGGAATGCACCTGCTATAAGAAGGTCCGCGCCGCGGCAACTCACCAGAAATTACATCGGCAGCCCGTCCAAATGTTTCTGCTCATTGATAACTACGACTCCTTTACCTACAACCTTTATCACTTTTTAAGTGAACTGGGGGCACAGGTGGAAGTCCGCCGAAACGACGCGCTCAGCGCCGCCGAGGCCTTGGCGATGAACCCGCAAGGCATCATCTTGTCGCCCGGACCCTGCGATCCGCCAAAGGCCGGAATTTGCCTGGAGTTGATCGCCGCCGCCCAGGGTCAGACGCCCTTGCTGGGCGTGTGTCTGGGCCATCAGGCGATCGGCATGGCCTACGGCGGGCGGGTCGAGCGCGGCCCGCAGCCCATGCACGGCAAGGTGTCGACCATTCGTCACAGCGGCCAAGGCGTTTTTCAGGACCTCTCCAACCCGCTGGATATTACCCGTTACCACTCGCTGATCGTGGCCAAGCAGAACCTGCCGGACGACTTGATCGTCACGGCGGAAACCGACGACGGTGTGATCATGGGACTCCAGCACCGCCAGCATCCCGTCCACGGCGTGCAGTTTCATCCCGAATCCATCGCCTCGCAGCAAGGCCATGATCTGCTGGCGAATTTCCTTCGCCTGGCAGGTCACAAAACACCCCTGCAAAAGTCGGCTTAAGGACCCCTTCATGACTGGTGATTTGATGGATCTCAAGGCGCTCATCGCCCGCGCCGGCGATGGTCACGCGCTAACCAGAGATCAGGCCCAGCAGGCCTTCGAGATTATGATGTCCGGCGACGCCACGCCGTCACAGATGGGCGGCTTGCTGATGGCCCTGCGGGTGCGCGGCGAGACCGTGCCGGAGATTATCGGCGCGGCCACCGCCATGCGCGCCAAGATGGCGGCAATCGCCGCGCCGCCGGACGCCATCGACACCTGCGGCACCGGCGGCGACGCCAAGGGAACGTTGAATGTATCCTCAGCTTCCGCCTTTGTGGTGGCGGCCTGCGGGGTGCCGGTGGCCAAGCACGGCAACCGGTCGCTCTCCTCGCGCAGCGGCGCCGCCGACGTTCTCACGGCCTTGGGGGTGAACACCGAAGCCGAATTTCCCGCCCTGGAAAGGGCGCTGGCGGAGGCCGGCACCTGCTTTCTCATGGCGCCGCGCCACCACTCGGCCATGCGCCATGTGATGCCGACCCGGGTAGAGTTGGGCACCCGCACGCTGTTCAATCTGCTCGGGCCCTTGTGCAACCCAGGCCGGGTGAAGAAACAAATTATGGGAGTTTTCGCCCCGGAATGGATTGAACCGCTTGCCCAGGTGCTCAAGGGCCTGGGCCATCAGGCCGCCTGGTTGGTATATGGCGAGGGCGGCTATGATGAAATGACCACCACCGGCACCAACTACGTGGCGCAGCTCAAAGACGGCGCGGTCACCTGCTTTGAGATCACGCCGGAAGACGCCGGGCTGCCACGCGGCAAGGCCGAGGATCTGCTGGGCGGCGACGGACCGGAAAACGCCAAAGCCCTACGCGCGCTGTTGCAGGGCGAAAAAAACACCTACCGCGATACCGTGGTGCTTTCCAGCGCCGGTGCCCTGGTGATGTGCGGCAAAGCCGGCGATATCAAAGAGGGGGTGGCGCAGGCTGTCGAGGCGCTCGACAGTGGCGCGGCCAAGCGCTGCCTGGACCAGATGTTGACTTTCACCGGGCTCTAACCCCCACATCCGCCCCTACTGCCATCGGGCCTGCCCCGAAAGGACCTGAAGATGAGTGACGTTCTAGCGAAAATCTGCGCCGACAAGCGCGCGCACGTCGCGGCCAGCAAGGCCAAGCGCAGCCTTGCCGAGGTGCGCGACGCCCTGGCGCGTGCCAGCCCGCCGCGCGGGTTTTACCAGGCGCTTCAACGCGACGCGACCGACAAGGGCTTTGGCCTAATTTGTGAAATCAAGAAAGCCTCGCCCTCGAAAGGCTTGATCCGGACGGATTTCGACCCGCCGCTGCTGGCCCAGGCTTACGCCGCCGGCGGCGCGAGCTGTCTTTCCGTCTTGACCGATCAGCCCTATTTTCAGGGCGAAGACGACTTCCTGCGGTCGGCGCGGGCCGCCGTCGAGCTTCCCTGCCTGCGCAAGGACTTTATGCTGGACCCCTATCAGATTTACGAGTCCCGCGCCTTGGGGGCCGATTGCGTCCTGCTGATCATGGCGGCGCTGGAGGACAACGCGGCGCAAGACCTGGAAGCGCTCGCCCAAGAGCTGGGCATGGATGTGCTGATTGAGGTCCACAATCGCACCGAACTGGACCGCGCCTTGGCGCTCCGCTCGTCATTGCTGGGCATCAACAACCGCAATCTCAAGACCCTGGTGGTCGATCTTGCGGTGACCGAGGAGCTGGCCAAAGCCGTTCCCAAGGACCGCTTCTTGATTGGCGAGAGCGGAATCCACGGGCCCGCCGATATCGCCCGGCTGCGCGCGGTTGGGTCGCAGGCGTTCTTGATTGGCGAATCGCTGATGCGGCAGGAGAATGTCACGGCGGCAACCCAGGCGCTGCGGGCGGCCTAAAGGGTGGTAGGAGACGAGCCCGCCACGCCGCTGGCTGTTTTTTTAAGGCGCCTGTTCCAGGATGACCCGTTCTGGGGCGATGATATCATCGACGGGTAAGGTGTCCGCCGACCAGCCCCCCCCCTGCGGCTTGGTCGGCCAGAGGAGACAACAGAGTGAGTGGCTTCACCCATTTCGACGCCGAAGGCAAAGCGGTCATGGTCGACGTGACCGAGAAATCCGCGACCGAGCGCCGCGCCACGGCCAAGGGCGAGGTGATTATGCAGCCCGAGACCCTGGCGCTGATCCAGCAGGGCGGCTTTAAAAAAGGCGACGTCCTGTCGGTGGCCCGGCTTGCCGGTATCATGGGCGCCAAGCGCACGCCGGACCTGATTCCGCTGTGCCACCCCCTGGCGCTCACCTCGGTCAAGGTCGAGCTGGAGCTGGAGCCGGCGCGCAACGCCGTTACCATCACCGCGACCTGTAAGCTGACCGGGAAAACCGGTGTGGAGATGGAGGCCTTGACCGCCGTATCTGTCGCCGCCTTGACGGTCTATGATATGTGCAAGGCCGTTGATAAGGGAATGCGGATAGAGCAGATTCGTCTGGTTCATAAAACCGGCGGAAAATCAGGCACCTACGAGGCTTTATGATGATCTCTGTCGAACAGGCTTTGGCGCAAATTCTGGCGACCTTCACCCCCCTGCCCGGCGAAACGGTTGCCCTATCCGAGGCGCTGGGCCGGGTGCTCGCCGAGGATGCGCGGGCCCGCATGACCCAGCCCCCCAAAGCCGTCTCCGCCATGGACGGCTATGCGGTCAAGGCCGCCGACGTCACGGCGGTCCCCACCAAGTTGCGGATCGTGGCGCACGTCGCCGCCGGCGCGTCATTTGACCAGGACGTTCTCGCCGGACAGGCGGCGCGGATTTTCACCGGCGCGCCACTGCCGCCCGGCACCGACGCAATCGTTATTCAGGAAGACACCGATCGCGACGGCGATCAGGTGGTGATCAAGCAGCGCGTCGAGCCGGGGCACTATGTTCGTCCGGCCGGGTTGGATTTCACCACCGGTGACATTGGCATCACGGCGGGCAGTCGCTTGACCGCGCGACAGGTTGGTCTTGCCGCCGCCATGGATATTCCCTGGCTGACAGTGCGCCGCCGCCCGCGCGTCGCCATCCTGGCGACCGGCGACGAGGTGGTTCTACCGGGTGAACCGCGCACCGAAAACCAAATCGTCAGCTCCAACGGATTTTCGCTGGCCGCCTTGGTGCAGGCCTGCGGCGGCGTCCCGATCAATCTGGGCATCGCCCAAGACAATCGGGACTCGCTGTTGCGGCTGGCCAAAGGCGGCAAGGGCGCAGACCTGCTTGTGACCACCGGCGGCGCCTCGGTGGGCGAGCACGACCTCATTCGCCAGGTGCTCGGCGAACAGGGCCTGACCTTGAACTTTTGGCGAATCACCATGCGCCCGGGAAAGCCGCTGATGTTCGGCGCGCTTGGCGACACGCCGCTGCTCGGCCTGCCGGGAAACCCGGTATCGACATTGGTGTGCGCCATCCTCTTTCTCAAACCCGCGCTTGAGCGGTTGCTGGGCTTGAACGGCCCCTCCCACCGGCTGCAAAAAGCCAGGCTCGGCGTCGCCTTGACGGAAAATGATCGCCGCCAGGATTACCTCCGGGCGCGTTTTGAATACGATGATCAAGGCCACCGCCACGCCTTTGCCTTTGGCCGCCAGGACAGCTCAATGATGGCCACGCTGGCCCAAGCCGACGGCCTGATTCTGCGCAAGCCTCACGCCCCCGCCGCCAAGATCGGCGACGAGGTGGATATCTTGCCGCTTGGCAGCGACGCCTTGGGGATTTGACAAGCGCGGCGCGCAGCCGTTCACGCTTCAACTCGGCCTGAAGACCGCGTCCCCAAGCAACGTTCTCCTTGAGCCCGCCGATGGATGACTTTTTCAAATAATCAGGACCATCTGGAGAGCATAACGGGAACACTTGACCAACAGAAGGAACATCACTAGAACATTAGCAGATGTTTTGGATTCGTTCTTTGTCAGCCGTGACCGTGGAATAACTGCAATTCCGTGCGTCCGCTCACCAAGGTAACGGGACGGTTTTTCCAGGTAACGGGACGGTTTTTCCAGGGAGGCTCAGGTCAGCATGTTGACGCCCAAGCAATACGAGTTGCTGTTGTTTTTGCACAAGCACCTCTCTGAGGAAGGGGTATCGCCGTCGTTTGACGAAATGAAGGAAGCCCTGGGTCTTAAATCCAAATCTGGCATTCATCGGCTGATTACCGGCTTGGAGGAGCGTGGCTTCATCCGGCGTCTGGCGCATCGGGCGCGGGCCGTGGAAATTCTGCGTCTGCCGGACGCCGTGACCGGCCGAAGCGGCAGCGGCTTCTCCCCCTCGGTGATCGAAGGCGGACGCCACGGGCTTGGCTTGGCCAACAGCCCCCGGCTTCACCCGGTTGAAGAAGGCGAGTCCGTGGGCCTGCCGCTCTATGGCAAGATCGCCGCGGGCACGCCCATTGAAGCGCTGCGCGACAACTCCTCCTTCGTCGATGTTCCCGCCAACCTGCTTGGCCGGGGAGAGCATTATGCGCTCGAGGTCGAGGGCGATTCGATGATCGAGGCGGGAATTCTCGATGGCGACACCGTGATCATCGAACGCAGCGAACAGGCGGAAAACGGCGCCATCGTTGTCGCTCTGGTCGACGACGATGAAGTGACCCTGAAGCGGTTGCGAAAACGCAACGGCGCCATTGCGCTGGAACCGGCGAACCGAAATTACGAACCCCGGGTTTTCCCGCCGGATCGGGTAAAGGTGCAGGGTCGGCTGATCGGTCTGCTGCGCCGCTACTAGCGGGTGATCGACGGAGTGCGCAGCGCGCGGCGCTTCGTCTCTGTCGTCAAGCCTTCTCTCATAGACAGCCCCGATAGACAGGTCCGACTCCAAGTCATTGAGCTCAACCAGGTGTTTGGCCCAGCCCGGTTGGCTTGCTGCGCCGCCGCCAGGGGGCGTTGACGCCCCAGGGGGCATTGCCGAGCGCCGTTTTGAGCGACAGGCTCCGCGCGCCACGGTCGTCCAACCAAACCAGGGTGCCGCCCTGCCGAGCCAAGGTGTTGGCGTCCAGCAGCACCTCGGCGCCCGCCCGTTTGCACCCCTTGCCAACGGCATGGAAAGACAGCAGTCGTTGCCGGGTTCGGCAGTCTTCTTCCAATCCGCGCGGATCGCGCAGCAAGCTGGTCCAGCGGCTGCGCTGCGGATCCAGGCTAAAGCGGCAGGCCAGGGGATCACAACGCAACCAGGTCCGGCCGGAAAAACTCAAGCTCAGACTCGCCCCCGGCGCCAGGTAACGCGGCGGCAAACCGCTGCGCTTAATCCATTGGTCGGCTGAAAACTGCCCCGCGGCGGTCAGCGGCAACAGCAGGCGGCCGTCGGGACCGCGCAGGGCCCAGCGCGGCTCTTGCTGGGTCAGCCGCACATCCGGACCACGATGCAACGCGATTGAAAGCGGCAGGATGAGAAAAAACGGCAACGCCGCATAGCGCCAGGAACCGCGCCACAGACAAAGCCAGGCCCCGGCGGCGACAGCGCTCAACGCCCCCCAAAGCGGCAACTCCGAATAGCGCTGCACCGCGCCGGGCCAACTGGAAATTTCACCGGCCAAGGCCAACAAAGCCTGCAGGGCCGCGCCCAACCAAGGCAAGACCAGCGGCTCGAGCTGAAAGGGCATGAGCAGCAAGCTCAGAATAATCAGCGGCATGACGACAAAGCTGGCCAGCGGAATGGCGATCATATTGGCCAGCAGTCCGAAGCTGGCAATCTGTTGAAAATGAAAAAGCGCAAGGGGCGCGGTGGCCAGCCCCGCCACCAGCGAGGTTCCAGCCAGCCCGGCGAAAAACAGGACCAAACCGCGACCCAGACGCGCCGGGCCGCCAGGTTCCCGACCCTCCAGCAGCCGTTGCATAGCTCCGCCGCGCTGCACCGCCTCGTAGGCGGCAATCAACGCGGCGACGGCGGCGAAGGACAGTTGGAAGGAGGCGGTGAGCAGGCTTTCAGGGCGCAACAGCAGCACCAGCAAGGCGGCCCACGCAAGCACCCGAAGCGAGATCGCCCGTCGATCCGCCAAGATCGCCAAGAGCGACAGGGACACCATAATAAAGGCCCTTTCGGTCGGCACGGAGCCACCGGACAGACCAAAATAGACAAAGGCGCCCAGCCAGGCCACGACCGCCGCCCACTTCTTGATCGGATAGGACAGCGCCACGGCCGGAATCAACGCCAGGCCCGCCCGAACCAGAAAATACAGGCTTCCCGCCACCAGCCCGATATGCAGACCGGAAATGGCGAGCAGATGGGCCAAGCCGGAGTCGCGCAGGGCGCCAACCTGCTGCGCCGGAAGGTAGCCGCGCGCGCCAACGCTCAAAGCGATGGCCAAGCCGGCCTGCTCCGGCGGAAGCTGGGCGCGCACGCGCTGTATTACCCGCCATCGCAGCCGGTTCCAAAGCAATTGCCAACTTATTTGGCCCGGCCACCGCGCGCTGGCGGCTGACACGCTCGGCCCCCCCGCCGGTGGGGCGCTTTCTTGTTGCCGCCCGACCTGCCGATCGAAAATCCTCGGCGCCCCCAAACTGAAACCCACCGCCCCCAGACCCTGGAAATAGGCGACCCGGGCAAAATTATAGTCGCCCGGCGCCGCCGGCAACGGCGGCGGCAAGAGCCGCGCCTTGCCCGCCAGCCAGCGTCCCGGTTCAGGCAAGTCCTGGGATTTGGGAAGCAGCAGGCGCAGCTTTTCCGGCTTGCCTGCCAGTGTCCGGCCGCTGTTGAGCGGCGTGATCCGTGCCGGTCGCAACAGCACGCGCGGGCCCTTGGCGCTTTGCTCACTGGCCAGGATCTCCCCCTCCAGCATCACCGCGACAGGCCCGCCGGTCAGCACCGGCGCGGCAACCCAAAGCAGACGCAGTTGCAGCGCCGCTAGCCCCAGCAGCACAAAGCACAGGGGCAGGTGCCAAGCGAGGCCCCGCCTGGCGCCCAAAAGGTATAGCACCGGCGCGGCAAACAGCAGGCCCGCTAAAACCACCGCCGGACTGGCAAAGAACTGCTGAAAACCAATCGCAATACCCAAGCCGAAAAACACCGGCAGCCACAGAAAGCGCTGCGCGCGCTCACGCGCCAGGTTCCGCTGCAAAACCGCGCGCCCGGCGCGCAGGCCGCGCCGCCACCGCCGCAAAAATCCGGACCCGTTCGGCGGCCAACGCCACAGGGGCGCGCAAGCCGCCAAGACGGCGGGCCTGGAATCATTGCACTGTCGGTTTCCCCCTGCCATCGCCCCACCCGGAAAGGATGCCCCTAGCTTTGAATTCGTAGGCTCGCCCGCCGTTCCCGAACCGCAAAAATTCGACCAACATCGCTATGATCGAGAAACAACGCCCCAAAAACCCCGGCGACCGCGCGACGCCAGTCCTCGCCACAGTTTAAAAGACTACCCCAAGTTGCGGCGCATTGCCGACTCTTTTGCAGTGTCGGCAAAATTACAAGGCGGCGCGCCTGCCAACGCAGCGCGATCACAAGACCAACGCGCGGGACACAACGGGAGACACAGCGGGACACAGCGGGACACAACAGGACACAAGGCGCCTACCGCAGCGAGCCAATTGTCACGCTGTGACAGCGGATTGTCGGGGCGATGGCAACCTTATCAGCGGCCAGGCGCGCCACGGCTGGACGCCACGGATGACACGGCTATTCCATCATCTTTTTGATCTGAATAGACTTTAAATAAGCTATTTTATCACACTGATTTAATTAATTTATCGTCGATTTGCCGATAATTGTTCGCTTGCCGATAGTCGAATTACGGCGGTGGTGGCGTGCAAAGTTCGGGGGGCTGTGGTAAATAGCCGCCCAATTCATTGCTCTACAAACTTCATCGCCCACAACCTGTGACCTTACAACGCCCATGACCATCGTGACGCGCTTTGCGCCTTCTCCCACCGGGTTTCTGCACATTGGCGGCGCCCGCACCGCACTCTTTAATTGGCTGTTCGCCCGACATCACGGCGGCCGATTCCTGCTGCGGATTGAGGATACCGACCGCAAACGCTCGACGCCGGAGGCCATCGAGGCGATCAAGAGCGGCTTGCGCTGGTTGGAGCTCGATTGGGACGGCGAGGAGGTCTATCAATTCAGCCGCGCCGATCACCATGCCGCCTTGGCGCGGCAACTACTGGAAGACGGCAAGGCCTATCATTGCTACGCCTCGCCCGAGGAATTGCAGGCGATGCGCGAGACGGCGCGCGCCGAGGGCCGCCCGATGCGCTATGACGGCCGTTGGCGCGATCGCCCGGCCAGCGACGCCCCCGAGGGCGTCAAGCCGGTGGTGCGGCTGAAAATGCCGCAAAGCGGTGAAATAACCATTGAAGATCTTGTTCAGGGCGCGGTAACCGTCGCCAACGATCAACTGGATGACATGGTGCTGCTCCGTGCCGACGGCACCCCGACCTACATGCTGTCGGTGGTGGTGGATGACCATGATATGGCGGTGACCCATGTCATTCGCGGCGACGACCATCTAACCAACGCCTTCCGGCAGTATCAGCTTTACCTGGCGTTGGGCTGGACCCCGCCCGCTTTCGCCCATATCCCGCTGATCCACGGCGCCGACGGCGCCAAGCTTTCCAAACGCCACGGCGCGTTGGGGGTCGAGGCATACCGCGACGAGATGGGCTATCTTCCCGAAGCGCTGCGCAACTATCTGCTGCGCTTGGGCTGGGGACATGGCGACGATGAAATCATCTCCACCCAGCAAGCTATTGAATGGTTTGATCTTTCAGGGGTTGGCAAGTCTCCGTCCCGATTCGATTTTGCCAAGCTCGACAATCTCAACGGGATCTACCTTCGCGAGGCCGAGACCGACCGCCTGGTCAAGGCGTTGGCCGACATCTATGGCGACAAGCTGGACCCGACCGGGCGCGCCCGTTTGCAAGCCGGCATGGACGGCTTGAAGGCGCGGGCGAAGAATCTATTGGAACTATCTGAACTTGCTGAATTTTACATTTCACCCCGGCCGTTAACTCTCAATGCAAAGGCGGAGAAGGCCTTAAGCGACGAGGCCCGGAGTCTTCTGAGCCGCCTGCTGCCGCACTTTCAAGCCCTGTCGGTCTGGGACGAAGAAGCCATCGACGCCACGGTCAGGACGTTCGCCGAAACCGAAGCGGTAAAATTGGGCGCGGTCGCCCAACCGCTCCGGGCGGCGCTGACCGGGTCCAACATATCGCCCGGCATCTTTGAAGTGGCGGCAATCCTCGGCCGGGACGAAGCCCTGGCGCGGATCGCCGATCAAGCGCGCTGACCGGAAAATCATCTGCGACAGTTGACCTATTTGCAGAGCTGCCGCGAACAGATTATGTTGCACCGCAACGAACACCCGTCCGAGGGTCCCTCGGGATATAATCAATCATGGGGAAGATGCACATGACGCAAACCAGTAAGGATGCTCAGCGCACGGTGACTTTCACCGACAATGCAACCGGGCAAAGCCTGGAGTTGCCTGTTATTGAAGGTGCCACCGGCCCGAAGGTTGTTGACATCCGCAGTTTCTATAGTGAAACGGGTATGTTTACCTACGATCCAGGTTTTACCTCCACTGCCTCTTGCGATTCAGCCATTACCTATATTGACGGCGATGCCGGTGTCCTGATGCACCGCGGCTATCGCATCGAAGATCTCGCGGAAAAAAGCGACTTCATGGAAGTTTGCTACCTGCTGCTGCACGGCGAGCTGCCGAGCAAAAAGCAGAAGGAGAAGTTCGAGCACGACATCACCTATCACACGATGTTGCACGAACAGATGATCAACTTCTTCCGTGGATTCCGGCGTGATTCCCATCCGATGGCCATTATGGTCGCGGTGGTCGGAGCCCTGTCGGCCTTCTATCACGACTCCACGGATATCACCGACCCCCATCAGCGCATGGTGGCGCAGCATCGCATGATCGCGAAAATGCCAACCATCGCGGCCATGGCCTATAAATATTCCGTCGGCCAGCCTTTCGTTTATCCGCGCAATAATCTGACCTATGCGGAAAACTTCCTGCACATGATGTTTTCGGTGCCGGCGGAAGACTATAGCGTCAACCCGATCCTGGCCCGCGCCATGGATCGGATTTTCATTCTGCACGCCGATCACGAGCAGAATGCCTCGACCTCCACGGTGCGCATTTCCGGCTCTTCCGGCGCCAATCCCTTTGCCTGCGTCGCGGCGGGGATTGCCTCGCTGTGGGGCCCGGCGCACGGCGGGGCGAATGAAGCCGTTTTGAAGATGCTGCACGAAATTGGCAGCAAGGATCGCATTCCCGAGTTCCTGGCCCGCGCCAAGGACAAAAACGATCCCTTCCGTCTCATGGGCTTCGGCCACCGGGTCTACAAAAACTACGATCCGCGCGCCAAGGTCATGCAGGGCACCTGCTATGAAGTTCTGGAAGTCATGGGCGTCGAGAACGATCCCCTGCTGGAACTGGCCATGGAACTGGAGAAGATCGCCCTTAACGACCCTTATTTTGTCGACAAGAAGCTCTTCCCGAACGTGGATTTCTATTCGGGCATTATTTTGAGCGCCATGGGTTTCCCAACCTCGATGTTCACCGTTCTTTTTGCCCTGGCCCGCACCGTCGGCTGGGTGGCGCAGTGGACCGAAATGATCGAGGATCCCGGCCACCGCATCAGCCGCCCCCGTCAGCTCTATACCGGCAACGCCGGCCGCGAGTTCCAGGGCATCGACAAGCGCTGATCACGCAAGTAAAGCTGCTTTCTGACCGGAAAAATAGAGGGGCGCCCTGCGGGGTGCCCCTTTTGTTTAACCGGCGCACCCACGGCAACGCCTGTCCGGTTCCGGGTCCGGTTCCAGTGTCACTCCCACCCGTCCGTAGAGGGTGGCTCACGACAAAGTCGAGAGTCGCCGCGCGTCACGCTTCTTTCTTCGTCGATCACCCTCTAGGATCTTAGACCATGGATAAAGAAACCCTGGAGTCTTTGCGCCAACAGCTGTTGGCGCGGGATCAAGAACTTCGTGATTTGGACGCCCGGTCCAGCGACAGCCGCGCCCCGGTGGAGTTGGATCAAAGCCGCGTCGGTCGGCTGTCGCGCATGGACGCGCTGCAGGGCCAAGCCATGGCGCAGGCCACCCATAACCGTCGGCAAGGCGAACAGCAGCGCATCAAAGCCGCCCTGGCGCGAATGGCAAGCGACGACTACGGCTGGTGCCTGTCTTGCGGCGAAGAAATTTCTCCGGCCCGACTGCAAGCCGATGCGGCCGCCCCGCAATGCGTTCACTGCGCCGGACGGCGCTAGCGGGCGTTCACTGCGCCGTCCGCGCTAGCGACGGATTGACTACGGCCTCGAAGCGCGAAACGCCACTTTTTTAGTCCAATCACCCGCTTATACCAAGTCCCATTGATAAAGACCTATGGAGATCGTGTTACCTGCCCGTCGGGCAGGAAACACGATCGTTCTGGCGGCTTCTCAAGCCTTTCGGACGGCGTCGTGTCCGCCTGCCGATGCGCTGCATCGCCACGACAAACGCTCCTAGCCGAAAGACTTGAGAAGCCGTCTACATGAGTCTTTATCAGTGGGATTTGGTATTAGCTTTCGGCGCCGGGATATGACCCCAGTTGCTGAGGTCGGCCAGAGCGGTCTCGACGCTTTCTTCCGGACGATAAAAGGTCAAGCCAAGATCGCGTATGATCTTTCCGTTGTCGAGGCGCAGGCTGCGGCCGAGGTGGCTGCGCAGATAATCGCCAACGCCGGCCGGCTGGCTATAGCTCAGCAACTTCATCAAGCCGGTGCCGAAAGGCCCGCTGCAGTCGAGCCTGGGCAACTTGCCCTGCCCATAACCCAACCGGCGGATCTGCGCCACCAGGTCGGCCATCGTCAGCCGGTCGCTGACGCAGAGATAGCGTCCTTCGGCCTGCGGCTTTTCCATCGCGGCAAGATGGGCGTCGGCGACGTCCCGCACATCGACGATCCCGAAGGTAAGATCCATGATCGCCGGATACTTGCCGGTGACCAGATCGACCAAAAGCTGATTGGAGGCGTTGATCACGGCGGATTTCGCCGGGCCTATCACCAGGGAGGGATTGATCGCCACCAGATCGAATCGCGGCTTTTCCCGGGCGATAAAGTTCCAGGCTTCCCGTTCCGCCTGCGCCTTGGAGAAAAAATAGGGATTGCGCGTTGGCGAACTATGGTGGTTCCAGTCCTTCTCCGTCAGTTCCCGACCGTCGGGCGCGTCGCTCACGGCGGCAAAGGACGATGTCAGAACCACCCGCCGCACCGATGCACTCTTTGCTGCGGCCCGCAACAGGACCAAGGTGCCCTGCACCGCCGGATCAACCAAATCCCGTTGCGGATTCTTCACCGTCAACCGATAAGGGCTGGCCAGATGCATCACCACATCGACATCGACATGCAGCCCAAAGGGATCGTCATCCAGCAAATCGGCGCGCACCAGCAAAAGTCGCTCGGCCGCGCCCGGCAATTGGCGCAGCGGCGCCAGCTTGCGCTGGTCAGTCAGGTCGCGCACCGTGCCAACCACCCGGTGGCCCTTTGCCAAAAGGCGGGCAATGGTGTGCCCCGCGATAAAGCCGGTGGCGCCACTAACGAGGATCCGCTTGACCACGGGAAACTCCCTTTTGCACTGTCGTTTAGCCTGGGATCAGTCCCAACAGAATTTTAGCGGCTTGGTCGCTTGGTTTGCCCTGGCCGGCGCCCGAAAGGCGGGTCACCGCCTCCTTCAAGCCGGCAATCTGCGCTTGGCGTTCGGGCCCTTCCTGCATCAAGGGCAGCAAGGCCCGAGATAGATTTTCCGCCGTGCAGTGCTGTTGCAGAAATTCAGGCTGAACGGCGCGTTGAACCACCAGATTTGCAATCGACACAAACGGCACCTTCACCAGGTAGCCGACAATGGCGGCGGTGAGCGCGTTCACACGATAGCCGATAACCGCCGGCGTCTGGGCAACGGCCAACTCAATCGCCACCGTGCCGGAGGCGGCCAGGGCCGCCCGACCGGCCTTAAAGGCGGCATATTTGTCGGCCACCCGCGGTAAGAGGTGAACCGGCGCGGCCCACTGCCTGCTGTGCTGTTCGACCAGGTCGGCCACCGCCGGCACCGTCGGCAAAAGCACCTCGAGGTCCGGCGTCGCCGCGACCAGCCGGGCCACAGTGTCGCCAAAGACCGGGGCCAACCGCTTAACCTCGGAGCGGCGCGAGCCGGGAAGCACGGTCAAAAGTGGTGTGTCCGCGCGGATGCCCAAACGCTGCCGCAGCGCCCCGACCTGCCCGGCGCCATCAAGCGCCTCGATCGCCGGATGGCCGACAAAGCTGGTCTTCAGACCATGGACTTCAAAATACGGCGGCTCAAACGGCAAAAGCGTCAGCAGATGGTCAAGATAACCGGCTATCTTCTTCGCCCGACCCGGTTTCCAGGCCCAGACCGACGGCGCGACGTAGTGCACCAAGGGAAAGCCGGCGCCCTTCAACTTTTTCGCCACCCGCAGCCCAAATCCCGGCGCGTCAATGGTCACCAGCAAATCGGGCTGAACGGCCCGGACATGGGCCTCGGTTTGGGCCATGCGCCGCAGCAGCCGCGGCAGATGGGGCAGCACCTCCACCAGCCCCATAACCGCCAGTTCCTCAATCGAAAAAAGACTCCGCAGCCCCAGCTTTTCCATCTGTGGCCCGCCAACTCCGGAAAACCGCACCCGGCCGCCGCTGGCCGCGCTCAAGGCGGTCATCAGGCGGGCGCCCAGTTGGTCGCCGGAGGGCTCGCCGGCGATGAGATAAACCAGCGGCGCCGCCGGTTTCTCGTCGGGGCGGCTCACCCGTCTGTCCCCAAATCCAATCCAACAACGAACAACCCGGCGGCGTCGGCGGTCGCCGTCACGATGGCACGATCCACCACCAAGGCGCCACCGGCTTCGATGGCGATTCCACGCAGCCCCGCCGCCTGGGCGCCTTCGACCGTTTGGGGACCGATGGTCGGCAGGTCGACGCGTTTTTCCTGCTGTGTCTTTTTCAATTTCACCAGCACGCCGCCCGGGCCGTCGCGCCGCAACAGCGCCACGCGCTGGAGCAGCTGATCGGTGCCCTCGATGGCTTCAACGCCCAGCACCACGCCTTGCTGAACCACCACCGCCTGGCCGATATCCAGATGCGCCATGGCGCGCAAAACCGCCACGCCGCGCTGAATATCCTGCTGCGCCTGCTGATCTGCCTGGTGACGGCCATAGCTGCCCGCGGCGGCGAGAAGATTGCCCAGAACCTGATCGATGCCGACCACCCGAAAGTCCTCTTCTTCCTCCAGCACCCGCACCATCGACCCCAAAAGACCATCGTCGCCGAACGCCTTGGCGCCGATTTTGAACAGAAAGCGGGCGGCTTTGGCATCGGGACGCAGTTCTTTAAGCGACGGTCGGGTCACCGGTCCGGCAAACACCAGGTCCTTGACTCCCTTGGCGCGAAGCCAGGCCAGGATCTCCCCCGCCGCAGCCAAGCGGGCCCAGATATGGTCGACGCCGTCGGTGCTGGCCTGATCGGTGTGGCCGGAAAAAGCCACCAGATACACCGGTCGCCCCGTACGCTGGCAATGACGAACCAAACGCCGGGGCAACGCGCCGCCGCCAGCCAGAATGCCGAGCGGCCGGGCGAGGTCCAGGTCTTGAACAGCTTCAGGGGTTTCTGCCATGGGCCTTCCCCGACAAAGGACAGGGTCTTACCTACCTGGTCTTACTTCGGTTGGCTTATGCCGCGAGAACTTTCGGCCCGCAGGAAGGCAATCAATTCCTCGACCGCCTCCAACTGGGTGAAATCCTGACTGACCTTTTCCAGCCGGTCCTTGAGCGTGCCGTCATCGCCGAACAGCGCCTTGTAGGCTTGTCGCAAGCCATGGATTTCCTGGCGCGAGAAACCACGCCGCTTGAGCCCGACAAGATTCAACCCACTCAGGTTCGCCCGTTCGCCAAGCGCAATCCCATAGGGAATGACATCCTGTTCGATGCCGGACATCCCGCCGATCATGGCATGGGCGCCAATGCGGACGAACTGATGCACCGCGGCAAGTCCGCCGATGATCGCATGGTCGCCGACGCTAACGTGCCCGGCCAAGGTCGCATTGTTGACCAGGATGCAGTGGTTGCCCACCTGGCAGTCGTGCGCCACATGGGCCCCGACCATCAACAAGCAGTTGTCCCCCACCTTGGTGACCAAGCCGCCGCCTTGGGTGCCGGGATTGATCGTGACCTGCTCGCGAATCACCGTCTTGGCGCCGATCTGCACCTGGGACATTTCGCCTTTGAACTTCAGATCCTGCGGCTGGGTGCCGATGGAGGCAAAGGGGAATATCTGGCTGCCGGCGCCGATGCTGGTTTTGCCGTCCAACACCACATGGCTGTGCAAGACGACGGAATCGGCCAGACTGACATCGGGGCCCACCACGCAAAAAGGGCCGATCTGCACGTCCCGGCCAAGGGTAGCTGCTGGGTCAACAACAGCACTGGTATGAATAACGCGCATCAATCATCCATGATCATGGCAGTAAAATTCGCCTCTGCCGCGATCTTGCCGTCAACCGTGCCGATGCCCCTAAATTTCCAGACCGGCCCGCGATTGCGAACCTTGGTGACCTCAAGCCGAAGCTGATCGCCTGGAACCACGGTCTTACGGAAGCGCGCATCGTCGATGGTCATAAAA
The DNA here is from genome assembly GCA_963976695.1 of uncultured Rhodovibrionaceae bacterium. Classification (GTDB taxonomy): domain Bacteria; phylum Pseudomonadota; class Alphaproteobacteria; order Kiloniellales; family DSM-21159; genus CAXBMB01. The sequence goes on from CAXBMB010000006.1 coordinate 20,995, forward strand.
TAAACCAGCTTGCCGGCAGCCGCCCCTTCAAGGGTTTCAACCACCAAAACGGCGGCCGTTTGCGCCATCGCCTCGACGATCAGTACGCCGGGCATTACCGGTTGACGCGGAAAATGACCCTGAAAATGCGGCTCGTTCATGGTGACATTCTTGATGCCGACGGCGGAAACGTCCAACACCACCTCAACGACCTTGTCGATCAGCAGAAAGGGGTAGCGGTGCGGAATCAACTCCATGATTCCGACAATGTCGATCGGCTCAAACGAGGCCTTTGTCTGGCTTGTTGCGTCAGTCATGTTTCTTCTTCTGTTCCTTCAACTGACGCTGCCACAAGGTATAGAGGCGGAAGTATTCCTTGATTGGCATCGCGGGGGTTCCTCCATAAGACTCGCCATCATCAATATCGCGCATGGTGGCGCTACAGGCTGCCAATTTCGCGCCGTTTCCCAAGGTCAAATGACCCGCAACGCCGGCTTGGGCGGCAATAATAACATGGTTCTTCAATTCGGTGCTTCCGGCAACACCCGATTGCGCCACAAGGACGCAACCCCGTCCCGTGGTCACGTTGTGCCCAACCTGAACCAGATTGTCGATCTTGCTTCCGGCCCCGATGCGGGTATCCGGCCCGGCGCCGCGGTCGATGGTGGTGTTGGCGCCGACCTCCACCCCGTCCTCGATTATCACCCGACCCAACTGAGGCACATCGACGTAGCCCGCCGGGTCCAGCGCAAAGCCAAAGCCGCGCGCGCCCAATCGAACGCCCGAATGCAGCTCGCAGTTCTGCCCAACCATGCAGTAGCTCAGCATCACCTGGGCGTGCAGGCGCGTGCCCTTGCCCACGGTCACGCCGTCTTCAATCACGCAATGCGCGGCGATCCGCACGTCGTCGCCGATTTCGGCCCGCGCCCCGATCACCGAATAGGCGCCAATCGAGACGTTCTTCCCGATTACCGCGCTGTCGTCGATAATCGCGGTGGGATGCACCACGCCATCGCTCTTGGGTTCCGGGTAGAAGGCCTGGGCCACCAAGGCGTAGCCTCTGTAGGGTTGCTTGGTGAGCAGCAGATCCATCCCGGCCGGGGCCCGCTTGGCCAGCGAGGGATCGACAATCACCACCCCGGCCTGGCTGACCTCGAACGCCGCCAGATAGCGCCGGTTGTCGAGAAAGGAAATCGAGTCCGCATCGGCCCTGTCGAGCGGTGCGACGTCGCGAATCACCCGCTCCGGATCCGCGCCGTCGGACAGCACGGCGCCCGCGATTTCAGCGAGCGCGCCCAACTTGAGCGGGCCAACAGAGGTAAAAAAACGAGGATCAGCCATGGCTGCTTACTACTCCGGAAGATCGACTTTGGGCAGATCCTTGTTCAAAAGCGCCAAGACATCCTCGGTAATATCCAAGCTGTTATGAACCAGAACAACGGCTGACTTGGGCAGCACCAGGTTCGCGCCCCTTTCGACCGCCAACTTATCGATAAGCTGGATCAAGCGGCGCTCAACCTGGGACATGGCTTGGGCGAACCGCTTTTCCAGGTTCTTGCGCCGGTCGGCAACGCTTTGCTGAAAGGAGATGACCTTCTGTTCAAGCTCTTTTTTCTTTTTGCCAAAGGCCTCGGCGGAAAGAATGGTCTGCTGGCGGGCCAACTCCTGATCGGCCTTGCGCAACTCATCCTCCTGGCTCTTGAGCTCGACCTGCACCGCCTTGGACTTGGCATCGAGCGCCTTTTGAACGCCCTGAGCCGCCGTCGAACCGCGCATGGCGGCCTGCATGTCGATCACCAGGATAACCGGAGAAGCCAATTTGCTCTGCGCCGCCGCCGATCCTGGCAAAGCCAGAACAGCCAGCATGAGCGCCATTGCAAGCGTTGCTGCCGATAGGGCTTTGCCGAAGAAACGAGATGGCATTTTCATCAAAACTGTGTCCCAAAGCTAAAAGTCACGAATGAGGTCTTGTCGAAATCTTCCTTGATTAGCGGAATCCCAAAATCAAGGTTGATCAATCCAAAGGGCGAATTCCAAGAAAAGCCCGGCCCCACCGACATCCGAACCGTGGAAGAATCGAAGACGCCGTCGGCGGACTGCCCATCGTATCCCCAAAGCGCGCCGATGTCCGTGAAGATGCGCCCTTGAATGTCATATTCTTCCGGTAGACCCAAGGGAAAGTGCAGTTCGGCGGTGGTTTTATAGTACTGCTTGCCGCCGAGCGCGTCCCCGGAATTGATATCGCGCGGCCCCAGGCCGCCAATTTCAAAGCCTCTGAAGCTACTGGCGCCCAAGAAGAAACGGTCAGAGACCCGCGTGTTCTGACCCAGGCCGAACATCTGGCCCACTTCGCCGCCCAGCTTCAACGTCATGCCGTCCAGGATCGGTTGGTAGTACTCCCCCTTGGCGCTGTTGCGAATATAGCGAACATCGCCGCCAAAACCGGTGAACTGGTTGGTCAGGGAGAGCTTGAAGCCGGTCTTGGTCTTGAACTTGCTGTCGCGGCGATCCCAGATAATGTCATGGGAAATCGACGAGCGAATGGTTTTGCCCGTCTCCTCCTGTATCGCCAGGGAAGCATCGCTGTCGACATCGAAAATCTGGCGCTGCTCCAGGGTATAGCGGAACAACTGGCGGGTGCGTTCGGTCAAATTGTAGCCGGCGCGCAAGCCACCGCCGAGACGTTTTTGCTTGAACGAGCTTTCGTCCTTATTGTCCGACGTGGTTCGGAACAGATCAAAACCGGCCGACACATTGCGGTTCAAGAAATAGGGTTCGGTAAAGCTCAGATCGACTTCCGAAGATGTCCCGGAAAGCACCAGGCCGAGGCGCAGATCCTGGCCGCGCCCAAGTAGGTTACGCTCCCGGAATTGGATATTACCCAAGATCCCCACTTCCGTGGACAGGCCGGCGCCAAAGGTAATATCGCCGGTTGACTGCTCCTCCACATCGACAGTGATGACGGTCTTGTCCGGCGCCGTCCCCTGCTTGTTTTCCACCGAAACCGAGCGGAAGAAGCCCAAGTTTTCGATGCGCTGGCGAGAGCGCCGCATCCGTGACGAGTTGAAGGCGTCTCCCTCGACCAGGCGGAACTCGCGGCGAACCACCCGATCGAGGGTGCGAACGTTGCCCTGAATGTCGATCCGTTCGACAAAAACCTTCGGCCCTTCCTGAATATTGTAGGTCAGGTCGATGGTGAAGTTTTCCCGGTTGCGCTTGGTGCGCGGGCGGATATCCACAAACGCGTAGCCAAGGTTCCCCACCTCCTGGGTCATGGCTTCAATCGACTGATCAACCGCCGTGGCGTCGTACCAATCGCCTTCCACCGTCTCCAGATCGGCGCGCAGAACCTCGGGGTCCAGGTCCTTGAGCGTGGCAAGCAGATCCACCTTGCCAAATTTGTAGCGCGGGCCCTCTTCCACCGAGAAGGTGATGATAAAGGCCGAGCGATCCTGGTTCAGCTCCGCCACCGCCGAGACAACACGAAAATCCGCATAGCCTTCGCTCAGGTAAAACCGGCGCAGCAATTCCCGATCGAAGGCAAGGCGGTCGGGATCATAGCTGTCGTCGCTCGACAGGAAGCGGTACCAGGCGGTCTCGCGGGTGGCAATTTCCTCACGCAGGCTGCCGTCGGAAAAGACCCGGTTGCCGATAAAGTTGATCGACTCGATGCCGGTGGTCGGCCCTTCATTGATTTCAAACGCCAGATCGACCCGATTTTGCGGCAGCTTGATGACCTTCGGGTCCACGGTGGCGCCAAAACGGCCGCGGCGACGATAAAGATCGAGAATGCGCTGTACGTCCTGCTGCACCCGCGTGCGGGTGAAGACCACCCGCGCCCGCAGCGATATTTCCGCCGCCAGGTCGTCGTCGCTGATCCGCTTGTTGCCCTCGAAGGCAATGCGATTGATCACCGGGTTTTCGGTGATCGTGACGATCAAGGCGTCACCGTCACGGCGCAGGGTCACGTCGGCGAACAGGCCGGTGGCGAAGATCGACTTCAGCGAGCCATCCAGCGCAACCGGATCAAAATTGTCACCGGGATTGACTCCCATATAGGTGCGCACCGTTTCCGGATCGACGCGCTGACTGCCTTCGACCTGGATTTCCTCAATGATGCCGCCATCGGAAATCGATTGGGCGACGGCCGGCGCGATCCAAAGCGCCGCCATCCCCGTTGCCTGGTTAAGGCCATAGGAAAGAAGCAATGAAAGGCCAACAACCTGTAGCGTGGCCACAAATTTTCTAAAAACAATGCGCACCAGCAGCTTCCCCTCCTGCGTCGCCCGCTCCCGCGCGACACAAGCCAATGACGACGATGATGGAGGCTCGGCCTCCCTTGCCCGAACTGAGGCTCTTAGGTAACCAATCCCGAGATAAATTCAAAGACCGGAAGACGCATCAAGTCGTTCCAGGTCACAAAGACAATCAGACTCAAAACCAGCGCCAACCCGATTTTGAAGCCAATTTCCTGGGCTTTTTCACCCAGAGGCCGTCCGCGAACCAGCTCAATCGCGTAAAAAAGCAAATGCCCGCCATCAAGCATCGGGACGGGAAAAAGATTTATCAGACCGAGATTTACAGACAACACCGCCATGAACCAGATCACCGTATCCAGTCCAAGCTCGGCGACCTGGCCGGACATCTCGGCGATGCGAATCGGGCCACCGAGTTCCTCGGTTCCGCGCGCGCCGGTGATAATCTGGCCAACCGCCTTAAGAGTTCCGGCCGACAACTCGTAGGTCTCGACCAATGCCGCGCCAAACGCGGTTGTCGCCCCCAGCCGAATGCGATCGGTGCCGCTGGCGGTAATGCCCAGGCGCGCCAGCTTGATGGCGTTGCCGAAGTTGTCTTCCCGTTCGATAATTTCGGGCGTGGCGGAAAACCGAACCTCGTCGCCATCGCGCGCCACCACAACCGCCAGCGGTTCGCTCAGATTAATCTGAACCAACCGTTGGATTTCTTCAAACCTGGAAATGGTCTTGCCGTTGATCTCGAGAATACGGTCGCCGGATTGAAACCCGGCGCGCTGCGCCGCCGAATCGGGAATTACCGTCCCAATCACCGGCAGCGTGGTCTGCTGGCCGACAAACGCGTAGTAGCCCGTCAGCAGCACGATGGCGAAAAGGAAATTGACCGCCGGCCCGGCCGCCACGATGGCGGTCCGCTGGGCCAGGCTTTTGTGATGGAAGGAGTGGGCCTTTTCGTCTTCGGTGAGCGGCCGCGCCAATCCACCGGCCCAATCACCGGTTTCCTGCCCGGCGCCGTCCGCGTTCAGTCCTTTGGCCGGACGGCTGGTGGCGTCGGCATCGCCGAACATCTTGACATAGCCGCCGAGCGGAATGGCGCAGAACTTCCAGCGGGTGCCGCTGCGGTCATTCCAACCAAACAGCTGCGGTCCAAAGCCGATGGAGAAGGCCTCGATCTTCACCCCACATTTCTTCGCCACCCAATAGTGTCCAAATTCGTGAACGAAAACCAGAACGGTAAGAATCACCAAAAACGGCAACAGGTAGTTCTGGATGAGCAGCAGAAGTTCCATACGACGAAAATCTCTTTACAAGCTGGCGCGCCTCGGATCACGACCGTGAACCACGGCCAGAGCAGACTTCCACCCGGCCGAGGCAAGGACTGGAGTGACTTTTTACCTCACCAGGAATGAGGAGGCAAAGTTATCAATGATTTATTTTTTCCATGCCCGACTTGAAATCAACTTTTCGGCAATTTGCCGGGCGTCCCGATCAATTGCCCAAACCTCCGACAGACTCGACAGCGCCACCCCGGGCAGCTTTTCCAGGCAGGCCTCAACCGTCGCGGCAATTTCCAGGAACCCGATTTTACCCGCCAGGAAGGCGGCGACCGCCACTTCGTTGGCGGCGTTGAGCACTGTTGGCGCACTGCCGCCGCTCTCCAACGCCTGACGGGCCAAACGCAGCGCCGGGAAGCGCTGTTCGTCCGGCGCAAAAAATTCCAACCGGCCAATGGCGGCCAGATCCAAGCTTTCCACCGGGGCGGCCATCCGCTCCGGCCAGGCCAGCGCGTAGGCGATGGGGGTGCGCATGTCGGGCTGCCCCAGCTGAGCAAGCACCGAGCCATCAATATAGGCCACCATCGAATGAATCACCGACTGGGGATGAAACAGCACATCTATCTGTTTCGAGGGAAGACCGAAAAGATGATGTGCTTCAATGATTTCCAGGCCCTTGTTCATCATTGTCGCCGAATCAATCGAGATCTTATCGCCCATCGACCATACCGGATGCGCAATCGCCTGGGCCGGCGTGACATCCGCCATTTCCGCCAGCGATCGGGTGCGGAAGGGGCCGCCCGAGGCGGTCAGCACAATCTTGGCGACCGCTGAACGGCGGGCATGGTCGAAGACCTGAAAAATCGCATTGTGCTCGCTGTCGACCGGCAGGAAACGCGCCTTGAACCGCGTCAGCTCGGCAGTCATCAGACTGCCGGCGCAGACCAACGTTTCCTTGTTGGCGAGCGCGATGACGGCGCCGCGGCGAACCGCCGCCAGCACAGGCGCCAACCCGGCGGCGCCAACAATGGCGGCCATGACAATATCGCTGTGACGCGCCGCGGCCTCGGCCACGGCCCGCGGACCGGCGGCCGCCTCGACGCCGCTGCCGGCAAGCGCGGTTTTCAGGTCGTCGTAGAGCGCCTCGTCGCCGATCACCGCCAACTCGGCGCCGAAACGGCGCGCCTGCTGCGCCAGTTTGTCCACCGATTTATTGGCGGTGAGCGCCGTGATCCGAAAACGTTGCGGGTCGCGCGCCACCAGGTCCAGAGTGCTGCAACCCACCGAGCCGGTGGAGCCCAAGATCGTCAGACTTTTGGCTTCGGCCGACGGACCGACGGCCGCGAGACTATCGGCTGCCGCGCTGGTGCTGACGGAAAGAGAGGCGCTCATGGGACAATGACTTCCAAACCGACGAACAGCGACAGCAGCAACACCGCGCTGATCAAGCCGTCAACACGGTCCAGCAGGCCGCCATGCCCGGGAATGAGTTGAGATGCGTTTTTCACCTTGAAGTGCCGTTTCATTCCTGATTCCAAAAAGTCGCCTGCCTGGGCCACGACCGCGAGAATAGCACCGAACAGCCAGGGAAAGGGAAGCAAAGTAACGGACAGGTAGGGAGTCAAAAGCGTGGCCACCAGCCCCGCCGCCAGCATACCCCCAAACAAGCCCGACCAGGTCTTCTTGGGGCTGAGCGCGGGAATGAGCTTCGGTCCGCCCAAACTGCGCCCGGCGATGTAGGCGCCAATATCCGTCGACCAGACAATGGCCAGCAGCCAGATCAGCAGCGCCGTGCCGGATTTGGCTTCACCGCCCAGCCCCAGCAGCCACTGCAGCGACAACAGCGGCAGACCGACATAGAGCACGCCGAACCCATACCAGAGCATGCCGCCGCCCTCGCCCTTGCCGGCCTGCCGGGCCAGAAGCGGCAGACCCAGGCAGGCCAGACCCAAAAACCAAGCCACCAAATCGGCGGAAAACCCAAGATAGCTTAAGACAACGGTGACCAGGACGGTGGCGATCAACGCCAGGCCCGGCAGCGGCAAGGCGCCCGGTCCCTCGCGCAGATGGGCGTATTCCCAGGCAACCGCGCCGCCCGTCAGCAGCAGCAGAAAATCGCTATAGGGCGAGCCCAGATAAAACGCCAGAACCACCGGCGGCGCCAGCACCACCGCCGACAGCGTGCGGAGCATTACGGAGCGCCGGCCACGGTCTGGAGAGGAGGACGGTTTTTCCGGCCGCTGGCGCGTCGCGCCCCCGTCATCGGCGCCATCCGAGCCATCCTGATCATCGAGTTCCGCTGTCATCGCGCTGTCACTTCGCTGCCATCTCGGTGTTGTCTCGGTGAAGGTCGGCTCGGTCATTCTATCAGGGGCCCACATGACAAGCGATCCAATAGATACCGCCCCGCCGCTTTCGGACGAAGCGGCGCGTGCTGCAGGAAGCGCCCGAACATTACCGGCGAAAGGCGACGCGCCAAGCGCTGCTTTCCAGGCTGATCACAGGCTAGCTTCCCATCGAGGACACCGCTGCCCCGAAACGACGTTCCCGGCGCTGGAAGTTATCGATGGCGCGACAGAGTTCTTCCCTATCGAAATCAGGCCAATAGCCCTCAGAAAAATAAAGTTCGGCGTAGGCCAGCTGCCACAGCAAAAAATTGGAGATGCGCTGCTCGCCGCTGGTGCGGATCAGCAAATCAGGATCGGGGACGTCGGCGGTATAGAGCCGTGCCGCGAAAGTCTGCTCGGTAATCTCCTCCGGCGCCATTTCACCCCGCTGCACCGCCTCAGCCAAGCGCTGCGCCGCGTCGACGATTTCCTGCCGCGCGCCATAGCTCAAGGCAATGATCAGTGTCATTTTGTCATTGTCAGCGGTTCGGGATTCGCCGTCCTCAATCATCTTGACGATGTCGTTGGACAGGCGACGGCGATCCCCGATCACCCGAAGACGCACGTTGGAGCGATGCAGCTCGGCAATTTCGCTGCTCAGATACCGCCGCAACAGCCCCATGAGGTCACCGACCTCACTGGCCGGACGCTGCCAATTCTCCGATGAAAAACTGAACAGCGTGAGATAGCGAACTCCCAAGCTGGCCGCCGCTTTCACGGCGCGCCGCACCGCCTCGGCGCCTTGCCGGTGGCCGGCGACCCGCGGCAGCCCCCTGGCCTTCGCCCAGCGACCGTTGCCATCCATAATGATCGCGATATGGGCCGGTATGGTTTTTTGCTGATCCATCATTCCACCGCACCTTGCGGTGTCAAACTTGCATGATCTCGGCTTCTTTGTGGCTGAGCGTTTCGTCAACCAGCTTAATGTGGACGTCGGTCAATTTCTGGATTTCGTCAGAACGCTTGTGGTGCTGATCCTCGGAAATCTCGTTGTCCTTTTCCATCTTCTTCAGCTGTTCCATGCCGTCGCGGCGCACATTGCGAACCGCTACCCGCGCGTGTTCAGCATAGCGCCCGGCGATTTTCGCCAACTCGGCGCGGCGTTCTTCGCTAAGCGGGGGAATGGGAATGCGAACCGTCTGGCCATCGGTCGAAGGGTTCAGTCCCAGCCCGGCGTTTCGAATGGCCTTTTCGACCGCGCCAACCATTTTCTTGTCCCAAACCGACACCGCCAGCATGCGCGACTCTGGCACGCCGATGTTGGCGACCTGGTTCAGCGGAACAGCCGTGCCGTAAGCTTCGACCGTTACCGGATCCAGCAAACTGGTTGACGCCCGGCCCGTACGAAGCCCGCCGAATTCCCGCTTCAACGCCTCGATGGCGCCATCCATGCGCTTGGTCAGGTCCTTCATCAATGGATCAGCCATTTTATCTGCCCCGGTTTCTTTTCTTCACTGTTGGTGTTTGTTTGGTCGAAAAATGCGACGCTACTCTGTTTGATCGGTAACGATCGTGTAGGGTCCCTCGCCATTGACAACCTGCGCGAAAGCTCCCGGCTGGGCAATGGAAAAGACAACAATCGGAATGTTGTTTTCGCGGCAAAGCGAAATCGCCGAATGGTCCATAACGCCCAGATCACGGGCCAAAACTTCGAAAAATGTCAAACTCTCATAGCGTTTGGCGTCGGCAACCTTCATCGGATCGGCATCGTAGACCCCATCCACCTTGGTGCCCTTGAACAGCGCGTCACAGTCCATTTCCGACGCGCGCAAGGCCGCGGCGGTATCGGTGGTGAAGAAGGGATTGCCGGTGCCGGCGGCGAAGATGACGACCCGACCCTTTTCCATATGCCGAACCGCCCGACGGCGAATGTAAGGCTCGGACACCGCCGCCATGGGAATGGCCGACTGCACCCGGGTCGGCACATGCAGTTTTTCCAGCGCGTTTTGCAGCGCCAGGGAGTTAATCACCGTGGCCAACATCCCCATGTAGTCGGCGGTGGCGCGCTCCATACCCTGGGCCGCGCCGCTCAGGCCGCGAAAGATATTGCCGCCGCCGATCACCAGACAAACTTCCGTGCCGCTGTTGACAACGCCCTTAATTTCCGCCGCCACCCGCGCCACCGTATCCGGGTCAAGTCCATACTCCCTATCGCCCATCAAGGCTTCGCCTGAAACCTTCAAGAGCACTCTTTTGAACTTCGACACGTCTGTCATGGCTCCCCCGCCGCGGCCAAGCTTGGTCCGCTTTACATAACCCATACTATAAAAGAAGAACGGGCGGCACCAAGGCCACCCGTTTTTTTATCCACCGACCGTCGCGGCCACTTCAGCCGCGAAATCCGATTCTTCTTTGTCGATCCCCTCGCCCAGCTGATAGCGGACAAAGCCGGTCAGCTTAATGGGAGAGCCGATGTCCTTGGCGAAGTCGGCCACGACTTGCTGAACCTTGCGCTCGCCGTCGATCACATAGACCTGCTCGATCAGGCAAACTTCTTCATAGTATTTGCGCAGCCGGCCTTCGACCATCTTGGCAATAATTTCTTCCGGCTTGCCAGATTCACGGGCCTGCTCGGACAGCACATCGCGTTCACGATCGATTTCGGCGCTGTCCACTTCCTCGCGCGCCAAGGCTTGCGGATTGGCTGCGGCGACGTGCATGGAAATCAGCTTTCCAAGCTCGGCCAACTTCTCCGGATCGCCTTCGGATTCCAGGGCCACCAGCACGCCGATCTTGCCCAGACCCGGGCCAACCTGGCTGTGAACGTAGCCGCTGACCACGCCGTTGGACACCTCCAGCGCCTTGAGGCGGCGCAGGTTCATGTTCTCGCCAATGGTGGCGATCATGTTGGTCAGTTCTTCCTCGACGTTGCGCGCGCCACCCGGATAGGCGACGCTCTTCAGCGCCTCGATATCGGCGACGTCCTGGCTCAGCCCGGCAACGGTGCGGACAAAATCCTGGAACCGGTCGTTGCGGGCGACGAAATCGGTCTCCGCATTGACTTCAGCCACCGCGCCCTTGGTGCCGTTGGTGACAACACCCACCAAACCTTCGGCAGCCGTGCGGCCGGATTTCTTAGCCGCTGCGGCCAGGCCCTTGGTGCGCAGCCAGTCGACCGCGGCTTCCAAATCGCCATCGGTCTCGCTGAGCGCTTTTTTGCAGTCCATCATGCCGGCGCCAGTCTTCACGCGCAGGTCTTTTACCAGCGCAGCTGTGATCGCAGCCATTGCTCTTCCTTCTTTACCTTGGGGTCATCCGCGCCGAGGAGTCACGACAGGACCCCCAGGCAATCTTTGTGACACCGAAGGCCGTCCCGCTTGCGACGGGCCGGCTTCGGTCGCCAATTGTGCGCTCGCCAGGGCCATGCGGGTCATCCCCACCGCCCCGGCCAAGCACCAACCTTAGGCTTGCGCCTTTGCCTCGGCGTCGGCGGCAGGCGCGGCCTCGACAACAGCAGCCGCGTCATCGCCGGCAGGCGCCGTGTCGTCTTCCGCGGCGGGCAGCACCTCAACAGGAGCTTCAACGGCTTCACCGATATCCACGCCGGAATCGATCACTTCCTGCTGAATGCCATCCAAAATGGCGTCCGACATCAAATCGCAATAGGTCTGGATCGCGCGCAGGGCATCATCGTTGCCCGGCACCGGATAGCTCACGCCTTCGGGGTTGGAGTTGGAGTCCAACACGGCGACGATGGGAATGCCAAGCTTGTTGGCTTCGGCAATAGCCAACTGCTCTTTGTTGGTGTCGATGATCACGATGGCGTCGGGAATGCCGCCCATCTCCTTGATCCCACCCAGAGCCCGCTCCAGCTTATCGCGCTCGCGCGTCAGGTTCAGGGTCTCTTTCTTGGTCAGACCGGAGTGCTGCTGGCTCAGTTGCTCATCAAGCGCCTTCAGCCGGCGGATCGAATTGGAAATGGTTTTCCAGTTGGTCAGCATGCCGCCGAGCCAGCGGTGATTGACGTAGTACTGGCCGCAACGCTTGGCGGAGTCAGCCAGGATGTCGCTGGCTTGGCGCTTGGTGCCGACAAACAGCACCCGGCCGCCGCCGGCGGCGACCTGCTGCAGGAAGACCAGCGACTGGTGCAGCAGCGGAACGGTCTGTTCCAGGTCGATGATGTGCACGCCATTACGCACGCCAAACAGGAACGGCGCCATGCGCGGGTTCCAGCGACGGGTGGTGTGACCAAAATGAATGCCAGCTTCCAGCAGCTGACGCATGGTGAATGTGGGAATCGCCATTGGCTTCTTTTCTCCGGTTAATCCGCCACGAACCTTAAGTCATTCCCAGGATCAAGCGATCACCGGAAACACCGGGACGACGGAAGGGATGTCTCCCCTTCTCACCGCATGGGTCCGTGTGTGGGTTGTTACTAGGCGCGGGTGTTACGCCTCCCGCCCCTGAGATGCAAGGGTTGATTGACCTTGATCGGTTGTTTTGCGCTAGCTTGCGGCCAGGCGGAGGGGATCCGCTAGCCGCCATCATGCCACGACTGCCGCTTTCTGGCGACCCCTGCGCACAATCGGGCGCAACGCCGCTCGACGCGCCGACCGGGCCGATCAGGTGTCTTCGACCACCAGCCCGGAGATTGCCTTGATGGCTTGGCGTCCGGCCGGCGAGAGCGCGTAGCTGCCCGGCAGCTCCATCTCGGCTTCCCGACCGTTGTCCAGAGAGAGCACCAGGTTCAATTTGCCGCGGCCCTTTTTCTCATGCGCCAGTATGGCCTTCAACTGGGCCAGGGGATCGCTGCTGTGGGTAAAGATCTTCAGGCCCGCCGCCGTCTTGGCCAGCGCGTCGTCGAGATCTTCAAAATCCTGCGCCGTCAGACGGAGATCGTCGCCGTCCGGCTGCCGTTCGACGGAAACCTGCACCAACAGGGGCTTGCCGCTCTCCAGCAAGTCGCGGCAGCGGCCCAGCGTCTCGCTGAAAAGGGTTACCTCAAAGACCCCGGAGGAATCAGACAGTGATACGAAGGCAAAGCGATTACCGCGTTTGGAGGTGCGCTCCTGCTTGGAAATAACGATCCCGGCCAAGGTTTGCCGTCCGGCGTTGAGCGCGGCCGCGCGCGGCAGGTCGGCGAAGCTGACCACGTGCTTACGTTGTAGCATACGGCCGTAGGCGTCCAGCGGATGGGCCGAGAGGTAAAAGCCGATGGCGGCGAATTCAAACTGCAAGCGCTCGGTCGCGGGCCAATCGGGAACCGCCGGCAGCTTGATGCTGTCTTCGTGGCCGGAAGAGCCGAGCAGGCTGAACTGCCCCGCCTCCCGTTCACTGGCCACGGTCGCCGCGTGGCGGACAATGGTCTCGGCGCCTTTGTAGACCTGATGACGGTTGGCGTTGAGGCAATCAAAAGCTCCCGCCGACGCCAGATTTTCAATCAGACGCTTGTTAACCGACTTGGCGTCGACCCGCCGGGCGAATTCGGCGACGCTGACGAAGACGCCCTGGGACTCCCGGCCCGACACCAACTGCTCCATGGCGGCGGCCCCGACATTGCGAACCGCGCCCAAGGCGTAACGCACCGCCATCGGATGGGTCGGCAGCTTTACCGGCGGCAGCTCCGGGTCGGGGTTCTTCGGCGCGATCAAGGCTTCGGGCGGCAGAGTTTCGACATTAAAGTTGGCGCGCGACGCATTGATATCCGGCGGCAAAAGCGCAACGCCCATCCGGTTGAGCTCTTGCCGAAAAATGTTGAGCTTGTCCGTATTGGTCATATCAAAGGTCATCGAGGCGGCCATGAATTCGACCGGGTAATTGGCCTTCAGGTAAGCGGTATAGTAGGCGATCAGCGCGTAGGCCGCCGCGTGGGACTTGTTAAAACCATAGCCGGCGAACTTGTTCACCAAGTCAAAGATGGTATCGGCCTTTTTCGCATCGACCCCCTTTGCCTTGGCGCCGGCGACGAAAATCTTTCGCTGCTTGTCCATCTCCTCCTTGATTTTCTTACCCATGGCGCGGCGCAGCATATCGGCCCCCCCCAACGAGTAGCCGGAAAGCACCTGGGCAATCTGCATCACCTGCTCCTGGTAGATCATGATGCCAAAGGTTTCTTCCAGGATCGGCTGCAAGGACTCATGCAGATAGTCGGGTTCCTCATCGCCTTTCTTGCGATTGATATAGGAGGGTATGTTTTCCATTGGCCCCGGGCGATAGAGCGACACCATGGCGATGACGTCTTCGAAACGGTCGGGCCGCAGCTTTTTCAGGGCGTCGCGCATTCCCTGGGATTCCAACTGGAAGACCCCGACGGTCTCTCCCGCCGCCATTATCCGGTAGGCGGGCTTGTCTTCCAGATCCAATGCCGATAGCTGAAACTCCGGCGTGTGACGGCGGATGAACCTTTCCGCCGTGGCCATCACCGTCAAGGTCTTCAGGCCGAGAAAGTCGAACTTCACCAAGCCGGCCTGCTCAACGAACTTCATGTTGAACTGGGTAACCGGCATGTCGGAGCGGGGGTCGCGGTACAGCGGCACCAGTTCGTCGAGCGGCCGATCGCCGATCACCACGCCGGCGGCGTGGGTGGAGGCGTGGCGATAAAGCCCCTCCAGCTTCAAGGCGATCTCGATCATCCGCGCCGCGTTGTCATCGCTGGTTTGTTCGGCTTTCAGCCGGGGCTCGATCTTCAACGCCTCGGCCAGGGTGGTGGGACTGGCCGGGTTGTTGGGCACCAGTTTGCAGATCCGGTCGACCTGGCCAAAGGGCAGTTGCAGCACCCGGCCGACATCCCGCAACGCAGCCCGCGCCTGAAGCTTTCCGAAGGTAATGATCTGTGCGACCCGGTCGCGACCATACTTCTGCTGCACGTAGCGAATCACCTCGTCGCGACGGTCCTGGCAAAAATCGACGTCGAAGTCAGGCATGGACACGCGTTCGGGATTCAAGAAGCGTTCAAACAGCAGGCCCCAGCGGATCGGATCCAGATCGGTAATCAGCAGGGAATAGGCAACCAACGAGCCCGCCCCCGAGCCACGCCCCGGCCCTACCGGGATCTCTTGCGCCTTCGCCCATTTGATAAAATCGGACACGATCAAGAAGTATCCGGGAAACCCCATTTGCTCGATAATGCCGAGCTCGAAGGCAAGCCGGTCCTCATATTGTTTGCGCAGCGCGGCGACCTCTTCGGCGCTGTGTTGCGCGGTGAAAACGTTGTTTTCCAGCCGCCGCGCCAGGCCTTCGAAGGATTGAGCGCGCAGCTCTTCCTTTTCCGTGCGCCCCCCCGAGGTATCGAAGGCCGGCAGGATCGGGTCAATTGGCTCGGGCCGATAGGCGCAGCGCTGGGCGACCACCAGGGTGTTTTGAATGGCTTCCGGTACGTCGGCAAAAAGAGTCTTCATCTCTTCGGCGGTCTTGAAGCGATGCTCCGGGGTCACCCGGCGGCGGTCCTCCTGGGCGACATAGGCGCCCTCGGCGATGCACAGCAGCGCGTCATGGGCTTCGTACATGTCGGCATCGAGGAAAAAGACGTCATTGGTCGCCACCAGCGGCAGATCATGGGCGTAGGCCAGCGCGATCAAACGATCCTCGACCTGCTCCTCGACTTCCAAATTGTGACGTTGCAGCTCAAGATAGCAACGTCCGGGATAAATCTCCTTCAGCCGACGTAGCGCCTGTAAGGCCAGGGCGTCATGCGAACGGGCCAAGGCGCGATTGATCGGGCCGTCTGGTCCGCCGGAAAGCAGCAGCAGACCATCCGACCAACGCGCCAGATCGTCATAGTCAACCTGGGCGTCCTCGCCGTCGCCGGACTCCATGAAAGCCTTCGAAACCAGCTTCAACAGGTTCCGGTAGCCCCGGTCGTCCTGCACCAACAGCACGACCTTGTCCGGTGGCGGTTCCTTGCCGGGCGGATGGTCTTCCAGCGAGCGGCGCAACGCGATCTGCGCGCCGATGATCGACTGCAGCCCCGCTGCCGCGGCCGACAGCGAAAACTCCAACGCGCCGAACAAATTGTTGCTGTCGGTTACCGCCACCGCCGGCATGGAAAGCGCCTGACAGCGCTTGACCAGGTCCTTTATCCGCACCGCCCCCTCGGACAGCGAATAGGCCGAGTGGACCCGCAGATGGACAAAATTTGAATGCGCCATGGACCCTCTCCCCTTCGATAGCGACAGCGACAGCGTCGCGTCCGCCGGCCGGGGAAAATCCCCGGCTCAGCGAGCTATTAAAATTGCCCGCAGCAGGCCCGGCGCCAACCCACCGCCGAGCGCGCCTAGGCGATCTCTTCCAAGTGGCCGTCGTTCAGCGCCACAATCCGGTCCATCTGACCGGCAAGCTCGTGATTGTGTGTGGCGATCAGCGCGGCCACGCCGGTGCCGTGCACCAACTGCTTGAGCAGCTCGAAAACCCCGTCGGCGGTGTCGGGATCCAGATTGCCGGTGGGCTCATCGGCCAGCAACACCTGTGGCTTGTTGACCAGCGCGCGGACCAAGGCAACCCGCTGCTGCTCACCGCCCGACAGTTGCCCGGGCCGATGGGTCAGGCGGTCCGCCAGCCCGACCAGCACCAAAAGTTGCTTGCCGCGCTCCTGGGCAACCGCCTTATTTACCCCGGCCATCATTTGCGGCACCACAAGATTTTCCAACGCCGAGAACTCGGGCAACAGATGATGGAACTGATAGACGAAGCCGATTGACTGTTGCCGCAGCCGGGTCCGCGCCTTGTCCTTTAGGCCATTGGCGCTTTCGCCATCAAGCTCGACAAAGCCGCTGTCGGGCTGTTCCAGCAACCCGGCCATATGCAACAGCGTCGACTTTCCCGCGCCGGAGGGGCCGAGCAAGGCCACCATCTCGCCCCTGCGCAGCGCCAGGTTGGCGCCCTTTAGAATTTCCAGCCGCTTTTCGCCCTGCCGGTAGACCTTCTTGACATCACGCAGTCGAAGCGCCGGCGTCTCACTCATAACGCAGCGCCTCCACCGGATCGAGCCGCGCCGCCCGCCAGGCCGGAAAGATCGGCGCCAGGAAAGACACCGTCAGCGCCATGGCGATCACCTGCAGCACCTCCCCGGTATCCCGCACCGCCGGCAAGGTAACCAGAAAATAGACTTCCGGATTGAAAACCGTCGCCCCGGTGAGGGATTCGACCCAGCCCTGAATGGTTTGAATGTTCTCGGTGAAGGCCACGCCCAGCAGCACCCCCACCAACGTGCCAATCACCCCAATGGCCGCGCCGGTCATAAAGAAGACCCGCAGGATTTGTCCGCGCGACGCGCCCATGGTGCGCAGGATGGCAATGTCCTTGCCCTTGCCCTTGACCAGCATGTACTGCCCGGAAAGGATATTGAAGGCCGCCACCAGCACGATCAGCGAGAGAATCAGGAACATCACGTTTCGTTCCACCTGCACCGCGTTGAAGAAGGAGGCATTGGCCTGCTGCCAATCCACCACCCGGTAGTCCGGCCCGACAAGACGGGTGACCGCCGATCGAACGCGCCGAACTTCGCTGGTGTTTTCCACGAACAGTTCGATGGCGTTGACCTGCCCTTTCAACCGGAAATAGAGCTGCGCCTGCGCCAAGGGCATGTAGATAAAGGAGCTGTCGTACTCCACCATGCCGATCTTGAACACGCCCGAAACCGGATAGGCTTTCATGCGCGGCACCGTCCCCATCACGGTCTGGTTGCCATTGGGGCTCATCAGGGTGATTTGATCGCCAGGTTCGATGCCGAAGGCCAGCGCCATGCGGTCGCCGATCAGCACGCCGTCGCCCGCCTCATAGCCGGCGAGCGAGCCGCTTTGCAGCTCATTGACCACCAGGTCCCGTCCCTTGAGGTCCTTGGTGGCAAGGCCGCGCACCACCGCCCCGCGCGCCTGGTTCCCATAGGTGGCGATGGCCTGGGCCTGGACCTGCGGCACCACCGCCTTCACCCCGATCAGCGCTTCCAACTGGGCGACCAAAGAAGGATAGTCCTCAATCCGGCCATCGCGCGCATAGACGGTCAGGTGGCCATTGACCCCCAGAATGCGGCTCAACAGTTCCTGCCGGAAACCATTCATCACCGCCATCACGATGATCAGGGTCGCCACGCCCAGCGCCACGCCCACCAAGGAAATCGAGGCAATGACCGAGATAAAGCTCTCTTGCCGACGAGATCTCAAATAGCGCAGCGCCAGCAAGCGTTCGGCGGCCCCAAACATCATATCGCTAGGCTTTCAGCTTGTTGATCGCGGCTTCCAAGGTCAATTCTTCCTTCACGCCGCTCGCCCGACGCTTCAACTCCACCACACCCTGTTCCAAGCCGCGCGGACCGATGGTGAGTTGCCAGGGCAAGCCAATCAGATCCATATCGGCGAACTTTGCGCCCGCGCGTTCATCGCGATCATCGTAGAGCACCGTCACCCCGGCGTTCTTCAGCGTCGCATAGGCCTGATCACAGGCTTGGGCGCAGGCCGCGTCCTTGACCTTCAGATTGATCAGCCCAAGGTTGAACGGCGCGACCGCGTCGGGCCAAATGATGCCATTGTCATCATGGCTTGCCTCGATAATCGCCCCCACCAGGCGGGAGACGCCAATGCCGTAAGACCCGCTGTGCACCGTGGCTTCGCCCCCGCCGGCCAGCATCACCTTGGCGCCCAGGGGTTTGGAATATTTTTCGCCGAAGTAGAAGATATGGCCGACTTCAATGCCGCGCCCCTTATAGCGCCGCGCGCTCGGCACCGCGGCCTCGAAGGCCGCCTGGTCGTGCATCTCTTCGGTGCGGGCGTAGAGCTGGGTGAAGTAGTCATAGATCTCGTTGACCTGCCGGTCGTCGGCATAGTCCACCTCGAAGGTGGCCCAGTCATAGTCGAGGAACTGCCGATCGCAGAACACTTCGCTCTCACCGGTATCGGCCAGCAAAATGAACTCGTGGCTCAAGTCGCCGCCGATCGGGCCGGTGTCGGCCTGCATCGGGATCGCTTGAATGCCCATCCGGGCAAAGGTCTTCAGGTAGCTCACCAACACGCGGCGGTAAGATTTCTCCGCACTTTCCTTATCCAAATCAAAGGAATAACCGTCCTTCATCAGGAACTCGCGCCCGCGCATAATGCCGAAGCGGGGCCGCACCTCGTCGCGAAACTTCCATTGAATGTGGTAAAGGTTCTTCGGCAGATCCTTGTAGGAGCGCACCGAGTTGGCGAAGATATCGGTGATCAACTCTTCATTGGTCGGGCCATAGAGCATATCGCGGTCATGCCGATCGCGAATCCGCAGCATTTCCGGGCCGTAGTCGTTGTAGCGACCCGATTTTTCCCAGAGTTCCGCCGACTGGATGGTCGGCATCAGAACTTCCTGGCAGCCGGCGTTATCTTGCTCTTCCTCGACAATGCGCTGAATGTTGCGCAGCACCTGAAACCCCAATGGCAGCCAGGAATAGATGCCGGAGGAGGCTTGGCGAACCATGCCCGCGCGCAACATCAGGCGGTGGGAAGCAATTTCTGCTTCCTTGGGAGTTTCCTTGAGGGTGGGCAGGAAGAAGGCGGAACGGCGCATCTGAGCCTCTAAATTTAACTAGGAATGATCTCGGGTCGAGTCGATTGTCGTCTTCGCGGGTGATCGACGCTAGAGAGAAGCGCTTCGCGCTTCGGCCCTGTCGTCCAGCATCCGCCACTAGCTTGATGAGGAGTCGGATCGCAAGAAGACAAGAAAGACCGCGCGAGACTAGGCAAAGCCCGGCTTCTTGTCCACGGTTAGAAGCCCGCCGCTAGAAGCCCGCCGCCGCGACGGTTCTTGCGCGCCGGCCACCCGGCCCGGCTGGCGGCGACGGCCGGAGCTAGGCGGCCTTGGCGGCGATTTTCGCCAGCCCCTCGAGCAGACGACGGCTGCCCTGTAGGCGCTGTTTTGCCTCGTCCCACCCCCGGCGATAGACCAGCTTGTGGTCCGGGCGCAACTTGACCTTGCCAACCTGGCTCTGCACGAACCCAATCAGCCCGCTTGGGTTGGCAAAGCTGTTGTCGCGGAAGGTCACCACCGCGCCCTTGGGGCCGGCGTCCAACTTTTCCACACCGGCTTCGCGGCACAGCCGCTTGATGGTCATAATCTCCAGCAGGTTGTCGACTTCATCGGGAAGCGGACCGAAGCGGTCCACCAGCTCCGCCGCGAACGCATCGATCTCGGCGCGGTCCTCCAGGTTGGATAGGCGGCGGTACAGCCCCAGGCGCAGCGACAGATCGGCGACATAACTTTCCGGGATCAACACCGAGGTTCCCAGATTGATCTGCGGCGACCATAGCTCCTTTGCGCCCTCCACGCCCAGCCCGTCGACACCGTCAGCCCGGGCCGACGCCACGGCTTCCTCAAGCAGCTGTTGATAGAGTTCGATGCCGACTTCCCGGATATGTCCCGACTGTTCCTCACCCAACAGATTGCCGGCGCCGCGAATGTCCATGTCGTGGCTGGCCAAAGTAAATCCCGCCCCCAGGGTGTCGAGAGTCTGCATTACATGAAGACGCTTTTCCGCGGTTTTTGACAGCACCTTGCCGGGGCGCAGGGTAAAGTAGGCATAGGCGCGCTGCTTGGAACGTCCGACCCGCCCCCGCAATTGATAAAGCTGCGCCAGACCGAACATGTCGGCGCGGTGAATGATCAAGGTATTGGCGCTGGGAATGTCCAACCCCGACTCGACAATGTTGGTGGAGAGCAAGACATCGAACTTGCGATCGACAAAGGCGCTCATCACCTCCTCCAGCCTGGTCGGCGGCAACTGGCCGTGCGCCACCGCCATCTTGACCTCTGGAACCAGCTTTTTCAGCCGTTCTTCGAGCATCGCCAAGTCCTCCAGGCGCGGGCAGACATAGTAGCTCTGCCCGCCCCGGTAGTGCTCGCGCAGAAGCGCCTCGCGAATCACCACCGGGTCGTAAGGCAGCACAAAGGTGCGCACCGCCAGGCGATCCACCGGCGGGGTGGCGATCAGGCTCATCTCCTTGACCCCGCTCATGGCCAATTGCAGGGTCCGGGGGATCGGCGTGGCGGTCAGGGTCAGCACGTGAACCTCGGCGCGCAGCGCCTTCAGCCGTTCTTTCTGTTTAACCCCAAAGTGCTGCTCTTCATCGACAATCAACAACCCCAAGTCCCTGAATCCGATAGAAGCGCTGAGCATGGCGTGGGTGCCGATAACAATGTCCAACTGACCGGCCTTCAGGTCTTGCTTGTTTTGATTGGCCTGTTTGCTGCTCACCAACCGGGAAAGCTGGCCGATTCGCACCGGCAGGCCGGAAAACCGCTCCTTAAACGTCCGGTAGTGTTGGCGGGCCAGCAGCGTTGTCGGCACCACCACCGCCACCTGCTTGCCGCTCATGGCGACAACGAAGGCCGAGCGCAGCGCCACCTCGGTCTTGCCAAACCCCACGTCGCCGCAGATCAAGCGATCCATCGGCTTGCCTGACCCCAAATCCTCCAGCACATCGGCAATCGACCGGAGCTGGTCGTCGGTCTCGGGATAGGGAAATCTTGCCGCGAATTCATCATAGAGCCCCTCGCCGGCCTGAATCGGGTCGGTTTGGCGCAGTTCCCGCGCCGCGGCGATGCGGATCAACTGATCGGCCGCGTCCTTGATACGCTCCTTGACCTTGGCCTTCCGCGCCTGCCAGTTGCCCTGGCCCAAACGGTCCAGTTCGACCCCCTCGTTGCCGCCGAACCGCGACAGCAGGTCGATGTTTTCCACCGGCACGAAAAGCTTGTCGCCGCCGCGATAAATCACCCGAAGACAGTCGTGCCGCGCGCCGTTGACGTCGAGGGTTTCCAAGCCCTCATAGCGTCCGATGCCGTGGTCGATATGGACCACATGGTCGCCGGCTTCCAGCGTCGACACTTCGGTGAGGAAATTCTCCGGGCGCTTGCGTTTGGCCGGGGCCCGCGAAATGCGCTCTCCCAGAATATCCTGCTCGGTGATCAGAGTCAGATCGCCGCTGCCGAAGCCGCGCTCCAGCCCCAGCGTCAGCAGCGCCACATCGCGGGGCTGCAGCTTTTGAACCTCGGCCCAACTGCTCACCGTCACCAAACGATCGGCGCCGTGCTCGCGCAGCAGATGGGACAGGCGATCGCGCGACCCATCGGTATAGCCGGTAACCAATACTCGGCGGGCCTGGCGATGTTCATGCCGAACAAAATCCAGCACCGTCTCATAGAGCGTGCCTTCGGAGGTAGCCCGCGCGTCAGCGAAGTCCCGCCGGTGACGGCCCTTCAGATCCAGCAGTTGCCCCAGCTCTTCCGGCGCGTTAAAGGGCGAAAACAGGCCATGCGGGCGCTGCCGCAAGGCCGCGGCCATTTCGTCGGCCGAAAGATACAGATCGCCGGGCGGCAAGGCGTGATAGACTACGCCACCGACGGCCTCGACCTGGGTCATGCTGGTGCGGGCCTGGTAGAAATCCTCAATCACATCCAAGCGGGCGGCCTGGGCCTCGGGCACCTGATGATCCAAGATCAGCTGCGCGTTTGGCAGATAGTCCCAAAGGCACTCCAAGTTGTCGTAAAACAGCGGCAACCAGTGCTCCATACCCGGGTGCGGCCGGGCTTCGCTGATCGATTCATACAGCGGGTCGTCACCGGTCACCGCCCCAAAGGCGGCCCGATAGCCACGACGGAATCGCTCGATCGACTCCTCATCGAGGAAAACTTCGCTGACCGGCAACAGAACCAGCTCGCTGGCCGTTCCGGTGGTGATTTGCGTCAGCGGATCGAAGGTTCGGATCGATTCCAACTCATCGCCGAAGAAATCCAGCCGCAGCGGTTGCGGCGCGCCGGTGGGATAAACATCAAGAATGCCGCCGCGCAAGGCGAACTCGCCCGGTTCGCCCACCGTTTCCACCCGTTGATAGCCGTTGTCGGCGAAAAATCCGGTCAGGCGGTCACCCGGAACCTGGTCGCCGGGCCGGGCAAGCAAATTCCGCCCGGCAATGGCCGCACGCGGCGGCACGCGTTGCAGCAGGCCGTTGATGGTGGTCAGCAGCACACGCGGCTGTTGACTGGGCGTGCCCAAACGCGCCAGCGTCGCCAGACGTTGCGCCACCAAATCCCGGTGCGGAGAGATGCGGTCGTAGGGCAGGCAATCCCAGGCCGGAAACAGTTCAAGCCGCAGATCCGGCGCGAAAAAGGCCAAGACCTCGGCCATTTGGGCCATGCGGGCGTCATCGCGCGCCACGTGCAAGATCGGCCTTTGCGGGTCGCTGTTTGCTTGCTGAGCAAGAAACAGCGCGTCCAGGCCTTCGGGCGCGTTGGCGATGAGGGTGCGGTCTGGACGATTGGGCAAGGTAGGAAGCACGGCAATAACCTATGACGCGGTGGGTCTATCTGCCCGGACGAAACCATAAATCGGCGTCGCGCGGGTACGGACTGGGCGGGTGCGGACTGGGGTGTGATACGAGGCGGAACGGCGGTTTGAGCCGATCCAACTCGCTAGCGGGCGGGTTTGAACTGAAAAGCCCGCATCAATCCCATAATTTCATGATTCAGATCGCCGGGCGGTGGCAGCTTGTTGGTCATCCAATTGTAGAGATCGGGGTCGGACTGCCGCAGCAGGGCTTCGTAGAGATCCAATTGTGCGGCCGTAAAGCCGTGAAGATTGGCCTCGGCAAAGTTCCCCAACAGCAGATCCATTTCCCGCATTCCGCGGTGCCAAGATTGCCAAATCAGGCGTTTGCGGCGCTGTTCCAAAGTTAGCTGTTCATGCATGCATCGTTTTCCGGCCCTGCCTCGAACGGCAAGGTCGCCTTCCCTGTCACCATCGCGCTGACCCACCATCCGGCCGAGCCAAGGGTATACCCTTCCCGCCGCCTTCTGTCAGGCCCCCCTGCCGAGTTCCTGACAGCACAATTGCCCTGCTCGGCAAAGAGCTTATAACTTAACCAAATTGCTCTTTCGTTCAATGCGAGTCGCGTTTCGCCGTGCGCCCAGAAATTCTCACCCCGCTGTTTGCCGAAATCACCAGCCTGACTGGTGTGGGGCCGCGCATGTCCAAACTCTATCAACGCCTTGTCGGGCCAAGGGTTGTCGACCTTTGCTGGCACCTGCCCAATGGCCTGATTGATCGGCGCTACCAGCCGAAGCTGGGGCAGGCCCAAACCGGGCGGATCGCCACCCTCAAGGTCCGGGTGGTTCAGCACACGCCCGGCGCCAGTCAACGCGCGCCCTACCGGGTGCTGTGCGACGATGACAGCGGGGAAGTGGAGTTGATCTTCTTCCATGCCCGCGGCGACTATCTGCTGAAAACCCTTCCGCCGGGCGAAGAGCGCCTGGTGAGCGGCCGTCTGGAGCAGTTCAACGACCGGCTCCAGATGACCCATCCCGATCAGATTGGCACGCTGGAAGAACTGGCGGAGATCGCCACGGTCGGGCCAACCTACCCGCTGACCGCCGGCTTGACGGCCAAGCCTGTGGCCAAAGCCGTCGCCCAGGCGCTGGCGCGCACGTCAGCGCTGCCCGAATGGCTGGATCCGTCATATCTCAAGCAACAGCACTGGCCCGGCTGGCAAGCGGCCCTGCTGTCGGCCCATGCGCCGGCGTCCGAAGCCGACCTCTCGCCGCTGACCAAAAGCCGGCAAAGGTTGGCCTACGACGAACTGCTCGCCAACCAACTGGCGTTGGCGTTGATTCGCAAGCAGCAGCGTCAACTCAAGGGGCGCCAATTGCAGGGGAATGGCGCATTGCGCGCCAAGGTGATCGCCGCGCTGCCCTTTACCCTGACCCCGTCGCAACAGCAGGCGCTGCGGGAAATCACCCAGGACATGGCCAGCCAATCGCGCATGCTGCGCCTGCTGCAAGGCGACGTCGGCAGCGGCAAGACCGTGGTCGCCCTGTTGGCCATGATGACGGCCCTGGAAAATGGCTGCCAGGCCGCCTTGATGGCGCCGACGGAAATCCTCGCGCGCCAGCATTTCAAAACCCTTCAACCGCTGGCCGAGGCCGCGGGAATAACGCTCTCGCTGTTGACCGGTCGCGACAAGGGCAAGTCCCGCGACAAGCTGTTGGCTCAACTGGCCGACGGCAACGTGCAGATCGCCATCGGCACCCATGCGCTGTTTCAACAGGATGTGGACTTTGCCGACCTGGGGCTGGCGATCATCGACGAGCAGCACCGCTTCGGCGTGCATCAGCGCCTGACGCTGGCGTCAAAAGGCAAGGCCGTCGACGTACTGGTGATGACCGCCACCCCGATTCCGCGCACCTTGGTGCTTACCTCCTATGGCGACATGGAGGTCTCCCGGCTGATCGAAAAACCGGCAGGGCGCAAGCCGATTGACACCCGTTTGATTTCTTCGGAACGACTGGCCGAGGTGGTTCAGGGCATCGCCCGGATGATTGGGCGCGGGCAGAAGGTCTATTGGGTTTGCCCGCTGGTTGAAGAATCGGAAAAACTGGACCTGGCCGCCGCCGAGGCGCGATTTGCGGCGCTGGAACAGCAGTTCCCCGATCGGGTGGCGCTGATCCATGGAAAAATGAAGAGCCGGGACAAGGACGCCGCGATGGCCTCTTTTGTCGAAGGCGACCGCGACCTGCTGGTCGCCACCACGGTGATCGAGGTGGGCGTTGACGTCCCTGCGGCCACCGTGATGGTGATCGAACACGCCGAACGCTTTGGTCTGGCGCAGTTGCATCAACTGCGGGGGCGCATCGGCCGCGGCAGCGACTCCGCCACCTGTCTACTGCTCTACAGCTCACCGCTCGGCAAGGTCGCCAAGGAACGGCTTTCGATCATGCGTGAAACCGACGACGGCTTTCGCATTTCCGAGAAAGACTTGGAGCTGCGCGGCGCCGGCGAGCTGTTGGGCACCCGGCAAAGCGGCTTGCCAACCTTCCGGCTGGCTGACCTGGCGATCCATGAGGACCTGCTGACGGTCGCCCGCGACGACGCGCAGCTGATTTTGAACAAAGACCCCGAACTGCTTCGCGAACGCGGCCAGGCCTTGCGCGTCCTGCTGTATCTTTTTGAACGCGACGCCGCCGTACGCTATCTGCGCTCAGGCTAGCGCCGAATTGGTTCAACCGGAACCGCTTCGCAATCCGCTTTCCCGTCGTAAATCCACCTGTTGGTTTCCGCCGCTCAGCTGGTCTGACGCTGCGTTTGCCGGGACCCCGACCCCGGCGCTTCTTGTTGCGCGTCCGCGTTGCTGACCGAGGTATGCCGATCCTTCGGCACGATCAAGCCGCCCGAGACCACGAACTTCAACCCCTCCTCGACGCTCATCCCCAGGCGAATGATCCGCTTTTCCGGAACAAAAAGCAAAAACCCGGAGGTTGGATTTGGCGTGGTCGGTAGAAAGATATTCACCACGTTGTCCTCGGAGTTCGATTGGATTTGCCCTTGGGTTTTGCCGGTGATGAAACCGATGGCCCAGACCCCTTGACGGGGATAGTTGAAAAGCACGCATTCACGAAAGGCATCGGAGCGGCTGGACAGCACTGTCTCCATAATTTGCTTCAAGGAGCTGTAGATAGAGCGGATGACCGGCAAGCGATGCAGCAGGGCCTCGCTCGCCCGCAGCCACCAGCGCCCGAGAAATCCAAAGGTCAGCATTCCGATCAAGGTCAGGCCGATAACCACAAAAATTACCCCCAACCCCGGGGTGCCGAAGGGCAAGTAGTCCGGTGGCAGGTAGGTTTCCGGCTGAAACCGCTGGGGGATAAAGGGCATGGCCTTGGCATCGATCCAGGAGATTAACTCCCACGCCAACCAGGTGGTGATGAAGATCGGCGCGGTGACCAGCACCCCGGCGAAGAAGTAGTAGCGCGCCCGGGCGAACAGGCCGGACTTTTTTACCTTTTCCGGCTTGGGCAAGGGCGGCAGCGGCACTTCCGAGGCCTTGGGGTGCTGATTGGGCGGCGGCAACACGATGCCTCCCGAAATCACCAGTTTCAGGCCCTGCTCGACCGTCATGTCCAAGCCCCGCACCTCGGCGCCGGGCACAAAAATAAGAAATCCCGTGGTCGGATTGGGCGTGGCGGGAATGAAGACCGCGACCACATCGTCTTTGGTCACCCGCTGAACCTCGCCCCTTGCGGTGCCGGTGACGAAACCCACCGCCCAGGTGCCTTTTTCCGGGTACTCCACCATCACCACCTGGCGGAAAGCGTTGGAATTCTGCGCCAGGATGGTTTCGAAAATCTGCTTAATGGCGCTGTAGACAGAGCGGATAACCGGCACCCGGTTCAGCAGCCGCTCGCCCTGCCGCATCACCGCGCGGCCAACGAAACCGGCGGTCAGCATGCCCACCAGGGTCAGCGCGATAAAGATAATCAGCACCCCCAGACCGGGCAGCGAAAAAGGCAGATAGTGATCCGGATGCCAGGTCGGCGGCAGCAGCGGCATCACCCGATTGTCGATGAAGGAAATGAAGGCCCAGGAAATCCAGATGGTAATGGCCAAGGGGGCGGTCACCAGAATGCCGGCCAGGAAATAGTTGCGCAGACGGCCCAGAAGCCTCGGTTTGGCAACCTGCTTGCGGGGAGAATCAGGCGGCCCTTGGGGAGGACCTTCCGCCTGGTGTCGGCTGATCGGCTGTTCTTCCACGTCGGCTTTCTTTCCTTGCTGCACCAGGTCAACCCAAAGGAGTCGACACCCGCCTAAATAAGTGTGTTTTCTTTCCCTATATCAATCGCTTAATCAAACTATTTTATCTTGCCCCGAAAGAGCGGCAGCCCTTGACGCCGCGCCCCGGGCGCGCGCCATACCCCCTGTTGCGCCGACAATCCAACGACAGCGGTGAAAAACCGTCGCGCGCCGCCCCGCTTCATCCCTTGGCCGGGCAGTTCAAAACGGTCCCGATGCGCCGCTTTCCCGCCGCCTCATTGCCGATCAAAGAAGGCGAGCAACTCCCTGAGTGTCGCGTCCGCCGCCTCTTCGGGCAGGAAATGACCGCAGGGCAGCGCCTTGCCACGCAGCGGTCGCGCGGCCCGGGCCTGCCACAAGGCCATCGGATCGAAGCAACGTTCAACCACGCCGTTTTCCCCCCAAAGAATCAGCAAAGGGCAGGCTATACGGTGATCCAGATCGGCTTCGTCGTGAACCAGGTCAATGGTCGCACCGGCGCGGTAGTCTTCGCAGGAGGCATGAATCACCTCCGGATCGCGGAAAGCCGCGTGGTAGTGCGCCAGCGCCGCCGGGTCAAAGGGGCTGTCGCCGGCGCCACGCCAGGCCGCAAAGGTTTTATCCAGCAACAGATCGGGACAGGCGGCGAGAATTTTCTCCGGAAAAGGAAAGGGCTGAATCAGGAAAAACCAATGATAGTAGGCCGTGGCAAAGGCTTGATCGGTAAGCCGATACATATCGCGGGTCGGCGCAATGTCCAGCAGCGCCAGCTTTTCCAGCCGCGCCGGATGATCAAGCGCCAGACGATGCGCCACCCGACCACCGCGATCATGGCCGGCCAGGTAAAAGCGCGAAAAGCCCAGGTGGTCCATGACCTCGACCATGTCCTGGGCCATAGCCCGTTTCGAGTAGGTGGAATGATCTAGCACGGCGGCAGGTTTGCCACTGGCGCCATAGCCTCGTAAATCTGGTATAATGACGGTGAAGCGCTCGGCAAGCTCGGGCGCGACCTTGTGCCAGGTAACGTGGGTTTGCGGATAGCCGTGGAGCAGCAGCAAGGGTGGTCCCTTGCCGCCCTTTTTCAAGAAAATTTCCGTTCCGCCGGTTTTGATTCTCAGCTCTGTGAAACCTTCAAACACGAACACGTGTCTCCAATGTGACTATCGCCGACCCGGCAAGAGCATAGATGATAGACAGAGCCGGTGAACAGCCCTCACGTGCCCGGGCCGACTCGATCTCCTTGGCCTGGCCGCGCCGGCCTTAAACCTTGCGACAAAGCTTTACCTTGAACGCGATAGGATCCCCATGGCCCCTTGGCCGTCAGCCGTCAGTCTCCTCAGCTTGGCAACTGCGCAACCGACAGGACGCTTGAATCAAGCCGTCGCCGCTGAAGTCGCGCAGCGGATCTTTGAAAGCAACGACAGCGAGATTTCCCGGCTGTTGCCGGTATTTGCCAACGCCGGCATTGAAAGCCGCGCCGTCGCGGCGCCGCTTGAGTGGCTGGCCCGCCCGCACGGCTGGCGGGAGCGGCAGGAGCGCTTCATGACCCAGGCCCGGATCCTGGCCCAGCAGGCGCTGCGGTCTTGCCTTGATCAGGCCGGGCTTGGTCCGGAAGAAATCACCGGCCTGGTGGTGGCCTGTTCCACCGGCAGCGCAACGCCATCATTGGAATCCTACCTGATCGAAGACCTGGGCTTCCGCGCAGACCTGGAACGCTTGCCGATCTTCGGCCTGGGCTGCGCCGGCGGCGTTCTCGGCCTCTCGCGGACCGCCGCCCTGGCGCGCAGCCGGCCTGGCTGTCGCTATCTTTTTCTTTCCCTGGAACTCTGCAGCCTCACCTTCCGGCCGGGCGACCAATCCAACAGCAACATTGTCGCCACCGCGCTGTTCGGCGATGGCGCCGCCGCCGCGCTGCTGTCAACCGAACAGAGCACGGGCGCCAGGCTCACCCAGGGCGGCGAACACACCTGGCCGGGAAGCAGCGACATCATGGGTTGGGATGTCTGTGACGACGGTCTGGGGGTGCGTTTCTCGAAAAACATCCCTCGGCTGGTGTTGCAAAAGATGCGCGCAGCCAGCGATCACTTTCTTGCCGGCCAAGGGCTGCAACAGACCGACCTGCAGGGCATCATTCCCCATCCGGGCGGCGAGAAGGTTCTCAACGCGCTGGCGAAAGTCTACGACGGCGAGTCCAACGGCATCAAGGCGGCGCGGCAGGTCCTGCGCCAGCACGGCAACATGTCCGGACCCACCGTTCTTTTCGTCCTTGAACAGCTGTTGCAAACCGGTCTGTCGGGCCGGCACCTGATGACCGCCTTGGGGCCCGGGTTCACCGCCGCCTTCCAACTCATCGAGAGGGCGTGAACGGATGCCCGCGCTGATGCTTGGCCCCTTGAACCTGGCGCAGTGGGTGGTGTTGGCGGTGGCCGTGCAGCGACTTGTCGAACTGCGCTACAGCAAAGCCAACTGTCGAAGGCTGGCAGCGGCGGGGGCCCTGGAGGCGGGTCAGAAACACCATCCGCTTTTCGTTCTGCTGCATGGGTCCTGGTTGGCGGCCATCTTTGTGCAGGTGAGCCTGGAAGGTTCGCTGTCCCCGACCTTTCTGGCGATCTATCTGCTGCTGCAGGTTTTCCGTGTCTGGATCTTCGCCACCCTGGGACGCCGCTGGACCACCCGGGTCCTGGTGCTGCCCGGCGAACGCCCGCGGACAGGCGGGCCCTTTCGCCTTTGCCGCCATCCCAACTATCTGTTGGTGGCCCTGGAAATCGCCGTGCTGCCGATGGTCTTCGGGCTGTGGGAAACGGCCGTGATCTATTCTTTCCTGTCGGCCCTGCTCACCCGCCAGCGGATCCAGGTTGAAGACGCCCTCTGGCGCGCCGTGGCGGCGCCGCCCGAACCACCCAGCCCGCATAAAACGCCGAGATAGGTCGAAAGGCTGGCGGGTGATCAAGCAAGAAAGTAGCGCTGTCGTCACTCCGCCCTGGACGAAAAAAAGCGCCCAGAATTAGGGGCGCTTCTTGGTCTGGTTCGCCCTGTTGGGTCACGTCCGTCAAGCTGGTGTAATTTCCTGGATGGCCTGAGGTCATGATCAGGCGGCTTGGGTTGAAAGGCTGAGAATGGGGTCTGTCTCCTCGTGGTCGATCTGGGCGAAGGCCTCGACCATCATGTAGCGGCTGGCGGTCTGCCATTCGTCGTTCTGCTCGAACAGCACGGCGCCGATCAGGCGGATGATCGACGCCTCGTTCGGGAATATCCCTACGACGTCGGCTCGGCGCTTCACCTCCTTGTTCAGCCGCTCAATCGGGTTTGTCGAATGCAGCTTCGTTCTGTGCTGGCGCGGAAAGGCCATGTAGGCCAGCACGTCGTGCTCGCTCTCGTCCATGAGGTCGGAAAGCTTGGGCCATCGCCCGCGGAGTTGGTCGGCCACGCGGCGCCAGGTTTCGCCGGCGGATGCGCGGTCGGGCTGGTCGAAGGCCTGGCGGATCGCGGCGGCGACAACGGTGTGCTGGCCGCGGGAGACATGCGCCAGGGCGTTGCGCATACAGTGAACGCGGCACCTTTGCCATGTCGCCTCGAAGACGCGCTCGATGGCTGCCCTGAGGCCACTGTGGGCATCGCTGATCACCAGTTTCGTGCCAGCCAGCCCGCGGGCTTTCAGGCCGCGCAGAAAGTCCATCCAAAAGGTTTCCGCCTCGGACGGTCCAAGGCCCAAGCCAATGATTTCACGCCGCCCGTCGGTGTTGGCCGCGACGGCTATTATTGCCGCCACGCTGACGATCCGTCCGCCTTGGCGCACCTTGAGATAGGTGGCGTCCAGCCAAACGTAGGGCCATTCCCCGGAAAGAGGGCGGTTCAGGAATTCGCCGACGCGCTCATCGATGTCCTTGCACAGCTTGGAGACCGTGCTCTTCGAGATGCCCTGCAGCCCCATGGCCTGCGCCAGCTCGTCGACGCGGCGCGTGGACACCCCTCCGATCCAGGCCTCCTGGATCACCGCGACCAACGCCTTCTCCGAGGTCTTGCGCGGCTCCAGAAAGCCAGGGAAATAGCTGCCCTGCCGCAGCTTGGGCACCTTCAGGTTCAGCGTGCCCAACCGTGTATCGAGTGCGCGCTCCCGATAGCCGTTTCGCCAGGTCGTGCGCTGGTCCGCCCGCTCGTGCTTGCCGGCACCGATCAGGCCTTCGACGTCGGCCTCCATGATGAGTTGCAGAACAGCTTCGGCGACGGCACGTAGAAAATCGCCGCCGTCCTGCTTTTGAAGAAGCTCGGAAAGGTCCATGTTGGTCTTGGTCATCGGGGTCTCCGTGTGGTTCGTGGTTGAAGCGTCGAAACTCCACCGCGACCATACACCTCGATGGCCACCCGCATTACACCGTTGAAGGCGCGGAAATTACACCACGTGCTCGGACACTAACCCCTGTTGGCGGGGCTGGTGCGGCTGAGAGGACTTGAACCTCCACGACCATACGGTCACTAGCACCTGAAGCTAGCGCGTCTACCAATTCCGCCACAGCCGCAGCGCCTGAACCCGGCGAATCGCCAGGACGGTAGAACCGAGGTTTTGGCCTCCGTTCGGGATAAAGTCAAACCCCTTTTTCCTCTCCCGGCTTTCCACCACCCGGACCCGACGAGATGCTGGAGCGCAGCAAGGAGATGTCGACCGTTGACTGTGCCCGCCAAAAAAGAAAAGCGATCCGCAAGGGACCGCTTTTTCTCTTGACCCCCGTTGTAAAGAGCAACAACGGGCGATGGTGCGGCTGAGAGGACTTGAACCTCCACGACCATACGGTCACTAGCACCTGAAGCTAGCGCGTCTACCAATTCCGCCACAGCCGCAGCGCAGGGCCCGACATGAAAGTCAGGATGGTAGTCCCTTTCCTCTCGAACGTCACATCTACCTGGCGCCCGCCGGTTTTCCCGAAAGAAAGACAGCAGGCGATGGTGCGGCTGAGAGGACTTGAACCTCCACGGGATTATCTCCCACAGCGACCTCAACGCTGCGCGTCTACCAGTTCCGCCACAGCCGCCCAAGGTATCTTGTTCTGCTCTTTCGAGAGGATCCGTCAAACGGTGCCCGCCTGACAGGAGGCGTGTTTACCGGGACCGCTGCGAAAGCACAAGCAAGAAATTGATCCGAAACCAGAAAAGTCCGCAATCGCGCAACAGGCTGGGATAGTATGGAAAATCGTCGCAAAATTAACTGCGCCGCCGGCGCCGCGATCCCCCCGACACGGGTCGGCGACAACCGCCGGTTCGGCATTGGACAACGCGAGGATCATCGCCGCGCACACGCTACAATTTGTCTCAGCTTCCGCGCCTGCTGTTTTCTGGAATCATTCCGTGATTCGTGATAAGCAACGGATCATGCAAAATATTTTCATTGTCATCCTGCTGTTGGTCTTCCTTGCCGTGGCCGCCGTCTTCGGCGTCTACATTTGGACGGAAATGGGCGATGTGGCGATTTCCACCCACGGCTGGATTGCACTGGTGGCCGGTACGGTGCTGTCGCTTGTGATCGGCTGCGGCCTGATGGCCTTGGCCTTTTTCAGCGCGCGGCACGGCCATGACGAAGCCAATTACAATCAAGTCGATGTTGCCGACTCCCCGTCCGACCAAGCCCCGTCCAACAACAGAACATGACGCGTTGGCCAGGCCTGGCCTGTGTCGACTCTGTCATAAATCACCGCCCAACAGGATGATTAAGCGGCGACGTCAAGACGGGCTTTGCTTGCGGGCCGTCACACTTTTGGCCAAGAGATAGCTGCCCAGGCCGATAAGCGAAATTCCGACCAGCGCGGCGATGCCCGACTTCACCCCCATGATGATATAGCCGTTGTGCTTTGCGACCAGCAGGTCATGGAGGTAGGCGTAGTTGTTCAAGACAACGCCGGCGGCGATGACCATGAAGGCAATCGTTTTTTGCGACATGAGACGCTCCTCAAGACCGTTTGACCTGCGCAAACCGGCATCCCCACGCCCAAGGGTATCCCTAAGCTGGCCCACGAGGCCGGACGCGCGCAGCCTCCTTGCAACGCGACAATTCTGATTTAGTGCAACCTGAACCAGTCTGCTACAAATCCGGAACGCAATGCAATGAGGTGGTTGAATGCGAATCATGCAGGTGATGGCCGGTGCTCAAACCGGCGGGGCTGAAACTTTCTTCGTCAATCTTGTCGCCGCCTTTCAGCGCGCCGGACTTCCGCAGCAGGTCGCCATTCGCCACAACCCGGCGCGGGCCGAAGCCCTCCGCGCCCACGGGGTATCGCCGCTGGAGCTTCCTTTCGGCGGGCTCCTCGACTTCACCACGCGCTCGGCGCTGAAAATGACCGCCCAGGCTTTCGCGCCGGATGTGGTGCTGTGCTGGATGAGCCGGGCCAGTCGCGCCATGCCCAAAGGCAACTACAGCAAGCTGGCGCGGATCGGCGGCTACTACAAAATTAAATACTTCAAGGGCTGCGACGGCTTGGTTTTCAACGCCCCCGGTTTGCAAACCCACCTTATTTCCCAAGGCTGGCCGGCGGACAGAAGCCACTTGATCCCCAATTTCAGTCCGCTGCCCGACCCGCCAGCCGCGCTGGCGGCCTATCCCGACGAACAGGAAGCCCGTGCGTTCGAACGCACGGCGATGCGCCAATCGCTTGCCACGCCAGCGGACGCCCGGGTCTTTCTGGCATTGGGCCGTCTGCACCCGGTCAAGGCCCATGATGTACTGCTCCAGGCGCTGGCTCGCGAGCCCCGTGCCTGGCTATGGCTGGCCGGCGATGGACCCGAGCGGGAAAAATTGACCCAACTGTCGCAACAGTTGGGATTGCAGGACCGTGTTCGCTTCCTGGGCTGGCGCGAGGATCGGAGCACGCTGTTTCGCGCGGCCGATTTCTGCGTCCACCCTTCGCGCAGCGAACCCTTTGGAAATGTCGTGCCGGAAGCCTGGGTTCACCAGCGGCCTTTGATCGCCACCCTGGCGCAGGGACCGGCGCATTTCGTCGCCGATGGCAAGGATGGCCTGCTGGTCCCCTGCGACGACCCCGACAGCTTGGCGCACGCCCTCACCCGCCTGCTGGACGAGCCGGAGACCGCCGCCAGCCTGGTGCGCGCCGGCCTAAACGCCTACCAGGCCACCTTCACCGAAGAGGTTTGCGTCGCGGCCTATCTGCGGCTGTTCGAAAGCTACCGACACGCCGCGAGCAGCTAAACCGAAATTTTCTTCCGCCGGTCCATGACGCCGGCGGGCAAACGACCCGGCGGCCGCCACGGCCTGTGGCAACGTCGCCTTGCTTGCCTTCCTTCGCCCTACCCGCTAGATAGCTATGATAGATGCAGAATTTACTGCTGGGAGATTGTCTTGTCCGACGATGAACGCAACGAAAATCTACGTCAGAACAGCCGTCGTGAAGAGGTTTTGACCGCCGCGGCTCAACTCTTCTCACGCAACGGCTATGACTCCACTTCCATGCGGGATATTGCTTCGGCGGTCGGTATGTTGCCCGGGTCTCTCTACTACCACTTCCCCTCCAAGGAAGAGCTTTTCGTCGCCATTCACGACGCCGGCGTCGAGCAGATCTACAATGGCGTGGAACAGGCCATCAAGAATATTAGCGCCCCCTGGGAGCGGCTGGAGGCCGCCGCCGTGGCTCATCTGCAAGCCATCTTGGTGGAGGAGTCCTTTGCCGCGGTGATGACCCAGCTTTATCCCAGCCGTCTGGCCCGGGTCAGCGCGACGCTGATCGACCAACGCAACCGCTACGAAGCAATCTACCGCGAGATCATCGAGCAATTGGACCTGACGGCGCGTGACAAGAAATACCTGCGCTTGTCGCTGCTCGGCGCCATGAATTGGACGCTGCGCTGGTATAAGCCAACCGGCGATAGTCCGGAAGAAATTGGCAAGAGCTTTGTCGGGCTGTTCCGCAACAAGCAGGATTGAGCCGCGCCTCTAACCTCGCGACCCTGCCTTGCGCCCCTTCTCTCGCCCCCTTTCCCGCACAGCCCATCCCTACCCACCAATTGCCGGGCTTGGCCAGATTTGCCCTGGTGATCCAGCCGGAATCAACCGCGCCGGAGATCGGCAAAGGGCCGCCACAACCTGAAACTAAAGCAGGAAATTATAACGCAGTTACGGTATGTTATCGTAAATCGCATAAAATATCCCTTTTCCGACCTCCGGCAAGAATGAGCCCACCGCCATGCGCCTGTTTCAAACCCCGCCGCCCGCCTTTGACGCCAGCGCCGCCGCCGCCCTGGCGCAGGAACTTTTCGCCGTTGAGGGCCAAGCCCGACTTCTGGCCAGCGAGCGCGATCAGAATTTCAAGGTGACCGCCCTGGACGGCCGCCGCTTCGTTCTGAAAATCGCCAATCCGGCTGAGCAGCGCGCCCGCCTGGACTGCGAAAACGCCGCCCTTGCCCATCTGCGGCGTCAAGATCCCAGCCTGCCCCTGCCAACGCCGCAGCCAACCCGGGACTGCCAGGACACCATCGCGCAAGCCCGGGACCCCGAGGGGGCCGACTGCCTGGTCCGGCTGTTCAGCTACCAGGAAGGTCGGGTGCTGGCCGACGCACCGAAAAACCCGGCGCAACTGACCGCCTTGGGGGCGACGCTCGGCAGACTGAGCCGCGCCCTGCAAGGCTTTCATCATCCCGCCGCCCACCGACCGGATTTTCCCTGGAACCTAGATGAAGTGTCCCAGCTGGCGGCGCTGCTGCCCTATCTTTCGGATGCGCGGGATCGCGACCTGGTGGCGCGCTTCCTGCAACACTTCGAGCGGCACGGCCGCGCCCGATACGAGGGGCTGCGCCGGGCGGTGATCTACAACGACGCCAATGACCACAACGTCTTGGTTGACGGCGACCAAATCAGCGGACTAATTGACTTCGGCGATATGGTTTTCTCGCGCCAAATCAATGAATTGGCGGTCTGTTTGGCCTATTCGCTCATGGGTCAGGAATCACCGTTGCAAGCCGCCGTTCCGCTGATCAAGGCCTACCATCACGCCTTTGCCCTGCAAGCAGAAGAGGTGGCGCTGCTGTATGATCTGGTGGCCCTGCGGCTTTGCATCTCGCTGTGCCTTTCCGCCAAGCACGGCCAGGCCCGGCAGGACAACGACTATCTGTTGATCAGCCAGGCGCCGGCGCGCACATTGCTGCGGGCGCTGGGCGCGATGAACCGTGACTTTGTTCATGCGGTGTTTCGCCAGGCCTGCGGATGGTCGCCGGTGGCCCACGCGCCGGCTGTGCTGGCCTGGCTCACCCAGCAGCAGGGAACTTTTCATCCCCTGCTGGGCTTTGATCTTTTCACCGCGCAAAAGGCGGTGATCAACCTGAGCGCTGGCAGCGAAGACCTGGCCAATCTGGGAAGCACCCCGGCGCAGGCCGAAGCCTATATCGCCGGTCTGTCGCGCGAACGGGGGGCGCACGCGGTCGTCGGGCTCTATCACGAGGACCGCAGCGTCTATCAAAGCGAAAACTTCGTCTCGGACAACGATCCGGCCGATCGGCGGTCTGTCCACCTGGGCATCGATCTCTTTGGCCCACCGGGCACGGCGCTTTACGCACCGCTGGATGGCGAAGTGGTCAGCGCCGTGGATAACGCCATCGCGCTCGACTATGGCCCCACGATCATCCTGCGTCACAAGGCAGGGCCACAAGGACCTGTTTTCTATACATTGTATGGGCACTTGAGCCGCCAATCCCTGGGCCGGCTGACGCCCGGAACCCGGATCGGCAAGGGACAGAAGTTCGCCGCCACCGGCGACAGCCAGGTCAATGGCGGCTGGGCGGCCCACGTTCATTTTCAAATCATCACCGACCTGCTGGGCAACGACGGCAACTTCCCCGGCGCGGGCGAGCCGACGTGGATGCACATCTGGCGCGCCATCACCCCGGACGCCAATCTGATTTTGGGGATGCCCGAGGAAACCTTCGC
The DNA here is from genome assembly GCA_963976695.1 of uncultured Rhodovibrionaceae bacterium. Taxonomy (GTDB): domain Bacteria; phylum Pseudomonadota; class Alphaproteobacteria; order Kiloniellales; family DSM-21159; genus CAXBMB01. Next base: position 58,305 of record CAXBMB010000006.1, read on the forward strand.
GCAGCACGGCCGCAGCAAACCGCAGATCATGCGGGATCGGCAACGGCTTCTGGGACCCTCGCTGTCGGTCAACCACCGTGAAAACCCCTTGAAGATTCTGCGCGGTCAAGGGGCATACCTGATTGACGAGAGCGGGCGCGCCTACCTGGACTGCGTCAACAACATCTCCCACGTCGGCCACGGCCACCCCAAGGTGGTCCAGGCGATCAGCCAGCAGGCGGCGCGGCTCAACACCAATTCACGCTATCTGCACGACAACATTGTTGACTATGCCGAGCGGCTGACCGCCCGCCTTCCCGAACCGCTTTCGGTCTGCTTCTTCGTCAACTCCGGCAGCGAGGCCAATGAGCTGGCCTTGCGCCTGGCGCGCAGCTACACCGGACGGCAGGCGGTGGTGGTGCAAGACCACGCCTACCACGGTCACAGCTCCAGCCTGATCGATATGAGCCCCTACAAATTTGACCGAAAGGGCGGTGCGGGGCAGCAAGATTGGGTGCGCAAGGCCAGCCTGCCCGACCCCTATCGCGGGCGCTTCAAGGGCTATGGCCTTGAAGCCGGTCGCGCCTATGCGCAAACCCTGCTGCCGGCGATTGAAGCGTTGGAAAAGGCCGGCAGGCCGCCGGCTCTTTTCATCGCCGAGTCCCTGCCCGGCGTGGGCGGGCAGATCATCTATCCCGACGGCTACCTCGCCGCGGCCTACGCAATCGCCCGGGCCAAGGGCCTGGTCTGCATCGCCGACGAGGTGCAGGTCGGTTTCGGGCGGGTCGGCGAAACCTTCTGGGGATTTGAGCTGCAGGGCGTTACCCCGGACATCGTGACGCTTGGCAAGCCGATCGCCAACGGCCACCCCATGGCCGCCGTGGTCACCACCCCGGCCATCGCGCAGGCTTTCGCCAATGGGATGGAATATTTCAACTCCTTTGGCGGCAATCCGGTCTCCTGCGCCGCCGCGCTGGCGGTATTGGATGTCATTGCCGAAGAGGGCTTGCAGCAACAGGCCGCCGAGGTTGGCGCCCACACGCTGACCCGGCTGAAGGAACTGCAGACGCGCCACCGCCTGATCGGCGACGTGCGCGGCAAGGGCCTGTTTTTGGGGGCGGAACTGGTCAAGGATCGGGAAAGCCTGGAGCCCGCCACCGCGCAAGCAGCGCACATTGTTGGCCAGCTTCGCAATGCCGGCTATCTGCTGTCCACCGACGGCCCCCTGGACAATGTGCTGAAATTGAAGCCTCCAATGGTGTTCAGCAAGCAACAGTCTGACCTGGTGATGGATGAGCTGGATCGGGTGCTGTCGGGTCTTTAGCCTGCGACCGACTTGGAAAACCGTCAAACAACCTGAACGCGCCTTTACCTCGGGCAACCACCAGAATAAGATTGGGTGCCGGCGGTCGGCGGCGCAATGGCCAGCAGGCACGCCAGCACGGCACTGGCACGGACACTAGCGCGACACCGGGAGTGCGGGCTGGGACTGCGCCAGGGAGATAGCGGCGGAATGCCAGGGCGGCTGGAACGGCCTGGGTGGAACGGCGCTGGGACAATCTTGTGACCGGCATTCCCCGGGCTGGAAAACCCCCGCCGATCTCCCTATTTAAGGGGTGGTATCTTCCTGACCGGGGTTGCTGTGCCACGGCAGCAAACCGCAACCCTTTCAGGCTTTGCCGATACCTTGTTTATGTTATGCGGAAAAAAGACCTTCTCATGCGGCTACTTCTCCTTGCTGGTATTATCGGATTTGGTTTGATGTTGGCTGCGGTGCTGCTGTCGCCTCGGGCCAACGCCTATAGCCTCCCCAACTATGACCGCAACAGCTATTGCAGCCAGCAGGCTGGCGCGCGCAGCGACGCCAAGCAAGTGATTGAGGGCTGTCTTGTGGCGGAGAAGCGATCACGCCAAACCGCAGAGTTGCGCTATGCCCAATCCCCCAATCTCGGTTATTGTGAGGGACTGGCCAGCAACGCGGGCGGCTCTTACCGGGTCCTCAAGCTTTGCCTGGAGCGCCAGGACAAGGACCACCCCCCCATTACGGTCAATTGATCGGCAAGCAGGCGGCGGAACAGGCCGCCGACCCAAGCCGCAGCGCCGGTTAAGCTGGGATCTGGGCCTCGAAACGCTCGGCGACCCTGTCCCAGGTCCAGCTGCGTTGGCGGGCCAGCGCTTCCTGATGTTGCCGCTGCCAGAGTGCCGCATCGCCCAGCAACGCGGTGGCGTGATCGACGAAGGCCGCATCATCTTCCGCAACAAAGCCGGTAATGCCGTCCACCACCCGCTCGGCCGTTGCCCCAATGGCCTGCACCACCGCCGGAAGACCCAAGGTCTGGGCTTCGGCGACCGCCAGGCAATAGGTCTCGCCGATATCGCCGCGATACAGCAGCACGCGCGCCTTTTGGTACTCCCGCAACAGCTCGGACTTGGGCACCGGTTCGCGCAACACCACGCCCTTATCGGCCAAGGATCTGGCTTGATCGAGCACGCGGTTCATCGCCGCCGCCTTGTTGTCGCCCACCGCGCCATAGGTGGCCTTGCCGGAAAAAATATGCAGTTCAGCCTCGGGCATTGCCGGGTAAATACGGCGCGCCCAGAGGTCAAGCAGCCAGTCGAGCGATCGCAGCGGGTTGGAGACAAACAGCGCGCGCGGCTTGGGCAGGGCCTGGCGCGCCGGCGCGGCGGCATAGCTCCCGTTGACCCCCAAGGGTATCTGCAACAGACCGGCGCGCGGAATCCAGCTTGGCACCGTCGCGGCGTGACTGGGCCCCAGCGCGACAATCAGCGGCCGCCGCAGCGTCAGCTTCCAGAGGTAGCGCCATTTTTTCAGGTAGCCGCCGGGATTGTGGATCCAGAATAGGCAGCGCCGCGCCCGGGGAACGGCGCGCAAAAGCCGGTCCGAGCGATTGGCGATGTAGAGATCCGCCTGATCGGGCAGGCCCTCGGCCAGTGGCAACCACTGCACGCCGTTGTGCCGCACAGCCGCGCGGCAACAGCAATAGGCCCGGACCCGGTGGCCGCGCGCAGCCAGCACCTCGGCCAGCATAATAAAGCTGGATTCCGCGCCGCCCAGCGGCTGCCGCGCCAAGGTTGTGCCGTCGAATTCAATGCCGTGGTCGGCCAACACGATATCAGCCATGAGCCGAGTCTTCTCCCGGGTCTTTTCCCGCGCCTTCTCCCGCGCGATTTTCCAATTCGATGGCGGCCTTCAGGTAGGACAACAGCGGATAAAGCCCGGCGCAGAGCGCGATCAACAGACCGATTCGCCCTTCCCGGTAGCCCTTGCGCGCCAGATAGCACTTGATGAAGCGGGAAAAAAATCGACGAACATTATTGGCCAGCGACCCTATCTCGCCGCTGTCCAGCAGGTCCTTGGCCCGCGCCGTCGAATAGGCGTTGAGGCGGCGCAGCATGTCGGCGCTGTCCTTGTCCACAAGGTGAACCAGCCGCTCTTGGAGCACCGCGCCCTCCTTGCCGGTCAGGGTCAGCGAAGGATGCAGGCGTTGATCGCCCCAAACCTTGCTTCCCTTGCGAAACAGCCCCGGATAGGCCGCCTTGCCGAAACTGGCGCCCCAGCCATGCCGCACCAAGCGCGCGCCGACATAGTTGTCCACCAAAATCAAATGCCGTGCGGCGCGCGAGGCCGCAACGGTCTGGCGGATTTCCGCCGCCAACGCCGATGAAACCAGTTCGTCGGCGTCCACCTCAAGAATCCAATCGCCCCGGCAGGCCGCGATACCGGCGTTGCGGCGCGGCCCTTCCAGTTCCCAGGCGCCTTCGACAAAGCGGTTGGTGAAGTCCTGGGAAATCTGCTTGGTGTTGTCGCTGCACTTGTCCAGCACCACAACAGTTTCGTCGGCGAAGGCCAGACGCGACAGGCAGGCGGCAATGCGTTCGGCTTCGTTATGGGCCACCACCAGGGCGGAAAGCTTTATCTCGTTGTTCATCTCGGCCCGACCGTTCCCGTTCGGCTGTCGGCGGCAACAGCCCACCACACTCCAGCGTTCAAACCATCTACGTGGCTGCGGCGGCCAGGTCAAACCTTTGCGCGCCCGCACGCGCCGACGATTGGGGCCGATAATTGAGGCCGACGATTGGGAAGGGCCGCCTGGGGCGCGGAACTCAGCGCGCGTCGGTCAAGCTGCTGTTTCTGAGATCGTTCTTCTGCAATTTTCCATTGGCGTTTCGCGGCAAAGGATCGGTCTGTACGGTCACGAAATCCGGCACCTTGTAGTCCGCGACTTTGTCGGCCAGGAAATTCTTGATCTCGTCCGGCGAAAGGGTCTCCTGGCTGGACACCACAAAGGCGTGGACCCGCTCGCCCAAGACCGGACAGGGAACCGGAACCACCGCCGCCTCGGTGACCGCCGGATGCTCGATCAAGACATTCTCCAATTCGGCGCTGAAAATTTTGTAGCCGCCGCGATTGATCATGTCCTTCTTGCGATCAAAAATTCTAAAAAATCCCGCGGCGTCCCGCGAGCCGATATCACCAGAACGCCAGTAGCCGCCAACGAAGGACTCGCGATCGGCTTCCGGACGTTGCCAATATTTCGGCACCACCATCGGACCGGCGATCCAGATCTCGCCGCTCGCGCCCGCCGACACTTCCCGGCCGTCGTCATCCATAATCCGTATATCGCCGCAGTCCACCACCTTGCCGATGCTGTCGACCGCGTGGCGGCAATCGGCCAACGGCATGATGGTTGCGGGCGAGGTCACCTCGGTCGCGCCGTACGCATTGGACAGCGACAGATCCGGCAGGATGGCGCCGATGGCGCGAATGGTTGCCTCGGGCATGGGCGCCCCGCCAAAGGCGCCAATCCGCCACGCCGAAAGGTCTCGCCCCTCGAAATCGCCGCGCAGCAAAATCAGGTTGTACATTGCCGGCACCATAATGGTGAAACTTTGCCGCTCGGCCTCGGCCAGATCCAAAAAGCCGGGGACGTCAAAGCTTTTCATGGCAATGGAGCAGCCGCCACAGGCAATCATCGGAAAAATTTGGGCGGCCAGCCCGGTGACGTGGCTCGCCGGCACGCTCAGCACCGTGCGCTCACCGGCGACAAAATCATACCTGCGACACCAGTGCAGCGCGCTGTGCACCAAGCCCAGATGGGTCAGCATCGCGCCCTTGGGCTGCCCCGTGGTGCCCGAGGTGTAGAGCAGAACCGCGCAGTCGTCTTCCGCCACCTCCGGCGCGGGCTGATCGGCGCAAGCGGCTGCCAGCAGGTCGTCAAAATCCTCCACGTCCGGCCGCGCCTGCTGGCCGACGACAACCCGGACTTTGATGTCCGGCGCCTTGGCCGGGTCGGGCTGTTCGGCGGCGGTTTTTTGACCGAAGACAACGGCGCGGGCGTTGCAGTTTGTGTAGATGAACTCCAGTTCGGGCCGACGCAAGCGCGCGCCAACCGGAACCGCGATCGCCCCGAGACGCAAAGACGCCAGCAGCGCGACGATAAACTCCACCCCGTTTTCCAGGCTAAGAACAACCCGGTCACCGGGTTTTATTCCCCGATGATGAAGCGCGCCGGCGAACCGCCGCGACCGCTCATCTAGCGCGGCGTAGCTGAACCGACGCGGCCCATCAACCACCGCCTCGGCATCCGGGTGGGCGGCCACCACGGCGTCGAACATCTCGCCAAGGGTTTTCGGTCGATTGGCGTAACAGGGAAAAACACGGTCGCCGAAATGCCGTTCGAACCGCACAGACTTGTCACCAGTAAGCCAGAACATTCGGCTCAGTCTCCCACCAGCAGAGCATTAAACCTGATCACCGGATTGCTCCTGCTTGACTCCGGCGCGGTCGGCCCCCGCCTCCGCGCTGACAATCGCGCCCCGTTCGATGACGAATTCCCGATCAAGCAGGGAAACGGAATGCATCAACTCCGACTGGGCAATCAGGATAGATCGGTTTTCTTTGCGCAGCGCCGAGATTACCTCCATCAAGCGTTGGGCCAGCACCGGCGCGACGCCTTCGAAGGGCTCATCAAGCAGCAGAATTTTCGACCCGGCTACCAAGGCCCGTCCCAAAGCCACCAGCTTTTGCTGACCGCCGGACAGCAGCAGGGCCTTGCGGTCGCGCATTTGGGTTACTTCCGGGATCAGGTCGTAAATCAGTTCCAAGGGCGCTTGGGCGTCCAGGTCACGGTTCGCCCAGGCCGGCAGCAGCATGTTCTCCTCAACCGTCAGCTCCGGCACCAGGCGGCGGTCCTCGGGCATGTAGCCCAGGCCCAGCGCGGGCCGCTTATAGGCCTCCAACCGGGTGATATCGGCGCCGTCCAGGCAAATCGTTCCGGACGTCGGACTGTTCAACCCCATGATCGCGCGCATTGTGGTGGTCTTGCCCGCGCCATTGCGGCCAACCAGACCGACCAACTCCCCCTTGCCCACCGCAATCGACAGTTCCCGCAGAATGGGCGCCGATTGAATGGCCACGTCAATCTTTTCAAGTGACAGCATCATCGTGTCGTCCCCGTTACATAGCGTTGGACATCGGGGTCCGCGAGCAGTTCATCCGGCGTGTCGTCAGCGATAATCCGGCCGTTGTAGAAAGCCAGCACCCGATCCGAATAGCGGGTCACGATGTCCATGTCGTGCTCGACAAAGACGATGGTGACATCAGCCGACCGCAGCGCCTGGATCACCAGATCCATGATCGGAAATTTTTCCTCCGCCGCCACGCCGCTGGTGGGTTCGTCCAGCAGCATCACCTTGGGATTCCCCGCCATGGCCATGGCGATATCCAGCAGCTTGCGAACCCCTGCCGACAGCTCGCCGATCAGGCGATCTCGATGGTCGGCGATGTTGAAGCGCTCCAGAACCGCCATGGCGCGCTCGACGCCGTCCTTCTGCTTGGCGTAGCGCCAATAGGAGGGTGGCGTGCCGCCATTGATGCTCAACGCCAGCAGCATATTCTCGATGACATTCAACTCGACGCACAGCTGCGGAATTTGGAACGATCGTCTGATTCCGGCGCGGGCGATCTTCCTTGGCGAATAGTCGGTGATGTTGCGGCCATCGAACAGAATTTTCCCTCGATCCGGCTTGATATAGCCGGTGACCATATTGACGAAGGTGGTTTTTCCCGCGCCGTTGGACCCGATCAGGCTCCACACCGCGCCCTTTGGCATGGCAACATTGATGTCCTGAGCGGCGGTGACCGCGCCGAAATTCTTGTGGACGCCTTCAGCGACAAGCACAGCCTGAGTCATGATGCCGCCTTTCGCACTTTTTTGTCCGCACTATCGCGGCGTTTCCACGGCAGCTTGATGGACCCGATGCCGCCGGGCAGAAGGAAAATCACAATCAACAGGAAGACTCCCAGGGAAAGTTGCCAGGTGTTCGGGAAATAGAGGCTGGAAAAAGACCGCACCACCTCCAGCAGGATGGAACTGAAAAATACTGCCGCAATCGACAAGTGCCCGCTTAAAATCGCCACGAAAACAAACTCGCCGGAGGTGGTCCAGTAGGCGTACTCCGGATCGACATGGCCAATGGCCAGGCCTGAAATGACCCCGCCGATCCCGCCCAGCATCGCCGCGAAAATATAGTTGATCGTCACCACCCGACGCACCGACTCGCCAAGATATTCAACCCGCAATTCGTTGTCGCGCACCGCCAGCGAGATCAGCCCGCGCTCCGAATCGAAGAACACCCGCATCAAGGCGCCGGCGATAACCGTTGCCACGGCGGTAAAGAGATAGAGCGAAAGCCCCAGGGCCCAGCCTTCCGGCGCATAGCCCAAGAAGGTGGGGGCGGCAATATTCAGGCCGTCGGTTCCGCCGATCACCGACATCTTCGACAAAACTCCATAGAGGATCATCGACAGCGACAGTGACAGCATGGCGAAAAAGATCCCACGATAGGTCGCCAACAGCGGGCCGAATATTGCGCCCAGCCCGGCCGAGAGCAGGATCGCCACAAGGGTTAGCAAGAACACGTCGGTGATGCCGAACCAGTTGGCCATAAAACCGGCGGCGTAGGCCCCGACGCAGTAGTAAAGCCCCTGGCCGAAGGAGACCAGGCCACCGCGCATCAGAGCCACCAGACCCAGCGCCACCAGGCCCTTGGCCAGGGCGATGGTAACCAGGAACATCGCCCACTCCGGCAGGGCCAGCCCTCCCAATATCAAGCCGACAAGCGCAACAAGGGCGATTCCCGTGACAGATCGCAACGATGTCATATCTTCCTCGCTTGTACTTTTCTAAACAGACCTTCCGGGCGGAAAACCAAAACGGCGGCCATCACCAGATAAATGATGAACAGTTCGGCATCGGGCAGCAGGTGGACCGAAGCCGCGCGGGTAATGCCGACGAAGACCGCGCCGATCGCCGCCCCTTCGATTGACCCGAGCCCGCCGATAATCACTACGGCGAAGGCCAGGATGATCACATTGACGCTGATGCCCGGCGACACGGAAATCATCGGCGCGGTCAAGGCGCCGCCGAGCGCCGCCAAAAAGACTCCGCCGGTAAAGGACAGCACGAAAACCTTGTTGACGTTGACCCCCATGGACTCGCTCATCTCACGGTCATGGATCACCGCCAGCACCACCTTGCCTTGCTTGGTTCGATTGAGGATGTACCAAACCAACAGCCCAACCGCCGCCGCCACGCCGATCACCAGGAAGTCGTACACCACATAAAACAGCGGTCCGAACTCTGCGATGCCGAGAAGATCATAGGGCTGATAGACGAACAGCGGATCGACGCCCCAGATCAGCTTCATCACGTCTTCAAGGATGAGGAAAAGGCCATAGGTGACCAGCACCAGGACAATTTCGCCGCGGCCATAGAAGTGGCGAAACAGAAAAATTTCGATCACCGGGCCCACCACCAAGGCAACAACCAGGGTCGCGACGATCATCGCCGCATAGCTTCCCATCGGAAAAGCCTCGCCGCCGACGCCGAGATAAAGACCAACCGCCGTGGCCGTGGCATAGGCGCCCATGGCGTAAAGACTGCCGTGGGCCATATTCAGAATGTTCAGAACGCCAAAGACCAGCGTCAGTCCGACGGAAACGATGAACAGCCACGCCCCGTAGATCAGCCCGTCGACAAGAATAACCGCGATGAGATCCATGAAAATAACCCAACTCGAAAGAGAGACCACGGCAAACCAAGACTCGACCACCCACCGCGCTGCACACAGTGGGTGGTCGATCTCGAACGTTTACACGCGTGAGCGACCGAAAGCCGGATCGGTTTGAACGGCATTAGCTGGTGATCCCGTTTCAACCGTGACTCCGCCTCTTGTCAGCCGATTAGAGGGTGCTTGACGACAGAATCGAAGCGCCAAGCGCCGCTTTCTTCGTCGATCACACGCTAGTCGCATTGGGCGCCGGGAAAACCCGCCTTGATCCAATCGGTTGCATTGATGCCAATCGGGGGATTGACGCATCTGGAACTGTAGTACTCCACGTCCACCAGCGTCATCTCGCCGGTTGCGTCGTCCCACTTGGTCCGACCGATGGCGTTGGGCTGGATAGCCTGATGGCCCTCACCCAATACCATTTCGATCCGGCCGGAGGGCGCGTCCCAGGCCAGGCCAGTCATGGCCTTGGCCAGTTCCTCGGACGTGGGTTTTTTGCCGCCATTTTCCGCCATGGCCTTTTCCACGGCGGTTTTTAGGCCGAACAGGGCTTGAACCATGCGATAGGGCGCCTGCACCGGGAAGACTTGGTTCTCCGCTATATAGGCGTCCCAGAACCAGTTGGTCAGCTCATTGCCCTGCGCCTTGGCCGCCAGGCCATTGACGCCCCGCGCGCCCAAAATGATCCCGTCGGGCATTTTCTTGCCCAATTGCGGAATCACGTGATCACCCGCCGATAGGGCAACCTGCGAGCGCTTGAACAGACCCCGGGCGCCGGCCTGGAGCACGAAAGCCTGAAGGTCGCCACCCCAAAGACTTGAGTGCACCAGATCGGGTTTCTGGCGCGAAAGCGCGGAAATTTCCGTTCCGTACTGGCCGGCAAAAATCTTCGGGAACAGCGCGGTGTCGATTTTCGACTCAGGCGACAGCTGCTTCATCGATTCAACGAAATCGGTCCAGGAATCCTTTCCCCAGGAATAGTCCTGATTGATGCCCGAGAAGGTTTCCGCCTTGACGCCCCGCGATTTGATGTAGCGGGCCAGCGAAATGTTATCCATGGCGGCATGGGCCGCCGTGCGGAAAACATAGTCGTAGGCGCCCTCTTCAAAAACCCGCGGCGTGCCGCAGTCGTAGAGGATGGTGAAGGCTTTCAACTCGTCGGCGACCGGCGGAATGGCCAGGCAGTCCCCGGAGCTGACATATCCGATCACCGCATCGACTTTTTCCCGCTGGATCAGATTGCGGTACTCTTGAACCTGCTTGGTCGCGCCGCCGGCTTCATCAACCAGCACATATTCGATCTCCATACCGCCGAAACCCTTGGTCCCATAGGGGGCCGGCACTTCACCGCCGCGGTTCAAGGCTTCGATCAAGGTTTTACCGCCGCGCCACGCCGGAACGCCAAAGCTTTCCGCCGCGCCGCCCGACAAGAAGGTGACAACACCGATCTTAAACGTCTCCTGCGCCGCAACCGGCGCGGCGACAAGGGCTCCAACCGCCAGCGCCACCGCCGCCAGCGCTGTAGTGGTTCGATATTTTTTTATACTCACGACACGAACTCCATAGAAAAGATAAACCAGTGACACCCACGCCGTTGTGAAAGTCTTCAACGGCCAAGGACTCGGTAAATCCATTCACCTCCCTGAATTTTGGTGAACGAAAAAATGGAAAGCGCTCGTGAACTTCCGTTCATCATTTTAGCGATCCATATGCTGTAGTTGTGGTTGGCTTTACGCGTTATTCCACATTTTTTTTATTCAGAATTCGGCTGGGAACTTCTCTTGCAAAATTTGATCGCGTTTACAGAACCTTCCCAACTTTTTTCATCGCCTCAAAGGGTGACAGAAAGCTCGCAGTAGAGACACATGAATTATGGGCAAAAATCTATTGCCCGGCCACAAAGAAGAAATATTACGATGTTTAACCATAGGGTTGTGTTCGCGGAACCGAAATAAGTCACAGGATGAATTAAAAGATACAATGCAAATACTAATTTATGTTATTCCGCCGATATGTGAATAACTACTATACTGTTTTTTAGTAACTACTTTCCAACACCCGCACTTTGCGCCAAATTTTCGAAATAATTTATCTATTGAAGCGATAGAGTCGGATCGCTTCAAAGGCATTTTACGTCCTAATCCCGCGTCAACCCTGACTCCGCCGCCGACCAACCCAGCGGCCGGCGCTTCACCACGAAGGCGGCTCACCACAAAGGCGACGGGCGAAAAGCTTGCCTCCCAGTTGATCACCCGCCAGGCCAGGTTCCACCGCCGCCAGGAGTCACACGGCCAGGCGTCACGCCGCCGGGCCGGCCAAAGAAAAACCCCTCGAAGACATACGCCTTCGAGGGGTTACAATGGTGAGCCCGACAGGATTCGAACCTGTGACCCGCTGATTAAAAGTCAGCTGCTCTACCAACTGAGCTACGGGCCCACATTTGGGGGAACAAGCCGCGATCCCTGCCGCTTTTTGTTCGGGCCGGAACATAGGGCCAAGAGCCCGAGGGGTCAACCACTGAATCGCCGGAAACCTCCCAGCCGCCAAAGAAAAACAAGTCCTTGTATTCGTGAATAATTTCCCGCGTCTTTCGGGCTCTGGACAGGGCCAATCGCGCCGCTCCGTCCGCCGATGACAGGCGGCGGATCGGCGCGATTCAGGGTAATAAACCCGGCCGTTGCTCCGCGTCAGTCGCCGATCGACAGGGTCGCCAGTTTCTCGGCGAACCGCGCAAGAACGATGTTTTTGACATCGCTGGATACAAAGGTGGTGATGTCGCCGCCCAAGCGGCCGATTTCCTTAACGAACCGCGAGGAAATAAACTGATGGCGCTCGGAGGCCATGAGAAACAGCGTTTCGATCTTCGGATCGAGACGCGCGTTCATCCCCGCCATCTGAAACTCATACTCAAAGTCGGACACGGCGCGCAGGCCACGGATGATCACCCGGGCCTCCATATCCTGGGCGAAGTGCATCAGCAGGTTGCCGAAGGGCCGCACCTCGATGTCGGCCTGCAGGGAGCGCACCTGGTTTTGCACCATCTCGACCCGCTCCTGCACCGAAAACAGCGGTCCCTTACCGGCATTGGTCGCCACGCCGATCACCAGCTTATCGACCACCCGACTGGCCCGCTGGATAATATCCATGTGCCCCAGGGTAATGGGATCAAAAGTACCGGGATAGACCCCGATCATGGGCAGGTGGCGCCCCGGCTGCTGCTCCAAAAGACTTCTCCTTCCCACCCGAACACTTTGAGGTGATTGTCTTTTCCCAGAGTTATCCAGCAACGGACACTCCTGGCCCGTGCCCCCGACCGGGGCACCCTTTGGTAAACGCGCCGGCGGTTTGGACCGCGCGCGGCGCTCCGCATACTTGCCCTAAAAGACCCACGCGGGTCCAGCCTAGAGTGCGATCGTCGGCGAAAAGCGCGGGACGCCGCCCGCCGTCGCGCCGGCGTCAGCCCCCTGAATTTTCCGAAATTTCGTCGTCAGGCACCTCCACAACGGGCGCTTCCACCTGGCTGCTGTCGTCGGCCGACAGCAGCACCGCGTCGCTCGGCTCCTCGTTGCCGAGCGCTTCTTCTTCCAGATCGGACAGATGCGCGACCGAGACGATGCGCTCGTTGGAATCGACCCGAAAGAGCGTCACGCCGCGGGTGGTGCGGCCGGCGCGGCGAATTTCATTGACCGCGGTTCGAATCAACTGGCCGCCGTCGGTGACCAACATGATCTGATCATCGTCCTTCAATGGAAAGACCGCGACGACCTCGGCAACGTCTTTTTTGCCCCGCCCGAGATCGAGATTGCCGATGCCCTGCCCGCCACGACCGGTGATACGGTACTCATAGGCCGAGGTCCGCTTGCCAAAGCCGTCATCGGAGACCGACAGCACAACTTCTTCCTGCGTCGCCAGTTCCTCGAAGCGCTCCTGGCTCATCTCCAGATCGTTGACCTCGGCCAGCGCGGTCGTTCCCTCGCCTTCCTCGCCGTTTTCGCCATTGTCGCCATTGTCGGCGCGACGTTCGGCCTGCGCGCGACGAAGGTAGGCCATCCGTTCTTCGCTATCGACCTCCACATGGCGCAGGATAGACATGGAAATCACCCGGTCATTTTTCGCCAGCTTGATCCCGCGCACGCCGACCGAGTTGCGGCCGGCGAAGACCCGCACCGCTTCGACCGGGAAGCGGATCGCCTTGCCCAAGGCGGTGGCCAACAAAACGTCGTCGTTTTCACTGCAAGTGAAGACGTCGGTCAGCTTGCCGTCTTCTTCTTCCAGCTTCATGGCGATTTTGCCATTGGCGTAGACCCGGGTGAAATCGGAGAGCTTGTTGCGCCGCACCTTGCCGGCGGAGGTGGCGAACATGACAAACATGTCATCCCAGGTCGTCTCGTCTTCCGGCAGCGGCATGAAGGCGGTAATGGTTTCATTTTCCTGCAGCGGCAGCAGGTTCACCAACGCCTTGCCACGGGACTGGGGGGTCCCGGCCGGCAGACGATAGACCTTCATCTTGTAGACCATGCCGCGTGACGAAAAGAACAGCACCGGCGTGTGGGTGTCGCAGACGAACAGACGGCCGATGAAATCCTCGTCGCGCGTGGCCATGCCGGAGCGCCCCTTGCCGCCGCGACGCTGCGCCCGGTAGGTCGACAGCGGCACCCGCTTGATGTAGCCGCCGTGGGTTACCGTCACCACCATGTCTTCGCGCGGGATCAGCGATTCGATGTCGTGCTCGAATTCCACATCCACGATCTCGCTGCGCCGGGGGTCGGCGAAGCGTTCCTTGATGTCGACCAACTCGCCGCGCAGCTGTTCCATCAAAAGCTCGCGCGAGCCCAGCAGAGCCAGGTAGCCGCGAATTTTTTCCGCCAGCGTTTCCAATTCGGCGGCGATTTTATCCCGCTCCAGGCCGGTCAGGCGCTGCAGTCGCAGATCCAGAATCGCTTTCGCCTGAGCCTCGGACAGGCGATAGGTGCCGTCTTCGTTGATGGTGTGACCCGGTTCCGCGATCAGATCGACCAACGCCTTGACGTCACCGGCGGGCCAGTCGCGCGCCATCAACTGGCTGCGGGCAATGATCGGATCGGCGGCGGCCCGGATCAAGACAATCATCTCGTCGATGTTGGCGACCGCCGTGGCCAGGCCCAACAACACGTGCGCCCGATCGCGCGCCTTGCCCAATTCATAGATGGTGCGCCGGGTGATCACCTCTTCGCGGAAGGCGACAAAAGCCCGAATCACGTCGAGCAGATTCATCAGCTGCGGGCGCCCGTCGTTGATCGCCAGCATGTTGACGCCGAAAGAGGTCTGCAACTGGGTGTAGCGGTAAAGCTGGTTCAGCACCACCTCGCCCATGGCGTCGCGCTTCAACTCGACGACGACACGCACGCCATGCCGGTCGGTCTCGTCGCGAATTTCAGAAATACCCTCGACGATCTTTTCACGCACCACTTCGGCGAAGCGCTCCATCATCTTGGATTTATTCACCTGATAGGGAATTTCCGTGATGACAATGGCCTGGCGGTCACCCGCCCGTTCCTCAAAGTTGGCTCGCCCGCGCATGATCACCGAACCGCGTCCGGTCCGCATCGCCGCCTCAAGCCCCGAGCGGCCCATGATCACCGCGCCGGTGGGAAAATCCGGCCCCTTCACATGGACCATCAAATCCTCGACCGTCGCTGCCGGATCGTCGACCAAGGCGCAGCAGGCGTCGATCACCTCCCCAAGGTTATGGGGTGGAATGTTGGTGGCCATACCGACAGCGATACCGCCGGCGCCATTGACCAGCAAATTGGGAATCCGCGCCGGAAGAACGCTCGGCTCTCGGGTGCTCTCGTCGTAGTTGGGCTGGAAGTTAATGGTGTTCTTGTCGATATCTTCCAGCAGCGCTTCACTGGCCGCGCGGGTCAAGCGCGCTTCGGTGTAGCGCATGGCGGCCGCCGGGTCGCCGTCCATGGAACCGAAGTTGCCCTGGCCGTCCACCAACTCCAGCCGCATGGAAAAGTCCTGGGCCATGCGCACCATGGCGTCGTAGATGGCCGAGTCCCCGTGTGGATGGTACTTGCCCATCACATCCCCGACGATGCGGGCCGACTTGCGGTAAGCGCGGTTCCAGTCGTAGCCGGCCTCCTTCATGGCATAGAGGATGCGGCGGTGCACCGGCTTCAAGCCGTCGCGAACATCAGGCAGCGCCCGGGAAACAATCACGCTCATGGCATAGTCGAGGTAGGAGCGCTTCATCTCCTCCTCAATGGTGACCGTGAAGATGTCTGAACCCTGCGGCGGCAAGCTGGCGGCCGCGTTGCTGCCATCTCCGGCGCCACCGCCATCGCCCTGGCCACCCGCGCCGTCAGCAGAAACAGCAGGAAGGCCCGCGCCCTGGGGCGCTTCCGGACCGGCGTTGTTCGGATCGTTGATGTCGCTCAAAATGCTACTCGGAGGTCGTTATAGGGGAATCGCTTTTGACGAGTCGAACGGCCGAGGAATCGGCCAGCGAAATGGGCCTTGAAACTAGCAAAAATTACCGGCCAGAACAAACAATCCCTGCCGCTGGTGACCGCGCCGTTCTTTCCGCGTGTGCGAACAAAACCACCCCGCCGTCGCGCGGGCCGGATTGGCGTCGAAAGTTTCGGTATTTTGCCAGTTAACACAATGGCTTGCCAAAGTTTTTCCGCTGCGATCAGCGACCCCGCCACATGTTGCGATGGAAGATGCCGCCATCATTATAGGAGGATCCTTCGACAACAAATCCGAGTCGCTCATAAAAAGGGATCTGAACTTCCTGCGCGCAGAGGAACTGCGGGCGCCCCGGCCACTGTTTTTCGGTTTCTTCCAGGGCGGCGCGCATCAAGTCCATGCCGACGCCTTTTCCCCGCGCGACCTTGGCGACCACAACCCGGCTGATCATCACCGGTTCGCCTTCTTCCACCGACAAGCGCAAGGCGCCGACCAACAGCCCCTTTTCCTGCGCCAGCAGATGGCGCGCGGTTTGGTCCTTGTGATCCAGGTCGGCATACAAGGACTGTTGTTCCAGAATAAAAACATCCTGGCGCAGCTTCAGCAGTCGATAGAGATCTTCCAGGGAAAATTCTGAAAAATTCCGCCAAATCAATTGCATAATCCGATAATCCATTCTTAATTCTGTTGTCGGCCCCTGCCGGCCGCCATCGCTCGTCTCCGGCCCACCATCACCTGGCGTATACGCCCGGCAACCGGGGATTTCCGTCGGGCCACGGCCCCTATTCAGCCCAAGTCCAGCGTGCGACCTATTTAGAAAGAAGCGCTTGTCGCTTCGACTCTGTCAGGCCCCCGCGAATGGGATAACGCCGCCTCTCGACGCAATAATCTACGCGTTGGGACAGGCGATGTCTGCACTTGCGACCGCATTCACCGGAAAAACTGTTGTCGGGTCGATAGCGCCACAAGCAGCCCGCTGACCGGCGCCATCATGCAGGAAGGCCGCGCGCAGGCAAAAAAAACCGGCCTGACCCTTTCGTCAGACCGGTTTTTTGCTATTCCTTGCCGGGGCTTACAGCTCCCGGGGGAGACTTAGAAGGGGATATCGTCGTCCAGGTCGCCGCCGCCATACCCTTGGCCGCCCTGCTGGCCACCCTGGCCACCGCCCGCGGCGCCGCCGCCCGTACCTCCTCTGGAATCGCCATAGCCACCACCGCCGCCACCGCCGCCGCCTTCGCCGCGACCGTCAAGCATGGTCAACTCACCGCGGAAGGGGCGCAACACGATCTCCGTGGTATAGCGGTCCGCGCCGGATTGATCCTGGTACTTCCGGGTTTCAATCTGACCTTCGATGTAGATTTTCGATCCCTTGCGAAGATACTGCTCGCAGACCTTGACCAGCGGCTCGTTGAAGACCACGACCCGGTGCCATTCGGTTTTTTCGCGGCGCTCTCCGCTCGCCTTGTCCCGCCAGTTTTCCGATGTGGCGATGGAAAGATTACAGACCCGACTGCCGCTCTGCATGGTGCGCACCTCAGGATCCCGTCCCAAATTGCCCACCAGAATTACCTTATTGACACTTCCCGCCATAGTCACCTTGCCTTCACGCTAGCTGTTCAGTGGCGCTAGCTTACTGAACTCCAGGCCAAGGCTCCAGCCCTCTGGTGCGTCGGCTTGTGGACAAAGCAGAAAGACGGTCGACGGCCGGGCTGCTCAACAGCAAGGAATCACGCCAGACAGCGCCCGATCGGGCCGGGTTAAATTTCCACGCTCGCCTGGGCCACGCCCTGCGCTTCGGACAGGAAAGACTCCAACGATGTCCAGGCCGCCTCACCCAAATGCGCCAGTGTTTCGCCGTCCCGGCAAGGCAGGGACAAGCAGATCAATGCCTGTCCCTGCGCCCCTCGAACGGAAAAGGTAAAGGCCAACCGTGCCACGCGCGTTTGATCGCCGGGCTCCAGTTTAACTTCCGTCAAAGTCACAGAGGGTCGTGTTTGCTCGTTGGCCCGCATCATACCGTTTCCTTGACATGTCTTTCCGGGACCCCCAAGAGAGCGCCGATCTCCCCTGCCTTAGCGCGCCACTGACGGTGGAAGCAGCCTGCCCGCGTCCGTCAACACCCCTTTTTCGCAACTGGACTGTTTCCTGTTTCAGCCCTTTAATCCTACCGTCGCCGTCATCATAACTAGATCCCTAGCTAAGATGACGACGGGCGACGCCGGCTGTGACGTCCTGCTGACAAAGCTGTCAGGATGTTTCTCTTTTGTACTCATCTGGCGGTGGTCAAGCCGGACGCCTTGCGCCATAATAGGCTGACCAGCCCCGTCTTGCCCTCTCGCCGCCCTCACCTTGCGGTCGTCAGGACCGGCTCCCTCGCAAAATGACAATAAAAGTGCACGCAAAACATGTCCTCGGCTTCCTCCGGCATCACCTCAGGTTCTTCTCTCCTGTCCGGCCCCTGCATCGAAATTCAAGGCGCCCGGGAACACAATCTGAAGAACATTTCCGTTTCCTTGCCTCGTGACAAGCTGGTGGTGATTACCGGGCTGTCCGGGTCCGGCAAATCCTCGCTGGCCTTCGACACCATTTACGCCGAGGGCCAGCGCCGCTATGTCGAATCGCTGTCCGCCTATGCCCGGCAGTTTCTCGAAATGATGCAAAAGCCGGACGTGGATCACATCGAAGGGCTGTCGCCCGCCATTTCCATTGAGCAAAAGACCACGTCGAAAAATCCGCGCTCCACCGTCGGCACGGTAACCGAGATCTACGATTATCTGCGTTTGCTCTACGCCCGGGTCGGCGTGCCCTATTCACCGGCGACCGGCTTGCCGATCGAGAGCCAAACCATCAGCCAGATGGTCGATCGGGTGATGACGATGGAAGAAGGCACCCGGCTTTACCTGCTGGCGCCGATCGTCCGCGGGCGCAAGGGTGAGTACAAGAAAGAGCTGGCGGAGCTGCAGAAACGCGGTTTTCAGCGGGTGAAGATCGATGGCGACATCTATCTGGTTGAAGAAGCCCCCGAGTTGGAGAAAAAGAAAAAACATGACATCGAGGTGGTGGTCGATCGCCTGGTGGTTCGTCCAGGATTGCAAACCCGCTTGGCGGATTCCTTCGAGACCGCCTTGGAATTGGCGGACGGTCTGGCCTTCACCGAAACCGCCGACGGCGGCGAGCGCACCACCTTTTCCGCCCGCTTCGCCTGCCCGGTTTCGGGTTTCACCATCGACGAGATCGAACCCCGGCTGTTTTCCTTCAACAATCCCTTTGGCGCCTGTCCCTCCTGTGACGGCCTGGGTCAAACCGGTTTCATCGACCCCGATCTGGTGGTGCCCGATCCGGACCTGAGCTGTGGAAAGGGGGCCATCGCCCCCTGGTCAAAGACCAGTTCTCCCTACTACCTGCAAACCCTGAAGTCGGTGCTGGCGCATTTCGGTGAGAAACTCACCACCCCTTGGCGCGACCTGCCCAGCCCGGTACGCGATGCCTTGCTTTTCGGCACCAAGGGCAAGCCGATCACCTTGAAGTTCGACGACGGACTGCGCGCCTACGAAACCAATAAGTCCTTCGAGGGCGTGGTCAACAACCTGGAGCGCCGCTGGCGCGAAACCGACAGCGACTGGGCCCGCGAGGAGATCGGCAAATACCAGTCCAGCAAGGCCTGCCAGGCCTGCAACGGTCATCGGCTGAAACCCGAAGCCCTGGCCGTGAAGATCGCCGGCCATCACATCGGCTATGTCTCCACCCTGTCGGTAAGCGACGCCTGGACCTGGTTTCAGGGGCTTGAGGCGCAGTTGAACAGCAAGCAGAAGGAAATCGCCCACCGGATCTTGAAGGAGATCGGCGCGCGGCTGGCCTTTCTCAAGGACGTGGGCCTGACCTATCTCACGCTGTCGCGGGCGTCGGGCACGCTTTCCGGCGGGGAAAGCCAGCGCATCCGCTTGGCCTCGCAGATCGGATCCGGCTTGACCGGCGTGCTCTACGTCTTGGATGAGCCCTCCATCGGACTGCACCAACGCGACAACGATCGGCTGTTGACCACCCTGCGCCGCCTGCGCGACCTGGGCAACACGGTGGTGGTGGTGGAGCATGACGAAGACGCCATTCGCGCCGCCGACTATCTGGTGGACATGGGCCCCAAGGCCGGGATTCATGGTGGCGAGATCATCGCGGCCGGCACCCCGGAAGAGGTTATGCAGGCGCCGCAAAGCCTGACCGGACAGTATCTCACCGGCCTGCGCCAGATCCCGGTGCCCGAAAAGCGCCGCAAGGGCCATCGCCGCCAGCGGTTGCTGCTGCGCGGCGCCAGCGGCAACAACCTCAAGCAGGTCGACATGCAGATTCCGCTCGGCACCTTTACCTGTGTCACCGGTGTTTCGGGCAGCGGAAAGTCCACCCTGACCATCGAAACGCTCTATCGCGCCCTGGCCCGGCGGCTGAACAACAACCGCGCGCAAGCCTTCCCCTTCGAATCGCTGGAGGGGGTTGAATTTCTCGACAAAATTATCGAGATCGACCAGTCGGCCATCGGCCGAACCCCGCGCTCCAACCCGGCCACCTACACCGGCGCCTTCTCGCCGATTCGCGATTGGTTTGCCGGTTTGCCAGAATCCAATGCGCGCGGCTATAAGCCGGGGCGCTTTTCCTTCAACGTCAAGGGCGGCCGCTGCGAGGCCTGCCAGGGCGATGGAGTGATCAAGATCGAAATGCACTTCCTGCCGGATGTTTACGTCGAGTGCGACGTCTGCAAGGGCAAGCGTTACAACCGGGAAACCTTGGAGGTGACCTTCAAGGGTAAGTCGATCGCCGATGTGCTGGACATGACCGTCGAAGAAGCAGCGCAGTTCTTCAAGGCCGTGCCGACGATCCGCAACAAGATGGAGACGTTGGAGCGGGTCGGCCTGGGTTACATACATGTCGGCCAGGCCGCCACCACCTTGTCCGGCGGCGAGGCCCAGCGGGTCAAGCTCTCCAAGGAGCTGTCGCGCCGTTCGACCGGCAAAACCATCTACATTCTTGACGAACCGACCACGGGACTGCATTTCGAGGATGTGAGAAAATTGCTGGAGGTGCTGCAAACCCTGGTCGATCAAGGCAACACCGTGATTGTGATCGAACACAACCTCGAGGTCATCAAAACCGCCGATTGGATCATAGATCTGGGCCCGGACGGCGGCGATGGCGGCGGTGAAATCGTCGCCCAGGGCACCCCGGAAGAGGTGGCGCAGACCGCTGGCAGCTACACCGGCGGCTACCTTTTGCCCTACCTTTCCAAGCTGGCCAAGCAGAAGAGGGCTTGAGGTTGGACAGCACCGCCGCGCGGTGGATCTGACAACATCTGTGTTTTTACGGAAACTATGGCATGCTACCCGGGCCAGGTTTTTGTGATTTGGAAGTGTGGGAAAGAGGTCCCTAATGTCCGCCATACAAAACGTGACTGAAATTGCGCCAGATATTCAGGCCAAAGAGGCCGCTCAGCCGGTTTTTGACTGGCTGCTGGGCGATGGCCGCTGGCTGCTCACCCGAACCACGCTGTTTTTCGCCGGCTTTTGCAACAAGCTGCGCGAAATCGGCATCCCGGTGGAGCGCTGCAGTCTGCATATTCGGCAGCTTCATCCGCAGATTCAGGCCCGCTCCCTGATTTGGAATGCCGATGCCGGCGGCGCGGTGCAAATCGACCGTCACCGCGGCGTCGATAACAACCACGCCTATCACCAAAGCCCGATCAAGCCGATCTATGAAGGCCAACCCGCCATTCGGCGCAGGCTGGAAAGCCCGGATTGCCTCAACGACTTCTCGATATTGGACGATCTGCGCAGGCAGCAATATTGCGACTACACGGTCCGACCGCTGTCCTATTCCAACCATAAAAACCCCAACGCCATCTCGTTGGCAACCCGACGCCTGGGCGGCTTTAGCGATCGTGACCTGGCGATTTTTGATCAGCTTATGCCGGCCTTCGCCAGCGCCTTGGAACTGATCGAAACCAAGAGCACGGCCCGCACCCTGCTGGACACCTACGTCGGGCGAAAAGCCGGGGAACAGGTGCTGGCCGGCGACATCACCCGGGGGCAAGGCCAGAACATCAACGCCGTGCTTTGGATGTCGGACATGCGCGACTTCTCCGGGATGAGCTGCGATCTGGAGCAGGACGAGGTAATTGCCCTGCTGAACAGCTACTTCGGCGTCATGGGCGAGGCGATCCAGAATCACGGCGGGGAAATCCTGAAGTTCATCGGCGACGCCGTGCTGGCGATTTTCCCTACCGATGGGGCTTGCCTGCTGTGCCGCGAACCGGCCGAACGCGCGGTTTCCGCCGCCGAGGAGGCGCTAACCGCGCTGGACGATTTCAACCGTCACCGCCGCGGCGATAAACAGCAACCGATAATCCGCACCGGCATCGCGCTTCACATCGGACGCATGACCTACGGCAATGTCGGGACCGCCGACCGACTGGATTTCACCGTGATCGGCTCCGCGGTAAACCTGGTGGCCCGGCTGGAAGATCTGACCAAGCAGTTGGATCCCCCCTTGGTCTTTTCCGCCGAGCTTGCCAAGGCGCTGCAACGTCCGCTGCGGTCGATGGGGCGATTCCAACTCAAGGGCTTTAGCGAACCGCAGGAAGCCTTCACTCTGGCAGGCTAACCGCGCCCCGGGCGAGGGAGAAGGCCGGATCCAGGCTTTTTTCCATCGCCGCGAAGGCCTCCCAGCGGTTGATGCTTTTACCCGGCTCGCCATTG
>CAXBMB010000007.1:0-75023 GCA_963976695.1 uncultured Rhodovibrionaceae bacterium
CGGCCCTTTTTTCGACCCGATCAACTGCCGGGGCGGTCTTCCGCATCGCCCGGGTCGGCCAACGCTTGGTCGCTATCGACGGGCGGTTTCGGCGGCGAACGTCACGCGACGAACCAAGCGCTTCTTTCCACCTCGTTTCACACCTAACTCCGCGTCTCGCCGCGCAGCTTGTTGACGAAATCGACCATGCCGATCTGCCGGTCGCGGCGCAGCCGTTCGGCGGCAAGGATCGACTTTACTTCGACGATGGCCTGATCAAGTTGATGATTGATCACGATGTAATCGTACTCGGCCCAATGGCTCATTTCATCGGCGGCCTTGGCCATGCGGCCTTGAACAACCGCCTCGCTGTCCTGGGCGCGGTTATAAAGTCGCCGCGCCAGTTCCTCCACCGACGGCGGCAGAATAAAGACCCGCACGAGGTCATCGCGCATTTTCCCGGAGACCTGCTGCGTGCCTTGCCAATCGATATCAAACAGCACGTCCTGGCCGTTCTGCAAGGCGGCGTCCACCGGCGCGGCCGGGGTGCCATAGGAATTGCCGAAAACGGTGGCGTGCTCCAGCAATTCATCCTGCGCGACCATCTCCTGAAACCGCGCCGCCCCGACGAAATGATAGTCGACGCCATCGCGCTCCCCCTCGCGTATTGGTCGGGTGGTCGCCGATATAGATAGGTTCAGGTTGTTATCGTCATTCAACAACTTGCGCGAGATCGTGGTTTTACCCGCGCCCGACGGTGAACTCAGCACCAAGACAAGACCACGGCGATGAATTTTTTGAACGCTCATAGATAAACGACACTTTCTGGAATCAGCAAAAACCGGCGGAACTGGACAAGTTGGCCTGCACAAACGGCCTACTCGATATTCTGGATTTGCTCACGAAGCTGCTCAATTGCGCTTTTCAGATCCAAACCAATTCGTGTCAAGGAGACATCCGGCGATTTGGAACAGAGCGTGTTGGCCTCACGATTGAACTCCTGACAGAGAAAATCCAGCTTGCGCCCGATAGCCCCGCCGCCGGCCAACAATTCACGGGCGGCAGCCACGTGGGCGTTCAGGCGATCCAACTCCTCACGCACGTCCGACTTGGTTATCAACAGCGCGGATTCCTGCGCCAAGCGCTCTTCCGGCAGCGCGCCACTGGCCTCCATCAAGCTGGCCACCATATCCCGCAAGCGCTGGCGCTGGGCCGCCGGTTGGGTGGCGGCATTGACCGCCGCGTCCTGGACCAGGCGGTCGATCTCCAGCAAGTGGCTTTCCACCAGCACCGCCAAACGGGCTCCCTCGTTTTCCCGCGCCTTCTGCAACGACATCAGGGCCGCCGCGAAATCGGTCAGCATGGCCCGTTCGCGCGCCGCGCGGAGATCGGGATCATCGCTGTCTTCAACGGTTTCCACCACGCCGCGAATCCCCAGCAGGCCATCGACGCGCGGGGCCGCGGCATCCATTTCGTCGGCCAGCTCCCGGGCGACCGCCACCACCTGGCTCAGCAGCTCTCGATTGATGTGAAGCTGGGCCGGACCGACACCGGATCGCAGCGCCAAGGCCATCTGAAAGTTGCCGCGCTTGAACAGCTTATTGGCCTGCTGGCGCGCCAACGGTTCCAAACTTTCCCAGCCATAGGGCAACCGAAAGCGCAAATCCAAGCCGCGCCCATTCACACACTTCAGTTCCCAAGACCAGGAAAGACGGTCATCACCTCCCTGAGCGCGGCCAAAACCGGTCATCGAGGCAAGGTTTTTCGGGCTGTTCATGGTGACGGGAGACTCCAAGGAATAAGATGGCAGGGAGTATAAAGCCTTTGCAACCAGAGAGAAACGCCTTGCTGGCGCTGCCGACGCCGGTCGCGGCAGCGGTGGCCGACCAAGGCCCTTGCCGCTTGTGAAAGCGCTCACTGAACGTCCAGAATGGCAAGATCAAACAACCCGGAACAAGGATCCTTTCATGACCACAGCCTCTTCTCCCCAGGCAGTGCTGATTACCGGCGCGTCTTCCGGCTTGGGGGAAGCTTTGGCCCTGGCCTACGCCGCCCCGGGGGTTCGGCTCTATCTCTGCGGCCGAGATCGCGCCCGCCTCATGGCCGTGGTAGCCCAGTGCCGGGCAAAAGGCGCCGACGCCAAGGGCGAGGCACTGGATGTCACCGACGCCGCTGGCCAACAGGCTTGGATTGACCGCGCCGCCGGGCAAGGCCCTTTGGACCTGGTGATCGCCAACGCCGGTATTTCGGCAGGCACCGGCGGCAAGGGGCTGGAGAGCGCCGAGCAAACGCGGCGCATCCTGGCGGTCAACATCGACGGCCTGGTCAACACGGCGCTGCCGGCGGCCCATCTGCTGGCGCGCCAAGGTCACGGCCACCTGGCCCTGATGTCTTCGCTCGCGGCCTTTCGGGGGTTTCCCGGGGCGGCGGCCTACTGCGGCTCCAAGGCTTTCGTTCGGGTCTGGGGCGAATCCCTTCGCGGCGACCTCGCCGCCTCGGGGGTCAGCCTGTCGGTGATCTGCCCGGGCTACGTGATGTCGCGCATAACCGCGGCGAACAGTTTTCCCATGCCGCTGTTGATGCCCGCGGACAAGGCCGCCCGGATTATTCGAGCCGGTCTGGCCGGCAAGCGGGCCCGGATCGCCTTTCCCCTGCCGGTTTACTTTGTCGCCTGGCTGCTGGGCGCGCTGCCGCCCGGCCTGGTCGATCCGCTCATTCGACGACTACCAAAGAAAAGCTGATCCAAGCACGCCGCGGAGTTGGACCCTAGTTGTCGTTGACGCGCTTCCATTGGCGCCACTTGGCGACATTGCGGTTGTGCTCTTTCAGGGTTCTGGCAAAGACGTGACCCCCGCGGCCGTCGGCGACAAAATAGAGGTAGTCGGACGTCGCCGGGTTCAACACGGCCTGAATGGATTCTCGACCGGGATTGGCGATCGGACCCGGCGGCAATCCTTTGATCAGATAGGTATTGTAGGGGCTTTCGAGTTTCCAATCCGCGCGGGTCAAGGCCCGCTCCAAGGGCCTCTTTCCGTTGGTCAGGGCGTAGGCGACCGTTGGATCGGACTGCAGCCGCATCCCCTTGCGCAGCCGATTGAGAAAAACCGACGCCACCAGGGGCCGCTCACTGGCGAGCCCGGTTTCCTTTTCAACAATCGACGCCAGGATCACGGCCTCTTTCGGCGAGGTGAACGGCAGGTCTTGCTGCCGGGTCGGCCAAAGCTCCAGCACCAGCTCGCTCATCGAGCTGTTCATCCACGCCAGGAGATCGACCCGGCTATCGCCCCACGTGTAGTAATAGGTTTCCGGCAACAGCGCGCCTTGTGGCGGCACATGATCCAGTTCACCCGTCAGGCCCTCGGCCTGGGCCACCAGCGCCACCACCTCGGCGGAGGTCAGGCCTTCGGGCACGGTCAGCCGGCGCACCACCGTTTTCCCTGCTTCCAGGATATCCAAAACCCCGGCCATGGAAACCTGCGCCGGAAAGACAAACTCACCGGCCTGCAAGCTGCGGGTGCGGCGCTCCAGCCGCGCCACCGCCTGGAACAGCAATGCCTGCCGAACGATGCCGGCGGTGGCAAGCTGTTTGGAAATGCCGGAAAACCCCTGCCCCCGGGCAACCACCAGGGTGGTGTCCTGAACCAGGGGACCAGGGGCCGTATAGAGCCGCTGCAAGAAAAAGTAGCCCCCGGCCGCCGCCAGACCGCTAAGAATCAGAAGCGCCAGGCCCAACCATAGAACCCGGCGCATCTTCTTCGTCCCTTCCGCTTCTACGCGAATTCGGCCAGCACAAGGCTGGCATTGGTGCCACCAAACCCGAAGGAGTTGGAAAGGGCGTGAGTCACCTTCCGTTCCTGGGCTTCCAGCGGCACCAAATTCAAACCTTCGGCTTCCGGCGCGGGATAGTGCAGATTCAATGTTGGCGGCAGCACACCGCGCTGGATGGCGAGAATTGAGAAAATCGCCTCCACCGCGCCGGCCGCGCCCAACAGATGGCCAATGGCCGATTTGGTCGACGACATCACCACGTCATCGCCAAACAGCCGGCGCACCGCGCCCAGTTCGATCACATCGCCCAAGGGGGTCGAGGTTCCGTGCGCGTTGACGTAGCCGACATCCGAAGGATTGATCTGGGCGCGCTTGAGGGCGGCCTGCATGGCGCGAAACCCGCCGTTGCCATCCGCTGCCGGGGCGGTGATATGGTGGGCGTCTCCCGACAACCCATAGCCGACGATTTCGCCATAGATCGTCGCCCCACGCGCCTTGGCGTGTTCCAATTCTTCCAGAACCACCACACCGGCGCCTTCGCCCATGACGAAGCCGTCTCGGCCCTGGTCCCAAGGGCGCGACGCCTCCTCCGGGGTGTCATTGAATGAGGTGCTGAGCGCCCGAGAAGCGCTGAAACCCGCCATTCCCAAGCGACTGACCGCCGCTTCGGCGCCGCCGGCAACCATCACGTCGGCATCGTCCAAAGCAATCAGACGCGCCGCGTCGCCCAGGGCATGAGCGCCGGTCGAGCAAGCGGTCACAACCGCGTGATTGGGTCCTCTAAATCCATGTTTGATGGAAACCTGACCGGAAATCAGGTTGATCAAAGCGCCAGGAATAAAGAAGGGAGAAAGTCGGCGCGGGCCGCGTTCCTTGATTGTGATCGCCCCTTCGGCGATGGTTTCAAGCCCGCCAATGCCCGAGCCGATCATCACGCCCGTGCGCCAGGATTGCTCGTCGCCTTGCGGAACCCAACCGGAATCTTCGATGGCCTGTTGCGCGGCCGCCATGCCGTACAGGATGAAGCGGTCGATCTTGCGCTGCTCTTTTGGCAACAACCACTCATCCGCGGAAAACCCACCCGACGCATAGGGGCCCGCCGAAGGCTGCCCAGCAATCCGTGAAGGGAGGTCGCTGACATCCACGCCGGTTACGGCTCGGATCCCAGATTTCCCATTGATAAGCTGATCCCAGACGAATTCCACGCCTGTCCCCAGCGGTGTAACCAGGCCCAACCCGGTGACGACTACTCGTCTCATCGTACCAAATAATTCCCTTTGCCCTACGTAAAGAGGAAGCGCCTGCTGCCTATCCGGTAGAAGGCGCTTTCCACCTCACGAAGCTCAGGAATGCTCCGAAATGAAATCAACCGCATCTTTGACGGTCACGATCTTTTCGGCAGCATCGTCGGGGATTTCACAACCGAACTCTTCTTCGAAGGCCATCACCAGCTCGACGGTGTCGAGACTGTCGGCGCCCAAATCGTCGATAAAGCTTGAAGTTTCGCCCACCTTTTCCGCGTCAACGCCGAGGTGCTCGATAACGATCTTTTTTACGCGTTCCGCGACATCACTCATGGTCGTTCTTTCCTTAAGTTTTGTGCACTGGCCGTTCCCAGGCACCTAATCTTCTTGTTGGCTGTGAATAGTTAGCTGTGATCAGCAACCGGTGATTCTGCGACTCTTGCAAATGAATTGCCTAGGAACCACGAAAAACGCCGCCTCATACCACAGGGCTTCGGCTTTGCCAATCGTCGTGCGTTTTTCCTGTCGGCTTTTCCGTTTCCCCTGGAAATGGGCCTATATCATGGCCATTCCACCGTTCACATGCAAGGTTTGGCCTGTCACATAGCCTGCTTCCTCACTTGCGAGATAGACACAGGCGCTGGCGATATCTTCCGGCTGCCCCAACTTGCCGACGGGAATGGACTCCAGCAATTTTGCCTTTTGCGCGTCCGGCAACACATCGGTCATCGCGGTTTGAATGAAGCCCGGCGCGACGCAGTTGACGGTAATGCCACGATTGGCGATTTCGGCGGCCAGCGCCTTGGTCATGCCAATCATGCCGGCCTTGGAAGCGGCGTAGTTCGCCTGCCCGGGATTGCCCGTCACCCCGACGATGGAGGTGATGCCGATAATCCGGCCATACCGGCGCTTCATCATGCCGCGAAGACAGGCCCGGCTTAGCTGGAAGGCGGCGGTAAGGTTGACCTGCAGCACCAGGTCCCAGTCCTCGTCCTTCATCCGCATGGCCAAGCCGTCGCGGGTCAGACCGGCATTGTTGACCAGAATATCCAGCCCGCCCAACGCCTCTTCAACCCGCAAGGGCAAGGCCTTGATTTCCTCGGGTTCGGTCAGTTTACAGGCCAACGCCACGGCGCCATCACCGATATCCCGCGCCAGGTCGACGAGCACCTCTTCCCGGGTGCCGGAAAGCGCCACCTTCGCCCCACGGGCATGCAAAGACCTGGCAATCGACTGCCCCAAGCCGCCGGTTGCGCCGGTGACCAGCGCCACCTTGCCGGTTAAATCAAACATTCTTCCTCCCGAAGCCGCTCCGGCGGCTCATCGCTGTGTTGTCCGTCGTGGCCATCCAGATTGCTCGCACAGCCTGAACAGCCGCGGTTCATCTCACCAACCGAAAAGCGCGCGGGCCGACCCCTTGCGTGTGATCGACCCCTAAAGCAGCGCGTCACCCCTTGACTTTGTGGCGACTGCGCCTCTGACCAACCGATGAGAGAGTGCTCGACGGCAGGAAAGAACGCGCCAAACGCTTCTTTCTCCGTCGATCACACTCTAGATGCTGTTCAGAAAACTCTCAATGTCCGCCGGGGTGCCCACCGCCACGCCAGACATCTCGCGATCGATCCGGCGGGTCAAGCCGGACAAGACCTTACCGGCGCCGATTTCCACCAACTGCTCCACACCTTGTGTTTTCATGTAGTTTACCGATTCACGCCACCGCACCGTCCCGGTGACCTGCTGCACCAGCAAGCGACGAACGGTTTCAAGATCGCTGACCGCCGTCGCCGTGACATTGGCCACGCACGGCACCGCCAGGGGCATCAGCGCGGTGGTGGCGAGCGCCGCCTGCATCGCGTCGGCCGCCGGCGCCATCAAGGCGCAATGGAAAGGCGCGGAGACCGGCAACAACACCGCCCGCTTGGCCCCCCGGGCCTTGGCCAAGTCCAAAGCGCGCTCCACCGCGCCCTTGTGGCCGGAAACCACCACCTGCCCGGGGGCGTTGTCGTTGGCCGCCTGGCAGACTTCCTTGCCGCCTTCCGGCGTGACGCAGGCTTGCTGGGAAATCGTTTCCGCCACCGCGAAGTCCACGCCCAACAGCGCCGCCATCGCCCCCTCGCCCACCGGCACGGCCTGTTGCATCGAACGGCCCCGCAGCTTCAACAGCCGGGCGCAGTCGGAAAGGTCGAGCGCACCCACGGCGGTCAGCGCGGAGTATTCCCCCAGCGAGTGCCCCGCCACCAAGACCGCCTTGTCAAGCAACCGAAACCCGCCTTCGGTCTCCAAAACCCGCAGTGCGGCAAGGGAAACCGCCATCAAGGCCGGTTGAGCGTTCTCGGTCAGCACCAAGTCGTCGCCGGGTCCCTCAAACATCAGCTTGGACAGCTTTTGCGACAGCGCCTCATCCACCTCTTCAAAGACCAACCGGGCGGCTTCAAAATTTTCAGCCAGATCACGGCCCATGCCAACGGCCTGGCTGCCCTGGCCGGGAAAAACAAATGCGCGCTTCATATGACTATTCCTGAAATGACGAAGATGATAGGTGGTGATCGGATTGACGCAACCGACCCTGTATCGCGACCGTCCCCCACGCGCGGCTTACACCCGACGCGGCTCACACCCGGCGCACCCCGCCGCCGCTTGAAAGGGGTGGGTAGTCATAGCGCCGGATTTTCGCCTGTCAAGAACCACCCCTGTCCGCACCCCCCCCCGGCCAAGGACCATTCATCACAAGAATCGGCGCCGCCATGAACCGCCACTATGAACCAAGGCCAGCGGCTTGACGCGCTGGCGAGCGGAGCTTCCCCGAACCAGGGCGCCGATCCATGCCGAGATTTCCGCGCCACGGCGCGGCCAGGCCGAAACAGATCCAGGCCGCGACCCGCGCGAACCGCTTGCATTTTCACCTGACCGTACGCTTTCTTATAAAGAAAGATACGAAAACCGTTTCCCGATTCAACAAAGATCCAGCATCGGTCCAGCATAGATAAGGACGACTTTATGACTCCGAATAGTTTCAAACAGGCGCTCGCCGACCGACGGTTACAGATTGGCCTTTGGTCTTCCCTGTGCAGTCCGATTGTGGCGGATATTCTCGCCGACGCCGGCTTCGATTGGATTGTGGTCGACAGCGAACACGCCCCCAATGACCCGCACGACATCTTTGCCCAGCTGGTCGCTCTGGACTCGCGGGGCGCGCACCCGGTGGTTCGCGTTGCCTGGAACGATCCGGTGTTGATCAAGCGGGTGATGGACGTTGGGGCGCGCAACATCCTGGTGCCGATGGTGGAGAATGCCGAGGAAGCCGCCGCCGCCGTCGCCGCCTGTCGCTATCCGCCCGAGGGGATTCGCGGGGTGGCCATGGCGACGCGGGCCAATCGCTATGGCCGCACGGCCAATTACCACCAACAAGCCAACGCGCAGGTCTGCGTGCTGGTGCAGGTCGAAACCCAACGAGGCCTGAACAATCTCGCGGCCATCGCGGCCGTGGACGGCGTCGACGGCGTGTTTATCGGCCCGTCCGACCTATCGGCGGCCCTTGGTTATCTGGGCGATGCGCGCAACCCAGTGGTGGTGGAAACCATCAAGCAAGCGTTGCGATCGATTGAAGCGGAAGGAAAACCCGGCGGCATTCTGACCGCCGTGCCGGAAGACGCCAAGGCGTGGATCGCCCAAGGCTTTACCTTTGTCGCGGTGGGAAGCGACACTGGTTTGGTCGCCAAGGGGTCCAGCGCCCTGGCGGCCAGTTTCAAAAGCGATTGACCGCAAGCCGGGGTGGCGGGGCGCGCGGCGTCGCCCCGCAGCCTCGATCCCGCAGCCTCGATCCCGCTGCCTCGGCCTTGGCTTGAGCGCGCGGTTGCGCGAGTTTTTCCGGCAAAAAAAGCCGAATATGGCCCTTGTTTCGGCGGCGCATTTACGTATAGTGCCGCCTCCGGTCGCTCCCAGCGGCGCATTTGTGCTGCCCAAAGCGACCTTCTCCTTGCCGGTTTCCTTGCGGATTTTTGTTAAAATCTTGCTGCCCGGAGATCGGCTAGGGTCGATAGGCCAAGAAGATGATCAACGCTTGCGCGACAGGTCGTGACCATCTGGCTCCGGCCCCTGAACAGCCATAAGGAGTGTCTCTAATAATGGCATTTTACGAAAGCGTGTTCATCGCACGCCAGGACATCTCGACCGCTCAGGTCGAGCAACTGGCCGACGAACTCACCGAGGTCTTGAAGACCGGCGGTGCGGAAGTCGCCAAGCGGGAAATGTGGGGTTTGAAAAGCCTGACTTACCGCATCAAAAAGAACCGCAAGGGTCACTACGTCCTCTTCAACGTCGAGGGTCCTTCCGATGCCATCATCGAATACGAGCGGATCATGCGCTTCAATGAAGACATCATTCGCTATATGACTGTGCGGGTCGACGCGCTCGATCCCGAGCCGTCCGCCATGATGCAGTCCAAGCAGGAACGCGGCGGCCGCAGCGGCCGTGGTCCACGCCACGATGGTTCCCGTCACGACGGTCCCCGCCATGATGGTCCGCGTGGAGATGGCCCCCGTGGAGATGGTCCCCGTCATGAAGGTTCCCGTGGAGGTGCACGATGAGCGTCCAGATCGTTAGCCGCGGCTCGACCCCGCGTCGTCCTTTCTTCCGTCGCCGCAAGTCCTGTCCTTTCTCCGGCGCAGATGCGCCGAAGATCGATCACAAGGACGTCCGGCTGTTGCAGCGTTTCATTTCCGAACGCGGCAAGATCGTTCCCAGCCGGATCACGGCTGTGTCCGCCAAGAAGCAGCGTGAGCTGGCGCGCGCCATCAAACGCTCCCGTTTCCTGGCGCTCTTGCCCTACGTCATCAAGTAAGCAGCGGGAGAAACATCATGCAAATCATCCTGCTCGAGCGGATCGAAAAATTGGGCCAGATGGGTGACATCGTCACCGTCAAGCCCGGTTTCGCCCGCAATTACCTGCTGCCGCAAAAGAAGGCCCTGCGCGCCAACAAGGCGAACATGGCCGTCTTTGAAAACCAGCGCGCCCAGTTGGAAGCTGAAAATCTGAAGCGTCGTGACGAAGCCGAGGCGGTTAGCGCCAAGGTCGACGGCCTTCGGATCATCATCATCCGTCAGGCTGGTGATTCCGGTCAGCTTTATGGTTCCGTTGCCTCGCGCGATGTGGCCGAGTCTGTTACCAAGGCCGGCACCAGCGTCGCG
Source organism: uncultured Rhodovibrionaceae bacterium (assembly GCA_963976695.1). Lineage (GTDB taxonomy): Bacteria > Pseudomonadota > Alphaproteobacteria > Kiloniellales > DSM-21159 > CAXBMB01. The sequence goes on from CAXBMB010000007.1 coordinate 10,179, forward strand.
CGCAGCCAGATCGTTCTTGATCGCCCGATCAAGACCCTGGGCTTGCACGACATTCGCATCCGCCTGCACCCGGAAGTCACCGTCGGCATCGTGCTGAACGTGGCCCGGTCCGAGGCGGAAGCCGAACTGCAGGAAAGCGCGGGCCGCTTCGTGTCTGTCGAAGAACAGCAGAACGCCTCCGACGCCGCCGAAGCCGAGGCCTTGGTCGCGGCCGAAGTTGAAGCCGAAGCCGAAGCCGAATCCGCCGGGGCGAACGCCAACGCGGCTGACGACAGCGACGACGAAAAACAGACCGAAGCCTGATCCTGATCAGGGTTTCACAATCTGCGATAAGAACGGCGGCTCCTGCGGGGCCGCCGTTTTTTTTGTGGCCACGCCGCCGTTCAAGCGCCTCTCCTTTGCCGATTGGCGCGCGACTCTGCTGCTTGGTTGCGCCGATGCGCGTCGTCACCGCGTTTTCGCCTCCGAGGATCGAACCCACAGATCAAACTCCGGGATCAAACTCCGGGATCAAACTCCGGGATCAAACCCGTGGATCCAAGCCGGGAATCAAACCCGAGCAGCGCCACCGACCAAAAATGTCCCGCCTCGCCCTCTTGATTTCATCAATTCTTTGCCCGACTATCCCAACTGTTGACGATTGTGGGACAGCGCAAAAAACACTTTGAGTGCGTACTGATTGTGGAGGGCAAAGTGGTGATGTCTTTTCTCAACTTGATGAAAAAGATAACAACGCAGGATTGTTTGAAAATCATCGACGCGACGGGTCGGGCCACCGTTTGCGGCCAAGGCGAGCCCAGTTGCACGATTCGCCTTCACAAGAAGCGGCTCAACTGGCTGCTGCTTTACAAATCGTCGGTTACCTTCGCCGAAGCCTATATGAATGGCGACATAACCATCGAAAAGGGCGATTTGCGCGACCTGATGGCCTTCATCGCCAAGAACTACAACAACCTCGCCAGCTTGCGAATTTTCCGGGTTCTCGATTGGCTGACCTCGCCAACCCGTTACTTCAGACAGGCCAATCCCCTGGGCAGGGCCAAACGCAATGTCGCCCACCACTACGACCTGTCGGGGGAGCTTTTTGATCTTTTTCTCGACAAAGACCGTCAGTATTCCTGCGCTTACTTTGCCGAGGGGCTGCCGAAAGACGATCTGGAACGGGCGCAAACGGCAAAAAAGGCGCACTTGGCGGCCAAGCTCAACCTCAACAAACCCGGCCTTGAGATTTTGGACATTGGCTCGGGCTGGGGGGGCTTGGGGCTCTATCTGGCCGGGCAGACCCAATGCCGCGTCGAGGGCATTACCCTATCGATGGAGCAGCTCAAGGTCAGCAACGCCCGCGCCCGCGAAAGCGGGCTGGAAAAAAATTGCACCTTTGAACTGAAGGACTACCGGACGGTAAACAAACGCTACGATCGAATTATCTCGGTGGGCATGTTCGAGCATGTAGGGCGCGCCAGGTATCAGGCGTTTTTCGACAAGTCCCGCGATCTGCTCAAGGACGACGGCGTGATGGTGTTGCATACCATCGCGCGCTTCGATCCACCGGGTCCGGTTAACGCCTTTATTCGCAAATACATTTTCCCCGGCGGCGACATTCCCTCGCTGTCGGAAATGATGGTGGCCATCGAGCGCGCCGGTCTCTACGTTACCGACATCGAAGTCCTGCGACTGCACTATGCCCATACGCTCGAGCTTTGGTATCAACGCTTTCACGCCAACCGCGACAAGGCAAAGGCGCTTTACGACGAGCGTTTCTGCCGCCTATGGGAGCTCTATTTGGCGGCCAGCGAGATGCAATTTCGCTACGGTGATCTGAATAATTTGCAGCTCCAGATCACACGCTCTATTAACGCCCTTCCGATCACGCGGGATTATCTGGGCCGAGAGGAAAGCAAACTGATGAAACCGAGCCGACGGACTGCGGCGGAGTAATATTTTCATAAATCCGGAAAGATCTGGCTTCGCAGCCCGGTCTCACGTCCTCTTCGCGCCGCACGCAAGGGCGCCGGTTGGGGCCTTGCTTGCCGCCTGATGCGCCTGGCTGGTGTTTTTGGTCGGCATCGTTGACCGATCGGCGCGGGCAAGCGACATCTATCTCCTTTCAAGCAGAACTGATACCTTGGCAAATGGCTCTAGACACCGACTTCCCCGCTGATCTCTCTTCGCTTCAGGATGACAGCAGCAACCTGCGCTCCCCTCCCGCCAACCTGGAGGCCGAGCAGGCTTTGCTGGCGGCGATCCTCGCGAACAACTACGCGATGGAAAAGGTCAACGAGTTCCTTGAGGCCGATCACTTCGCCGACCCGGTGCACGCCCGGATTTTCGAAGCCTGCGACAAGCTGATCGGCCGCGGCCAACTGGCCACCGCGATCACCTTGAAGAACCTGTTTGATCAAGACGGCGACCTGGAAGATATCGGCGGCGCCCACTATCTGGCTCAGTTGCAGGGCACCTACGTCAATATCATCGACGTGCGCCACTATGGCGAGATCATTCACGACCTGTTCCTGCGCCGGCAACTCATCAACCTGGGCGAAGACGTGGTCAACGAGGCTTTCCAGTTTGACCTGGATATCCCGGCGACCGACCAAATCGAAGGCGCCGAGCAAAAGCTGTACCGCCTGGCCGAAAGCGGCAACACCGGCGGCGACTTCAAGACCTTCAAGCAGGCGCTGACCTCGGCGGTGGAAACCGCCGAAATGGCCTACAAACGCGATGGCGGCCTGGCCGGCGTGGCCACCTCCCTGGGCGATCTCGACCGAATGATCGGCGGGCTTCACAAATCGGACTTGATCATCCTGGCGGGGCGCCCCTCGATGGGGAAAACCGCATTGGCGACCAATATCGCCTTCAACGTCACCAAGGAAAAACGCCAGGAGCGCGCCCCCGACGGCACCACCATAGAGGAACCTGAAACGGTCGCCTTCTTCTCATTGGAAATGTCCGCGGAGCAGTTGGCCGGGCGTATTCTGGCTGAACAGTCGGGCATCCGCTCCGACGCGATCCGCAAGGGTGAAATGGATCAGGAGCAGTTCGATCAGCTTTTCCAAGCCAGCCGCGAACTGGAAGCGCTGCGGCTGTTTATCGACGACACGCCGAGCATCACCATCCCGGCCATGCGCACCCGCTGCCGCCGCTTGAAGCGGCAGCACGGCCTTAGTCTGGTGGTGGTGGACTACCTGCAGCTGATGACCACCCCGGCCAGCAGCCGCAGCGACAGCCGCGTTCAGGAAGTGTCCGAAATCACCCGCGGCCTAAAGGGAATTGCCAAGGAACTGGATGTCCCGGTGATCGCCCTTTCCCAGCTCAGCCGCGCGGTGGAGTCCCGCGAAGACAAGCGGCCCATGCTGTCTGATTTGCGCGAATCGGGGTCGATTGAGCAGGACGCCGACATGGTCTGGTTCGTGTTCCGCGAACAGTACTATGTCGAGCGCGCCGAGCCACTGCGCAAGGACAACGAGACCAGCGATTCCTACGACCAACGCCATGCGGCCTGGCAACAACGTTGCGAAGAAGTCTTTGGTCTGGCCGAAGTCATTCTCGCCAAACAGCGGCACGGCCCGATCGGCTCGATAAAACTGCTGTTCGACGGCAACACCACCCGGTTCAGCAGCTATGCCGACCCGCACCGCTATCCAAGCGAACACTAAGCGGCAGCCCCGCAACCCGTCCCAAGTTCCTTCTCCTGCGCCACCCCACCTGCTTCGCCAGGTTCCAACGCGGCCCGCCCATCCATCAAGCCCTCAAGGTGTCCATGACGACCCAGCCGCCCCGCCCTTGCGCGCCACAACAACCGGCCCCTCGACGGTTCGGGTCGGCCGCCGATATCTCACCGCAGGCCGCCAACGCCCACCTGACCATCGACCTGCGAGCGCTGAAGGCCAACTATCGCCGGCTCTGCGCCGAACTGCGGACCGTTGCCTGCGCCGCCGTGGTGAAGGCCGACGGCTACGGCCTGGGTTTGGAAAGGGTCGGCCCGGCGCTGGCCGACGCCGGCGCGACGAGCTTTTTTGTCGCCCAGCTGAGCGAAGCGCTGCGGCTGCGCGAGGTGGTGCCCGATCAGAAAATTCTGGTTTTGGGCGGCCTGATGGCCGGCGCCGAGGCAACCTATCTTCAACACCGAATCCAGCCGGTGCTGAACTCGCTCGATGACATCGACCGCTACCGCTTGCTCGCCGAACAGACCGGACGACCGCTGCCGGCCGCCTTGCAGTTGGACAGCGGCATGTCCCGACTGGGCCTGCCGCCGCAGGAGCTGGCAGCGCTGGTCGCCGACAGCGCGCGACTGCGCGGCGTGCGGATCGAGCTGATGCTGAGCCATCTGGCGTGCGCCGACGAGCCGAACCACCCCTTGAATGCGCGCCAGCTCGAGACGTTTCGGCAGGCCAGAGCCCAATTGCCGCTGGGCCAAGCCTCGCTCGCCAATTCCTCGGGTATTTTCCTCGGACCGGCCTATCACTTCGACCTGGGGCGGCCCGGTGTTGCGCTCTACGGCGCCAACCCGACGCCGGGAAGCCCCAATCCCATGAGCCAAGTTGTTCGGCTGCAAGGAAAAATCCTTCAAACCCGCGAGATTGACGCTGGTCAATGTGTTGGCTATGGTGCCGCCTTCATCAGTCAGCGGCGGCGCCGCATCGCCACCGTCGGCGTGGGCTACGCGGACGGCTATCTCAGGTCCCTGTCCGATCGGGGTCAGGCTTGGTTGGGCGACTGTCCCCTTCCCCTGGTGGGGCGGGTATCCATGGACCTTATTACCTTGGACGTGACCGCGCTCTCGGCGGAGCAGGCGCGCCCCGGGGCCCTTGTGGACTTGCTTGGCCCCAAAGAAGGCGTCGATGAGGTGGCGGCGAAAGCGGGAACCATCAGCTACGAAATTCTGACGTCGCTCGGGCAGCGATACCACCGCCTCTATTTGGACAACTAAGCGTGATTTCCATTCTCAGCCCGCTGGGGCGCACACTTTTGGCTTTTCTGGCGACGATCGGGCGCTTGTCCCTCTTCACCGGAGAGGCAATCTCCCAGGGGCTGCGCCCGCCTTTCTATCCGCGCATCCTGCTGCGCCAGATGATCGAAATCGGCTACTATTCCCTACCCGTCGTCGGCTTGACGGCGATTTTCACCGGCATGGTCCTGGCGCTGCAAAGTTACACCGGCTTCTCGGATTTCGGCGCGGAAAAGGCCATCCCCCAGGTGGTGGTCTGGTCGATAACCCGCGAATTGGGTCCGGTGCTGGCCGGCTTGATGGTGGCGGGCCGGATTGGCGCGGCCATGGCGGCCGAACTGGGAACCATGCGGGTAACCGAACAGATCGACGCCCTGGCCACGCTCGCCACCAATCCTTTCAAGTACCTCATCGCGCCCAGGCTGTTGGCCGGGTTGCTGATGTTGCCGCTGCTGGTGCTGGTGGCCGACGCCATCGGTATCTTTGGCGGGTATCTGGTCGCCTCGCTGAAGCTGGGTCTCAACCCCACCACCTATATTCTCAACAGCATTGATGCGCTGGAGTGGGATGGGGTGGTGTCAGGCCTGGTCAAGGCGGCGGTGTTCGGTTTCCTCATCGCGCTTATGGGCTGCTACCAGGGCTTCAACAGCCGCGGCGGCGCACAGGGCGTGGGCACGGCCACCACCAATGCGGTGGTTTCCTCCGCCATTCTGATTCTTTCCTTTGACTACTTCATTACGGAGCTGTTTTTCCTGCGATGACCCCGGCAGCTCAAACCCAGCCCAAAATTCGCATCCGTGGTCTGCACAAGGCCTTCGGGCAAAACGTGGTTCTCGACGGTATCGACCTGGAGATTTTCAAAGGTGAATCCCTGGTGGTGATCGGGGGATCGGGCACCGGAAAATCTGTGCTGTTGAAATGCATCCTCGGACTGCTAAAGCCCGATTCCGGCTCGATTGAGATTGATGGCGAGAACATCGTTACCATGAATCGAGGCAAGCTGGACAAAGTGCGCGCGAAAGTCGGCATGCTGTTCCAGGGCGCGGCGCTGTTCGATTCCCTGCCGGTTTGGGAAAACGTCGCTTTCGGACTGATCCAAGGCCAGGGCATGAACCGCAACAAGGCCCGGGCCATCGCCATGCAACGGCTGGCGGACGTCGGCTTGGAAGAATCAATCGCCGATCTGTCCCCCGACGAGCTTTCCGGCGGCATGCGCAAGCGCGTCGGGTTGGCCCGCGCCATCGCCACCAAACCGGAAATTCTTTTCTTTGACGAGCCGACCACCGGGCTGGACCCGATAATGGGCGCGGTCATCGACAAGCTGATCTCGAAATGTATCTGGGGCCTGGGCGCGACCGGCATCACCATCACCCACGACATGGCCTCGGCGCGGCGCATTTCCGATCGAATGGCCATGCTCTACAAAGGCCGGATTATTTGGGACGGCAAGAGCAGCGAGATGGAGCGGTCGGGCAACGCCTACGTGGATCAATTCATCAAGGGTGACTCAGAAGGCCCGATCGATCTGCCTTTGCAGGACCACTTTTGAGCCTTAGCTTTCCAACCGTCTTCTTCGTGACGCCGACAACAACTTGCGGGGATCCGCGCCGTGGCTAAATCCCAAGCCCACTATGTGTGCCAGTCCTGCGGGGCCAGTTATCCCAAGTGGAACGGCCGCTGCGAGAACTGCGGCGAATGGAACAGCCTGCAGGAAGAGGCAAGAACCTCCACGCCCGGCGGCATGAAGGTCAAGGGCAACGCCAACAGCAGCGGACAGCAGATCGCCTTCGTCGGCTTGGAAGGACAGACCAGCAAGACCGACCGCCGGGTAACGCGAATCGCGGAATTTGACCGCGTGACCGGCGGCGGCCTGGTGCCGGGCTCGGCCGTATTGGTCGGCGGCGATCCTGGCATCGGCAAGTCGACCTTGCTGCTGCAAGCCGTGGCCGCCTTGGCGCGCAACGGCGCGGCCTGCGCCTATATCTCGGGCGAAGAGGCGGTTGACCAGGTGCGGCTGCGGGCCGCACGCCTGGGACTGGCGGCGGCCGACGTGCTGCTGGCCTCGGCCACCTCGGTGCGCGACCTGGTGGCGACCCTGGACCGCGCCGACGCCCCGCCGGTGGTGGTCATCGACTCGATTCAAACCATGTATGTGGACAATCTGGAATCCGCGCCCGGAACGGTGGCCCAGGTGCGCGCCAGCGCCCACGAGTTGATTCGCGTGGCAAAGCAGCGGGGCTTTTGTCTGCTGCTGGTCGGCCACGTCACCAAGGAGGGAGCGCTGGCCGGCCCCAAGGTGCTGGAACATATGGTCGACGCGGTCTTGACCTTTGAGGGGGAGCGCGGCCACCAGTTTCGAATTTTGCGCGCCGTCAAGAACCGGTTTGGCGCAACCGACGAGATCGGGGTCTTTGAGATGACCGACGGCGGCCTGACCGAGGTGGCCAACCCTTCGGCGCTGTTTCTGGCCGACCATAACGGTGAGGTATCCGGCGCGTCGGTCTTTGCCGGCGTGGAGGGGACCCGTCCGGTGCTGGTGGAAATCCAGGCGCTGGTCAGCCCCTCGCCGCTTGGCACCCCGCGCCGCGCCGTGATCGGCTGGGATTCGGGACGCCTGGCCATGGTGCTGGCGGTCTTGGAAGCGCGCTGCGGCGTGTCGCTGGCGGGCAAGGACGTTTATCTCAACGTGGCCGGGGGGTTGCGCATTTCCGAGCCGGCGGCGGACCTGGCGGTCGCCGCCGCGCTGATCTCGGCGGCCTGCGACCGGCCGGTGCCCGACCATTCGGTGCTGTTCGGCGAAATCGGTCTGTCGGGGGAAATTCGCGCCGTCAGTCAAGGCGATCAACGCTTGAAGGAAGCCTCCAAGTTGGGTTTCAAGCACGCCTTTGTTCCGGTAAACCGCAGCAAGAAAGCCAGATTGAACGGCAAGTTGACGCTCCAGGAAGTGGCCCACCTGCAGGACCTGGTGGCTTCCATCGCCGCCGGCGGGGCCCGCGATCGGTTACAACCGGAGCCAAGCCAATAAAGGTACCATCAAGTCGCCGACAATCATCTACTCTAACGTCCTGCCATCGACCGAACCCGGTGCGCGGACAGCGTTTCGATTGCAGGCGGTTTGCGCGCCAACACAGGTTCGAGCCGAGCCGGCTTTTGTCACCCTTTTCGAGGGTGATTCACGACAGATAAGACGCGCCAAGCGCTGCTGTAGATAAGACGCGCCAAGCGCTGCTTTCTTAGTCGATCACACGCTAGAAGGACAGACATGGATTCCTTTCCGATCAATGCCCTGGATCTCATGGTCTTTGCCGCGTTGCTTATCTCAGCCCTCTTGGCCTTCAGCCGCGGCTTGGTGCACGAAGTGCTGTCCATCGGCGCCTGGATCGGCGCGACAATCGTGACGCTGTACGGATTTATTCCCGCCCAAACCCTGGCGCGCCAGTTCATTCCCATCGACCTGGCGGCTGACATCGCCGCCGGCGTGGCGCTTTTTTTGCTGTCGCTGATTGTTTTTTCGCTGCTGTCGCGCGCGCTCGCCAAACGGGTTCAGCAAAGCAGCTTGGGCGCCTTGGACCGGACCTTGGGGCTGCTCTACGGCCTGGTTCGGGGGGCGGTAATCGTCAGCCTTCTTTGGCTCGCCTTCACCACCTGGCTGCTGCCTGCCGAAGACCACCCGGCCTGGCTGCGCGAGGCCAAAACGCGCCCACTGATTGATGCGGGCGCGGACACCTTGATCGCCCTGGTGCCGGGTAATCTGCGCCGGCAAACCAGCAGGGCGGTGGAAAGTGCTTTACAAAACGGTGACAAGGCTCTTGAAACAGGCCGTATAGTGCAGGAACTGTTGCAGCCCAAGACGGCGTCCGAGCAAGAACCGGCAGCAAAAAACGGTGCATCGGACGCGGGCGCGGGGTATACCGAGGGGCAACGCGAACAGTTGGATCAGGCCATTGAGGCCTTGCAGTAGGGTAAAGGCGCGGAACCCATGAGTTCATCACTATCCACCCACCCCTTCGACGACGACAAACTGCGTGAAGAGTGTGGTGTTTTTGGCATTTTCGGCTCGTCCGATGCCGCCGCTCATACGGCGCTGGGACTTCACGCGCTCCAACATCGTGGCCAGGAAGCCGCCGGCATCGTCGCCTACGACGGCGAGCGCTTCAACAGCCACAAGGAACTCGGCTTGGTCGGCGATATCTTTTCCGATCAATCCACCATGGCCCGTCTCACCGGCAGCGTGGCCATGGGGCACAACCGTTACTCCACCACCGGCGACACGGAAATCCGCAACATTCAGCCGCTGTTCGCCGACCTGTCCATCGGCGGGCTGGCCATTGCCCACAATGGCAATCTGACCAACGCCGGCACCCTGCGCCAGGAATTGGTTCGCCGTGGATCGCTTTTCCAGTCCACCATGGATTCGGAGGTTTTGATCCACCTGATCGCCACCTCGCCCTGCGACAATGTCATCGACCGCATCGCCGACGCCCTGGGCAAGATCGAGGGCGCCTACTCCCTGGTGGCCATCACCGAAACCTCGATGATCGGCGTGCGCGACCCTTACGGCGTGCGTCCGCTGGTGCTGGGGCGGCTGGACGATGCCTACCTGCTGGCCTCGGAATCTTGCGCGCTGGATATTATTGGCGCCGAACTGGTCCGCGACATACAGCCCGGGGAAATGGTCATTCTCGATGGCGGCGAACCCAAGACGCGCTTCATCTCGGCCAACCTCAAGCACAAGCCCTGCATTTTCGAGTACATCTACTTCGCCCGGCCGGACTCGGTGATGGAGGGCAAGTCCATCTATCAAGCGCGCAAGAACATCGGCCATGAATTGGCCCAGGAGTCGGGGGTTCCCGCCGATGTGATCATCCCGGTGCCCGACAGCGGCGTGCCCTCGGCGCTGGGCTATGCCGAGGAATCGGGCATTCCCTTCGAACTGGGGATCATCCGCAATCACTACGTGGGCCGCACCTTCATCGAGCCAAGCCAGGAGATCCGCAACCTGGGTGTGCGGCTGAAACACAACGCCAACAAAACCAAGATCGCCGGCCAAAGAGTGGTCCTGGTGGACGACTCCATTGTCCGCGGCACCACCAGCCGGAAGATCGTCGAAATGGTCCGCGCCGCCGGGGCGACGGAAGTTCACATGCGCATCGCCTCGCCGCCCACCTCCTACTCCTGCTTCTATGGCGTGGACACACCGGAGAGAAAGCACCTGCTGGCCGCTACCATGACCATCGCGGAGATGGCCGAACACATCGGCGTCGATAGCCTGGCGTTCATTTCCCAAGATGCGCTCTATCGGGCCATGGGCGAAACGCTGCGCAATTCCGAAAACCCGCAATTTTGCGACGCCTGCTTTACCGGCGACTATCCGACACGTTTGACCGACGAGGAAAACCCAACCCGGGCGCGGCCGTCGATGCTCAAAGAACTAAAGCGGGCCTAGCGCCAGATCGGTTCAAACAGCCTGGCCGGATGATCTATTTGTTGGGCTTGGGGCGCGCCGACCAAAGGAGTAGCGGGATTTCATGCTATCGCGTCTGGTCAATGGGGTCTTCTCAGTTACCGGCGCTGCTGGATTCAGCCAGGCTCCCGGCTTTCTTGTCCAGTATCAACAGCAGTTGGCCGGCCGCCTGGCGCAGGTAACCGACGATCTTTCCGCGCTCACCGACGCGGCCCAGCGCCTGGGAATGACCGCCGAGGCGTTCCTGGCGCTGGCCGATCAGGAACAAGGCGTCTACAGCGCGGCGCTGATCGCCGGGGCAAGGCAGGCGCTGAATGACCAGGCAGCGCTGCAAGCCGCCTACGATGCCCTGACCGCGGCCCCGGCTGCGACCCGGGGCCTCACCTTTCTACAGTACCTTGACGAAGCCGTGGTTCGCGATACTCTCGCCAACTTCGCACCCGTGGTGCCGCTCACGCTTGAGGGCCTACTCTACGCGGGGGCCGGCCTGCTGGTCGGCGTGGGTCTCTTTGCGCTGCTCGACAGCGCGGCGAGGCGAACTTGGCAGGGTATTTTCCCACGCCCGCAACAGAAAACATGATAGAGACTTTTCCGATGACAAAGGCTGAAACCACCTCCCCCCACGCCCAGGCCACAGACGCGAAGAAAGCCGTTGGCGATCGTCTGACGGGCCGGACGGCGGTCATCACCGGCGCGTCCCGCGGCATTGGTCGGGCGGTGGCCCGGCGGTTTGCCGCCGAAGGGGCGCAAACCATCCTGATCGCCCGCACGGTGGGCGCGCTTGAGGAACTGGATGATGAGATCCGCGGCGACGGCGGCCTGAAGGCCACCTTGGTGCCGTTGGACCTGCGCGACGGCGAAAAGCTCGACGCCCTGGGGCCCGCGCTGTTCGAACGGCATGGACATCTGGACATCCTGGTGGGCAACGCCGGCATGTTGGGGCCGCTTTCGCCACTCGGCCACATTAAACCGGAGATTTGGGAGGAGGTTTTCCAGGTCAATGTGCACGCCAATTTCCGGCTGCTGCGCACCTTGGACCTGCTGCTGCGCAAATCCAGCGCCGCCCGGGCGATCTTTGTCACCTCCGGCGCCGCCCAGTCGGCCAAGGCCTATTGGGGGCCCTATGCCGCCACCAAGGCCGCCCTGGAAGCCATGGTCAAGAGCTACGCCAAGGAGGTGGACTCCTTCGGGCTTAAAATCAACCTGCTCTCGCCCGGACCGATCCGCACCAACCTGCGCGCTGATGCCTTTCCGGGTGAAAACCCGCTGTCACTGCGCGCGCCCGAGGAGATCACCGAGTCCTTTGTCGAACTGGCGGAAGTCGCCTGCCAGCGCAATGGCGAAACCATTGACCTGCACTCGGCTTCTTAAAATCACGCCCGGCAGCCGCACGATCAATCGGTCCCACAGCGGCTGAATTGGGACGCCGGTCCCTCCGCACGCCAGCACGGCAGGAGAAGAACAAGCCATGGCCTCGTCACACCCGGCCGCACCGGACTTAATGACGGCGGCTTTTCTGCGCCAGGCCAAGGCCTGCGAGGATCTTGGCTCGCCCTTCACCGCCTTGGTCTGCACGCTTTTCAGCCAGCGCCACCTGTCGGAGGGCGCCGTGCGGACGCGGCTGGAAAACTGGCCGGGCGATCCTTCGGCCGACGGCGACGCGGTTCCCCTGCGGCTGGCCGGCGCGCTGCACGCCCTGGTGCTCTCCGGTCGGGCGCCCTTTTTGGCGGCAAACTATCCCGGCCACCAGCCAACCCCCGACAGCGACGGGCTCTGGCAGGCGATCGATCATGCCCAGCAAGACCACGGCAACTTTATTCTGCAGCGCCTGAATCTGCCGCCACAAACCAATGAAGTCCGACGCGCGGCCGTGCTGCTGCCGGGCTTTCTATCGCTGGCCCATCGATACCAGCGCCCGTTACAGCTTTACGAAGTGGGGGCCAGCGCCGGCCTCAATCTTTTCTGGGACAGCTATGGCTACGATCTCGGCGGAACCCGCTGGGGACCGGATAATCCCCCGCTTTTTCTGACTCCCGACTGGCAAGGCCCGCCGCCGCCGCGCGCCGAGATCACCGTCGCCGGCCGCGCCGGCTGCGATCTCGCGCCCCTGGACCCCGGCGACATGAGTGATCAACTGCGCTTGCTGTCCTATATCTGGGCGGATCAGCAGGACCGGGTTGCCCGCACGCTGGCCGCGTTGGAGGTCGCCGCCGCAAGCGACATTCGCGTGACCAAGGCGGACGCTCTGGTTTGGTTGGAAAGCCAGTTGGCGAACCGGCCGGAAGGCAGGCTATCGGTGGTCTATCACTCCATCGCTTGGCAATACCTGCCGCCGGCGGCCCAAGCGCGCGGCGCGGCGATCATCGCGCGCGCCGGACAGGCGTCAGGCCAAGACAGCCCGCTGGCCTGGCTCCGCCTGGAAGGCGATGGCCAACAACCGGGGGCCGCGCTCCTGCTTGACTGCTGGTCCGCCGGCGTCAAACAGGAAGAAACGCGCTTACTGGCCCGGGCCGACTACCACGGCCGCTGGATTCACTGGATCTGAGGGCGCAGCGGCAGCGCTTTCGCCTGCGACAAGCGGCGGCGTCACGGTTCAAACAGGGTCACTTTATGATCCCGTTTGAACCAATCCGACTCGAACCGCGCCTATCGCTTTTTCCGGTTGGCGTAGGGGTTTTGACCCTTTTTCAGGTGGATGCGAATGGGAATCCCCGGCAACTCAAAATCTTCGCGCAGGGCATTTTCCAAATACCGCAGGTAGGAGTCCGGCAAATGCTCCGGATTGGTGCAGGAAATGGCAAAGGTCGGCGGGCGGGTCCGGGCCTGGGTAATGTACTTCAGCCGGATACGACGGCCGCCGGGCGCCGGCGGCGGGTGGGCTGCGGTGGCGTCTTCAAGCCAGCGGTTCAACGGGGAGGTTGAAAAGCGCTTGTTCCAAATCTCATAGATGGCGAAGACCGCATCCATCACCTTTTGGGCGCCGCGCCCTTCCAAGGCCGAAAGCGTGACAATGGGGATCCCCTTTGTCTGCGGGAACGACCGCTCCAGCCGATCTTCAACCTGTTTCAGGGCCAGGGCGCGATTTTCGCAAACATCCCATTTATTCAAAGCGATGATCAGCGCCCGGCCTTCATCCACCACCCGGCGCGCGATGGTCAGATCCTGCTTTTCCATGCCCAGGTTCACATCCAGCATCAACACCACCACATGGGCATAGTCCACCGCCCGCTTGGTGTCGTTGGCTGAAAGCCACTCGACCCGGTCGTCGACCTTGGACTGTCGGCGTAGGCCGGCGGTATCGAAAAGCTTGATGGCCTGTCCCTTGTAGGACCATTCAACCGAAATGGAATCTCGGGTGATGCCCGCCTCGGGGCCGACCAGCAGCCGCTCCTCGCCCAGCAGATGGTTGATGAAGGTGGATTTGCCGACATTGGGCCGCCCGACCACAACCAGTTGCAGCGGACCCGAGGGTCGAGCCTCCGGGCTGTCGTCGTCTTCGGCGGCCAGCTCCTCGCCATTGGCCGCGCGCGCCTGACGCTCGGCTTGCGCGCTTTCCTCGGCCAGCCGCTGCGCCTCGCGCGCGGTTTCTTCCTGCCGCTCCGCCGCCTCAACCTTCACCTGGACATGCTCAAAGATCGCGTCGCGCAGGTCGCTCAGCCCCAGGCCATGTTCGCCGGAAATGCCAACCGGTTGGCCGAAGCCCAGCGCATAGGCCTCGCCCAGGCCCATTTCCGCCGCCAGGCTCTCTGCCTTGTTGGCCGCCAAGATCACCGGCGTGCTGCTTTTGCGCAGCAGTTTGGCGAAGTATTTGTCCAGCGGCGTCAGGCCGGCACGGGCATCGACCAAAAACAGCGCCACGTCGGCCTCCTCGATGGCGCGCTCGGTTTGCCGGCGCATCCGGCCTTCCAGCGTCTCATCGGTGGAATCCTCCAACCCGGCGGTATCCATGACGCGAAAGCGAAGGTCGAACAGCCGCCCCTCGCCCTCCCGCCGGTCACGGGTCACGCCGGGCTGGTCATCCACCAGCGCCAGTCGCTTGCCGACAAAGCGGTTAAATAGGGTCGACTTGCCCACGTTCGGACGGCCAATGATGGCGAGGGAAAAAGTCGGTTGTGATGTGGACATAAGTCTTCCAAAAGCGATCAAGAGAGAGCTCACCGAGGGTACCGGCCAGGGACCCGGCCCGATCAGCCTACGTCCCTTTTCCCGGAAATGGCAGCCGCCACCGCGCCATCGCCGATCACGGTCCGCTTCTTGCGCCGGTTACGACCGCGGGGACGTTTCTCACCAGGAAAAACCATAAAAATAGGGAGCCGACGCTGCTTGTACAGCAGTCCAGGCTCCCTATCAAAGGTCTTCTTAGCAGTCGCAGGCAACCGCCCCGCCAGGGGTTCCGCGCCGAGCGTGTGATCAGAACCGATGAACGCTAGCGATAGGCCAGAAGCTCGCCGCTCTCGGTAAGGAAAAATATCGTATCGTTGGCGACGACCGGCGAAACCGCCACCCCTTCGGGTAGCGAGATCTTGCTGATTTCTTCGCCGTTATAGGGCGAGAGCGCGCGGGCCTCGCCAAGTGACGAGGCAACGATCAGGCGATCCCCAGCAAGCAGGGGTCCCTTCCAATTGATCAGGCCCTCCTTGTTTTCCGGGTCCTCAAAGCGTGGCAAGGGCGTTACCCAAAGCACCTGGCCGGTGGCCCGCAACAGGCCCACCACTTCGGCGTCCTGGGTCACCAAAAAAATATAGTTACCCACCACCCAGGGCATCTGCACGCCGCCAATTTCGGCTTCCCAGATCCGCAAACCCCGGCGCAGGTCGATGGCGGCCATGCGGCCTGAATTGCTGACCGCATAGACGACACGATCATCCAGCACCGGCAGGGCGCGGATATGGGCGATATCCTCAGCCTGTCCGCCGCGGCGCACCGCCGACAGCGAATCATTCCACAGCTCCCGGCCATTGTCGGTCAACAGCGCGACAATCTCGCCGGAAGTATAGGGAACGATGGACACCTTGCCGTTGCTCGCCGGGCTGGCCGCGCCGAGCAGGCCGGCCGTCTCCTGAATGCCGGTCTGGCTGTAGAGCAGTTCACCATCGCCGGTGTCCAGGACTTCCAAGCGATTGTCCAGGCTGATCATCATGACCTTGCCGTCAAGGACCGTCGGCGCGCCACGCACCGGACCTGAGACGTCGGTCTCCCAGATGACCTCGCCGCTGTCGGCGGCAAGCGCGAAGGCGCGCAGGAAACCCGTCGAAACGTAGAGTCGGCCCTGGTCATAGGCCAGACCGCCGCCAAAGTAGCCGTCTTCCTCGTCTTCGGGCGCCAAGTCCTTGCGCCAGATCAGCCGGCCGTCGCTGACCGAGAACGCCGAAATTTGCGAGCGCGCGTCCATGGTGTAGACCACGCCGTCGACCACCAGCGGCTGAGCCAGGATGCGGGCGTCGCTGTCCCTGCCCTCGCCCACCGAGGTCCGCCAAACCAATTGCGGATTGTCCCCGACATAGAGGTGGCCCATCAGATGCTGCGGATTGCCGCCGGCTTGCAGCCAGTTGGTTCCGGCCAGCGGCGCCGGCAGCGTCACCTGCTGCCCGGCCACGTCCGGGTCGGCGACAATGGTCTGATCCAGGTCCAGGATGGTGATCCGCTCACCCGGCAGGGGCGGCGGTTCATTTTCGCCCATCCAGCCACTAACCTGAGAACAACCCGACAGCAGCAGGACGGCCAGCAGGGCCAGCGCGGGAACAACCCGGCGACGGAAACTCTGTTGCCCCATGGGCCGTTACTCCGTCAAGCTTGCCAGGAGCTGGGCGGCGCGCCCGCGCACGCCTTGCGCCGCATTGGTGTCATCGATGATGGCCTGCAATTCCTGCCGCGCCCCCTCCAGGTCACCCTTTTGCAGGGCCAGCAGCGCCAACAGCTCACCGGCCATGGCGCGCAAGGAATTGCTCGGGTCGGTCAAGGGCGCCAATCTCTCGGCCAGGCCGTCGATCTCACCTAAATCCAAGCGGTGCTGGGCGGCGGTCAGAATGGCGACGTCGCGCGTCAATCCATCGGGAGACTCGGCGGCAATGGCGTCCCAAATCTTCAACGCCCCATCCAGGTCGCCGGCCTGCACGCGCAACCGCGCTTCCTGGAAGGCCGCCAGTTGGCCATAGCCCAACTCGCCGGGCTTGGCCAGTTTCGACACCTCGTCGAGCGCCGCTCGACTGTCGCTGGATTTCTGCACCGCCGTGAGCGCCTGGAAATAGGCCTGGGAGGCGGCCAGGCGCTGGTTTTCCTGGTAGCCCAGCCAGGCCTGCCACCCGCCAACGCCAATCACCACGGCCAAGACGCCGCCGATCGCAAAACTGCCATACTTTTTCCAAAGCTGGAGATACTGCTCCTTGCGGACGTCCTCATCGACTTCGCGGAAAATATCGCTCACGCCGTCACCCTATCATCATCATTGAAATGCACTGCTTCACCTGATTTTCCGCTCAACGGCGCACCCGAACCCAGGCCCGTCAAGAGAATTGGCGGCTAACATAGCCCGCCTCTCAAGCGAAGACAAACAACATGGCGCCGGAAACACAGCTTGGTCAATCAGCCGCCGCAAAACCGGCAAGCAATGCCGACGTCGAAAGCGGGACTCCGATCATGGGGCAACGATCATCTGCTCCAGGCGCTGGCCGCTGTCGCGGCTAAAAAAGTGCAGCCGGTCATGGTCCAGACGAATCGGCAGCACCGTTCCCGTCGCCATCACCTGGTAGCCGGGCAGGCGAATAACCAGGTCGCCGATTAAGCCATCAATTACCCCGTGCAACAAGGTGTCGGCACCCAAGGACTCCGCCACCTCGACCCGCAGCGTCACATCCGCGTCGCCGGCTTCGCAGACTTCAAGATGCTCGGGGCGGACCCCCAGAACCACGCCACCGTCGGCGGGTGTCTGCAACTGCGCCAGCTTTCGCGAGCCCGGAAGCAGCGACAGCCCGCCGTCGGCGACATGAATATCCATGAAATTCATAGGCGGCGAGCCGATGAAGGAGGCGACAAAACGGCTCCGCGGTCGGTCGTAGACCTCAATCGGCGTGCCGATCTGCTCCACATTGCCGGCGTTGAGCACCACCAGGCGGTCGGCCATAGTCATGGCTTCCACCTGATCATGGGTCACATAGATGGACGTCGTGCCGAGACGCTTTTGCAGCTTTTTGATTTCCAGGCGCATCTGCACGCGCAGCTTGGCGTCCAGGTTGGAAAGCGGTTCGTCAAACAGGAACACCTTGGGATGGCGCACGATCGCCCGGCCCATGGCGACGCGCTGGCGCTGACCGCCCGACAACTGATTGGGCCGTCGGTCGAGCAGCGCCTCGATCTCCAGGATGGCCGCGCTTTCACGCACCTTTTCCTCGATCTCCGCCTTCGGGAACTTCCGGTTTTTCAGACCGTAGGCCATGTTGCCGTAAACCGTCATATGCGGATAGAGCGCATAGTTCTGAAACACCATGGCAATATCGCGCGCCATCGGCTCGATCTCGTTGACGCGGCGGTCATCAATGAAGAGATCGCCTTGCGTGATGGTTTCCAGGCCGGCAATCATCCGCAGCAGCGTGGATTTGCCACAGCCCGAGGGGCCAACCAGCACAATGAACTCGCCGTCGCTAATATCCAGATCGATGCCGTGCACGGCAGCGAACCCATTGGGATAGATCTTTCTTGTGTCGTTCAGCGAAACCGTCGCCATGACATTACTTCTCCGTTTCCACCAGACCTTTAACGAACAGTTTCTGCATGAAGACAACCACCAGCACCGGCGGCAGCATGGCCAAGATGGCCGAGGCCATAACCAAGTGCCAAACCGGAATCGATTCCGAGACCGTCACCATGCGCTGAATGCCCATGACCAGGGTGTAGAATTTTTCATCGGTGGTGATCAGCAGCGGCCAGAGATACTGATTCCAACCGTAGATAAACAGGATGACAAACAGCGCGGCGATGTTGGTGCGCGACAGCGGCAGCACCACATCCCAGAAGAACTTCACCGGCCCGGCCCCGTCGATTTGCGCGGCTTCGGCCAACTCGTCGGGGATGGTCAGGAAGAACTGTCGAAAAAGGAAGGTGGCCGTCGCGCTGGCGATCAGCGGCAAGCTAAGCCCGGCATAGCTGTTCAACAGGTTCAAGTTCGCCGCGATTTGAAAGGTTGGCAAGATGCGCACCTCGACCGGCAGCATCAGGGTCAGGAAGATCATCCAAAAAAAGACCATCCGGAAAGGAAAGTCGAAATAGACGATGGCGTAGGCCGCCAGAATGGAAATGACGATCTTCCCGATGGCGATGGACAGCGCCATGATCAAGGAATTCTTCATCATCACCAGCACCGGCGAACCGCCCGCGCTCCGCACCTCCTCCGACATGATGAGGCTGTAGTTCTCGATCAGCTTGTCACCGGGCCACAGCGGCAGATTTCCGCCCAGCAGAGCATCGATCGAATGGGTTGACGCGACGAAGGCAATCCAGATCGGCAGGGCCACGATCAGCAGGCCGAGGATCAGCACCGAATGGGCGACGAAGGTTCCGAATTTCCGATTTTCAACCATCAATACAGAACCTTCTTTTCGACGTACTTGAACTGCACGACCGTCAAGCCGATGACAATCGCCATCAGCACCACCGATTGCGCCGCCGATCCGCCGAGATCCAGACCGATGAAGCCATCGGCGTAGACCTTATAAACCAGGATCGAGGTGGCGTTGGCCGGCCCCCCCTCGGTCGTCGCATGGATGATGCCGAAGGTATCGAAAAAGGAATAGACCATGTTGACCACCAGCAGAAAAAACGAAACCGGGCTCAACAGGGGAAAGATAATGGTCCAAAAGCGCCGCGTCGGACTGGCGCCGTCAATTGCGGCGGCCTCAATCAGTGATTTCGGAATCGATTGCAACCCCGCCAAAAAGAACAGGAAGTTGTAGCTGATCTGCTTCCAGGCCGCGGCGATGACAACAAGGATAAAGCCGTCGGTGCCACTCAAGTAGTGATTCCAGTCGTACCCCAATTGCCGCAGCACGTAGGCCAGCACGCCGATGGTCGGGTTGAACATGAAAAACCACAGCACGCCGGCGACGGCCGGCGCCACGGCGTAGGGCCAAATGAGCAGCGTGCGATAGAGTCCGCTGCCTTTGATCACCCGATCGGCCATGATGGCGAGAAACAAGGCAAGCCCCATGGACAGGGCGGTGACGGCAAGCGAGAACAGAATCGTCGTCTTGAAGGAGGCGAGATAGAGCGGGTCGGAGAAAAGTTCTTTGAAATTATCAAACCACACAAACTCGCGGGACAGCCCGAAGGCGTCCTCCACCAGCAGCGACTGGTAGAGAGCCTGGGACGCCGGCCAGATAAAGAACACCAGCGTGATGGCGATCTGCGGAAAGACCAGCAGGTAGGGCAGGCCTTTGTTCTTGAAGGTAACTTTTTTTTGCATCGAGGAGAAGCCTCGGGCGGATAAGGAAACTGGCAGGCGCCTGGCGCAGCCTCATCCAAACAACGACATCACGCGGTGAGCCTATTGGATTGGATGATGTTCTCGGACACGGCGTGATCGGATCCGCCGCTGTTCGAGAATTGACTGTCCGCCTCGCCGAACAAGACCACGGCCAAGACCACGGCGCCGAGAAAACAACAAAGCACGGCCGGGCTCCCAGGCCTTGGCCAGCCTGGACAGCCCGTCCGAACCTTTTATCGCGCGTTACTTGTTGGCTTTTTCGAACTTGCGCAGCAGCGCGTTGCCGCGCGCAACTGCGGTGTCCAACGCTTCCTTGGCGGTTTTGGTGCCCGCCCAGAGGGATTCCATCTCTTCATTGATGATGTCGCGGACCTGGACGAAGTTGCCAAACCGCAAGCCCTTGGAATTGGCGGTCGGCGGATTCAGGCTCAACTGCAGAATGGCCGTGTCCGCGCCGGGTTTGCGGATGTACTGACCATCTTCCGCGGCCATCTCATAGGCGGCTGTGGTGATGGGCACATAGCCGGTGAAATCGTGCCAGTCATATTGAATTTCCGGCGAGGACAGGAAGTTGAAGAAGTCCGCCACACCGGCGTAATCCTTCTGATCCTTACCCTTCAAAACCCAAAGCGTGGCGCCGCCGATGATGGAGTTTTGCGGCTTGTCGGCGACAGCGGTGTCCAGCGGCAGCATGCCCTGGCCATATTCAAACTTGGCGCCCTTGTCGATGCCCGCCAGATAGGCCGAGGAGTTGATCCACATGCCGCACTCGCCACCGGTGAACTTGGGCAGGCTGTCGCCGCGACGGCCGCCATAAACGAAAAGGTTGTCCTTCTGCATATCGGCGATGCGTTGCAGAATGTTGACCACCTTGTCGTTGTTGAAGGTCAACTCCGTATCCAGGCCGCCGAAACCGTTGCTCTTGGTGCCGATGGGCAAGTTGTGCCACGCCGAGTAGTTCTCGACCATGACCCAGGACTGCCAGCCGAAGGAAAAGCCGCACTTCAGGCCGGAATTGACCAGCGCGCGGGACGCCGATTCCATCTCATCCCAGGTTTTTGGCGGACTTTCCGGGTCCAGGCCAGCTTGCCTGAAAGCGTCCTTGTTGTACCACAACACCGGCGTGGAGCTGTTGAACGGCATGGAGAGCAGATCGCCGTCTTCGGTCGTATAGTAGGACTTGACCGCCGGCAGATAGGCATTGGGGTCGAAATCCGTCTTGGTGTCGGCCATCAATTTATAGACCGGATAAACCGCGCCTTCGGCGGCCATCATGGTGGCCGTGCCGACTTCGAACACCTGGACAATGTGCGGCTGCTGATTGGCGCGGAAAGCGGCAATGGCGCTGGTCATGGTCTCGGTGTAGTTGCCTTTGTAGGTCGGCACCACTTTGTATTCCGACTGAGAGGCGTTATATTTTTCTGCAATCTCGTTGATCTTGTCGGTATTGCGCCCGCCCATGGCGTGCCACCATTGAATCTCGGTCTGGGCGAAGGCCCCCGAGGACGCAATCATGCCACCGAGCATCACGGTGGCGAGAATCTTTTTCGACATAACAATCTCCTTGCAGCGACGGTAAGAAGGTTTGGCGTGAAAGTCTGTAACTCCTATTTCATTTTCATTTACACTAAAATTCTATTCACATGAACTTTTTATTTCAAGATCCATCAAACAGATGAGATCAGAACATAACTATAAGCCATTATAATAATTATTATTTCTACTGATTTTCACAGGTGAACAGAGTTCCTTTCGCGTGGCGCCTAATTTGCGGAATTGCGCGCCCGCGCCTGCTGTCGCGTCCGACCTTGTCGCGTGGGGGTTTTCCCCGCGCTTGCCCGCGCACGCCGGCGCGCCCAAGGCACCGGCGGCAAGCCCGACGACAAACCCGCGACGACGGCAGGCCAGGACGACACAAGTCTATTACCACAAAACCGGCAACCACAGAAATCCGCCCCCGAAATCAATCGCCCGGACAAGCGCAACGGCGGTCAAGAGAGCAACCCCCGCCAGGAAATAGGCCGGGAAATAGGATCTAACAAACCGGATAAGAAACTGGACCTAAATTAAGATTTGCACGACACTAGAGTTGGATCGTTTTAAATGGAATCGCGGCGTAATCCGGTTTAAACTGCCGCGACGACGGCGCCTCCGATTAACTTATTGGAGGCTGGTCACGACAGATCGGACGCGCCCTGCGCTTACTTATGAAAGCGCGCGGCATCAGGGGAATTGGTTGCTGTCAAATCCAGCGCTGGTTTGGCGCTGGTAGTGGAGAAAGCCGAGGGGTCGAAACAAATGACCAAAGGCCAAGGAGTGAAAGTCCGATGAGTCAGCTGTTGCAGTTGGCGGATTTCATTCCCCTGGGCAAAGGCCGTCCAAAGACCACCTATTTTTCCCGCGATGAGTTGAACATTCTTCTAAACCTCTACAGCCGCCGGGTGTCGACCGGCGAATGGCGCGATTACGCCATCGATCACGGCGCCGGCGTGGCGCTGTTTTCTGTCTTCCGGCACACCCACGATCTCCCGCTTTACACCATCGCAAAGCGCAGCGGCGGTAAGGGGCGCAACGACAGCGACTTCCAGCTTTTCAGCGGCCGGCAACGGCTTCTCGGCAAAAAAAATCTCAAGGATATTATCATCTACCTGGAAAAGAAGCTCCGGTTGATTTAACCGGTTTTCTCACCACCGGATCAAGACCGGTCCCGGGCAGCGCCGAACCGCGCCCGCAACAACATCCAACAGCAGGAAAGCGTAAAGGCCGTTTCTTGAGCAACAGCATGGAAATTTTCGTCGATTGCGACGCCTGTCCGGTGAAGGAGGAGGCCGTCAAGGTCGCGGCGCGTCACCAACTGACCATTCACATGGTTGCCAACTCCTGGATGCGCCTGCCCGACAGCCATCTGGTTCAGCGCGTCATCGTCAGCGATGGCTTCGACGCCGCCGATGACTGGATCGCCGAACGGGCCACCCCTTGGTCAATCGTCGTCACCGGCGACATTCCCTTGGCGCAGCGCTGCCTGAACGGCGGCGCCCAGGTGATGGGGCACAACGGCAAGCCGTTTAACGACCAGGGCATCGGCATGGCCATGGCCATGCGCGACCTCAACGCCACTTTGCGTGACAGCGGCGAGATCAGAGGCGGCGGCCCGGCCTTCAGCAAAAAGGACCGTTCGCGGTTTTTGGAAGCCCTGGAGCAAGCCGTGCAAAAATTACGCCGCCAGCAGCGCTCCAGCCCGCCGCCCGCGCCTTAGAACGGGATCACAACGGGATCGGCTTAACCGGAATGACTTGCGGATCCCCGTTTCGACCGTGATTCTCCCGCTGCCGCCCTCTCCCGTACTCGCCGCACGCCGCCCGCCCGCGTGCGACTTTCTTTCCACCGCGCGCCGCCTTTTCAGGTAAAGTGGCGGCAAGATCGACGGTCGCGGCGGCTTTTGATCCCTGGCCGGCGCGGCTTTTTCGTTTCCGCTCACGGCGCTTTCTGGTAAGCGCTTGCTGACGAAACCAGGCGGAGCTTGCCGGCGGCTCTCTTTCCCAGGCCTTTGCCAACAGCTTGCCGCCGGTTTTTCCGCCGTTGCGCGCGCCCGCGTTGCAGCTGGCCAGACCGGCCTGACGGCTTCCGGCGGGGCGGGCCGCCACGAAGATTGAAAACAAGTTAAAAGCCGCTGATAAGTTCCTAAAAAGACGGAGTTTTACCTTGGATACCTTGAAAATCATCGCGCCTCCCATTCACAAAGAAGGCAAGCGCTTTGTCGGGATCTTTGCGGTCATTACGCTTTTGCTTTTCCTGCTCTGGGAACCCTTGGGCTGGATCGGGCTGGTTCTCACCGTCTGGTGCTACTACTTCTTCCGCAACCCACGGCGGGTCACGCCGCTGCGCGAAGGCCTGATGATTTCCCCGGCCGATGGCAAGATCTGCATGGTTCAGCCAGCCGCGCCGCCGCCGGAATTGGGCCTGGGCGACAAGGAAATGATGCGCATTTCGATTTTCATGAATGTCTTCAATGTTCATGTAAACCGTCTGCCGATCGCCGGTAAGATCGTCAAGATCGCCTACCACCCGGGCCAGTTCCTCAACGCCTCCCTGGACAAAGCCAGCGATCTCAACGAGCGCAATTCGCTGATCATCGAGATGAAGGACGGACGCCAGGTGGCGGTCACCCAGATCGCCGGTCTGGTGGCCCGGCGGATTCTTTGCGAAGTCAGGGAAGGCATGCAGTTGAGCACCGGCGAGCACTTTGGCCTGATCCGCTTCGGCAGCCGGGTGGATGTTTACCTGCCCGATGGCGTGCAGCCCCAAGTCATGCTCGGTCAAACCATGGTGGCCGGCGAAACCGTGTTGGCCGATCTGGCCAGCGACGAGCCGCGACGCCTGGGGGTGGAGCGCTAACGATGAGCGACGATCCGTCCGGTCTTTCTTCCCAGCGGGAGGTCAAGCGCAGGGTTTTCCACCTGCGCACCCTGGTGCCCAATCTGGTAACGGTGCTGTCATTGGTGGCGGGACTGAGTTCGATCCGTTTTGCGGTGGAGGAAAACTATCATCTTGCCGTCATCATGATCTTGCTGGCGGGCCTACTGGATGGACTGGACGGGCGTGTCGCGCGCCTGTTGAAGGGCGAAACCTCTTTCGGCGCGGAGCTGGATTCGCTGGCCGATTTCGTCAATTTCGGCGTTGCCCCCGCGATCCTGATCTATCTTTGGGGACTCCAGGGCAGCAATCTTGGCAATTTCGGCTGGTTGGCCGCCCTGATCCTGGCGATCTGCTGTGGTCTGCGGCTGGCGCGTTTCAACGTCATGCTGGAAAGCCCGGACAAACCTGACTGGGGCAAGGATTTCTTCACCGGGGTGCCCGCGCCGCTGGTGGGGGCCTTGGCGCTCTTGCCGATGTTCCTCGGCTTTCAAGGCATCACCTTTCCCAAGGACTACCCGCTGATTACCGCGATCTATCTGGGGGGGGTGGGGTTCCTAGCGGTAAGCCAGATCCCAACCTTTTCCTTTAAACGCGCCAAGATTCGCCGCCAGAGCATTCTGCCGGCCCTGATCGCCATGGCAATCTTTGGCACAATCCTGCTGAGCAACCCCTGGCTGGCCATGACGCTGGTCGACGTGGGATACCTGGCGCTCATTCCGCTTTCCATGCGCGCCCATCGAAAGCGCATCAAGTCGATCACGTTGTGACCGCCGCGCCGGCCCGGGCGCGCCAGATCGGCGAAACTGGCGCCGGGTTTGAGAAAGGCCTGCCTCTTTGGGTGAACACTTGATATCGTTCGCCTCGTCTTTTCCTTGGCCGTCGCCGTTTTTATGACCCCTGCTCCATGACAGACATCGCACGCTTTATCGCCGATCAAGGCACGGTCACCGGCGCGGCCTTGGCGGGCTTGACCAAGCAGCCGATCCTGGAACTGGCGAAGAACCTTGGCGCGGTCCGCGGTCTGCACCGGGAAATCCTTCCCACCCGCTATCTGCGCATCGACGCCGACTCGCCCAACGGGGCGCGTATCAGCCCGTCCTTCCTGCGCGGTTTCCTCAACTACACCTGCTTTGGCTTTGACCGGGAAAGCGTCGAGACCCGGGTGCTTGAGATGCAGGACCACTACGCCATGATCAGTGCGCGAAAACGCCTGCTGGCGCGGCAGCTGGCCATTGAGTTGTTCGGCCAGTTTCGCGGCCAACTGACCCAATTCGGAGTCTTCGTCGGCGGCGATATCGCCTACAATATGGCGCATGAGGAAACCCGCTGGGAAATTTCCACCGGTCTGCCGGTACGCGGGTCGGACATCGACATGGTCTTCCTGATCGAAGACCGGGCCGTCCACTTGAGGGGCCCGATGGAAAAGATGCTTCTGCAGCATAAAACCCGTTACCTGAAGCACCCAAGCCATCGGGAAGAAATCGACTTCATCGTCAAAACACCCGCGGAAGTCGCCGGACAGCTCAACTTGGACAGCCTGAAAAACAGGATCGCCACAAAGGTCATCGCCGAAAGCGAAATCGTCTTCCAGCACGGAACCATCCTGGACGATTGCAAAACCCTGTTGCAGGCGCGCGGTCTGGACCAGCAACTCCGCCGCCTCTACCAGGCCGCCTTGCACGAGCAAAACCAGCTTTACGAGAAAATTTACAGCGGCAGAATCAAAAGTTCCGAGGATCTTGAGGGCAGCCTGTTCTATTCCGCCGAGCTTAACGAGTTCGGCGACTTCTCAATCACCAAAAGACGGCATACCTTCAGAGACACGCAACTCTAGCGTCGGATCGCCATCTTTCCGCCCTGGTCGCCCTGGGTGGTGGCCCGTCGTTGTAGCCCGTCGTGGTCGCCCCGGGTAACAGCGAAAAGGCGGCAGCGTCGCGTGGGCGCGAAAAAGATGCTATCAGTCACCATCGCTGTGGAAACAGAGAGCGAATTTGAACGGCGTCACAGGCTTTCCCTTTCCGCCGCGCCAGGCTTTATTGGGTGGGCGGCGCCCGCCGAAATCACGCGGCGATAAACCTGTCCTTGAACAAGCCGTCACCCTTGAACAAGCCATCCCTGAACATGAACGCACCCCGAAACATGAACGCACCCACGACACAGAAAATTCTTTTCCTCGACCGGGATTTACCGCTGACCCGACCCCATAGTCGAATTTTTTCGATTTTTTCCAGCCGCAACGGGATTTTCTCGCCGCTTGAACGAACCCGGCGACAAGCGCCCGGGGCGCAATTCTTCCTGTTTCACCCCAACGCCGTCTACGAAAACCACATGGCCAGCAGTGAAGGGCTAACCAGCTATCGGGCGGCCGGCCACGACCCGCAACTGGCGCACGCTTATCTTGCCGGCCAAACCGCTGGCCTGACGGCTTGCTTTGACCAGATCGTCGATTCAAGCAGCTGTGATCCGGTGGCGATCCTTCGCGACCTGGGCGCGCGGTTTGACGCGGACGCGGCGCTGGCCATCGCCGAGAAGAATCTGCGACCGCTGGAGACATTGCCGGCGGAGACCTGGTGCCTGGGCGCGCCCCGGCACATCTACGGCGCCCCCGACGTTGAAATCCAGCCAGGCACGCTGTTTGACACCCGTCAGGGCCCGATCCTGCTCGACGCCGGGGCCCGGATCGGGCGGCTCAGTTCGCTGCAAGGCCCGCTCTACATCGGCGCACACAGTCAAATCGACAACGCCCAACTTCACGGTGGCCTGGTGGTCGGCCAGCATTGCCGGCTGGGCGGTGAGGTCGAGGCCTCCGTGATCAACGATTACAGCAACAAGCACCATGCGGGCTTCATCGGCCACAGCCTGCTCGGGCGCTGGGTCAATATCGGCGCGCTGGCCACGACCTCCGACCTAAAGAACAACTACGGCGAGGTGCGCCTGTCCGCGCCCGCCGACTTTGCCCCGGTCGGCAGCCCGCCCCCGCCTCTTCTCACCCTCAACAGCGGTCAGATCAAACTGGGATCGATCATCGGCGACTGCGTTAAGGTTGCCATCGGCCTGCGCCTCAACGCCGGCACGGTGCTGGACAGCGGCAGCAATCTTTTTGGTGAGCCGGTGCCAAAATACCTGCCGCCCTTTACCTGGGGAAACGGCAACCAACGCTACGACGCCACGCGCTTCATTCGAGATTGCACCGCCATCTTCGCGCGCCGCCAACAGCCCCCTCCGCCCGGCTTGGCGGCGCTGCTGACATTGTACGAACAAAACCGTTCAGAACCCGTTGAGTAAGTTTTCATGAGCCAAGACAAGATGCTTTTCGATGCCGTGATCTTTGATCTGGACGGCGTGCTGGTGGATTCTTCGGCGGTGATCACCCGCAGTTGGCAAGCCTGGGCGGCGAAAAACGCCATCGATGAAGACCTGCTGTTCCAGTTCGTCCATGGCCGCCGCGCCGCGGCAACCATCGAACTGGCCGCGCCGCATCTCGACGCCCAGGCGGAAGCGCGAAAGCTGGTCATCATCGAGTCAAACGATACCGAGGGACTGGCGGTTTACCCGGGGGTTCTGGATCTGCTGGCGCGGATCCCACGGGATCGCTGGTCGATCTATACCTCCGGCACCGACAGCATCGCCACAACCCGGCTGAAGTTCGCCGGCATCGCCGCGCCCGCGGTCTTCCTGACCGCCGATCGGGTGGCCAACGGAAAACCCGCGCCCGACGGCTACCTGATGGCGGCCGAGCAGATGGGCTTTGCCCCTGAAAACTGTCTGGTGATCGAAGATTCACCGGCGGGCATCCGCGCCGCCAAAGCCGGTGGGCTGTCGGCCTTGGCGGTCGGCACCACCCACGACAGAGCGGCCCTCGCCGAGGCCGATTTTTGGGTTCCGGCCCTCGCCGACATCCGCCTGACCGAAAGTCGCGAACAGGACGGTGGCGGCCTCCGCCTGAGCTTGCAGCACCCGCCGCCCGCCTAGATTCGACCGATAATTTATTCGTCTAATTTATTCGTCTAATTTATTCGTCGGGATCAAGGCGCGCTGTCGCCAACGCAAGCCGGGCCACGGCTTACACCGCCCCGTCCGGCGGCATCTCTTGCTGGTGTTGACCAAACCACTCGACGGTGAAGGCGCTGAAAGCTTCCGCCGCGCGCGACAGCGGATAGCGCAGGTGCCTGACCAGTAAGATTTCCAAGCTAATGGCGCTGTCCAGCAGCGGGCGCAGCGCCAGCGGCAGGCCGTCATAGCTGACGTTGCTTGCCGGGCTGGTGTGCAAGATCGACACCCCGTATCCATTGGCGACCATGCTGCGCAGCGTTTCCAGCGATCCCGCTGGCCGCGTTAAGGTCGGCTGCAATCCATGGCGGCGAAAGATCTCCAGCAGGTGACGCCGCGACTGGGCGTCGGCGGTCAAGATCAACGGCTCATCGGTCAGGTCCTTGAGCGCCACGGCGGCGCGGCTGGCTAAGGGATGATCGGCCGGCAGCAGCAAACGCGGCGGCAGGCTGGTCAGGACCTGTTTTTCCACCTGCTCCGGAAGCCCAACGTCGTAGTCGATAATCATGTCGACAACCCCCAACTCCAGCAACTGGGGCAACTCGCTGAAGTCGGCTTCGCGCACCTGGATCCCGATCTGCGGGTAAAGCGCCTCAAAGGCCTTGGTGAGGGCGGGCACATAAAGCGGCGTCAGTTCGGCAAAGCAGCCCAGGGTCAACTCGCCGGCCAAATGACCGGCGCCCCGGCCCAGCCCGCCCAACTCCGCCGCCTGGTTGAGCAGATGCCGCGCTTGGGTGACCAGTTCCTGGCCAAAGCGGGTCGGCGTCACGCCCCGCCCCTTGTGACGGACAAAAATTTGCTGCGCGAAATGGTCTTCCAACTGGGCAATGGCGGCCGAAATGGCCGGTTGGGAAATGTTCAGCGCCCCGGCCGCCAAGGTCACGCTTTGATGATTGGCGGTGGCCACCAGATAGCGAAGGTTTCTGAGCGTAATCACATAAATTTTTCCGATTCAACAAATCGATAAAAATCATTTTATCCGAAGTGCGGTATCAGGCTCAATTACAAAAATTGCCCCAATGGCGATGCCCGTTAAGCCGCCGCGCGCGGCCGCGCCTACCGGCCCCGAAAAACACCGGAAAACACCGGAAAACGGTGAAAAACGGTAAAAACACCAAGCCAACGCCAAAATTACGTCAACCACCTAATCACCTGCTGTCGAAACGGCTGCGCCAGTGCTCAGCGACTCAGCGGGAACGGAGAACGAGATGACCGAGCGAAGCAAGACCCCCACCTATGATGTGATCGTGATCGGGGCGGGCGTAATTGGGGCCTGCACCGCGCTGGAGCTGGCCCGCAGCGGCAAGAAAGTCCTCACCGTGGATAAAAACGCCGCGGCCGGTTATGGCTCCACCTCCGGTTCCTGCGCCATCATCCGCACTTACTATTCCCTGCTGGACAGCTGCGCCCTGTCCTACGAAGGCTGGTTCTACTGGAAGAACTGGGCCGACTACATCGGCCAGGCTGACCCGCGCGGAATGATCAAATACCACGACACCGGCTGCCTGGTGGTCAAGGCCGAGCACAATGGCGGGCTGAAAAAAGCCTGCGAGATGATGGACAAGATCAACTGCCCTTACGATCATCTGACCCCGGCGCAGATGAAGGAGCGGCTGCCGATCATCGACACCCACCAATTCACCCCGGCCAAGCGGCCCGACCAGGAGGGTTTCGGCGAACCCACCGGCGAGTCGATCGAGGGCGGCGTGTTTTTTCACCGTGGCGGCTATGTCAACGACCCGGCGCTGGCCGCGCAAAACGCCGAACACGCCGCCAAGCTGGCGGGCGCCGACTTCCTCTACAAGGTGGAGGTGGCCGATATTCGCCGCGCCGAGGGTCGGGTCGCCGGCATCACCTTGACGGATGGCCGGGAAATCGACGCCCCGGTGGTGGTCAATGTGGCCGGGCCGCACTCCTTCAAGATCAATCAGATGGCCGGCGTGTTGGATGGGATGAAGATGAAGACCCGCGCCCTGCGCCATGAAGTCTCTCATGTCCCTTCCCCCGAAAGTTACGACTTCGAAAAGGAAGGCTGCGTTTACTCCGACAGCGATATATCGACCTACTGCCGTCCCGAACTGGGCAATCACATTCTGATCGGTTCGGAAGATCCGGAATGCGACACCCGCGAATTCGTCGATCCGGACAACTTCG
The DNA here is from genome assembly GCA_963976695.1 of uncultured Rhodovibrionaceae bacterium. GTDB lineage: Bacteria > Pseudomonadota > Alphaproteobacteria > Kiloniellales > DSM-21159 > CAXBMB01. The sequence goes on from CAXBMB010000007.1 coordinate 40,686, forward strand.
ACCGCAACTTCACCGAACAGTGGCGCGTGCAGGTGCTGCGCCTTGCCCAGCGCTTCCCGGAGATGGGCATCCCCTCGCAACTCAAGGGAGTGGTCGAGCTTTACGACGTGACCGACGACTGGATTCCGATCTACGACAAGACCGACCTGCCGGGCTTTTATGTCGCCATCGGCACCAGCGGGAACCAGTTCAAGAACGCGCCGGTTGTCGGCAAAATCATGACCGCGCTGATCGACGCCTGCGAAAGCGGCCAGGACCACGACGCCGCGCCGGTAACCTTCCACCTCGACAAGGTCAATTACGAACTGAACCTGGGCACCTTTTCACGCAACCGCGAGATCAATCCCGATTCCAGCTTCTCCGTGATTGGCTAGCGTCGGATCGCGTTGACCGGGATCGCGACAGGATCCCGGTCAGCGCGTGAACCTGCTTCCAATCCGTCTGTTGGAGGGTGCTTGGCGACAGAGTCGATCACACTCCAGGGGCGCTTGGCCGCCTTCAATCTGACCTCTTGCGCAACAGAGTAACTGCTCATGAAATCTCATACCCGTGTCGTGGTTATCGGTGGTGGTGTTGTCGGCGCTTCGGTGCTCTATCACCTGACCAAATTCGGCTGGACCGACATCATGCTGATCGAACGGTCGGAGCTGACCTCCGGCTCCACCTGGCATGCCGCAGGCGGCTTCCACAACCTCAATGCCGACACCAACATGGCCTCGCTGCAGGCCTACACCATCGGGCTCTACAAGGAGCTGGAGGAAATCTCCGGCCAATCCTGTGGCCTGCATCATGTCGGCGGCCTGACCCTGGCCGGCACGCCGGAGCGCTGGGACTACCTGAAGGCCGAACGGGCCAAGCACCGCTATATGGGCCTGCACACCGAGCTGGTTGGACCGGCGGAGATTCGCAAGCTCTCCCCCATCACCAACACCGACGGCATCATCGGCGCGCTCTATGATCCGATGGACGGCCACCTGGATCCCTCCGGCACGACCCACGCTTACGCCAAGGCCGCAACCCTGGCGGGCGCGGAAATCATGTTGCGCAATCCGGTGCTGGCGACCAATCCCCGGCCCGACGGAAGCTGGGAGGTGGTCACCGAACAGGGCAGCATCATCGCCGAGCATGTGGTCAATGCCGGCGGCCTGTGGGCGCGCGAAGTGGGCAAGATGGCGGGTGTCTATCTGCCGCTGCACCCGATGGAGCATCAATATCTGGTGACCGAAGACACCCCGGAAGTGTATGAGCGCGACCAGGAACTGCCCCATGTCATGGACCCGGAAGGCGAGAGCTATCTGCGCCAGGAAGGCCGTGGCGTCTGCATCGGATTTTACGAGCAGAACTGCGACGCCTGGGCCGTCGACGGCACCCCTTCCGACTTCGGCCACGAACTGCTGAACGACAATCTGGACCGGATCGAAGATTCCATCGCCTTCGCCGCCAAGCGCTTCCCAATTCTGCAGACCACCGGGGTCAAGCAGGTGATCAACGGCCCCTTCACCTTCGCATCGGACGGCAATCCTCTGGTGGGTCCGGTGCCCGGACTGCGAAACTACTGGTCGGCCTGTGGCGTGATGGCGGGCTTTTCACAAGGCGGCGGCGTCGGACTGACCCTGGCGGAATGGATGGTCGAGGGCGAGCCGACGCGCGATGTCTTTGCCATGGATGTGGCCCGCTTCGGCTCTTGGATCACCCCCGGCTACACCCGCGCCAAGGTGCGGGAAAATTATCAGCGCCGCTTTTCCGTCTCCTACCCCAATGAAGAGCTTCCGGCGGCCCGGCCCTTCCAGACCACCCCGGCCTACGGCATTTGGAAGGAACAGCGCGCGGTGTTCGGCGCCGGCTACGGCATGGAGGCGGTCAACTATTTCGCCCTGCCGGGCGATCCGCTCTACGAAACGCCCTCCTTCCGGCGCTCAAACGCCTTCACGGCGGTCGGGCAGGAATGCCATGCCGTCCGGACCGCCGTCGGCATCAACGAGATTCACAATTTCGGCAAGTATGAAGTTCGCGGACCGGGCGCCTTGGCCTTTCTCGATCGCGTCATGGCCGGACGCCTTCCCAAGGTCGGTCGCTTGACCCTTTCCGCCATGCTCAGCCCCAAGGGCAAGCTGATCGGCGACTTCACCATCTCACGGCTGGGCGAGGAGCATTTTCAGCTTACCGCTTCCTTTGGCGCGCAGAACTACCATCTGCGCTGGTTCTGGCAACAGCAGCCCGCCGAGGGGGTGAGCATCAAGAATGTCTCGCTGCAACGCATCGGCTTCCAGATCGCCGGCCCGAAATCGCGCGAGCTGCTCAGCCGGGTGACCCGGCAGGATGTTTCCAACCAGGCCCTGCCCTTCGCCGCCATTCGCAAGATGGAAATCGGCCTTTGCAACGCCACGGTGCAGCGGGTCTCCTACACCGGCGATCTGGGCTACGAAATCTATGTCGATGCGGAAAACCAGCGCGCGCTTTACGACACCCTTGCCCAGGCCGGCGAGGATCTTGGCCTGCGCCCCTTTGGGATGCGAGCAATGATGTCCCTGCGGCTGGAGAAGTCTTTCGGCTCCTGGATGCGCGAATTCAAACCGGACTACACCCCGCTGGAAACCGGGCTGGACCGTTTTGTCGCCTACAACAAGCAAGCCGACTTCATCGGCAAGGCGGCGGCCCTCAAGGAAAAGGCCGAAGGCGTGCGGCGCAAGCTCTGCACCTTCGTGCTCGATATCCCCAAAGGCCCTGGCCACGCCGACGTGGTGGCCGACGAACCGATCTATGTCGATGGCGAGGTGGTCGGCTTCGTCACCTCGGGCGGCTATGCCCACTGGGCGGAAAAGGCCGTCGCCTTGGGCTTTCTGCCGGTTGAAATGATCGCGGAAGGCCGGGAAATCGAAATCGAACTGCTCGGCGAGATGATCAAGGGCCATCTGATTACCGAGGTGCTGTTCGATCCCCAAGCCGCGCGGATGCGCGGATAGCGCGACCGGTTCAAACAGCTTGCCGGATAGGGCGGTTTGAACCGATGTCGTTTTGAAGAAGCCGGCCGCCTTCGCAGAGGGATCGCCCGCCAACAGCTTGATAACAGGCGGCGTGACGGTCTAGACGGGATCACGGTGCGATTCCATCAACTCGCGCGGGGCGGCTGGCTTTTTTCGATCTTCGCCAGCCTTTGCTTTTGCTGATCGATGTAGTCCCGGCTAAGCGGCACCGCGTCGCGTTCCCGGCCCAGTTGATAGTGGACCACGGTGGAAGAACCGAAGGCGAAGGCGCATTCACAGGCCGCGAGATAAAATTCCCACATCCGGGCGAATCTCTCGTCGTAGAGGTCAACAACCTCTTGGCGGCGGTCCAAAAACCTCTCCCGCCAAAGCCGGAGCGTTTTCGCATAGTGCAGACGCCAGATTTCACAATCCAACATCCACAAGCCCGAGCGTTCAATCGCCAGTGACGCCTCGGAAATACACGGCGCATAGCCGCCCGGAAAAATGTGCTTTCGGATGAAGGGGCCGGTTATGCCGGGCGGCGCCTTGGTCGAAATGCTGTGAATCAGCGCCACGCCGCCAGGGGCCAGGCGGTCACGAACGGTGCGGAAGTACGTCTCCAGATGACCCACGCCCACATGCTCGAGCATGCCAACCGACACCACCCGGTCAAAGCGCCCGGTAACGCTGCGATAGTCGCAGAGCTCAAACCTGACCTTGCTGTCCAATCCGGCGGCCGCGGCGCGCTGGCGGGCGACCGCCAACTGCGCCTTGGACAGCGTCACCCCGGTCACCTCCACATCGGCAACCCTGGCTAAATAAAGCGCCAAGCCGCCCCACCCGCAGCCGATATCCAGGACCCGTTGCCCCGACTGCAGCGCCAGTTTGGCGGCGACGTGCCGCTTTTTTTCGCGCTGCGCTTCGGCAAGGGTTTCCGCGTCAGAGGGGAAGTAGCCGCAGGAATACTGCAGATCCTCATCCAGCCAGAGCCGGTAGAAGTCGTTACCCAGATCATAGTGGTGCCCGACGTTCCGGCGCGCCCGGGCAAGCGGGTTGTGCTGCATGAAACGACGAAGTTTGCGATTGAGCTTGTTCCAAAATACCTGGCTCGCCGACAGGTCAAAATGGCGCTTGTTGAGGAAGATAAGCCGCAGAAATTCATAAGCGCCGCCCTCTCGAACCACCAGACTTCCCGCCATATAGGCTTCCGCGCCCTTCAGTTCGGGATTGAGGAAAATTCGCCAATCAAGGGACGGGTCGGTGATTTCAATGCTGACTTGCGGGTCCTGGTCCGCGCTTCCGAAACTCTCGCGATAGCCGTGGGGCCCGTAAAGCGTCAGCCCACCGACCTTGATCGCCTTGCGCAACAGCAACGGCAAAAATCGCATCCGACATCCCCAAGCAGATAGGTTCTCCATAGCATCGCGCCATCATGGGCATAGAAGGCGGAAATAGTTAAGTCGGAATCGCCGCTTGCCAAGGCCGGCGCCAGTTGCGGACTCATCCGAGTGGGTGATCGGCCTGGCAAGAAGCGCGCGGCGCGCCGTTGCCGGCCCCGAAAAACAGCGCCGGGCAGTCGCCCGCTCGCCAGGGCCGAAGTTTGACCATAACCGAGGTGAAGAGCGCCGAGCTCACGAAGGCATCCAGCCAAGCCGCCAGGCCGGGCCAAGGTTGGGTCTCAAACCAAGCGCGGTCGGTGTTGGCGAACTGTCGAACGAAGGGGGCCAGGGCGACATCGGCCAAGCTGCGACGTCGGCCAAACAGATAGTCCTTGCCGACCAAGCGCGCCTCGAGCTGGTGGAGAAAGACCGCGGCGGCGGCCCGTTCTGCCGCCGGATCGGCGTCGGCGTAGCGGCTGGCGTATTTGTAGCGATCAAGATGGGCTTTGAAGTCGCGCTCACAGGCGTCGATCAGCGCCAGCATCGCCGGCAAGCTTTCCTCTTCCGGGCAAAGCCAGCTTTCCGGATCCTGTCGCGCCAGCGCCCAAAGCATTACATCCAGGCTTTCCTCGAGAACCTGACCATCGGGCTGCTGCATCACCGGCACTGTCCCCTTGGGAGAGATCGCCAGCATCTCAACCGGTTTATCCCGCAGCACAATCTCGCGCAGTTCGCAGGTCTGCGCCGCCACGGCCAAAGCCATGCGCGCCCGCATGGCATAGGGGCAACGGCGAAAGGAATAGAGGATCGGAAAAGCGCTCATCGGCAAAACTTACCCGATCGTCGGCGGCGCTGGAAGGACCTCACGCCGTCGAAAGCCCGCCGGGCGCCGAGCGACGACGACGTTGCCGAGCCAGTTCTGCTGTTGGGGTCAAATCAACCCGAGCCGAGGTGCGCCTGGCCTCGCTGTTCGGCCAGCTCCATCTGCTTTTGCCGCTCGGCAAAGCGCGCCTTTTGCGTGTCGGTCAGGCTGTCCCGGCACTTCGGACAGCAGATACCGGGCAGATAGTGCGGCGACCGCTTGTCCGCCGCGTCGATGGCGCTGCGGCACCCGTGACAGAGATCGTAGGGGCCCTGGTCGAGCCCGTGGCCGACCGAAACCCGCTGGTCAAACACGAAACACTGACCCTCCCACAGGCTCGCGTCCTCGGGCACGCTTTCCAGATACTTCAGAATACCACCTTGCAAATGGAAGACCTCCGCCACGCCCAGTTCCTTCAGGTAGGCGGTGGACTTTTCACAGCGAATGCCGCCGGTGCAGTACATGGCGACCCGCTTGTTTTCCTCCAGCAGACCGCTGTCGCGCAGCCATTCCGGAAACTCCCGGAAGGTCTTGGTTCCGGGATTCATCGCCCCGGCAAACTTGCCGATATCGACCTCATAGTCGTTGCGGGTATCGATCACCACCACATCGTCGGCCGAAATCAACGCGTTCCAGTCTTCCGGCTTCACATAGGTTCCAACCAGCTTGTTGGGATCCACCGTCGGCACGCCCATGGTCACGATTTCTTTTTTCAGCCGCACTTTCATCCGCAAAAACGCCTGCGACTCGGCCCAGGATTCCTTGTGTTCCAGCTTAGCCAACCGCGGATCCCGGCGCAAAAAGGCCAGTACCTCGCGAACGCCGGATTCCGGTCCAGAAATCGTGCCGTTGATCCCCTCGTGCGCCAGCAGCAGGGTGCCCTTGACCTGGGCCGACAGACAGCGCGACAGCAAGGGTTGCCGCAGGCGTTTGTAGTCCGGCAGGGCGACGAATTTATAGAGGGCGGCGACTAAAAAACGGGACATGGCGAACCCGATCAGGTTTCAAGGGGCGACCTTATGTAGGCCCGAACCCCTAGACAGGCAAGCCAAGCGGCCAATCCGCCGGCGTGAAACGACGCGTCGGCGACGGCCGATCAATAGTGCGGCGGCGGCCCATCGTTGGCCGGCAAAGCCTCGCCGCCCCGATCGGCCTCGCGGGACCGGGTGACCAACAGCGTAACCTGGCGATTCAGCAGGTCGATTTCGCCACGCTGCGCGACCACGATCCCATTCAGGTCATCCAAGGTGCTTTCCTGGTGCGCCAGACGGCTTTCCAGCTCCATCACACGGGCTTCGAATTCAGCGAGCTTGGCGGACAAACTTTCGGGCATGGGATGTTCCACAATTGCTGTGGCCTTCTCGGTTGGATTTGACGACCTGCGCCTCTGCTCTCACGAAAGGCCGGATCTGGCAAGGCAAAGCGGCCTTGCGCTCAAGGATCCCAGCAGCGGGCGGTTGGACGGCGATAAGCGGCGAAGTCACGCTTCAAACCGGAGCGCCACGGGAGTCGATTCGCGCCGATCCCAGTCTAGGTAAGCCGGCGGTCGCGCGCCTGCCACCAGGACTGGGCGATCTGCTCGGCCCGCGCCTGGCTGTCCGCCTGCCCCAAGGTGACAAGCGCCAGCGCCGCTGTTCCCACCACCAGGGCCTGGGCGAAGGGATCCTCGCGCGTGCCTTGCCAAAGCGCCGGCAACGCCGACAAATCGGGGTCTTCCTCGGCCAAACGGCGGGTCTTGCCCTGATAGAGCGGCGACCACGCCCGTTCTATCGGCTGTCCCTGCGCCAAGCAATGGGTCGCCAGGGCCTTGGCCGGGTTGCGCTCCGCCTCGCCGCCACCGCCCTTGAACACCGCCAGATTGTCCTGGCCGAGAAGCTGGGCGGCGTCGCGCTGCAACGGCAAGAAGGTCGGATGAAACACCCCTTGCAGCGAGGCCGGCGCCGCGCAGGGATTGAAGCCGCGCAAAACCGAATTGATCGGCGAGCGCAGGCCAAGAACCTGTCGCAGCGCCAGCAGGTCGAAAATCCGGGGCTGGAGCGTTTCCAGCGGCAGATAGACGAAGTTTTCCGCCGCCAGAATCCGTTGCGCCGCCGCGCCCGTGGCGGCCGTCGACAGGGCCAGCGGCGCCAAAGCGTCACGCACCGACAAGCCATCTTTTTGATGGCTGTTGTAGCCGTGGACCGCCACCCGAACGCCGTTGCAGGCCAGAAGCTTCAAGGCCAGCAGAAAATAGGGCGCCCCCCGGGTGCGACCCGACGCGTAGCTCGGTTGGTCCAGATCGACCGACAGCTCTTTCCAGCCATCGGCCAGATGATCGCGAAAGGCTCGCACGAACCCGGCGATTTCCTGCGCGCTCTCGCCGCGATAGCGCAGCAGCATCAGGAAGGCGCCGACGGCTTCCGGGGCCGCCTCTTGCGCCAACACCAGGCCCATGGCTTCCCGGGCTTCTTCTTGAGTCAGGTGGCGGGAACGGCCGGGGCCGCGGCCAAGAATTCGAACGAATTCAGCAAGGGTACGCACGGGCAGCTCCAACGCTGGTGACAACAAGCCGCAAGGCGCGGCCTTTATAGCGACTTTGCCGCTGCTTTCCGAGGTCTGATTGCTTTCCGGGCCGCCCGGGTCGCGCCGCGGTGGCGGCAGGATCTTTCGCACAAGTATATCGGCGGTGCCATGAAATGAGCGCCCGCGCGACGCAGCGCGCCGGGGCGAGGAGGTTAGCGGCGCTGCCTTTCGGCGTCGAATTCCTGGCGATAGTGATCGCGCAGCGCCATCGGGTCCATATCGAACAGGGTCCCGCCGGCGTCGAAATGCTGAATGAACAGCCGGCCCATGGCATGGGTCGCCGCCGCCGCCGTCGCCGACATGGTTACCACCCCCAACGCCACCCCGGCGCCGGGCATGCTCTTGGCCAGGGTCCCGCCCAGGCCCAATCCGGCCGCGTACGGCCCCAGGCCGCCCAACAGCGACCAAATGATCGCCTTGCCCCGGCTGTTGCTGAACGGCTGCTGATAGTGTGCCGCCAACCGCGCGACCATCCGCAGGTTGACCCCCGCCACGGCGACGATATCCAGCAGCGGCAACGGCAGGATGCCGCCGACCGCCGCCCATTTGCTGTAGCGCAGCACGATCGGCTGGGCGGTCAGCGCCAGGTGATGCGCCCGGTCGGTCGCGGTTTCGGGCGCCAAAATATCGCCTTCCAGCACCTTGGCGCCCGCCGCTTTTTCCTGGGCTGGCTTTTGCTGGGCTGGCTTTTGCTGGGCCGACTTTTCCTGGCGCTTGGCGGCTGTTTGAGCGGCGGGCTTGGCCGCCGGGCGCGCTCCCGCCTTGGCGGCGGTTGATTTGGCGCGCGCGGCCTTGGCGGTGGCGGTTGATCGGCTGCCCGCCTGGGCGTCGGACTTGGATTTGGACGACTTGGGCATCGCGGACACCTTCTTTGTTTGACTTTTTCCAGCCTTTGCCTGGCCTGTCCCGGCGCCGGCCGGATCGGTGGCTTGCTGCATCCCGTCCGCAGCGGCGGGCGGCGACGCTTTTTCAGCGCGATGTCGTTTCAACCCGGGAAAATTCTTCGCCATGCGCCCTACTTCTTCATAAATTGATCCAGTTCCTTGGCCAGGGACTTCACCTCCTTGGCCGCCTGCGAGCCTGGGGCCAGGTAACAGGGTGCCGATCCCAGCAAGGCCGCCTCAGAGTAGAGGACTCTGTTGATCAATTCCACCTTCATCAAAGGATAGCCGGCCTGCTTCAGCTCAGCACGCATATGCCGGGAGATGACGCTGTCGCGCACCGTCTGGCTCAGCAGGAAAAGAAAATCCAATGATGTCTTCTTCGCCGCGCCCCGCGTCCCGCCCTGCCGACGCGCGCTGGAAATGCCTTGAATCATATCGACCGTATCGGCCGCCACTTCGAAATCCACCGGCGACGCCTTCAGCGGCACCAGCGCCAAATCGGCCAGGGCGAGAACCTTTTCGGTGACCTCGGCGCGAAAGCCGGGCGTATCCACCACGATGCGATCGGTCCCGGCGGCGACGAGACGCAGCAATTCCGTCTCAACCTCGGCGGCGCCCGCGCTGGTCAGCGGCAGGGCTTGAAGGTCCTCCCCACTTTGCCGCCAGCGCACCACCGAGGCCTGCGGATCGGTGTCGATCAGCGCCACGGACTTGCCCTGCTTGAGCCACTCGGCGGCCAGGCAGATGGCAACGGTGCTTTTGCCGCTGCCCCCTTTCATGGTTGAGAGAGCCAAAATCCCCATGACGCGCGCCTCTGCTTTCCATCATCGCGAACACCCCTGCCGGAGCGCATTCCCCCAGGCGGCGACTCCATCGCGCTGGAGTCTTACCGCCCCAGTTTATGGATAATCGAACAACAGGGGAAGTTACGCCGTTGAAAGCTGGCCCTGACGCAAGCGGGCGGCGATCCGTTCGATGATCGCCTGGCGGTGCTCACTGAGGAAAAAATGGTTGCCCTCAAAGGCGGTTATCTCGACATCATCGGCACCGCGCGCCCGCCAGCCGGCCAGGCATTCCAAGGAGGCTTCCGGGTCGCGGCTGCCGCCAAACACCTCCAGGGGGCACCGCAGTGTGCCCTGGCCGGTCGGCGCGTGGGTGTCGCTGACTTGAAAATCGGCGCGCAGCAGCGGCAGGAAAAGCTCCAGGAGATCCTGATTTTGCAGCACCTCCTCGGGCGTGCCGCCCAACTTCCGCAAGGCGTCAAGGAATTGCGCGTCGGGCAGATGATAGATCGCCGGCGTCTGGCGCGGCGCGCCCGGCGGCCGGCGGCCGGAGACGAAAAGCGCCTGCGGGAGCTTGCCATTTTCCTGCAGTCGCAGCGCCAATTCATAGGCAATGGCGGCCCCCATGGAGTGGCCAAAGAACGCAAAGGGCCGGTCATCAAGCTGCGCTTCCAACGCCGGAAGCAGCTCCTCGATCAGCGCGGCCATGCTGGTGAAGGCCGGCTCGCCGAACCGGCTTTCGCGCCCCGGAAGCATCACGAAATTAACCTCCAGGTCCGCCGGAAACAGCGGCGCCCAGGGGCGATAAAACACACTGGCGCCGCCGGCGAAGGGAAAGATGAACAGCCGACGAACAGCCGCCACGTCACCGCGCAATTTTTCGATCCAGGACCCAGCCATCTAATCCCTCTTACCTTGTTAGCCTTATTTCTCTATTACTTACGGTGACTAATTGGAGCCTGTCGAGGAGAAAGCCGCGCATGACACCAGAAGAAAACATCGCCCTACTGCACCGCCTGACAGAAATTCTCAATGCCGGCGACATCGCACGCGTGCCCGAGGTCGTGAGTGAAGATTTTCAACGTCACGACGCCGTGCGGGTGGAAAACGGCGTCAATGACGTGAAGCGATTTCTGCTTGACCGCCACGAGGAGTATGCCGACTTAATCTGGTCGGTGAGCAACGCGGTGTCGCGCGGCGATCACGTCGCCGCGACGGTCACCGGTCAAGCCACGCACCGCCAAACCGGCAAGCAGGTAACCGGCGACGGCCTGATCTTGGCCCGCATCGAAGACGGCAAGGTGGCCGAGGTCACCAGCCTGTGGGACCGCTCCAACATGCCGGGCGACTGAACGGCCGAGGCGGGAAAGCGCGCCAGCCAATTTCAGTTCTCCAACTCGCTTTTAAAGGCCAAAATCGCCTGCGCCAGCGCCCTGGGCTGCTCCAGGGCCAGCAAATGCCCGGCATCGGGAATCTCGACCAAGCGGGCGGACGGCGCCAGCGCGGCGGCCAGCCGTCGTCCGTTTTCCGGCGGCGCCAGTCGATCGGCCAGCCCCTGAATAATTAAACTTGGCGGGATCAAGCTGGGCCGCGCACCGGCGCCCGCCTTGCCCGCCACCGCTATGTCCGCCGTCCTATCCGCTGCCGCATCCTCGGCAAAAGACCGCGCCGCGACCCGCTGCGCCGGCAGGCAAGCCGGCCACCATCCGGCCAAAAAGACCGCCAGGCCCGCGACCGGATCGGGCTGCCGCTCAAAGTAATCCGGCCGGCCAAAATAAACCCCGGCCTGCCGGCAGGAGATATCTTGCCGCCTGGCGGTCAAGCGGGCCATGAAGCAGCGGGCCAGCGCGGTCGCCTGCGGCTCAGGGGGGCTGTCGCCGCCGGCGGCCAGCAGCACCAAAGCCGCACAGCGCGCCGGATAGCGCGCCGCCAGGCGGCGGGCCACCCGATTGCCGAAGGTCGCCCCCAAAATCCACGCCGGCTCGCCCGGCCGCAAGGCATCCAGCAGCGCCAGGCAATCGCCGAGATAGTCGTCGAGCCGCGGACTGGCCGCCAGCGCGACGTTCTTGCCCGACCCGCGCCAATCCAAGCGAGCCAACTGAAAGTCCGCCGACAGACCAGCCGACAGGCCGTCAAAGTCCCGTCCATCACGCCCCAGGGCCGGCAGCAGCAGCAGCAGCGGCGCCGACGACGGGCCGGCGACCTCGGCGACCAGCGGCCCTGCCGGGCTGTCGAGACGCCGGCTTCGCCACCGCAGCGATCCGGGCCGCGATCCGCGCCCAGCTTCGCTTCCACCGCCCTTCACGACGACAGCGCCTTGGCGACGAAGGCCAGGCCCTCGGGCACGGTCAGCGCAAAAAACGCCGGATCGTGGCGGCCCTGCGGCAAACGCTGGAAGTCGTGATCGATCTCGCTTGCCGTCAACTGCTTGTGGAAAAATAGGCTGCCGTCCCAGGCCAGCGAATCGGCCTCGCCGCAAATCACCTGCAGCGCCGGTCTTGCCTGCTTTAGCGCCGCCGCCCGAGCGGCGACCAAGGCGCTGGGATGATGGGCCTGCCACTGCCCGGCATCATCGATTCCCGGACCAAAGAAGCGCGCCAGATAGTCGCGCGGCCGCAGCAGGCACAAGGGATGGCTCTCCTCCAGTTCGGCAAAGTTCAGGCCGGCCTCCAGCGCCGGGGCCAGCGCCGACGCCGCCTTGATTTTATCAGGATGACGCAGCGCCATTCGCAGCGCCCCCAGCCCCCCCATCGACAGCCCGAGAACACCAAAGGGCGCGGTGGAAATTTGTCCCGCGCTCTGCTGGGCCAAAAGGTCGGGCAATTCGTCAACCAGAAAGGTTTCCCAACGCGGACCGCCGGCGGGTGGATCCAGATAGAGACTGCGCGGCGCCTGCACCCAGGCAATGGCAAGCGGCGGCAGATCTCCCTCGGCCATCATTTGATCGGGCAACGCCGCCAGCCGGGCGGTCAGGTCGGCTTCGGCGCCGGGCAGGAACAGCAGCAACGGCAGCTTGCGCTGCGTCGGCGCGGATTTGGGCAGCAGCAGCGCGATCGAAACCGACTGTCCCAGCACCCGCGAGGCAAGCGCGCGTTTCTCGAACCGACCCTTCAACTGCATTGTGCCGTCTTCGGCCGGCGCCGCGGGCGCAATGTACTCCAGCGCGCCGACCGCCTTGGACAGATCAAAGAAAGCGGTGCCCCGGCCGCCAAGCGCGGCCTGCCCCGCCCCGGTCAGCGGCCCCAGCAGCGCTTGGCTTATGCCCGCCTGCTGCGCCTTCATCCAGGCAAAGGGCGCGCCCAGGATCAAGCCATAGCCTTGTTGCGCCAAGGCCGCCCGCGCGGCGTTCAGACCCACGGGAACCGCCAGCGGCGCCAAGGTCCCGCTTTCCGGCAGCGGCGCGACGCCCCGCAAATTTCCATCGGCGTCGCGTAGCGGCAACAGCAGCGCAGCCCGGGTTGGCGCCAGGCCGTCGGTGACGGTCCCTTCAGGCAGCCTGGGTTGCCCGGCCTGCCCGCCGAGCCACGCCCCCAGCCCGAGCCGACGCCAGGTAGCCGGAACAAGACCCTGGTCCCTGAGCCGCTGGCGTAGTTCCACCGCCAAGGGGTGGGCCTGCAAGTCTTCCTGATAGCGTTTCAACGCCTCGGCCAGCCGGGCGATGCGCGCGCCAGCGCTATCCTTGGCGACCGGGGTGGCGGCCGGTTTGGTCGCCGATTTGGCCGCCGATTTGGTCGACGGGGCGGCAGCCGACTCCACCGGCGCGCCGGGCAGGTGATAGCCGTAGGCTTGCGCCAGGGCTACCGTCTCCGCCGCCAGAGGCCGTGGCAGCACAACCGTCCGCCACACCGCCGCCAAGTCCGGCTCGATGGCTTGGTGGTTGAGGAAATTGGGATCGCCAATCTGCAGCGAACCGCGCGTCGGTCCATCGGTCATCCGCTGGCCTTCATAGGGGGTCAGTAAACGGTCGTCGAAAGGCAGATCGAGGAACGCCATCAACCCGGTCATCGCCGCCTTCGGGTCCGCCACCAGGTCCTCATAGCGCATCCGGTGGACGCGGTCGGCGGGCAGGGTCGCGCCGAAGGCCTCCATGTTTTCATTTTGACTGCGCCAATGCCGCTCGGCAAAGGCATGGGGGTCGTCCACGCCGGTCATAAAGCGCTCCAACCGATTGCGCACAAAAGAATCGATCACCGCCAGCGGATGCCGCACCAGATGCAGATAGAGCGGTCGCTCGAAAAGTCGTTCGGCCCGTTGCAGCGTCTCCGGCGAGGTCAAGTAAGACGGCGACTTGTCCACCAACAGCTGTCCGGCCCGGCCCAGCGCGCGGTAGACATCGGCCACCGGTCGATCTTGCGCCAACCACTGGGCCAACCGCTCGGCCGCCGCGTCCGCCGAAAGGTCGAAGCGCGCCATGAGGGCCCGTTGCAGCCCTTCATCCAGGTAGTTGTCGTGCAACGCCGCGTGCCAGGGCTTGAGGCTCTCATAGCCCAAGAGGTGCAGTTCAGGCGGGCTGAACAGCCCGGCATGCCCGGCCAGCATGACCCGCAGCAAGGTTGAGCCGGAGCGCGGACTGGACAGCAGGAAAAGCGCGTCGGGGGTCGCTTTTGCCGGGCCGATGATCGGCGGCGCGCCCGGCGGGGCGGCGGGGCGCGGCGGCGGGGCGGTCGCGCCGCCCGCCAGGCGGCGCAGCTCGCGCGCCAGCAAACCGGCAAAGCCCGCCAGGCTCGACTGCTCGAAAAAATCCTTCGGATAGAGCGCGATTCCATAGGATTGGCGACAAAGCGCCAGCAGATCCATCACCATGAGGCTGTCCAGCCCCAGGTCGGCGATGTCAGCATCGGGCGCCAACGGGCTGTCGGATCGGCCTTGAACCTGCGCCACGGCGGCCTGAAGAAATGTTATCAGCGTTTGTTGCTGCGCCGACTGGGACGAGGCCAGCAGCGCGCGCAACGGCTCCGGGTCGGGCGCGGCCGGCGCGGCGTCCTTTCTGTCCGGCACGGTCGCGGCCTCCTTCAACAGCGACAGCAGCGGGCGCATCCGGCGGGCTTCATACAGCGGGACAAAACGGTCCCAAGCCACCGACGCCACCGTGATCGCTCCCCCCCGGGCCGCCGCTTGCGCCGCGTCCGCGGTTGGCCCGCCCAGCAAATCGTCCAATTGAGCCAGGGCCGCCTCGGGAGCCAAGGAATCCACACCGCCGGCGGCAAAGGCCTGCGCCGCCGCGCTGACATTCATTCCGGTGTCCCGCCACGGTCCCCAGGCCACCGAAAGCCCGGGCAAACCCTCGGCCTGCCGCCGCTCGGCCAAGGCATCAAGGAAGCCGCTGACCGCACCATAGGCCGAAAGCCCGCGTGAGCCCCAGCTTGCCGCCGCCGACGAGCAGAGCAGGAACAGCGCCGGTCGCCGGTCGCGCGCCAAGGCGTCAAGCTGCTGCACGCCCGCCACCTTGGCCCGGAACAGACTCCGCCACGCCTTGAGATCAAGATCGTCGGCGGCGCGGCTGACAGCGGTCCCGGCGGCGTGAACAATCCCCCGCAAGGCCGGCCGATCCCGCAAGGCTTCCGCCAGCAGCGCGGGACAGTCCGGCGCGCCCAGCCGGCAGGCCAGGTAGTCAACCACAGCGCCTTGCGCCCGCAAGGTCGCGAGCAAGCTTTCCAGTTCGGGATCGGCGTTCCGGCGTCCCAGCACCAGCAGATGACCCGCGCCGCGTTTGACCAGCCAGCGACAGAGCTGCCGTCCCAATCCGCCGGCCCCGCCGGCGACCAGATAGAGCCCCTGCGGGTCGAAGGCCGGAGGGTTTGACTCGGCCGGACCCGCCGCGCGGGCCAGCGGGGCTAGGGGAACCAGGCGCAGGCCAAGGAAGTCGGCGCCGCTTCGCGCCACCTGTCTTTCGTCTCCCGCTCCGCCAACCAGCGCTAAAATCTGCGCCGCCAAGCCGTCGACAGCCTCGGCGCGCCAGCCGTCGCCCAGGTCCAGCAGACCCAAAGCGCCCCGCTCCCGCTCCAGTTCGGCGCCGCGCAGGAAAGGCCAATAGAGCGCCTGCAGCGGATCGGGCTTCCAGGTCCCCGGCAAGCATTGTCCGCCCGCGCCGGTCGGCCGGCCAAGCGGTGCGCCGCCGGCGGTCAGCAGCCAAAACGGGGCCGAGGGCGCGCCGGCCTCCAGGGCGCGCAGCAAGGCGGGAAGCTGAGTGAGCGACGCGCTTTCCGCCGCGGCTTGCCACTGCGGCGCCTCCGCCAGCCTCGGCTCGTCCAGGGGCTGCAAATCCAACAGCGCCGCGATCGGCTGGGCTAGCCGGGTTTTATCGGCCAGTAAAGCGGCGGTGGTGGGGTAGGCGCGCACCGCGACGCCTTGCGCCGCCAGGCGCCGGCAAAGCGCGTCGGACAGCGCGCTTTGCCGACCCAAAAGCACCCAGGGATGGTCACCGGCAAGCGGCTGGGGTTGAAGGCGAAGCGGCAGCCAGGTGAAGTGATAGGGCTGGGCTGGCGCGGCCGGCGCGGCGGCGGCGCGCGCCGTCAGGTCCTTTGGCCGTGGCGGCCCGCCTTGCGGCCAAAACCGCTGCCTTTGAAAGGGATAGCCGGGCAGGCGGTCGCTGGCCGCCCCCTCTGGGGCCAGCCTGTGCCATGCCAGGTCCAGGCCGCTTTCATACAACCCCGCCAGGGCCTGACGCAGGCAAAGATCATCGGCCCGGCCCTTGCGCAGCCCGGGCAGGACGAGCAACTCGCGCCCGACAGTCCGGCGACGGACCAGCGCGGCCAGCGTGGCGCCGGGGCCGATTTCGACAAAGCGCTCCTGGCCTTGCGCCAGCAGGCAGTCAACCGCGCCCAGGAAGTTTACCGGGGCGCGCAGTTGCCGGCGCCAATAGTCGACCCGGGTGACCGCATCGTCGACCTGGCGGCCCGCCTCCGTGCAGATGAACGGCAGGCGCGGCGCCGTCAAGCTAACCTTTTCCAGCGCCGCGCAAAAGGGATCCAGAGCCGGTTCAACCAACGACGAATGGAAGCCGTAGCGACCGGTCAAGCGTTTTGACCGAACCCCTTGGGTTCGCAAGCAGGCCTGAAAGGCCTCAATGGCGTCGGGATCACCGGTCACCACGGTCTCATCGGGCGCATTGCAGGCGGAAACCGCCAGCCGTTCGGCAAGACCGGACGACAGTTCGGCCAAGCGCCGCGCCACCGCCGCCGCGCCTTCCGACAGGGCCAGCATCCGGCCTTCGGGACAGAGGTCCTCCACCAGCTTGCCCCGCGCCAGAACCAACTGCGCGCCGTCCTGCGCGGTCATCACCCCCGCCACCACCGCGGCGGCAAAAGCGCCCAGGCTGTGCCCCGCCACCGCCGACGGCGTGATGCCCCAGCTTCGCCACAGCGCCACCAAAGCCAGTTGCAGCGCGTAGAGCGCCGGTTGGGTCACATCGGTGCGGTTGAGCAGCCTGGCGGCGGTCTCGCTCTTGTCGGCGAACAGCAAGTCGGCCAGACGGCAGGGCAAGGCCGGGTCGAGCTGCGCCGCCAGATCGTCAAAGGCTTGTTTAAAGACCGCTTCCTGGGCGTAAAGCCCGGCGCCCATGCCCAAATACTGACCGCCCTGACCGGAAAAAAGAAAGACCGGCGCGGTATTGGATTTCAGTCGACCCGCGCTTGGCGGCACCCGGGTCAAGCCATCCGCCAGTTCCAGCCGATCACCGCCGACCACAGCGCGCCGCAAGGGAAAATGATCCCGGCCGAGCATCGCCGTGCGCGCCAGACCGGCGCAGTCGGTCTCACCCGCCAATACCGCCCGGGTGCGTGCTTGCAATGTCGCCAAGGCCGCCGTGCTGCGCGCCGACAGCGGCAGAAGATATATCTGGGAGTGCGGAACCCCGGATTGCGGACTCCCCGACTGCGGACTCCCCGACTGCGGAATCTGGGATTGGGTAACCTGGGAGGGAGGGTGCGCCGCCGCCGCCGGGGGGGTGTCCAGCATCGCGTCGGGCAGGCTCAACACGGCGTGGGCGTTGGTGCCGCTGCCGCCGAAAGAGCTAACCCCGGCCACCCGGCCCTTGCGCCGCGCCGGAAAGGCCGTGGCGCTCAACGCCAGGTCCGCCGGGACCTGATCCCACTGAATGGCGGGGTTTGGCTGGTCGACATGCAAATGCGGCGGCACCTGCCCGGCATTGAGCGCCAGGACCGTTTTGATCACGCCGGCCATACCCGCCGCCGACTCCAGGTGCCCCAGGTTGGTTTTCACCGAGCCCAGCAGAAACCGCTCGCCACAACCATGAAACACCGCCCCCAGGCCGTGCGCCTCGATCGGATCTCCCAAGGGGGTGCCGGTGCCGTGCGCCTCCACGACCCCAACATCGGCGGGCGTGACCCCGGCGCGCGCCTGTGCGGCGCGGACCACGGCTTCCTGGGCGCGCCGGTTGGGCACGGTAATTCCGCTGGACGCGCCGTCCTGGTTGACCGCCGAGCCCTGCAAAACCGCCCAGATCCGGTTGCCGTCGCGCTGCGCCGCCGCCAGGCTTTTCAGCACCACGACGCCGCAGCCTTCGCCGCGCACCATGCCGTCGGCGCCGGCGTCGAAAGCCCGACAGCGTCCCGACGGCGACAGCATCCGCGCCCGGCTGGCGACCAGCGTGCTAAAGGGCGAAAGCAACAGATTGACGCCGCCCACCAGCGCCAGCTCGCAATCACCCAACTTGATCGCCTGGGCCGCCAGATGCAGGGCAACCAGCGAAGAGGAGCAGGCGGTGTCAACCGCCAACGACGGTCCCTCCAGCCCCAGCGTGTAGGCAATCCGCCCGGCCGCGAAGTTCAGCGCATTGCCGGATAGAAAGTAGCTGTCCAGCGCCGCCGTCTGATCCCGCTGCAACAGATCGGCATAGTCGTTGGTGGAAATGCCGACAAACACTCCAACGCTTTTCCCGCGCAGGCCGCGCGGCGGCAGGTGGGCGTGCTCCAGCGCTGACCAGACCACCTCCAACAGCAGCCTTTGTTGCGGGTCCATGGACAGGGCTTCGCGCGGCGACAGGCCAAAAAAGTCCGCGTCAAAGCCATCGACCGCGGTCAGAAAACCGGCGCGGCGGGTGGCGATCCGCTCGGGCTTGGCCGGGTCCGGATCATACCAAAGGTCCAGGTCCCAGCGGTCTTTCGGAACCTCCCGAACCGACTCCCGGCCGGCCATCAGGCTTTGCCAAAAAGCCTCCGGCGTCTCCCCGCCGCCGGGAAATCGACAGCCCAGGCCGACGATGGCGATCGGCTCCCGCTCCGCCGAGGCGCCGCGCGATCCGCGCGTCTCGATCCCCTGCTGGGCGTCCAGACGCTTTTGCAGCTCCCAGCACAGCAGCAGGCTTTGCTTGTGGCTGAGCCCCTTGATCCGGTCGAGAAAGGCGCGCCGGGCGTCACTCATCGCTCGGTCCTTCCGTCAACAGACGGTCAATCTCGCCGTCTTCCAAATCACCGATCTGGCCCAACAGATCGTCCAATAGGTCGGCGGGGGCCTGGCCGGGCCCATCGGCAGGCTGGCCGTCTTGCCGGTCGGCCGCGCCCGGGTCGGCGGAATCCTTCGCCGCAAGGGCCTGGTCCGCCGGCGCCAGCAACGACGCGAGATAGTCCGCCAAGGCCTGCACATTGGGATATTCAAACGCCAAACTGGGCGGGAAGCTTCGCCCCATGTCTGTTTCCAGACGACCGCGCAGTTTCACCGCCATGATCGAGTCCATGCCCAGTTGGAAAAAGCCGGCGTCTTCTTCCAGCTGGTCCGGATGCTCGAATCCCAGAATCTCGGCCACCAGCCGCTTCAATGCCTGCCGCAAGCCTGCGCGGCGCGCCGTCGGGTCCAGCGGCGTCAGCATCGCCGCCAGCGCGCCGCTGGCCTCGCCGGTCGGCGGGGCCGTGGTGGCGCCTGCCATTTCCTCCAGCAACGGCCGCGGGCGCCGGGCTTCCTGCACCGGCTTGAAAAGCGACCAGTCAAAGCCGGCGACCGCGCGGCCGCCAAAGCTGGGTGGATTGACCATCAGGCTCGCCAAGGCGGCCAGGGCGTCGGATCCCGGCACCGGTAGGAAGCCCATCCGTGCGAAATAATCGGCGGCGGTTTCGGAAATCATCCCGCTATCCTGCCACCAGCCCCAGTTAACCGACAGGCAGGGCAAACCCTCGGCCCGGCCCTTGGCCATCAAGGCATCCAACGCGGCGGAGGCGGCGGCATAGGCCGCCTGGCCTTCCGATCCCCAGATCGCCGCCCCGGTGGAGAAGGCGACAAAGTGATCCAGCGGCAAGGTGGCGGCCCCCGCCAGCAGATTTTCCGCCGCCGCCATTTTCGGGGCCCAAACCCGCGCCAGCCCGGCGGCGTCCAAATCTTCCAATTTGCACGGCTCGGTAATTCCCGCCAGATGGAAAAGGCCCTTCAGCGGCCGCGCGTCGGTCGACCGCAAAACCTCTCGAAGCTGGTCGCGGCCCGTCACATCAAGGCCGAGCCTTTCGATGTCCACGCCGCTTTCCTCCAGCTTGGCAAGCCGGTCGGCCAAGGCGCCTTCCGCCCGGCCCCGTCGGCTGACCAGCCGCAGGCGACGCGCGCCCCGCGCCACCAGCCACTCCGCCAGCTGCACCGCAATGCCGCCGAACCCGCCGGTAAGCAGATAAACCGCCTCCGGATCGAACGACGGGCTGGCTGGGACAAGCGCGCCGGCCGAGGTCAGGCGCGCGCCATAGAGCCGCCCACCGCGCAGCGCCAGCTGCTGCTCGCCACCTGGCGCCAGCAGAGCGCCGACCAGCGCTTCCACCTGATCCGAATCTTGCTGATTTTTTGCTTTAGATAAATCTATCAACCCACCATCAATATTAGATTTTTCCAGCATAGCGACGCGAACAAACCCCCACAGCGAGGCCGCCAGGGGATCCAGATCCCGGTCGGCCGATGACAGCTGTTGTCCACCGCTGGTGACCGTCCAAATCGCTTGGGGCGCGCCCAGGTAAAACCGCCGCAGCAGGTCCAGAACCGTGGCGCTGTCCTGCTGCGCCGCCGCGCTTTCCGCGCCCAAGATCACCAGCCGGCGTTCGTCCAGTTGCGGAGGCTTGGCCAGCAGAGCGCGCGGGCTGCTGCGCAGCAATGTCACCTGTTGACCCGCCGCCCGCAGACGGTCATGGAGTTGCGCCGCAACCGCCTGATCGGCCAGATCAATCACCAGCCACGGCAGGCCGGGCTCCAACGGCGGCTGGCGATGGGGCAGCGCCCGCCAGGCCACCTCGTAGACCTTGTCGGTCCAGGCGGCAGCCTCGGCCACCAGACCCGGGCGCGCCGCCGGCGCGGCGGCGAACCAATGGCGCTGCCGTTGCCAAGGGTAGAGCGGCAGAAAAACAAAGCCGCGCGGCGGTTGACTCAAGGCCTGCCAGCGCGGCGTGACGCCCTGGACATAAAGCTGCGCCAGCGATGTGAGCAGCGCCTGACTGTCCTCCTGGTCGCGCTCCAAGCTGCCCAACGCCGCGACCGGCTGGTTCAGCGCCAGGCTTTCTTCCTCCACCGCCGCCAACAGCACCGGGTGCGGTCCCACCTCCACCACCTGGGTGACGCCTTGATCCAACAACCGCGCCAGCGCCGCCGCGAACCGGACCGGCTGTCTTAGGTTCGACCACCAATAGTCGGCGTCCAGTTCACCGGCCGCCACCGGCCGCGACAGCACCGTTGACTCCATAACCAGCGAGGTTTGCTTGGAAGAAACCTCTCCAAGCGCTTCTTTTAATTCAATTTCCAAGCAATCGACTTGCGGACCGTGCGAGGCGACGTCAACCTTGACCCGGCGGGTGAAAACCTGTCGCCGCTCCAACTGCTCGGCAAGGCGATCAAGGCTCGCAGACGCCCCGGACAACACCGTCGAGCGGCGACTGTTGGAAACCGCGACGGCAACCGAACCATCGCTGTCAGCCACCAGGTCGACCGCCTCTTCATAGGACAGCGCGGTGACCAGCATGGCGCCCTGCCCGGCCAGCCGCTTCATCAGTCGGCTTCGCAGGGTGATGATCCGCGCGGCGCTGCTCAGATCCAGGGCGCCGGCGGCCACCGCCGCCGCCGCCTCGCCCATCGAATGGCCCAGCACCACGCGCGGCGCGATCCCCAGGTCGGCCCACTGCCGGGTCAAGGCCACCTGCAGGCTAAACAGCAAAGGCTGCATGCGATCAATCGGCGCCAGCGCGGCGGCGTCGCCCGCCAGCAGCAGTCTTTCCAACTCCGGGCAACCGGCCGCCGCACAGGCCGCCGCCGCCGCCCGAAAGGCCTGCCGGAAACAATCCGATTGCGCAAAAAGCTGCCGTCCCATGCCCAGCCATTGCCCGCCCTGGCCCGGATAGACAAAGCCGATCTTGGCCGGCTTTCCGTCGGCCACCCGGCCCTGCGCCACGGCGGGGTGGGTCTCTCCGGCAAGCCAGGCGGCCAACGCCGCGCTGGCCGCCGCCGCCGAGGGGACAGCCAACGCCAGACGATGGGGCAAATGGGCGCGGCGATGCTGGCTGGCGGCAACCAGATCCTGGAAAGCGGCCCGGTCGTCGTCCATCTGCGACAGGCTCAAGCAGCGTTGGCAATAGGCCGCCGCCTGGGCGCGCAGGGCCGCCGGATCATGGGCCGACAGCACCAGCAGCTCGGTGCGCGACGCGCTGGCTTGGTCCGCCGGAAGCTCAGCAGGCGCGGCCTCCGAAAACGGCGCCTCCCGCAGCAGCAGATGCACGTTCGTGCCACTAAAGCCGAAGGAACTGACGCCGGCCACCCGCGGCCCGTCCTGCGCTGGCCAGGCCATCAACTCGCGCACCACCTGGATTGGCAGATTGGCCCAGTCGATATGCGGGCTCGGGGTTTCAAAATGCAGGCTGGCGGGAATCTGGCGACGCTGCAGCGCCAAGACGGTCTTGGCCAGCCCGGCGACCCCCGCCGCGCCCTCCAGGTGGCCCAGGTTGGTTTTCACCGAGCCGATCCGAAGCGCCGATCCGACGGTTCGATCCTGATCCTGCGCCATAACCGCCCCCAATGCCTGCGCCTCGATCGGATCGCCCAACGAGGTGCCGCTGCCGTGGGCCTCCACATAGCTCACCTGGCCAGGAACCAGCCCGGCGTCTTTCAGCGCGCGCCGGATCACCCGTTCCTGGGACGGCCCGTTGGGCGCGGTCAGGCCCGCCGACCGGCCATCCTGGTTCATCGCCGATCCAGCCAACACCGCCAGGATCGGGTCGCCATCGCGCTCGGCATCGTCCAACCGCTTCAAGGCCAGCATTACGCAGCCCTCGCCGCGCACAAAGCCGTCCGCCTTGGCATCGAAAGATTTGCAGTGGCCATCGGCCGCCAGCATCCGCGACTTGGCGAAGTTCACCGCCACCCCGGGCTCCAGCATGACGTTCACACCGCCAACCAGCGCCAGCTCGCATTCGCCGTCCAGCAACGAGCGCCGGGCCAAGTGCACCGCCACCAAAGACGAGGAGCAGGCCGTGTCGACAGCCACCGCCGGTCCCTGAAGTCCGAGCGCATAGGCCACCCGGCCCGCCGCCACCGACGCGGCGTTGCCGGTCGCCAAATAGGGGTCGCTGCCCAGCGCGCCGCCGCCGGCCATCTGAAGCTGCAGATAATCGCTGCCGCAAATTCCAAGAAAGACACCCACCTCCGCGCCATCCAGCCGATCCGCCGGTTGGCCCGCATCTTCCAGGGCCTCCCAGGCGCACTCCAGCACCAGCCGTTGCTGCGGATCGAGAGAGGCGGCCTCGCGCGGGGAAATGTTGAAAAAGGCGGCGTCAAAACGGTCCACCTGATCAAGAAAGCCGCCATGGCGGGCGTAGGTCTTGCCCGGTTTATCCGGATCGGGATCGTAGTAGGCTTCAATATCCCAGCGGTCCGCCGGCACCTCGCTCACCGCGTCCCGGCCTTGCGCCAACAGATCCCAGAAACTCGCCCGATCGTTCACCCCGCCTGGCAGGCGGCAGCCCAACCCGATGATCGCCACATCCCGGTTGCCCGACCCGGCGTTCGGCGCGGCGTTTGACGCGGCGTTTGACTGAGCGTTTGGCTGGGCGTTTGGCTGGGCGTTTGGCTGGGCGGCCGGGTCAAGCGGCGCGGAAGGCGCCGAAGCGACCTCGTGCCAAAGACGCTGGCCCAACGCCGCGCCAAGCGCCGCGACCGTGGGATGGTCGAACAGTAAGGTGGCGGGCAAGGACAAGCCCAACTCCTGGGCCAGGCGATTGCGCAGCTCCACCGACATCAGGGAATCCAGGCCCAAATCGCTCAGCGGACGCTTGTCGTCGAACGCCTCATCCAGGCCCAGAACCTGCGAGGCCAGGCGGCGGATCAACCGCGCCAGCTCGTCCGGATCGCTTGGCTGTGCGGCGGCGCTGTGTTCCGGCGGCCTCGCCGGGCTGTCGGTCTTGTTCATCTGCAGGGCCAGGCCGCGGTCCGCCGCGCTGTCCCGCTTGCCGCTGGCCAGGGGGGCGATCAGATCGGGGGTGCGCGCGGGGGTGAAGCTGGCCAGGAAGGTCGGCCAGTCAAACGGCAGGACGGCAAGCTGGGGCGCACCGTCGCACAGCGCCTGCCGCAGCGCCTGCATGCCCAGGTCCGGGGCGATCTCGCCCATGCCCTGTTGCGCCATGCGGCGGCGCAGCGCCGGGTCGGCCACCGCTCCCAGATCGGCCCAGGGTCCCCAGTTGACCGACAAGGCCGGCAGCCCTTGGCCGCGCCGATAGATCGCCAGCCCATCGAGAAAAGCATTGGCTGCGGCGTGGTTGGCCTGACCGGGAGAACCGAACAGCGCCGCGCCGGCGGAAAACAGCAGGAAAAAGTCGAGCGGAAGGTCCCGCGACAAATCATGCAGCTGCCAGGCCGCGTCGACCTTTGGCGCGAAAACCGTCTTGAAACGCGCCTTGTCCAGCGTCACCAGCGGGCCATCATCCAGCAGCCCGGCGCAGTGAACCACGCCGCGCCAAGGGCGCGCCGGATCCTGCCGTTCGGCCAACAGCTCGGACAGCGCCGCGCCGTCGCTCACGTCCAGGCCAACTTCGATCACCTCCGCACCCGCGGCCTGCATGTCCTTGATCAGCGTCGCCGCCGCCGCATCGGCCGCGTGGCGCCCCACCAGGATCAAGCGACCCGCCCCCTGCGCGGCCAGCCAGCGACCGACCAGCGGCCCCAATCCCCGGCGTCCGCCGGTGATCAGGTAGCTGCCGTCCCGACGGACCTCAAGACCGTGGCTTTGGCGGAAATCCAGCACCAAACGGCCAACGTGGCTGCCCCGCTGCAGCATTTGAAACGCGTCTTTCGCCCGGCTGGCGGGGAAGACCTTGACCGGCAGCGGGTGCAGGACCCCACGCGCCAGATCCGCCAACACCGCATCATAAATTTTCGCGATCGCCTGGGGCGTCTTGGCAATTTCCTCAGCCACCACCAGGGGGAAATAAGCTACATCCGGCCGCGCGTCCCGCACCTCTTGCCGGGTTCGGATGCGCCGCCGGCCAATTTCCAGGAAGCGCCCGCCCTGCTTCAGCGCCGCAAAGCTCTCGTCAATGAAAGGATCCTGCAGGCAATTCAGCACCAGATCGACGCCCTCGCCGCCACTCCAGCGCGCCAGCGCCGCACCGAAGCCCGGCACCCGACTGGACGCCAGCCCGGTGATGCCCAGGTCGCGCAGCAGCGGCCACTTGTCGGGATGAGCCGTGGCGAAGATCTCCACCCCGGCGCGCTTGGCCAACTGAACGGCGGCCAGGCCGACGCCGCCGGCGGCGGCGTGGATCAGCAGCCGTTCGCCCTTTTTCATCGCGCCCAGATGGCAGAGCGCCACCGCCGCGGTGAGATAGGCAATCGGCTGCGCCGCCGCCGTCAACGGGTCCAGTCCGTCCGGAAGGGGGCGCACCGTCTCCGCCGACGCCAGGGCAAAGGAGGCCATCGACCCCTGCGTCGGGGCCAAAACCTGTTGCCCCAGCTCCAGCTTGTCGACGCCCGCGCCCAGGGCGACGATCTCGCCGCTGACTTCCTCGCCCGGCTGGCCCAATTCACCAGGATAAAGCCCAAGAACATTCAGCAGGTCGCGGAAGTTGAGGCCAACGCCGGCCACCTTGATTTCCACTTCTCCCGGCCCGGGCGATTGCCGCTCCTGCGGCAGGAACACCAGACCATCCAAGCCGCCGCGCCGCTCAATGCCGACCCGCAGCGGACCGTCAAGACACCGGGCTGCGGGGTTCTCCTCCAACTGCGGCGTCAAGCGCCGCCCGCCACGCAGCGCCACCTCGCCGCCGCACCGCCGCTCCGGCAGTTCGCCAGCCAACAGTTCCGCCGCCAGGGCTTGCCAGGCCAGCGGATCGTCGGGGCAGATGTCGATCAACCCGGCATCCAATTCGGGCTGTTCACGCCGCAGAACCCGCAGCAGACCGGCCAGGGCCGCGCCCACCAAGCCATCAGCCGTCGCGCCACCGTGATAGCCTGCCGTCACCAGCACCAGGCGCGGCGCGGCCGGCCAGTCGGCCGCCGCGACGGCGCGCAGTAGATCCGCCGTATCGGCACAGCGATCCAGCGCCTGCTTGGCGGGGTTGGCGCACGCGGCGCTTTCGGCCAAGCTCCGCAGATCCACCAACAGATCCGGCCGGCTTTTCGGCAAGCGCTTTGCTGTTTTTCGCCAGGTCACCTTGGCGCCCGACGCACTGAGCGCCGCCGAAAGCGGCTGGGCGGCGGCTTTGTCGCCAGCCAGCAGCGTCACCGCCACCTCGCGCTGCCGGTGCGCGGCCTGGGCCAGAATCAGCGCATGGCCGTCCAACACAGCCCCCTCCTGCTCCTGCTCCTGCTCCGGCAGCAGCAGCGGCGCTTCAAAGCCGCAGTCGGGCAGCAACGCCCGCCAACCGGCCCGCGAGAGCAGCGGATGGTCGGGCCGCAGTTTTCGATCGGTGAAGCGCCACCATCCCTCGGTCAGGCCAAAGGTCAAATCCGCGCCGCGTTTGGCTTGCGTCGCCTCCAGCAGCAAAAGCTGACCGTCCGGCAGCAGCAACCGCCGCGCGTGGGTCAGGCTTTCCGCCAGATCGGCGGTGGCGTGCAACACATTGGAGGCCACCACCAGGTCGAAGCGGCCTTCGGGCAGATCCTGCGCCGCCGGCGCTTGCTCGGCATTGTAGGTGCGAAACACCAACCCCTTTCGCTGGCCCCATTTCTCCTGCAGGTGGGTCAGGAAACGTGGCGAGATATCGCTCACCCAATACTCCAGCCCCTCCTCCGGCAGAACCGCCAGCAGCGCAGCG
Source organism: uncultured Rhodovibrionaceae bacterium (assembly GCA_963976695.1). Taxonomy (GTDB): domain Bacteria; phylum Pseudomonadota; class Alphaproteobacteria; order Kiloniellales; family DSM-21159; genus CAXBMB01. The sequence continues at coordinate 67,337 of CAXBMB010000007.1, forward strand.
GTCATCGAGCCGGTTCCGGCGCCGATCTCAAAAATTCGTAAGGGCCGGCGTCCCGGCCGCCGGGCCTGCAACTGGCGGAGCGCGTCCGCCGCCAGGCGACCCAAGGCCTGCCCAAGCGGCGAGATTGCATAGAGGTCTTCCGCCGCCGCCAGCTGGCCGTCCGGGAAGAGATAGGCCAAGGGATCGCCGCCCTGCAGCACCTTGGCCAGGCCGCCGGCGCAGCGCGCGATCATCGCCAGTTCGTTGGATTGCGCCGGATAGGCCGCGCGCAGCTCGGCGAGCGCGGCTTGGTTGGCTGGCCGAAGATCGCGCGCGGCAACCACACCGCCGGCGCGCCGCGCGATCCACCCCGCGTCGACCAGAATCTGCAGCAGCCGATGGAAGAGGTCCCGCCGCGTCGGCGGAACGCCGGCTTTCCGCGCCAGGTTTTGCCGCACCAGCCTGTCACCGGTTCGCCAGGTCAGCCCCGCTTCCAGCAGGGCGGCGACAATCAAGCTCGGCGCCGCCGCTTCCACGGCGGCCAGAAAACGTCCGTAGCCGGCCAGGTCCTGATCGTGCGCCAGATCCCGCCCCAGGTCCCGGGTCGCGGCGACGGTTTCTTGCCAGCTCGGAAGATCCGCCCGGCGGTCCCAGCTTCCGCCATCGCGCCACACCAGATGGTGCAGCCAGCCAGCCGTGTCGGAAGGTTCGCCCGGCGGCGGCGCGACCACTTGACCGGTGGGTCGCAGGCGCAGATCGCTAACCTCCACCAGCAGGTCGCCGTCATCGTCCAGCAGTTGCAGGCTGGCCCGGGGTTCGCGACGATCCCGCGCCGTCCACTTCGCCGCAACCTGAACCGGGCCTTCCGGCAAGCGCAGGATTCGAATCGCGCCGATCACCGCCGGCACGAAAACCGCGCCATCGCCCTCGGTCAAATCAGCGGCGCCCAACACCTGCAGGGCGGCATCCAGCAGCGCCGGATGAAGCAGATAGCCGCTGGACTCGACGCTCGACGGCAGGGCCACCGTCGCGAAAAGCACATCGCCGGCCTGCCGCAGCGCGCGCAACCCGGCAAAGGCTCCCTCTAGGCGCAAGCCATGCCGGGCCTGCGCGGCTCTCAACGCGGCAAGGTCCAGCGGCCGGGCCGCGCCGTCAGCGGTGGAAAGATCGGTGGCGAAAGACCGCGCCGGCGATGCGGCCGACCCGGCGTCGGTCGCGCTCTTGTCTTGTGAAATCCGGGCCGAGGCATGCGCCAGATAACGGCCCGCGCGCCGGGAAAAGAACTGCAGCCGGTAGCCGTCGCCGTCGGGCTCCGCCAGGGTTTGCACCGCGACTGTTTCGGCCCCCTCGGTCGCTGTCAGACAGGCCAGTTCCAGCCCGCGCAGCAGCAGCAGGTCCTCAATCCGCACCGGCCCCTGACCCCAGAAACCGCGCGCCGCCGCCAGCGCCATCTCAACATAGGCCGTGGCCGGAAAAAGCGGCTGTCCGGCGACCTGGTGGTCGCTCAGCCAGTCGGGCAGGCCGGCGCGCAGCTGGCTTTCAAACAATCGCGCGGCCAGCGGGGTGGCGATTTCCCGACCCAGCAGCGGATGGTCCGCCGGCGCGCACGCCGCTTGCCCCTCCAACGGCAGCCAGTGCCGCCGCCGCTGAAAGCGCGTTAAGGGCAGATCCCGGTGTTGCGCCGGCTTCAAGGTTTTCAGCGGCGACCAATCGATCTTCACGCCCGCGAGATAGAGCAGCCGCAAAGCCTCGAGGAAAGTCCGCTGCGCATCGCGGTCTGGCCGTTGCGACGCCACCAGAACCGGCGGCGGTCCCGCGTCCGCCGCTCCCTCCGCCTCCGCCAGCAGGGAAAGCAACTGCGGTCGTGGCCCGATCTCCAGGATCGCGGCGGGCGATTGGGCGAGAAGTTTTTCCGCGCCGCTGTGGAAGCGCACCGGCGAGAGCAGATGCGCGCCCCAATAGTCCGGCCGGCCCAGGCGCTGCTCATCGACCCAATCGCCGGTTAGGTTGGACAGCAGCGGCCAACCGGCCCGGCCGGGCTTCAGCCGGGCGACCACGGCTTCCAGCGGGGCGCGAACCGGAGCCATCATGGCCGAGTGGAAGGCGTGGGAAACCGTCAAGGCCTGGGCTTTCACCCCAGCCTGCGCGGCGACGGCCTGAAGCGCCACCATCTCGGCCGTCGGGCCCGAGACCACGACACGCCGCGGGCCGTTGAGGGCCGCAAGACCACTGGCCTGCGCGGCGCTTTCGGCCAGCAGCGCCTGCGCCCGCGCGGCGTCACACGCCAAGGCCACCATGGCGCCGGGCGGCTGCGCCTGCATCAGCGCGCCGCGTTCCAAGGCCAGGGCAAAACCTTGCTCCAGCGAGAACACGCCGGACAAGGTGGCCGCGGCGATCTCCCCTAGCGAATGGCCCAGCAGGGCAATCGGCTTGAGGCCAAAGGAAAGCCAAAGTTTGCCCAAGCCGACTTCATAGGCAAACAGCAGCGGTTGCGCGTAGGCGGTCTGGCGGCAGTCGGGCCACGCCGGGTCGGGGTCGGTCGTGCTGAGCAGCGCCCGCAACGGCTGCGCGGCAAAGGTCCAGCCGGCGCGGCCTTGCAGCAGCTTGTCGCAGCGCGCCACCAGATCGTCGAACAGCGGCCAACTGCGCAGCAGCCAGCCGGCCATGCCGTGCGACTGGCTGCCCTGTCCGGTAAAGACCAAGGCGCAGTCGCCGCCATCCAGACTGGCCAACTGATGCGACAGTTCCGTGCCGTCGCGCAGGGCCGCCAGCTTGGCTCTGGCTTCGCTTGCGGTCCGGGCCACGAACGCCGTCCGCTGGGTGAGCGCGGCGCGCCCCTGACGGCTGACATGACAGAAATCTCGCCAGGCTTGCGGATCGCCGTCCGCCGCCAGCTTGGCCAGCGCCGCGTCATAGTCATCCGCCAGGCGCAACAGCGCCGTTTCACTGCGCGCCGACAGCAGAAGAAGATCCCAATCCTGCGCGCCGCAAGCTGCCGGTGGCGGCGCATTCCGTTCCGGCGCTTGCTCGACGATCAGGTGGGCGTTGGTGCCGCTGTACCCGAAGGACGACAAACCGGCCCGACGACGCCCCCCCGACGCTGGTCGCCACGCTTCTTCCTGGCGCGGCAGATGCAGCGGCAGACGGGCCCAGGGGATATGGGAACTGGGATTTTCAAGCTGCAGCAGACCGGGAACCGCGCCCCGTTTCAACTGAACCAGAATTTTAAGCAGCCCGCCGACGCCCGACGCGGTTTCCATATGCCCCAACTGGCTTTTCAGCGCGCCCAGAACCAGCGGTCGCGCCGCTGGTCGATCTTGGCCGTACACTCGCGCCGCCGCGCCGGCTTCGATCGGATCGCCCAACTCGGTGCCGGTGCCGTGGGTTTCCAGAACATCAATCGCACTGGCCGGCAGCCCCGCGTTCTGCAGCGCCGCCTGGATCACCGCCTCCTGGGAGGGCCCGTTGGGCGCCGTCAGACTGGAGGAACGGCCGTCCTGATTGATCGCCGAACCGCGCAGCACCGCCAGGATCGGATCGCCGTCGCGGGTCGCGTCGGCCAGGCGCTTCAACACCACCAAAGCGCAGCCTTCCGAGCGCACGAAGCCATCGGCGCGCTGATCAAACGCCTTACAGCGCCCATCCGGGGCCAGCATGCCGGTTTGCGACAGGGCGATATGGCCCTCGGGCGAAAGAATGGCGTTCACCCCACCGGCCATTGCCAGATTGGTTTCTTCGGCGCGCAGCGACAGCATCGCCAGGTGAATGGCCACCAGCGAGGAGGAACAGGCGGTGTCGACCGCCACCGCCGGCCCCCGCAGGCCCAGTTGATAGGACAGCCGTCCGGCGATCAGCGAATTGCCATTGCCCGAGCCGAAGTGCTTATCCATCAGGGCCGGATCCTTCACCAGCCGGGCGTAATCCTGGGCGGCCACGCCGATGTAGACGCCGGTGGCGCTATCGCTGAGGGAATCGGGGGCGATACCCGCGGATTCCAAGGCGTGCCACGCCACCTCCAAGGTCAGCCGCTGCTGGGGATCCATCGAGGCGGCCTCGCGTGGCGAAATGCCGAAAAATCCGGCGTCGAACTGGTCAATATCCTCCAGGAACCCCCCTTCATTGACGAGAATTTTTCCCGCTTGCGGCGCCCCGGGTCGATAGTAACGCGCCGACTCCCAGCGCGTCTGCGGCACCGGCCCCAGCGGATCGCGGCCGGAGAACAGCAGGGTTTCGAAGCTGTCCAGACTGTCGACGCCACCGGGAAACCGGCAGGAGGCGCCCACCACCGCGATGGGTGCCCGCGACAGCGGCCGCGCCTTTTCCGACTCGAGCTGCTCCAGCTTCTTGGCCAGGCCCAGGGCATAGAGCGCCAACTTGTCCTGGGACAGCGAAAGCAGGCGTTTCAAGGCATCGCTCATGTGTCGTCTCCAACCGGGTCCGGCAGTTCGCCGTCGTCAACCAGACCCGCCAGCAGGGCAGCGGCCTGCGCATCGGTCAAGGACTCCAAATCCGCCAGATCCAAGTTCGCCATCTTCGCTCCTTCTTCCGGGTTTGCTTTTTTTTCTGTTTCAGCATCGTAAGACGGCAATTCCGGATCATCCCCGCGCAATGACGTGGCCAGCAGATGGCCGGCTAGTTGGCTCACGCTGGGATAGTCATAGAGCAGCTGCGCCGGCAGCTTTTCCGCCACCAGATCGCTCAGGGCATTGCGCAGTTGCACCGCCATCAGCGAATCAAGTCCCAGCTCGCCCAGCGGCTCCTCCAGCGGCACCTGGGCGACGGCGCTGTGCCCGAGGACCTGGGCGACCACCCGTCGCACCGCGTCCCGGACCGCGATCCCCCGGCGATTGCGCGGCAGCGCGGCCAGTTCCTCGCGCAGCGTCGGGCCGGCTTGCGCCACGGGACCCCCCCTTCGCGAATCATCGCCGCCCGCGCCATCCGCACCCGGATCATCCACACCCCGATCATCCGCAGTTGGGTCATCGCCGCGCGGGTCGCCCTGTTGCGCTTGCGCAAGACGCCCGCCCTGCGCCGCAAACAGCGAGCGAGTCCGATCCTCGGGATGACGCGTCAGGTAGGTGGCCCAGACAGCCGGCAACATCACCAGGCTGGCCTCGTTCGACAGTATGGCGGTTTCCAGCCCATCAAGCCCTGCCGACGGCGTGATCGCGGCAAAGCCTTCCTGTTCGGCGCGCTCCGCCACCTGACCGGCGGCGGCGCCGATCTGCGACCAGGCGCCCCAATGGATAACCTGGGCGGGTCGCCCAGCCGCCCGGCGGCGCTGCGCCAGGGCGGCAAGCGCGGTGTTGGCGGCGGCATGGGTTGCCTGCCCCGCCGGGGCCAAGATCGAAACCGCCGAAGAAAAGAGGACAAAATGCGACAAAGCAAGCGTCTCGGTCAGACGATCGAGCCAGCCGGCCGCCGTAACCTTGCTGGCCCACACCGCCGCGAAGCGCGCCGGGGTTAAATCCTGCAGCAGGCCGTCATCCAATTGACCGGCGGCATGGATCACCCCGGTCAGCTTGCGTCCCTCCGCCGCCAGCCGGGCGAGAAGCGCCGCCAGGAAGGTTCCGTCGCTGACATCGCCGTGGCACACCTCGGGCTTTCCGCCCTGCGCCTCAATCGCCGCGCGTTGCTCCGCCGTCAAGTCGCCGCGTCGGCTGACCAGCAGGATATCTTTCAAACCCCGCCGCGCCAGACGCTGGGCAATGGCCGGCCCCAGTCCCCCCAAGCCGCCGGTGATCAACCAAACTCCCTCGCTGGACAGGTCCAACCGCGCCGCGTCCGCCCGGGGCGCCGACCAGCGCTGCAGGCGCGGCGCAAGGCAAGCCCCCTGGCGCAGCAACAACTCGTCTTCTCCCGAACCGAGCGCCTCGGCGAAGGCGGCCAGCTGTCCGGCCCAAGCCGACGCCGGCGCCAAATCAATCAACCCGCCGCGATTGCCGGGGGCCTCGCGGGCGAAGGTTCGGCCCAATCCCCAGAGGGCGGCAGCCGACGTCTGGTGTCCGCTGAGCGCGTCCGGCGCGCCGCCTTGGGTGACAATCCACAACGGCAGGCTTTTGTCCGATGCCATCAGCGCCTGGGCCGCCTGCAGGACCGGCGTCAGCAGCGCCAGGCCGTCGTCCGCTGTTTCCGCCTCTTGCTCTGGCTGGCGGACTTCGCCGTCCTCCGGGCTCGAGGCTTGCCCCGCGGTCGCCAGATACAGCAGCCCGCGAGCCTGCAAATCGGGATCCGCCAAGCGGGCGCGGAGGGCTTCCAGATCCGACGCCAGCAGCAGATCACTGCCCGGCGTTGCCGCCTGCAGGGCCGGGGCCCCCGGGCCGGTCACCAGCCAACGGCCGGGCAGCAGATCCTTGTCCGGGGCCTTGTCCACGGCCTTATCCACGGCCTTTTCCGGGGCCTTGACGACCGGCTTGGCCGCCAAGATCACCGACTGGTCCGGCAGATCGCCGGCCAGGTCCTCGGGCAGGATCGCCAGCACCTCCAGCCCCAGGTCGGTCAGCAGGGCGCGCCAGTCGGCCGGCGCCAGCAAGGCGTGGTCGGGGCGCAGGTCGCGGTCGCTGAACGCCCACCAGCCCGGGGTTAAGCCGAACACCAGATCGAAGCGCCGGCGACGCCGGGTCACCTCCAGCAACAGCAGGCGACCGCCCGGCTTGAGCCGCCGAACCGCCTGTTCGAGCGCGGCCTTCAGGTCCGCGGTGGCGTGCAGCACATTGGCCGCCACCACCAAATCCCGCCGTCCGGCTTGTTCCGCCGGGGCCGGCTGGCTGATGTCCAGCAGTCCGGTGGTAAAGTCGATCCCCGAGGTCGCGGCAAAGCGGCGCGCCGCCTGATCCAAAAAGGCCTGGGAGATATCGGTGAAATGATAGCGGCTGCCCGGCGGCAGTTGCGGCAGAAGCGCCGCCGTTGTGGCCCCGGACCCGGCGCCGATTTCCAGCACACTGACCGGGCCACCGGCCAGATCGGCCGCCAGAAGATCCCCCGCCAGGCGGTTGAAACAACCGGCCAGGGGCGCATCGCCGTACAGCGCCTGCAGCGAGACCTCGGGGTTGTCGAACAACAGCTCCACCCCCTGCGTCCGGCCGCACAGCACATCGGGAAGCGCGTCGACGGCCTGCGCCAGCAAGGTCAATTCCGGCCGAAAGGCGGGCTGGGTATCGATCAAGGCGGACAGTTCGCGGTCAAGATTCTGGGGGGTTGAGGGCGAGACGATGACCTGCCAGCCCTCGGCCTGGGCCGTCAGGTCGCCGCCTTCCACCGCCATGGCGCAGAGGCGTTGAAAAAGCAGAACCTGATCGGGCTGCAGCGCCGTCCTGTCCAGCCAGTCTTGCGTCGAAAAGCACAGCCCCGGGCGCCAGGTTTTGCCGCGTCCGGCGGCCCAGGCGCGCCTCAGCGCCGCCCCGGCCAGGGCGGCGCAAAGCCCGTCCAGCCGATCCAGGAAAGCCGGCCAGGCCGGATCGCCGGAAACCCCTTGGCGCAGCCGGTCGGGCCAGGCCGCCGCGCCCAGGCTGTCCGCGCCGGTTTTGAAGGCCGGGCGCGCTGCGGCAAGCGGTTGCCAAACCACCTGGTGGAAAACCTCATAGTTCCGCTCGGCCGCGCGCACCGTCTCGGTTCCCTGGCCCGATAGCGCCATCTGCTTGACCGCGCGTCCCTTGAGCGGCCAGAAGGTGGTTTTTTGGTAGGGGTATGTTGGCAGGTTTTTTGGGCT
>CAXBMB010000008.1:0-73018 GCA_963976695.1 uncultured Rhodovibrionaceae bacterium
GGGGCGCTTTCCGCTGGAAGCCGGCATCGCGCCGCATTTTCAACTGCTCGATGAGTTGGGCGCGCGGGCCCGCCTGCGCCAAGCCCAAGAGCAGGTGTTCGCCCGGGCCGGGCGGCCGGGCGGGGACAGCCTGCTGGCCGCCTTGGAGGTGATCACCGCGCTGGTCAACGAACTGGACTTCGCCGAGGTGATCAACGGCGTGATCCGCGAGCGCGGCCAGATCACCCGGCTGCTCCAGGCCCACGGCTCGGTCGCGGCGGCGGCGGCGGTGCTGGCGGACCGGCTAGGGGTTGACCCGGCGGTGGAACCGGCGGACGTCGTTCTGGCGGCCTGCCAAGACCAAGCCTGCGCCCTGGCGGACCTGCGGTCCGCCGCCCAAGCGCTGTTGCGCGGGTCTGTCACCGATCAACGGACCGGCGACGCCATCGCCGCCTGGACGGCCGCCGATCCCACGCGCCGCCGCGACCTCTGGGACGACTATCTCAGGGCCTTCTTCACCGCCAACGGCAGCCGCCGCGCCAAGTTGGCGACCCAGAAGCTCTTGGCGACGCAGCCGGAGTTGGAAGAGATTTTGGCCCGGGAAGCCGACCGGCTGGCGGATCTGCGTCAGGCGGTCAATGCCCAGATCCTGTTCCAAGCCAGCCGCGCGCTGCTGTTGCTCGGGTCGGAAATTCTGGCGATCTATGAACGGCAGAAGCGCGACCGCGCGCTGCTGGACTACGACGACCTGATCCTGATCACCCGGGACTTGCTGCAACGTCAAGGACTGTCGGCCTGGGTGCTGTTCAAGCTGGATGGCGGGCTGGACCATCTGTTGATCGACGAGGCCCAAGACACCAATCCGGAGCAGTGGGAGGTGGTGCGGGCGCTCACCACTGACTTCTTCGTCGGACAGGGAGCGGCCGAGGACCATCGCCCGGGCGCGGCCCTGGACCGCACCATCTTCGCGGTCGGCGACCCCAAGCAGTCGATCTACTCCTTCCAACGCGCCGACCCGGCGCAGTTCGCGGCCATGCAGCGCTACTTCGGCGACCGGGTAAGGGCCGCGCACCGCCCCTGGGCGCCGGTGGCCTTGAGCCATTCCTTCCGCTCAACCGCGGTGGTGCTGGAAGCCGTTGACACGGTCTTTGCCGCGGCGGCCAATCAGGAGGGGCTTACCTTCGGCGAGCGCTGGCGCGACCACGCCCCGGTGCGGGTCGGCCAGGCCGGTCTGGTGGAACTTTGGCCCCCGGCCGCGCCGGACGAACAGCAAGGAGAAGACCCCTGGGCGCCGCCGACCCAGCGCAGCGGCGAAGCCCATCCACGGGCCCGCCTGGCCCGGTTGATCGCGCAGAAAATCGCCCATTGGACCCAGGATCCGCAGACCGCGCCCGGTCGGGAGTCCTGGCTGTCGGCGCAAGATCGTCCGGTGCGGCCCGGCGATATCCTGATCCTGGTGCGCCGCCGCAACGCCTTTGTCGAAGAGGTGGTGCGCGAGTTGAAAAATCGCCAGGTGCCGGTGGCCGGCGTGGACCGAATGATCCTGACCGAGCAGCTGGCGGTGATGGATCTGGTCGCCTTGGGCCGTTGCCTGTTGCTGCCCGAAGACGACCTGACCCTGGCAACGGTGCTCAAATCCCCGCTGATCGGCCTGAGCGAAGACCAACTTTTCACCCTGGCCCACGCGCGACGCGGCTCGCTTTGGTCTTGCTTGGCCCAGATGGCCGGGGCCCAGGCGTCGCACAGCCTCCCGGACCGGGACGCGCCGGCGGCTGTCGATTTCGCCACCGCCTATAACCGCCTGCGCGCCTGGGCGGCGCGGATCGACTATGTCCGTCCCTTCGAGTTCTATGCCGACCTGCTGGCCCAGGGCGGCCGCAAGGCTCTGTTGACCCGTTTGGGGCCGGAGGCCGCCGATCCGATCGAGGAGTTTCTGTCGCTCGCCGTTGCCTATGAATCAGAAGCCGTGCCCAGCCTGGAGGGATTTCTGTTCTGGCTGGCGGCCGGCGAACAGCAGATCAAGCGGGATATGGAGGTCGGCGGCAACCTGGTCCGGGTCATGACGGTCCACGGCGCCAAGGGCCTGCAAGCGCCGATTGTCTTCCTGCCCGATACCCTGCAGAAGCCGGCGCCGCGGGAAAAACTTTTCTGGCTGGCCGACGGGGCGAACCCCCGGCTGCCGCTGTGGCAGGCCCGCAGCGCGCTGGACGAACCGCTGTCGCGCGCGGCCAAACAGCGCTTGGCGATCTCGCAGGACGAAGAGTACCGCCGGTTGCTCTATGTGGCCCTTACCCGCGCCGAAGACCGGCTTTATGTCTGCGGCTGGAACGGTCGGCAGGCCGCCCCGGCGGGTAACTGGTATCAAATGGTGCAGGAAAGCCTCGCGAAAACCCCGGACGCGGCGGTGGCCTTCGACTTCACCGAGGTGATCGCCGGCGGGTGGTCCGGGCCCGGTTGGCGGCGTCGAACCGCCCAGGTGGCGGCGCGCGAACAGCCGCCGGCCCCAAACCCAACCGTGGGGCAAACCGGCGCGGAGCGGGCTGGGGAGACCACGGGAGAAACCGCTGAGAAGACCGCCGAATTGGGCGCAGCACCCCAGGCCGGCGCGCTGCCCAGCTGGATTGCACGACCCGCGCCGACGGAGGCCAGCCCGACACGGCCGCTGACCCCCTCCAAGCCCAGTGATCCCGATCCCCCCTTGCTCTCGCCGCTGGGCGCGGACAATGGCCGGCGCTTTCAACGGGGGCGGCTGGTGCACCGGTTGTTGCAAAGCCTGCCCGATCTGCCTGAATCGCAGTGGCAGGCCGCCGTGGCGCGCTTTCTGGCGACCCCGGCCCATCGGCTGACCCCGGCGCAGCAGGCTGACATCGCGGCGGAAACCCTGGCTGTTTTGCGGCAGCCCGAACTGCAGGCGCTGTTCGGGCCCGACAGCCGCGCCGAGGTGCCGGTGGTGGGCCTGATCCAGTCCGGAAACGGCGGCGAAGTGGTGTCCGGCCAGATCGATCGCCTTTGCGTCGATTCGGAAAAGGTTCTGGTCCTGGACTACAAAACCCAGCGGCAGGCCCACGACGACCCCAACCAGGTGCCGCGCGGCTATCTGCGACAAATGGCCAGTTACAAGGCCTTGCTGACGAAAGTTTATCCCGGCAAAGAGGTTCACTGCGCCTTGCTTTGGACCGACGGTCCGCGCTACATGCCGTTGCCCGATGACCTGCTGCGACGCCACATGCCTTGACGCTGGGGCAAGGGCGTACCCATATTGGGGGCAACTTGGTCGAAAACCGTGGGGCGTCTTCGAACGATCCTGGAACACTTCCTTGGCCCACCGGTGACCCACCGGTAGCCCCCGACCACCCACAGATGACTGGAATGAACATGTCCACCACCACCGCTGTCAGCGATACCAGCTTTGAAGCCGACGTCCTGAAGTCCGACCGGCCCGTTGTTGTGGATTTCTGGGCCGAATGGTGCGGTCCCTGTAAGATGATCGCGCCGGCCTTGGAAGAAATCGCCAGCGATCTTGGCGATAAGATCTCCGTGGCCAAGATGAACATCGACGACAACCCCAACACACCGGCCAAGTTCGGCGTGCGCGGCATTCCCACCCTGATGCTTTTCAAGGATGGTCAGGTTGCCGCCACCAAGGTCGGGGCGCTGCCGAAGAATCAGCTGCAGGAATGGATCGAAGGCAACCTCTAAGCCTGCAACGGCTGCAAGGCTCAGCAAGATAACAGACAAAAGGCCCGCGCGGGAAACCGCCTGGGCCTTTTGCTTGAGGTTTTCGTCTCTGAGCAGCGGTTAGTGGAAGCCGTCGAGCACATTCTTGCCGATGACCCGGCCGCTCTCTTGCAGCGAATGGGCCGCCTTGAGCGTTTCGACGCTGATTTTCCCGAGATTGTTGGTCACCGTGGAACGCAGCGTGCCGTCATCAATCAGTTCCGACACCCGATTGAGCAAGTCATGCTGCTTTTCGATGTCGTCGGTATGGAACATGGCGCGCGCGAACATGAATTCCCAGCTGATGGTCAGGGCTTTGGGTTTGCCCAAATTGATGTCCAGCGACTGGGGATCATCGATCAGCGTGAGATGACCGCGCGGCTTGATAAGCTCGATGATGGCGGGAAAATGCCCCTCTGTTCCGGTAAGCGCGGCAACGTAGCGCGGCTCGAGCCCCAGGGCCTTAACTTGATCGACCAGCGACTCACGGTGGTTGATCACCTGGTCGGCGCCCATTTGCTGAACCCACTGCACGGTTTCCGGGCGCGACGCCGTGGCGATCACGGTCAACCCGGTGAGCTGCTTGGCGAGTTGAATGAGAATCGACCCAACCCCTCCCGCGCCGCCGATGATCAGCAGACTCTCGCCCTTGCCTGCGCCTTCCGTCAACGCAAAGGAATCGAACAGAATTTCCCAGGCGGTAATTGAAGTCAGCGGAAAACCGGCCGCGTCGGCGAAGCCGAGGGATTTCGGCTTTTTCCCGACGATCCGCTCGTCAACGGCATGCAGCTCGGCGTTGGTGCCCGGCCGGACGATATCACCGGCGTAATAGACCTCATCGCCGACGTTAAAGTTGCCGACAGCGCCGCCAACTTTCCGAACAACGCCGGCGGCGTCATAGCCGATGACCTTGCTGCCCTTTTCCGGCGCCACATTGGCGCGGACTTTCACATCCACGGGATTAACCGAAATCCCTCGAACCTCGACCAAAAGATCCCGTGGTCCCAATTCCGGTATCGCTGTTTCAAATTCGACCAGCGCGTCCGGCGCGGTGATCAGCCCGGCCTGGTTGTATCCGATTGCCTTCATTTTGCTGTCTTTCTTTGTTGCTGTCTGACGCGCGCCGCTATCCGGCGCCCAGGAAATGTGACGGGCGAGTGCGCCCTTGCGGGTGATCGACCTGACAAGCAGCGCTGTTTGCTTCGACGCCATTGGTGGATCCGATGATCGTGTTGGACTTTCAGCAGCTCCCCCACCCGAGACTTCGGGCCGTCCAGCGGCGGCGGGGCGACGCAAGACTTGGGAATAATTTAAATTCCTCATGGAAGTTCGCTTGTCTATGAGTAATTATGGGTGTAGATGATTAATAAGTAAAATTGATAATTGAACTAGAACCGATGAGCAAAACAGATAGATCACAATTCAAGCTGGAGACCGACCTTATCAGTTTGCGCTCGCTGGTCGCGGTGGTGGAAGAAGGCGGTTTCTCGGCGGCGGTAAAACGGATCAACCGCACACAGTCGGCAATCAGCCTTCAAATCGCCAAGCTGGAAGAGCGGTTGAACACCAAGCTTCTGGAGCGCACCAGTCGCACCATAGCCGTAACGCCGGCTGGCGAAGTCTTTGTCAGCTACGCCCGTCGGATTCTTGAACTGGCCGATGAGGCTATCTTGGCCGTTACCGCGCCAGAGGAAACAACGCTGCTGCGTGTGGGGTTCGCGGAATATCTTGTCCCACAGCACTTGCACACCTTGCTGGCCAGTTTTCGGCGGGCGCACCCGAATTGCGACCTCAGCTTGGTGCTGGGGTCCGGGGCAACCTTGATTGAGGCGATGGCCCGCGGTGAGCTTGATCTCGTCTTCGCCGGTCCGGAGGCCGACAATGGCCAGATACTATGGGAAGAACCTTTGGTCTGGGCCGGAACAAGCAACCTCGCGGCCGACCCGACCGCTCCGATCGAGCTTGTTCTGATGCATCCGCCCTGTAGCTACCGGAAGATCGCTTTCGATGCGCTCGCCAAGACAGCGACGCGGTGGAAGCTTTCAATCGACGCCAACTCGGTGCAGGCGGTTCAATCGGCGATCCGCGCCGGGTTGGGCGTCAGCGTGCTGCCACTTTCCGCCGTTCAGGAAGACATGCCGCTTCTCGCCGATGGCTTGCCCGAACTGCCGAACACGTCGGTGATGAGCTACGTCAGCAACGATCTGTCCCATCCCTATGTGCAACGCTTCATCGACTTCCTCCTCGCCTGTATCGAAGGCCGTGTCGAGAATCGCCGGCATATTATGTTTCGCAGCGGGCTAAGCGGGGCAAGCGGGGTAAATGAGACGGTGGATTCGCGCCCGACGGTGAACTGAGCCGCGACAGCGCGATCAACAGAGACGAAGCGCAACGCGCTTCTTTCTCCGTCGATCCGACTCTCGGTTACCCGTGATAGGCGCGCGAATCCTCCGGGGCCTGCGCCCGGTCTTTCATGCCATAGTCCCGGATCACCGACGTGACCCGAAGCCGGTAGTCGGCAAAGACGCCGCCGCGTCCCTTGGCCTGGGTTTGCCGGTGAGCGGCGCTGTTGCGCCAGGCGCTCACCGCCGCCGCGTCCCGCCAAAACGACAGCGACAGGAGTTTTCCCGGTTCGCTCAAGCTTTCAAAGCGTTCCACCGAGATGAAGCCGTCGCGTTGCAACAAATCGTCGCGGAGCGCTGCGGCCAGATCCAAATAGGCGTCTTTCTGACCCGCGGCGGGCCACACTTCAAAAATTACGGCGATCATCGGGAAGCTCCATGAAAACGGTGAGGAATTGGGTGAGGGCGGCAAAGCATCGGTCGGACGCAAGCGCATCTCTCGAAATTCACGGCCATCATAGAACAGCGCCGGGGGCGCGCCCAAGCGCGGATCGCCGGGAGGGAGTTTTCTTGCCGCCGACCCTCGCAATTTTTGCCGGCCGACGGGCAAGGACCGCCGAAGTCTGAGCTTGAACGGGATCACGTTGTGATTCCATTTGCAGCGATTTGACTCTAATCTGACGCCATGACCAACGACCCAGACAGCTTCGACACCGCCGCCCTGTTGGCCGATCCGGTCCGCGCCGCCTTGCTCGCCGCGCTGGTCGACGGCCCGGCGCTGACGGCCACGGAATTGAGTCAAATCGCTGGAATCTCCGCGCAAAGCGCCGCGCGTCAGCTCAAGCAAATGGTCGAGACCGACCTGCTCACGTTGGAAAAATACAGCGGCGCCCGATACTTCCGGCTCTGTTCGCCGGCGCTGGCCCAAGCCCTGGAAGCCCATGCGGTGCGCGCCGCCGCCGGCAGCGCGCGGCCCACGGCCCGGCCCGGTCCGCGGGACCCCGCCCTGCGGCAGGCCCGAAGCTGCTACGACCACCTCGCCGGCGCCCAAGGCGTGGCGATGGCGCAGGCGCTGCTCGACCGGGGTTATCTTCGCCCCAGCGACAGGGACTTCCAGATCACCGCCACCGGCGAGATCTTTTTTCACGCCTGGGGCCTGGATCTGACGGCCGTGCGCCGCCAACGGCGGGTCTTTGCCCGGCACTGCCTGGACTGGAGCGAACGACGCCCCCATATCGGCGGCGCTTTCGGGGCCGCGCTGCTGGCCCACCTCGTCAGCCAGGGCTGGGCAAGACAGGAAGCCGACAGCCGTCGGGTTGAGATCACCGCCAAGGGCAGCCGGGCGCTGGCCGCCCTGACGGCGCCTCGACCGCAACACCAGAACCCATAGCAAGGCCATCGCCCGGCCCGGTTTCACTGCCAGAATAAGGAAGAATTCATGCCCAATTCCTTGCAAATCCTAACCTATCACGACGGCCAATGGCAGCAAGGCAGCGTGCCGGTCATCAAGTCGGCGGACCACTGCACCTGGGGCGGAACGACGGTGTTTGACGGCGCGCGCGCCTACCAGGGCCTGACCCCGGATCTGGATCTTCACTGCGCGCGGGTCAACCGTTCCGCCGAGATCATGGGCCTGACACCCAGCCACGACAGCGCCCGCATCGTCGAGCTGGCGCTGGAGGGCTTGCGCCGCTTTCCCAAGGACAGCGCGGTCTATATCCGGCCGCTTTACTGGTCGGTGGACCGGGGCCTGGGATTTATCATCCCCGACCCACAAACTGCGGAATTCTGTTTGACGCTGGAAGAGGTGCCCATGCCGCCGCCGGAGACCAGCGCCACTTTGACGACAACCCAATTCTGCCGCCCGCTGCTTTCAATGGCGACGGTGGACGCCAAGGCGGCCTGTCTCTACCCCAACAACATCCGGATGATGCGCGAAGCCCAGGCGAAGGGCTTCACCAACGCCCTGGTCGCCGACCCGCTGGGCAACGTGGCGGAAACGGCAACCTCGAATGTTTTCATGGTCAAGGACGGCGCGGTTTTCACCCCGGTGCCCAACGGCACCTTTCTCAACGGCATCACCCGCCAGCGCCATATCAAGCTGCTGCGGGCCGCCGGCATAACGGTCCACGAGAGCGTGCTAACCTTTGACGATTTCCGACAGGCCGATGAAGTCTTTCTTTCCGGCAACCTCACCAAGATCACCGCGGTGACCGCCTTCGACGAGGTCCGCTATCCGATCGGCCCGATCACCGGCAGGGCCCGGGAACTCTATTGGGACTGGGCGGCGTCGCTGCCCAAAAACTGACCGCTCCGACCGACGATGGCGCGCCGGGCGCGGCAAGCCGCGAGGCTGTTTTCGGCTCAACTCGGCGCTGTGCGGGGCGGCCCCTTCAATTCAATAACGTTGCCTTCGGGATCCTGCAGATAGAGCGAAGGGCCCGTGCCCTGTGCGCCGTAGCGCTCGCCCACCTCACCGGCCGCCACCCCGTGGTCGCTCAAATGAGCCCGCAGCGCGGCGGCCTCGAAGGGCTCGATCCGCAAGGCGAAATGATCGAGGTTTCGTCCCTCGAGCGCGTCGTCGGGCTTGCGCTGCTGCAGGTCGATCAGCGAGTCGCCGGCGCGCAATTGCACCAGCCCGATGCGCTCGACCCGGCGCTCGACGCGACAGCCCAGTACGTCAACATAGAAGTCAACGGCCAGTTCCAGATCGTCCACGACCAACACCAGATGATCCAGGCCCTTGACGGTAAAGGTCATGGCGACTCTCCCTTATAGCAGCGATTGCGGCGGTTGCGCGGCCACGGTCCGCACCAACCGATTGATAGATAATAAAAGCTGTTCCTTTGGTTATTTAGGAAAGTTAAACGGCCCGGCAAGAGCTTTCTCGCCGGGCCGCTGTTTGCCCTCGTGCGGCGCGCCCGCCCGGGCTGACGTCTCGCCGTCGCCGGGCGGCCGACCGGCGGGTCAGGCCTCGGCCAACTTCACCAGCATCTTGCCCAGGTTCTTGCCTTCGAACAGGCCGAGGAACGCGGCCGGGGCCTTGTCCAAGCCGTCATAGACCGTCTCGCGCCAGGTCAATTTTCCATCGGCGATCAATTTGCCGGCCTCGGCGGCATATTCCGCGAAGGCGTCAAAGTGGTCGGAAACGATGAATCCCTGCAGCTTCAGCTTTTTGGTCAGGATCAACCCCATGTTTTCGGGCCAGGGCTCCGCTTCGGTGGCGTTGTAGTTCGCGATAATTCCGCAGAGCGCGATACGGCCGAAGGGATTCATGTTGTTGAGCGCCGCGCGCATGTGCTCGCCGCCGACATTCTCATAGTAAACGTCGATGCCTTCGGGCGCCGCCGCGGCCAGGGCCTTGGTCAGGTTGTCGACTTCCTTGTAGTTGATCACCGCGTCAACGCCGATTTCCTTCAGGAAGGCGACCTTTTCCGCCGATCCGGTGGACCCCACCACCCGGCAGCCCTTGGCTTTGCCCAGTTGACAGGCGACCGTGCCGACCGCGCCGGACGCCGCCGAGACAAAAAGCGTTTCGCCCGGTTTCAATTCGGCAATCCGCTCCAGCCCGACATAGGCGGTCGTGCCCGGCATCCCCAACACGCCCAGATGGGCCTGCAACGGCACGCCGCTGTCGGGAAGGCGCCGCAACTCGTCGGCCTGGCCGATGAAATGACTGCGCCACCCGGCCATCGACAGTACGAACGCACCCACCGGCAGGGCCTCGGCGCAACTCTCGCGCACCACGCCGACCGCGCCGCCGTCCATGACCTTGCCGACCTCGAACGGCGCCGCATAGCTTTTTCGGTCCGACATCCGGCCGCGCATGTAGGGATCAACCGACATCCAAAGATTTTCCACCAGCACCTGGCCGGCTTGCAAAGCAGGCAGGTCCCGGGTGACGAAGTCAAAGTCGGCGGCGGTGGGGGTGCCTTTCGGGCGCTGTTTGAGGTGAACTTCTCTGGCTGTTTGCGCCATGGTTTTTCTCGCTTTCTTGCCTATCCGAACGGTCTCTTTGGCCAACAGACTGCCCCAAGCCGCCGTCAAGGAACAGTCCCCGCCCACGCAAAGAACTCTTTCCCTGTTCCCACCGGGCATAAGGGGGCTGTGCGGTGGGGCGCGGCGGACCGGCTATCTTGCCACCGCTTCACGCCAGCATCGCAAAGGCGGCGCGCAGAATGTCCTTGTGATCGAAGGCGATTTCGGCATGACGCCAATCGTGAAGCAGCACCGCATCGGCCGCGTCGTCGCCGGCCCGCAGGCTCCCGACCTCGGCTTGCGCCAGGAAGGCCACGGTGACGGTATGCCACCGGCTGTCCCGCGCCGGGTCGGAATAAACCCCGATCAGCCGCAGTGCGGATTCTGGCAGCGCCACGCCGGTTTCCTCGGCCAGCTCACGCACACAGGCGCGTTCCACGGTCTCGCCCACCTCGACGAACCCGCCCGGCAGGGCCAGCGCGCCCTTGGCCGGCGGCCAACGGCGCCGGATCAGCAGGACCCGGCGCTCGGGCGTCACCACCACACAGTCGACGCTCAGTTTGGGGGTGGTAACGGTGTAAGCCGTCATATCGCGTCCTTAGCTCCTCTTGCCTGTCGGCGTCCCGGGTCAACCGGGCCAGCGATCAACCATTCCCGTCTAGACCCTTGGGCAACAAAAGGGTAAGGGAATTGATCGCCGAACTCATGAAAAAGGGCCAAAGCGGTGAGCGCCTCAGAAATCGACCGGATGATCCAACTGCTATCGCGCTTGCCAGGGCTGGGGCCGCGCTCGGCCCGCCGGGCCTGTCTGCATCTGCTGCAGCGGCGCGAGTCGCTGTTGCAGCCCCTTGCCCAGGCCCTGGGCAAGGCCGCCGACGCCATCCGGTCTTGCGAAATCTGCAACAACCTGGATGACCAGTCCCCTTGCGCCTATTGCCGCGACGCCAACCGCGACGACAGTCTGATCTGTGTGGTCGAGGAGGTCGGCGATCTCTGGGCGCTGGAGCGTTCCGGCGCCTTCAAGGGGCGCTATCACGTTTTGGGCGGGACGCTGTCGGCGATCGACGGACGGGGACCGGAGGAACTGCATCTGCCCGGCTTGACGGCGCGGGCGCAAGCGCCGGAGGTCGCGGAAATTATTCTGGCGCTTTCGGCGACCGTGGAGGGCCAAACAACCGCGCACTATATCGCCGAGCGGCTCGAGCGGCTGCCGGTCACGCTCTCCTTTCTCGGTCAGGGCGTGCCGGTGGGCGGGGACCTGGACTATCTGGACGACGGCACCCTGACGGCCGCCCTGAAAGCCCGCCGCCCGGCTTGACAAACCGGCCGATCCCATCCCGAACCACAGCAAAACCACAGCCGGGACCAGAACCGGAACCGCAGCCGGAACCATATCCGGGAACCTGTCGGGAAACGGCCGATCCAGGCGACGCCGGCGCCGCGGGCCACCCGCCTTATTTTTTACCCAACAGAGCTTATCGCTGCCGCAAAGCGGCCATTTTTGAGGCTCAAACAGGAGAACCTGATTGAGCCTCCACTCGGCCTTGGCGCGTGATCGACAAAGAAAAAAGCGCGTCACCCCTCTCGTCAATCACCCTCTGATCGGTTGATCGGAGGCGGACTCCTTTGCTGATCTTGCCTGTTGTTCGTTGGAAAGATGGTGCCCATGCCCTACGTAAAAGTTTCGCGCTGCCGCAAGCTCCGCCACCGCGCCCGGCGCGCCGGCGGCGGCCTGATGATCGGCGCGGCCTTGTTGACCTTGGCCGCGACCAATGACCTGCGGGCCCAGGAACAGACCTTGGCGGCCGAGGCGCAGACCAATCTTTCCGTCACGGTTTATCAAAACGGCCTGGGCCTCATTCACGATGACCGCTGGGTTCCCCTGGTTGCCGGCCGCACCTCCCTGGCCGTCGCCGGCACCAATCCCGGCATGATCCCGGAAAGCCTGGTGCTGACCAGCGAGCAAGGCGGCTTGACCCTGGTCGAACAGAGCCAAATGCCCGCCACCCTCACCCCCCAGCGCCTGCTGGAGGGCGCCCTGGGTCAGAATGTCTGGCTGATTTCCCGCAACAGCCAGACCGGCGAAGACACGCGCGAGAAGGCCCGCCTGCTGTCGCTGGCGGAAGGTCCGGTGTTGCAGGTCGGCGACCGGGTGGAAATCAATCCACCGGGCCGCATTGTCCTGCAACAGCTGCCGGCGGGGCTGCGCGCCGAGCCGAACCTGCGGCTGGTGATTGAAAGCCGCGAAACCATGAACGGCCAAATCACCCTGGCCTATTTGGCCGATGGCCTGAACTGGCAGGCCGACTATGTCGCCAGCTTGAGCCAGGACGGCGCCCGCCTGTCCCTGCTGGGTCGGGTCTCCTTGAGCAACCAAAGCGGCGGAGACATAAAGCAGGCCCGGGTCCAACTGGTGGCCGGCGAGGTGACTCGCGGCACGCGGGGCAAACTGCCAGCCCGGTCGGCGCGGCTGTTGAAAAGCGAGGTCATGGCGCTGGCCTCGGACGCTCTTCCCGCGCCGACGGAGGCGGCGGAGCGCTATGTCTATCAACTGGACGAGCGGGTCAACCTGAGCGATGGCGAGCGCAAGCAGCTTACCCTGATCCAGATCGACGAGTTGCCGGTCAGCAAGCGCTTTACCTTTGAGGGTCTGGCCTCGCCGCAGGGACCGGACCGGCAGGGCCCGGTCGCGGCCCGCCTGTCCGCCCGTTTCACCACCCCCGACGCCCAGGCCTACGGCAAGCCCCTGCCCGCCGGGGTGGTGCGGGTCTACGCCCCGGGGGTCGATGATCGCGCGCTGTTCATCGGCGAGGATCGGATCGACCACACCGCCGGCGGCAGCGAGGTGTCCCTGGACCTGGGCGAGGCCTTCGACGTCACCGCCAAGGCGCGGCTATTGAAGCTCAACCGGCTGTCGCAACGGCGCTACGAGGCGAACCGCGAAGTGATCGTGACCAACGCCAAGTCCGAACCGGTGGAGGTCCAGATCTCCGCCCGCATGCCCCGCGAGTGGAAGGTGCTGGAGGAAAGCTACCCGAGCGAAGAAAAAAGCGCCCGCGAACTGGTTTGGACGATCAAGGTGCCCGCCAACAGCGCAGCCACCTTGATCACCCGCATCGAAGCCGGTGACTAGCGGCGACCGGAGTCGAATCGCCGGAGAAAGAAGCGCTTCGCGCGCCCCCGTCACCGCCCTCGTCGCCGTCGCCGTCACCGCCGCCGCCAGCTTCCGCGCGGCCAGCGAAGCAGGTTTTTGGAAGCCAACACCGCCCCGGCGACGATCAGCAGGCACGCCACGCCGACAACCCAGGTAAGCTCGGCCCGGCCAAAGCCGATCAGCAGCAGGGTGGACAACAGCGGGGCGGCGTACGACAGGGTGCCCAGCAGTTGGATATGCCCATGCTTGGTGCCGTAGTCCCAGACAAAGAACGCGGCGCCCACCGGACCGATTCCCAGGCCCAGCACCGCCAGCCACTGGCCGGGAGTGGGCGCAACCGTGGTTTCGAACGCCAGGTGGCTGACGAACCCCAGCAGGGCCACGACGCCACAGAACCCGCCCACCACCTCGGTCGGAACGGCCCCGAAGCGCCGATTGAGCACCGAATAGCTCGACCAGACCAACGCGCCGGCGGCCGCCGCCAAATAGCCCAGCAGGTACTGCCGATCAAAGACCACCTGCCCACCTTTCGAGACCAGCAGGAAGGCGCCGCCCAACCCCAGGACGGCGCCGGCCAGATGGAACCAGCGAAGCCGTTCGCCAGGCAGCGCCGCCGAGAAGATCACAATCAGCAAGGGCCAGAGATAGGCGATCAGGCTGGCCTCCACCGCCGGCGCGTTGCCCAGGGCGACAAAGTAGAAAAAATGATAGCCGTAGAGCCCGCCCACCCCCAACAGCCAGACCGGCCAGGGTTGCCGCCAAAGCGCCAGCGCCTGACGCCCTCGCCGCAGCAGCAGCAAAACCGACAGCACAAAGGCGACCAGAAAGGTCATCGCCAGCAGTTGGAACGGCGGCAGGCCTTCGGCATAGGTGGTAAAGAGCGCCAGCAGGGCCCAAAGAAGAATGGCAACCCCGCCAATCAAGGTCGCCTTGAGTTTTCCGCTGTCGTCCGTCACCCGCTGTCTTCCCCGCTCGCTTGCCGACGCCGCTCCCAGGACTGTTGCCTGAGGCCGCGACAGCTATAGCCGAGCCAGGGGTCGAAATCTTGTCCCAGCCTCCGGTGTTTTTGACCCGGACGCTGGCGCGACGCGCGGCTTTCCAGGTCGGTCGCGCTAGTGCCTGCGGTCACGGCGGCGAAGGGCGGCCGGCGTGATCGCCTTTTCGCGGCGAAAGGCCCGGGTCAGGGCGCTTTGATCGGAAAAGCCGCAGTCCATTGCGATCTCGACCAGGGGCTGGGCGCTGGTCAACAACCGCCGCTCGGCTTCCGCCAGGCGCAACGCCAGCAGGTATTGCTGGGGAGTGCGGCCCAGAACCGACCGAAAGACCTGGTGAAAGTGGCTGATCGAAAGGCCCGCCAGCTTGGCCAGGGTCGCAACGGTCAGCGGCTGGCCGTAGTTGCGGGCCAGGAAAGCCAGCACCCGCTGCAGCCGCGGCGTCAAGCCCTCGGGTCGCGGCAGGTCCACGTCACCGAGCCCGTCCCGCAGCGACTGTAACAACAGCCCGGCGGCCTGCCGGGCAAAGGCCGCCGGGTCCCCAACCCCACGGGTCAAGCGCAGCGCCAGAAAGCGCACCAACTGGGCGGTCGCCGGGTCCAGCGTCAAGAAGGCCTGATTTTCCACCCGCGCCGCCAACTCCTGGTCCAGCCTCGCCGCCCCGCCGACCAGCCTGTCGCTCAGGTCAAACACCAGAAAGCGGTTCTCGCCCCGCGCCGAAAAGGCGTGCCAGCGGCCGGCGCGAACAAAAGCCGCCGCCCCCCAAGGCGCCGCGTCGAACGGATTGGGACTCCAAGGATCGGCGACCTGTCCGGCCTGACCCTCGACCTCCATGCTCAAGCGCCCTTCGATCGGCAGCACGATCTGATGATGGCCGTGGCGATGGTGTTCCACCTCGCCGCCATAGCTGCGCAACTCCAGCGCCGCGCGGGGCGCGGTCCGGCCGGCTGACGCGGCAGTGGCTGCCGGCGTCGGACGAGAAGAATCGGACATCTGTTCTGTCTTTCACTTGCTGTCCGGCAAATCCAGGGCGGGCGCCAGTTGCTTGGCCGGATCCTCGGCGTCTTCCAATTGAAGGCTCTCAATTCTGTCGCCCCGCTTGGATATCTTATCACTGGAGATCACGATCTGGCGGAGATCCTCCTGGGTTTGGCCGAAATGCCGTTGCAGCTTGCTGACCCGGTCATCCATCCGATCGATGTCCTTGAGCAGGTGCCCCACCTCCTGTTGAATCACCCCCGCCTGTTCGCGCATGCGCACGTCCTTGAGGACCGCCCGCACCGTGTTCAAGGTGGCCATCAAGGTGGTGGGAGAGACAATCCAAACCCGGGCGCGATAGGAGTCGTCGACCACCTCCGGGAAATTGGCGTGCAGCTCCGCATAGACCGCCTCGCTGGGTAGAAACAGCAGCGCCGACTCGGCGGTTTCCCCCGGCAGGATGTATTTTTCCTGGATCGCTTTGACATGCAACCCCAGATCCCGCTTGAACGCCCGGCGCGCCGGCTCCCGCGCCAACTCGCCGCCCGGTTCGGCGTGCTGCGGCGCGCGCATCAAGGCGCGGTAGCTTTCCAGCGGAAATTTCGAATCGATGACAATCGAGCCCGGCGGATTGGGCAGTTCCAGAACGCAGTCGGCGCGCGTGCCGTTGCTCAGGGTCTTTTGGAAGCTGTAGGCGCTGGGCGGCAGGATCGACTCCACGATGTCATGAAGCTGCACCTCGCCAAAGGCCCCCCGGGCCTGCTTGTTGGAGAGGATGTCCTGCAGTCCCACCACCTGGGTCGAGAGCTCGGTGAGGTTTTGCTGGGCCTTGTCAATCACCGCCAGCCGCTCGCGCAGATCGGTCAAGGATTTGCCCTGTTTTTCCTGCCCCTCCTGCAGGCGGTCGCTGACCTGTTTGGAAAAGGAGCCCAAGCGATCGTCCAGGGCGCGCGCCAAGGCCCGTTCTTGCTGGCGCAGGCCCTCAACGGTTTGACTTTGAAGTGAGAGCTGCAACTCGGTGAGCTGCCGCAGCCGCTGGTCCATCTGGGGGGTGTTCTGGCCGCCGCCCCAGCGCCTCAAGGCCAAGGCTAGCAGCGCCCCCAGCAGCAGCGACGCCAGCACCAACAGCAAGACGATTGGATCCATAACCTATTTTCCCTTTCGCGCCGTCCGTCGATCAGGCCCCGGATATCCGGCCTCGACAGGCCGGCGCACTGGACGTCACCCGGCCCGATCCGGCGGTCTCACGGGCGCAACGCGGGCTCGACAGGGCACTGTCGCTTGACCTTGGCGGACCTTGCCCTTACCTAAAGGAAAGAAGGAAGCTTTTTTGAAAGATTCAAAAAAGCTGCTGCCGCCCGCGTGAGACCCAACAAGAGAAACCGACCCCATGGCCCTGCTGCCCATTCTGACCGCACCGGACCCTATCCTCAAGACCGTCGCCGAGCCGGTCAAGGCCGTCGACGAACGCGTCCGTCAACAGATGGAGGATATGCTTGAAACCATGTACGCCGCGCCGGGTATCGGCTTGGCCGCCCCGCAGGTCGGTATTCTGAACCGGGTGATTGTCCTGGACATCGCCAAGGAGGACGCCGCGGAGAAAAGCCCGCTGCGACTGGCCAACCCGGAAATCATTTGGATTTCCGACGAGGATGTTTCCTACGAGGAAGGCTGCCTGTCCATACCCGAGCACTACAGCGAAGTGGTGCGCCCGGCTGGCGTCAAGGTGCGTTACCTCGACGAAAACAATCAATCCCGGGAACTTGAAGCCGAAGGCTTGCTTGCCACCTGCTTGCAGCACGAGATCGACCATCTCGAGGGCATTCTTTTCGTCGATCGCATCACCGCCCTGAAACGCAACATGATCTTGCGCAAGCTGCTGAAAGCCAGAAAACAGCATACCCTGCCCAGTTACGCGGCTTAACGGCTTGTGCCCTTGCCGGGGCGCCATGCTAAAACCCCTGCCATGACAAACAACCCCGCCGCGTCCAGCGCGACAGCAGGCAAACTCCGTCTCGCCTTCATGGGGACGCCGGATTTCGCCGTTCCCTCGCTTTTGGCCCTGGCCGACGCCGGCCATGAAATCGTCTGTGTCTATTCACAGCCCCCCCGGCCGGCCGGGCGGGGCCAAAAGCAGCGCCTCGGCCCGGTGCACGCCGCCGCCGCCGCGCGGGGCTGGCCGGTGCGCACGCCGGAAAGCCTGAAGACGCCGCAGACCCAACAGGCCTTCGCCGATCTGGAGCTGGATGCCGCCGTGGTGGTGGCCTATGGCCTGATCCTGCCGCCGGCCATCCTGGCGGCGCCACGGCTCGGCTGCCTGAACGTTCACGCCTCGCTGCTGCCGCGCTGGCGGGGCGCCGCGCCGATTCAGCGGGCGATACTGGCCGGAGACGCCGAAAGCGGGGTCACCATCATGCAGATGGACAGCGGACTGGACACCGGCGACATGCTGGCGCAACTGCCGCTGCCGCTGCAGGCCGAAACCACCGGCGCCAGCCTCCACGATGCGCTTGCAGCAGGCGGCGCGCGCCTGCTGGTTCCCACCCTGGCCGGGCTGAACGCGGGCGCGATTGAGCCGGTCCCGCAGCCCCAACAGGGCGTGACTTACGCCGCCAAGCTCGACCGGGCCGAGGCGCGGCTGGACTGGTCCAGGCCGGCCGACGCCCTGGAGCGACAGGTGCGCGCCTTTACGCCCTGGCCCGGCAGCTACTTTGTCCTGGGCGAGGAGCGGATCAAGGTTCTCGAGGCGGAATTGCATGGCGACTCCGGGCCGCCCGGCCTGGTGCTGGACGATCATCTGACCGTCGCCTGCGGCGCGGGCGCACTTCGACTGATTACCCTGCAGCGCCCGGGCAAGTCCGCGCTGCGCAGCGACGCCTTGCTGCGCGGCTTCCCGATCCCCGGCGGGCGGCGCCTGCCCCTGCCCGCCGCCGCCGAAACTGAAACCGAAACCGAAACCGAAAAACCCACCTGATGAGCCAGTCGCACGCCACGCCCGTTGACCCCCGCAAATCGTCCGCCCCGCTGCCCGACGGCGTCACCCGCTTCCGCCTGGTGATCGAATACGATGGCGGTCCCTTTCAAGGCTGGCAGCGGCAAAAAGACCATCCTTCGGTGCAGCAATTCCTGGAAGAAGCGGCCGGCAAGCTTTCCGATGGGCCGGTGCTGGTGCAGGGCGCGGGCCGTACCGACTCAGGCGTTCATGCCACCGGTCAGGTGGCCCATCTGGATCTTGCGCGGCAAATTTCCTGCGACAAGCTGCGCGATGCGCTCAACTTTCACCTCAAGCCCAATCCGATTTCCATCTTGCTGGTGGAAAGGGCGAACGCGGATTTTCACGCCCGCTTTTCCGCCCGGGGCCGCAGCTACCTCTATCGCATCGCCACCCGTCGCGCGCCGCTGGCCTTGGATCGCGGGCGGGCCTGGTCGGTGCCGAGAAAACTCGACATCGCCGCCATGCAGGCCGGCGCGGACCGGCTGATCGGCCATCATGACTTTACCTCTTTTCGCGCCACCCACTGTCAGGCCCGCACGCCGATGAAGACCCTGGATGTGATGAAGCTGGAGCAGCAGGGTAGCGAAATTCACGTGATCGCCTCCTCCCGCTCCTTTCTGCATCATCAGGTCCGCAACATGGTCGGCACCTTGAAGCTGGTGGGCGAGGGAAAGTGGACGCCAGACGACGTCAGCGCGGCGTTGCGCGCCCGAGATCGGAGCGCCGGCGGCCCCACGGCGCCGGCCCACGGCCTCTATCTGACCGCGGTGGCCTACTGAACGCGGCGCGGGCGTCTTATCAGGTGAGCCGATCCGCCGCCGCTTCCCTATTCGCCGGTGAGCGACCACAGCGTCGACACGCCAGGCGCTGAGGTCTTTGCTCCCGCGCCTTGGCTTTCGCCAGGCGCTGAGGTCTTTGCTCCCGCGCCTTGGCTTTCGCCAGGCGCTGCCAAGGCATAGCTGGAGAGCACCGCCAGCGCCAGAATCGCCAGGGCGAGCACGACCGCGACCGGAATAATTCTGGGCGTATGGCTTTTGGACTGACAGTTCGACGGCGTCTTGCCGAATTGACGCATGACTATTTCCAGCTGATTGAACCTGACGGCGACAGACCAAAAGGTGGGGCCTTGGCCGGGCAATACAAGGTCCAGCCCACCGGGCGGCCGCCGCTTTCCAGCCCAAGCGGCCGCAGGGCAGCTTTGCGTCAGGCCAGCGCGCTCTGCACCAGCACCGAAATAGCGATTTCCAGAATCAGCGCCAGCACCGTAACGCCGGCGGCGGCCATCCCCGACAGGTTCAACAGGGTGCGGGCGATCTGCCAGCTGTAGGCCAAAACCGCCAGCGCGGCGGCCAGCTCCAAAAAGGCGACAAGCCCATCGGACAGCGCCCCGGAGGCCACCAACAGCGCCAACGGCAAGTAGAGCGCGATGATCAGCACCTGCGCCCAGTTGAAACCAGTGATAAATCGCCAAATCAGCTGCTGCCGGTTCAGCAGCTCGGCCAGATGGATCATCACCACCGGAAAAGCCGTCCAGGTGATGACGTAGGCAAGGAATTGCAACAGTATCAGGGCGAGGCCGTCGACGTCGCCGTGACGCGCCGGCAAGAGCTGCAAAATCAGATGACCGGGCGCGACCAGCACCGCCGCGAAGAAGGAGCGCCAGCAGGCCGCCCGATCCGCGCCGAAGTAGGAAACAGCCTGAGGATCAAGCAGCAGCAATCGCCACGCCCCGTAGAGCGCATAGACCACTTCCCGCAAAGAAGGCACGAAGGTCACCGGGCCACCACTCCCCTTACTTTGTTGCGGCGCGCGCCGCCGACTCCGGGAACATGCTATCGCGGATAAGCCGGGGAAATCACCTGTTAAGACACTGACAGTGCGGATTATTTCCCACCCCGTCGCCGTCTGCGCCCGCCCGCCTGGTTCGCGCCGCCGGCGCCGAGCTCATCCCAGACGCGGATCACAGAGCCGATCGCTGAACACACGCGGCTGCAAACCCGCCTGAAACCAGGACAGGAAGCTGTAAATGGAATAGACCGGCAAGCCATAGGCCTGACGCAGATCCGCGGCGTAGGGCACCATGTTGGTGCACTCCAGAACGAACGCGCCGACCTCGGGATGCCGAGCCCGCATCCGCGCCCCGGCGTCGAGGAGATCCTGCCGGGCCAAGGTGACGTTGAGGGTCAATTCATCCTCCAGAATCGCCCGGGTAAACTCCCTGCCCTGGTCGGTGCCAACGATCGGCGTGTTGACGTCGACTCCGGCAAGCCGCAGGTGGTCGGCCGACAGGGAGCTTTCGGAAATCGTCAGGATTCCGACCTTTTGGCCCGCCGGCAGCAGGCGTTCGACGAACGGCGCCTGCATCAGCGACGATGTCGCCACCGGCACGCCGCAGGCCTGGGCCAACTCGTCCTGAAACAGCGATAGAAAACCACAGTTGGTGGTGATGCCGTCGACCCCATCGGCGACCAACTCGCGCGCCGCCGCCACGAAGGCGTCGCGCAACCCCACCGCGCCCTGGCGCACCACCTTGTCGGGCGAGGCCCCCCGCACCACCCGGTAGAGCACCGGAAAGGGCCAGGTTTGCGCATTGCCGATATCGCCGGGAATGCGCGGAAAACGGGTCTCCAACATCAGGATTCCGACCGCCGCGCCATACAGGGTCTTGCCGCCTCTGGCGATTTGCGGGGCGATTTTCGGGTCCAGGCCGGCGGCGGCGGAAACAGGCGCGGGTGTGCTGGCGGACGGAGGTGATGATGACATGGGAACACCTTTTCTCGAACGGCTTGCTCACCAAACACGGCGGCGATGAGGAAGAGAGTCAATGGGGCGGGGTTGGAACATAAAGGCGGGAAAAGCCTTCCCGCACGGCGAGGGTGATCTGGTCCAGGCGCTTTTCGATGTGGCCGCGCAACAGCGCCACCGCCGCCTCGGCGTCGCGCTGTCGCAAGGCCGCCAGAAGCGCGCGGTGTTCGGCCTGGGTTTTCTCGCGCCGCTGCTCCATATCAATCCACCGAACAAAACGAATGCGGGTGTTGAGATTGCGCAGGATCCGCAGCATTTCCGCGTTGCCGCTG
Source organism: uncultured Rhodovibrionaceae bacterium (assembly GCA_963976695.1). GTDB lineage: Bacteria > Pseudomonadota > Alphaproteobacteria > Kiloniellales > DSM-21159 > CAXBMB01. The sequence goes on from CAXBMB010000008.1 coordinate 21,213, forward strand.
GCCCGGACCAACTGCTCGTGAAAAAACTCGTCATAGTCGACCAGTACCCGCGGGTCGCGCCCTTCCGGCGCTGACCTGGTGCGATGGAGAAAGGCCTCCAACTCATCCAGGGCCGCATCGCTGATCCTCGCGCAGGCCAGGCGAACGGCGGCCTCTTCCAGCGCCACGCGGGTCTGGTACAGGTCGAAAACCTCCTTGGGGTCGAGTTGGCGGCAAAAAAATCCCCGGCCCTGCTCAAACACCAGCAGGCCCTCCGAGGTCAGCCGGTTCAGGGCCTCGCGCAGCGGCGTGCGGCTGGCCCCCAGCGACTTGGCCAAGGTCACCTCGTTCACCCGCTCCCCGGGCTTTAGGTCAAACGCCACCGCCATGCTTTTCACGGATCTGTAGAGCCGGTCAACCTGGCTTTCGGTGGCTTGGGTGTCGCTCTGCAACGTCAACTGCCTGTCGCTTTCATACCGCTTCTTCATCCCGCTTCGCGCCGGGCTGATGCCGCGCCGCCGCTGCTTCTACTTGCCTCCTTTTAAGGCACTTGACAAGATAAACAAAATACAAAATTGTATGCAGAATTATATTCAGGTCGGCGTTTCCCCCCTGTTGATGACCAAACGCCCGCCTCTGTCCCAACCCGACGCGCCGCAAGTCCAGCGCGTCCAGCCAGGAAGCCCCCCAATGAGCGGCAATGACATGACCGGCGCCGAAGCCTTGGTCCGCCTGTTACAGCACCACGGCGTCAGCCATATTTTCGGCCTCTGCGGCGACACCTCCTTGCCCTTCTATGACGCGCTGCATCGCCTGGACCACGGCATGACGCACATCCTGACCCGCGACGAGCGCTGCGCCGCCTATATGGCCGACGGCTACGCCCGGATCAGCGGCAAGGTCGGAGTCTGCGAGGGACCCAGCGGCGGCGGGGCGACCTACATCGCGCCGGGGCTGATCGAAGCCAATGATTCCTCCGTGCCGATCCTGGCCATCACCACCGATGTCGCGGTGTCGTCGCGCGGGCGCTACCCCCTGACCGAGCTGGATCAAAAGGCGCTGTTCCAGCCCTTGACCAAATGGAACGGGGTGATCGATCGGGCCGAGCTGCTGCCCAACATGGTTCGCTCCGCCTTTCGGGCCATGACCACCGGCCGGCCAGGTTCCGCCCATCTCTGCTTGCCCTATGACGTACAAAAGGCCGCCGTCGATCCGCAGGACATCTGGGCGCAGCCGGAACTGAGCCGCTATCCGGCCTGGCGCAGCGGCGGCGACCCGCTGGCGGTGGAAGCGGCGCTTGATGCGCTGCTCGCCGCCAAGAACCCGGTGGTGATCTGCGGCGGCGGGGTGGTTCTTTCCGGCGCGGAAGGCGAACTGGACAAGCTGGCGACCCGCCTCAATCTCACCGTGGCCACCACCATCAGCGGCCAGGGATCGCTGGCCGACAGCCACCCCAACTGCCTGGGGGTGGTGGGCTCCAACGGCGGCGTGCCGGCGACCCGCCAGGTGGTGGAAGAGGCCGATCTGGTCGTCTTTCTCGGCTGCCGGGCCGGGTCGGTGACCACCGAGCGCTGGCGCTTTCCCGGGCCGGGCGTGCCGGCGGTGCATTTCGACAGCGACCCGCAGGTGATCTCGGCGGCCTATCAAACCGCCGTGGCGGTGGTCGGCGACCTGCAGCTGTCGCTTTCCGCCCTCAACCGCCTGCTGGCGGAAAACCAGGATCTGACGGCGGACTTTGGCGGCCGAACCCGCGTGGCGGCGGCCAAGCAGGAAAAATTCAGCGCCTTCAACGCCCTGGCAGCCAGCAGCCAAACCCCGATCCGACCGGAGCGGGTGGTGCGCGAACTCAACCGGCTGCTGCCCAGTGATTCGATCATTGTCGCCGACCCCGGCACGCCCTGCCCCTACTTCGCCGGGTTTTATAACTTCGACCAGCCCGGCCGCCGCTTTATTTCCAACCGCGCCCACGGCGCCCTGGGCTACTCGCTTTCCGCCGCCATGGGGGCGCACTACGCCCGGCCCGGCGCCAAGACCGTCGCGGTCATGGGGGATGGCTCGTTCGGCTTTACCGCCGGCGAATTGGAAACCGTGGCGCGCAAGCAGTTGCCGATCACCTTTCTGGTCTTCTCCAACGCGGTGTACGGCTGGATCAAGGCCGGACAGAAAACCGGTTTTGAGGAACGCTATTTCTCGGTCGACTTCTCCCGCACGGATCATGCCGCCGTGGCGGCCGCCTATGGTATCAAATCCTGGCGGGTGGAGGATCCCGACGACCTGCCCAGGGTTCTGGCGGCGGCGACCGAGCACGCAGGGCCAACCCTGGTGGATGTGATCGCCCAACCGCTGCAGGACGCCCAGGCGCCGGTCAGCGAGTGGATCGCCTAGCCGGTGTTCGGCTGACAAAGCCGCGCCGAACGGGGCGCGCAAACCGGTAAAAAAGCTGGAACAGAGACAGGCAACCATGGTCGCAACCCCTCACCAAACCAACCCCGGCACCGGGCGCTACGACGCCCTGGTGGTCGGCGCCGGTATGATCGGCGTCGCCAGCGCGCTGCAACTGCAGCGCCGCGGCCTGCGTGTCGCCCTGGTTGACCGGGCAGCGCCGGGCGACGGGGGGGCGACGTTCGGCAACGGGGCGATCCTGGCGGCCTCCTCGGTGGTGCCGGTAACCACGCCCGGTCTATGGAAAAAGGCGCCGCGCATGCTGCTGGACAAGGACGGCGCGCTGTTTCTGCGCTGGTCCTATCTGCCCCGCTTGCTGCCCTGGCTGAAAGACTACCTCAGCCACTGTGACCCCGCGAAGGTGCAGCACATCGCCCGGCATCTGTTCCCGCTGATCGGCGACAGCCTGGACGAACACCGGGCCTTGGCCGTCGGCACCGCCGCCGCGGCGTCGATCCATCCGTCAAAATATCTTTTCGTCTATCGCGACCGCGCCGCCTTCGACAGCGACGCCTACGGCTGGCAACTGCGCGCCGACCTGGGTATTGGCTGGGAACTGCACGAGGGTCAGGCAGCCCGCGCCCTCGAGCCCGATATCAACCCGCTGTATCGCTGCCTTGTCGCGCTGACCGACCAGCACGGCTACATCGACCTACCCGACCGCTATGTGAAGGAACTGGCCCAGGCGTTCCAGACCCTGGGCGGCGTCCTCCACCAAGAAGAGGTCACCGGCTTTCTGCGCCAAGACCAGCAGCCGGACGGCCGGCTTTGCGGCGTCACCACCAAGGGCGGCGCGTCGGGTGGGGCGATCCACGCCGACAAGCTGGTGATCGCGGCAGGGGCCTGGTCGGCCGAGCTGTTGCGTCCGCTGGGCATCAAGATCCGGCTGGAAAGCGAGCGCGGTTACCACATTCAACTCAGTCAACCCTCGGTAACGGTTCGGCATCCGCTGATGATCGCCGACAGCAAGTTTGTCGTCACGCCGATGACGTCGGGACTGCGCCTTGCCGGGCTGGTTGAATTCGGCGGCTTGACGGCCGGCCCCAGCAAGGCCCCGATCGACCTTCTCCTGCGGCGCGCCAAGGTGCTGTTTCCGGGTCTCGACTTTGCTTCCTACAGCGCATGGATGGGCCATCGGCCGGCGCCCAGCGACAGCCTGCCGGTGTTGGGGCCAACCCAGCGCCACCCCAACCTCTATCTCGCCTTCGGCCATCACCACGTGGGCCTGACGGCGGGGCCGAAAACCGGACGCCTGCTCGCCGAGGCGATGACCGGACAAGACCGGAGTTTCGATTTTTCCCCCTATCGCCCGGAGCGATTTTAGGGCAAGACTCTTCGCCTCGAATAAAAGGCGGATCACTAGCGTGCAAACGAAACCGTCTAACGAAACCAGAACAGGGATTGGCAAAATGGTTAAGAACTGGATGAAAAGCTCCGCCACCGCCGTGGCCGCAATCCTCGCCGGCGCCGTCGGGATATCCGCCGCATCTGCCGAGTCCGTGGTGACATGGGACATGCCCATGGCCTATGCCGACGGAAACTTCCATACCCAAAACGGCAAGGCCTTCGCCGACGCGGTGACCAAGGCGACCGGCGGTGAGTTGGAAATCGTCGTGCACGGCGGCGGGTCGCTTTTCAAGGGCAACGAAATCAAGCGCGCGGTGCAAACCGGCCAGGCCCCGATTGGCGAACGTCTGCTGTCCGCGCACCAGAACGAAAACCCGATCTTCGGCGTCGACTCCGTGCCCTTCCTGGCCACCTCCTTCGCCGAATCGGACAAGCTCTGGAAAGCCTCGCGCCCCACCATCGAGAAGATTCTGGCCGAGCAGAATCTGGTGCTGCTGTACTCTGTTCCCTGGCCGCCGCAAGGGCTCTACTTCAAAAAGGAAGTCAATTCCACCGCCGACATGAAGGGCATCAAGTTCCGCTCTTACAATGCCGCCACAGCGCGTCTGGCCGAGCTTGCCGGCATGCTGCCGGTGCAGATTGAAGCGGCCGAACTGAGCCAGGCCCTGGCCACCGGCGTTGCGGATTCCTTTATCTCCTCCGGCTCCACCGGCTACGACAAAAAGGTCTGGGAACAGCTCAGCTACTTCTATGACGTGAAGGCCTGGTTGCCGCGCAACTATGTTTTCGTCAACAAGGACGCCTGGAACGATCTCGACGAGAGCACCCAGAACATCGTTATGGCCCTGGCCTCGATGGCCGAACTGGCCGGAACGGCGCGCGCCGAACAGCTCACCGATTGGTACGTCGGCCAGTTGGCCGCCAACGGCATGACCATTGTCGAAGCCAAGGGCAAGCTGTTGAGCGACCTGCAGGCCATTGGCGCGACCATGTCCAGCGAATGGATGGAAAACGCCGGCGCCGAAGGCAAAACCATCATCGACGCCTACAAGGCGATGAACTAGGACCGCCGACGAAACAGGCGGCGTTTCGGCGAGACCGGTCTGGCGCGCAGCGCGCTTGGACCATCGGAACGCCGCCGTTCCTTTCTCCGCCGCCGTCCGTTTCGGCCGCCTTGGCTCCCGCGGCGCGGCCGATCCGGATGGACAAACAAAGGGAGTCTGCGTCATGGCCGGCGCCGCGCAGGTAATCCGCAAACAGTTGGATCGCCTCTATTTTTTTTGCGGAATGCTCGCAGCCGTCAATCTGGTGCTGATGTTGGCGATCATCGCGGCCCAGATGATCTTTCGCTGGAGCGGCCTGGTCTTTCCCGGCTCCACCAACTATGCCGGCTACAGCATGGCGGCGGCGTCGTTTTTCGCCCTGGCCTACACCCTCAATCACGGCGCCCACATTCGGGTCAACCTGCTGCTGACTCATCTGGGGGACCACCGCCGCTGGGCCGAAATCTGGTGTTTCGGCATTGCCAGCCTCCTGGCGGTGCTATTCGCCTACTTCGCCATCAAGGCGACTTACGGCTCCTACAAGTGGAATGACATTTCGCAAGGCCAGGACGCCTGGCCGCTTTGGATCCCGCAGTTGCCCATGGCCGCCGGCACCACGGTGTTGGCAATCGCGCTGCTCGACCACTTCATCCGTCTGCTTTATGGCCGCCTGCCCGATCTGGGTGACGCGGCGGCCGAAGACCATCACATAGAATAGGAACCCGTCATGGAACAGTTGGCCCTGACCGGCATCTTCCTGTTCGTACTTTTTCTGCTGCTGGGAACCGGCGTCTGGGTCGGCCTCGCCTTGATGGGCGTGGCCTGGGTCGGCATGGAGCTTTTCACCACCCGTCCGGCCGGTGACGCGATGATCACCACCATCTGGAGCTCGTCTTCCAGTTGGACCCTGACCGCGCTACCGCTCTTCATTTGGATGGGCGAGATCCTCTTTCGAACGCGCCTGTCGGAAGACATGTTCAAGGGGCTGACCCCCTGGATGGACAAGCTGCCGGGACGGCTCCTGCATACCAACATCGTCGGCTGCACGATTTTCGCCGCCGTCTCGGGCTCCTCCGCCGCGACCCTCACCACGGTCGGCAAGATGTCGATCCCCGAGTTACGCAAGCGCGGTTATCCCGAACATCTGATCATCGGAACCCTGGCCGGGGCGGCCACCCTGGGGCTGATGATCCCACCGTCCCTGACCTTGATTGTCTACGGGGTCACCATCAACGAGTCGATTTCCAAGCTGTTCCTGGCGGGCATTCTGCCGGGTCTGGTGCTGGCGACGCTGTTCATGGGCTACATCGCCATCTGGTCGCTTCTCAAGCCCGAACAGGTTCCGCCTCCCGAACCCAAGACCACCCTGTTGGAAAAGCTGAAGGCGTCGCTGTTTTTGATCCCCGTGGCCCTGCTGGTGCTGCTGGTCATCGGCTCGATGTACCTGGGCTTCGCCACCGCGACCGAGGCCGCGGCTTTCGGGGTGATTGGCGCGCTGCTCCTGGCCGGGGCGCAGCGCTCCTTGACCTGGGAGAGCTTCAGCCAGTCGCTGCTGGGGGCCACTCGGACCTCCGCCATGATCGCCTTGATCCTCATGGGGGCCGCCTTCCTATCGCTGGCCATGGGCTTCACCGGACTGCCGCGCACCCTGGCGGCCTGGATCGCGTCGCTGGAGCTCACCCCGATCACGCTGATCATCGCCTTGACGCTGTTTTACATCGTCATCGGCTGTTTCCTGGACGGAATTTCTTCGGTGGTGCTGACCATGGCGGTCGTCGAACCGATGATTCGACAGGCCGGCATTGACGTCATCTGGTTTGGCATTTTCATCGTCGTGGTGGTGGAAATGGCCCAGATCACCCCGCCGATCGGCTTCAATCTCTTCGTCCTCCAGGGACTGACCAAACACGAAATCAACTATATCGCCAAGACCGCCGTGCCGATGTTCCTGCTGATGGTGGTCATGGTGGCGCTGCTGGTGATTTTCCCCGATATCGCCACCTTCCTGCCGGACAACATGCGCCAGGGCCCCGGATAGGGCGCCGCGTCACCCCGGCAAGGACGCTATTTGAAATAGCCCTGGATCACCTTGTGATAGATCTGCGTCAGCAGTTCCAAATCACCCACCGGGATGCGCTCGTCGACCTGGTGCATGGTTTGGCCGACCAGACCAAACTCAGCCACCTGGGCATGGTCCTTAATGAAGCGGGCGTCGGAGGTGCCGCCGGTGGTGGACAGCGCCGGGGTGCGGCCGGTGGTTTCCTCAATCGCCGTCGCGATCAGATCGCTCAACCGGCCGGGCAGACAGAGGAAGGATTCGCCGGAGATTTGCACCTCCAGTTCATAGGCCGCGCCCACCTTGTCGAAGGTCTTGCGCAGCCATCTGTCCAGGCTGGCGCCGCTGTGGCTGTCATTGAAGCGGATGTTGAACGCCGCCCTGGCGCGCGCCGGAATGACATTGGTAGCGCTGTTGCCCACGTCGATCGAGGAAATCTGCAGCGTCGAGGGCTGAAAATGCTCCGTGCCCGCGTCCAGAGGCGCGGCGGTCAACGCGCTGAGCATGGGCAACAGATGGTGAATTGGGTTATCGGCCAGATGAGGGTAGGCGGTGTGCCCCTGCACGCCCTTGACCGTCAGCCAGCCGGTGAGCGACCCGCGCCGGCCGATCTTGATCATATCCCCCAGGTCTTGCGGGTTGGTCGGCTCGCCCACCAGGCAGTGATCGAGCTTTTCGCCCCGCGCCGCCAACCACTGCAACATTTTTTTGGTGCCGTTGACCGAAGGGCCTTCCTCGTCACCGGTGATCAGCAGCGAAAGCGACCCGGTCGGGCAGCCCTCGGCGGCCAGATAGCGCGAGGCGGCGGCGACAAAGGCGGCCACCGCCCCCTTCATGTCGGCGGCGCCCCGGCCGAACAGCCAGCCGTCCTGGATCTCCCCGTCAAAGGGCCCGGCGCTCCAGGCCGCTTCATCGCCCACCGGCACCACATCGCTATGACCGGCAAAGCAGAAGTTCGGACTTTCGCTGCCCAGACGGGCATAGAGGTTGTCCACCGTTTCGGTGCCGGCTTCGGCGAAGGGCAAGCGATGGCAGACAAAGCCGAGCTTTTCCAACTCGGTCTGCAGCAGGTCCAGCGCGCCCCCTTCGATCGGCGTGACGGAGGGACAGCGGATCAACCGTTGGGTCAGGTCCACAGGATCAAGAGGCTGGATTGCTACATCACGCATGGCGGGGTCACACCTTGGAAAAAGAAAGAGCCGCCCCCAATAGGGAACGGCTCTCTTGTAACGGCTCGGCGGCCGATTTCCAAGCCGCGCGACGCGCTTCTTTGCGCCCGAGCGGGGATCGACCAATCGGCGGCCAAATCACGGTTCGACCGGGCGCGCGTCGCCAGTCCCGTTAAACCGCTCCGACTCTAATCGCGCAGCAGGTCGTTGACCGATGTCTTGGAGCGGGTTTGCGCATCGACCCGCTTGACGATCACGGCGCAGGACAGGCTGGGGCCCGGCGTGCCGTCGGGCAGCGGCTTGCCCGGCAGACTGCCCGGGACCACCACCGAATAGGGCGGCACTTCACCGACAAAAACCTCTCCGGTGTTGCGGTCGACGATCTTCGAGGTGGCGCTGATGAACACCCCCATGGAAAGCACCGAGCCTTCGCGCACGACCACCCCTTCCACCACTTCGGACCGGGCGCCGATGAAGCAGTTGTCTTCAATAATCACCGGGCCGGCCTGCAGCGGCTCCAACACGCCGCCAATGCCCACACCGCCCGACAGGTGCACGTTCTTGCCGATCTGCGCGCAGGACCCCACGGTGGCCCAGGTATCGACCATGCTCCCCCGGTCCACATAGGCGCCCAGGTTGACGAACGAGGGCATCAGCACCACGCCGGGGGCGATGTAGGCGCTGTGGCGCACGGTGCAGTTCGGCACCGCGCGAAAGCCGGCGGCGCGAAAGCGGGCCTCGTCCCAGCCGGCGAACTTGCTGGGAACCTTGTCGAACCAGGCCGATTCACCGGCAACGGCGTCGCGCGGTCCACCGGGCAGAACCCGCATGTCGTTGAGCCGGAAGGAAAGCAGCACGGCTTTTTTCAGCCACTGATTCACCGTCCAGTTGCCGTCCGCGCCCTTCTCGGCGACACGGTAACGGCCGTCGTCCAGGCCGTTGAGCGCATCGTTAACGGCCGCGCGCACCGCGCCGCGGGTGTCGAGCGATACCTTGTCCCGCTCTTCCCAGGCCGCCTCAACAGTGGTCTTCAGGGCATCAGTCATCGGGGTCCCTTCCCAGAGTGGTCTTGCCTGGTTCCTGACGGCCGCGCCGAACAAATCCGCCGCGCGAGAAATCCGTCGCACCCAACAAGCCGTTTGTCGTCATTTCGGCGGCGAAGATGCGACAGGCCGTCCATCAGGTCAATTGCAGAGGCGGTCATTGCTGCACTGAACGCGCCATAATTGGCAAACAGCGCCGGGCTTTTCGTCTTTATCGGGACAATCCAGCAACAGCCCCGGCTGGCCGAGGTGCCGCGGCGTCGCCCGCACCCCTCCGCGACCGGACGTCGGACCCAACCGAAGGCTACAGCCGGGCGCGCAGCCAAGCGGCCAGATCATAGGCCCGATGGTGGACGAAATCGGCCTGTTCCTGGCGCGCTTCATGGCGATGGCCCGGGGTGGTGATCCACACCGAGGTCATCCCCCGTTCCATCGCCGGTTTGAGATTGATCTCGGTGTCCTCAAAAAAAATCGCCCGCCTGGGATCGATGTCGTGCAACGCCAGAAAACGATCATAGGTCTGGGGTTGGGGCTTGGGCATATAGCCGCCGGCGGTCACATCATAAATTCCATCGAAATGCCGGGTCAGCCGCAGTTGCGCCAGCACCCGCTCCGCGTGGCCGGTGTTGGCGTTGGTGAAAATCACCTTGCGCCCGGGCAAGGCCTCCAGCGCCTCGTCCAGCGCCGAGTTGTAGGGCAGATGGCCGACCTCGACGTTGCAGACATGGGCCACATAGTCGGCGGGTTCAAAGTCCCCCAAGGTCTTCAAGGCCAGCAGGCTTGAGCCATGTTTGTGCAGCAGATCGCGCAGATGGGACAGGGCGGTTTCCTCCGGCAGGCCGAAGTGCTGCACGACATAGCCGACCATGCGGTCGCGCAACTGTTCCAGGATGCCGCTGTCTTCCGAATAGAGCGTGCCGTCGAGATCAAAAACCCAAGTGTCAAAGTTGTTGATATCGAAGTCGCGGATACCGGCGCTGTTGGGCCCGGGAATCTTGCGCTCGAGGGTCGAGCGACCCGGCTTCGTCTTGTCTTGCATATTCTCTCCCAAGGTGGCGGAGGCCGATCCCAAGCCGCGATAGCCTCCCGTGCGGGGCGCGCCGACGATCAACTTGAAAAGCAGCCCCCGGCGCTTCGCTGCCGCCGTCCGGCCCGCCAATCAGATGTTTCGAAGCTGGGTCACGGCGACCCAGGACGGCAGAATGATGCCACTTATACCGATCCGACTCTAGGGGCCGCCGCGGAACAGCAGTTACCGCAGCGATCAGCACTTCCCGATCCCAATCGCCCGCCCCGCCAATCAGCCCAAGCGGTTAACCTCGGCCGTCTCTCGACAGCCCCCCGAATTAAGATTAAGCTGGCCCGAAATCTATTTTAGGTAGATTGGCGCGGCCTTATTGATAAGATTTTTTTCTTAACTCGGAAAAGCGTCCACCCCCTCTTGCGCCTGTGGCGGGAAGCTAGGAAAGTGATCCGCTGTCGGCCTTGCGGGTCACGCGGGTCTGTTCCGCCGCCGCGCGGTTGCAAGTTGGCCGGGCCGGCGACAGCGCGTCCCCTCGAGAACCCTCCGTTCAACCGCCGCCCCAGGGCGAGGGTTGTGACGGGATCAAGGGGCTGCATGACCAAAAGAGTAGAGCTAGGTTGATGTTCAGGTGCTTGAAAACACATCGTTTATTCCCGACAGTCTGAGCGAGGCGCAAATGCTGCTGCCCGGGGGGCCGTTCGAGCATTTCTCCGGTTCCCTGGTCGTGGTCGGCCCGAATCGGACCGTGCTCTATTGCAACCCGGCGGGAAAAGCGCTAGCGGCGTTGCTGCAAGGTCCCGATTCTCCCCAGCTCCGCGCCGCCGTTGAGGGGGCCTTCAACGGACGGCCGGCGCAATTTTCGCCCTTCCGCCCCGGCGGCCAAGACCAGCCGGGCGCTGTGCTGGATTTGACGGTGATGCCTTGGGACGGCGGCGCGGCGGTGGTTCTGCTGGGCCGGGACATTACCTTTGAGCGGGCCCAGCGCGACGCCCTGCGCGGCGAGCTGGCGCGGGCGCGCCGCAAGGTTCACTTCAACCACACCCTGACCGATCTGCTGACCAAGGGGCTGGACCTGGATCTGCTGGCGGATGTGATGCTGCGGGGGCTGGTCGGCAGCCTGGACCTGGCGGGCGCACAGCTGTTGGAAGCCTGCCCGCCCCCCGGGCCGCGCTGTCGGGCGCTGGCCACAGCCGGCGCGGCCCTGCCGGACGGGCTGCTGGGCAAGCTGCAAACCGGCCTGCGCGACGGCGCCGCCTTCACGCTGCGGTGCGACGACATCAGCCTGCTGGCGCAAAGCGTGGCGACCGCGGCCCCACCAGACCCCCGCCGATTGGTGCTGGTGATCTGGCGGAAAGCCGACAAGCCGGGGCATGTCAGCGGGCGGTTTGACGACAATGCCGAACTGTTGCGGCACTGCTTGGAGCGGCTGCGCGCCGCCTAGAGCGGATCATCCAGCGGCAACCGACCGACCGTCAGTCGCGTCGAACCAGCGTCCCGACGCCGCGATCGGTGAAAATTTCCAGCAGCAGGCCATGGGGCACCCGGCCGTCCAGGATGATCGCCGCCTCGGCGCCACCCTCAACTGCGTTGATGCAGGTTTCCAGCTTGGGAATCATGCCGCCGGTAATGGTGCCGTCGGCCATCAGCTTGCGCACTTCCGATACCTTCAAGTCGGTGAGCAGTTCGCCTTGCTTGTCCATCACGCCGGGCACGTCGGTCAGCAGCAGCAGCCGCGCCGCGCCGGTGGCCGAAGCAATGGCGCCAGCGACCGTATCGGCGTTGATGTTGTAGGTCTCGCCATGCGCGCCGATGCCGACCGGGGCGATAACCGGGATCATGCCGGCTTCCTCCACCGTGTTGATCACCTGGGGGTTGACCGTCTCCGGCTCGCCGACAAAACCCAGATCCAGGATCTTCTCGATATTGCTTTCCGGGTCCCGCTTGACCCGCCGCAGCTTGCGCGCCTGGATCAGCTTGCCGTCCTTGCCCGACAGCCCGATGGCCGAGCCGCCGGCGGCGTTGATCGCCGACACGATGGACTTGTTGATCCTGCCCGACAAAACCATCTCCACCACTTCAACGGTGGCAGCGTCGGTCACTCGCAGGCCGTCGATGAATTCGCTGACCACGTTCAGCTTGCTCAGCATCGCGCCGATTTGCGGCCCGCCGCCATGCACCACGATGGGATTGATCCCGACCTGCTTTGCCAGCACCACGTCTTGCGCGAAGATCTTCGACAACTCGTCGTCGACCATGGCGTGACCGCCGAACTTAATCACCAGGTTCTTACCGGCATAGCGGCGCATATAGGGCAAGGCTTCCGTAATGGTCCGGGCCGCGCGCAGCCAATTCTTCGTCTCAGAGATATTCTTCCGGATAGTCACCATGTCACCCCGCCTTGTCCTTGCGCACAAAATCCAACTGCTTGACCGCTCAGCCCCGCTCGGCGTCGCTTGTTTACAGCTTGGGTTGATTTTCCGGAGTTCCCCGGCTTTTGGCTAAGCGCGGCGCAGCTCCGGTCTTTTTGCTTCACGTTTCTTTGCGTCATTCAACCAATCCGCCGCCGATTGGTCGATTGGCGGGCGCGTGACGACAGAGACGAAGCGCCCAGCGCTGCTTTGTCAGTCGATCACACTCCCGCACCCTTTACAGCCGAAAATCGGCGCGGCGGCAAAAGCTTTTGCCGCGCCGCCGTCGCCCCGGGCCAGCGCTTAGGTCAGCGTCAAGCTGCTCAAATGCGCCCGCAACTCGGCGATCCCGAGCGCTTTGGCCGCCGAGGTCGGCAGGATGATCGGATGAGCCGCCACATGGCGCTTCAGTTCCTCGGTTGTCTGCGTCATCAGTTCACGCAGCGCGCCCTGCTTGATCTTGTCGATCTTGGTCAGGATGATCTGATAGGACACAGCAGCCTTGTCCAGCTCCGCCATAATCTCCCGATCCACCGTCTTCAGACCGTGGCGAGAATCGATCAGCAACAGCACGCGGCGCAACTGAGGGCGGCCCTTGAGATAGGAGCGGGTCCGCCGGGTCCAGGCCTCCACATCCTTCTTCGGGGCCTGGGCGAAGCCATAGCCCGGCAAGTCGACGATCATCAGCCGGTCGCCCACCTCAAAAAAGTTGAGCAGTTGGGTGCGCCCCGGCGTGTTGGAGGTGCGCGCCAAGGTCTTGCGCCCGGTCAGCGCGTTGACCAGCGAGGACTTGCCGACGTTGGAGCGGCCGGCAAAGGCGATCTCCGGCAGGATCGACGCCGGAACCTGGTCGGGCGTGGCGGCCGAGAGCAGAAACTCGCAGCTGCCGGAAAACAGTCGCTTCCCCGCCGACAGGTTAAGACCCTCACTGGGATTTTGCCCCGACCCGTCGCTCAGATCACTGCCCTGCGTCACCTTCAGCTCGGGATCCGCCTGCTGCTCGACGGCGGCATCATCCCTTCCTGGCGCCGGCGTGTCGTCTTCCGGGATGTTTTCATCAGCCATCGCGGACCCTGCCTTTCTTTTCTGCCTCAACGTCTCGCCACCGGCCGCTGGCGGTCGGCGCGGCTCCAGCCGATCAAGCTGACGCGCCGACCACAGCGAAAAGGAGCCTCGCGGCCCCTTTTCCTAGAGTCGGCGCGCAAAGCGCTTTTTTGTCCGTCGATCACCCCCGCCTTCGATCCCCACCGCCGGGATCAGCGGCGGCGGGAAAGGAGCGGCGCGCGCAATCAAGCGCTCGGCTTTTTCTTGTTCCGGCGCGAGGCCTTGGAGCCACCGGCGTCCTCGGTCTCATCCTTGGCCGGCTTCTTTGGCGCGTGGGTTCCGGCCTTGGGATCGGGCTTTTTCACGGCTGCGGTAGCCTGCGCCTGGCGTCCGATGGGAACCCCCTGGCGCTTCATGATCGTCGCCTGCTGCAGGACCGAGAGCGTATTGTTCCAAGTCCAGTAGATCACCAGACCCGCCGGGAAGTTGGCCAACAGGAAGGTAAAGATGATCGGCATGAACATGAAGACCTTGGCCTGTATCTCATCGGTAGGCTGGGGGTTCAAGCGCTGCTGCACAAACATGGAAATGCCCATCAGCAGCGGCCAGACGCCGAGATTGATCAGGTTTAACGGGCCAAGGTCGGGAACGGTAAAGGGCAGCAATCCAAACAGATTGATGATGCTGGTTGGGTCGGGGGCGGACAGGTCCTGGATCCAGCCGAAAAACGGCGCTTGTCGCATTTCGATGGTGACGAACAGCACCTTATAGAGCGAGAAAAACACCGGGATCTGGACCACCACCGGCAGACAGCCCGACACCGGGTTGGCGCCTTCCTTCTTATACAGCGCCATCATCTCTTGATTCAGGCGCTGCTTGTCGTCGCCAAACTGTTCGCGCAAAACCAGCATTTGCGGCTGCAATTTGCGCATCTTGGCCATCGACTTGTAGGACTTGTTGGCCAAGGGGAAGAACAGCGCCTTGATGAATACGGTCAAGATCAGGATCGAAATGCCGAAGTTGCCGACCACCGAATTCAGCCAGTGCAGGGCGACAAAAATCGGCTTGGTCAGGAAGTAGAACCAGCCGAAGTCCACCGCCCGGTCGAAACGGGGGATGGAATATTCCTCGGCATAGTCGTCAATCAGGTTGACCTGCTTGGCGCCGGCGAAAAGCCGGTTGGTCACTTCCGTTGCCCCACCCGCCGGGATGGTCAGGGCGCCATAGAGATAGTCGGCCTGGTATTTCTGCTTGCCGCCGCTTTTCGACGCGACGAACCGCGCATTCACCGTGCTGGTTTGGTCGGGAATCAGCGTCGCCATCCAGTATTTGTCGGTGATGCCCATCCAGCCGCCAAGCGACTCGGCCGACACCGTGCCGTCATCCTCCAGCTTGGAGTATTTCACTTCCTTCAGCTTTTCGTCGAACACCCCGATCATGCCTTCATGCAGGATGTAGAAGCCCCGGGTTTCGGGCGTGCCGGTGCGCGACACCAAACCGTAGGGCGAGATCGAGATGGCTTGCGACGAATTGTTTTCGACCGACTGGGAAACGGTGAACATATAGTTCTCGTCCACCTTGTAGATCCGCTTGAACAGCAGTCCCTGGCCATTGTCCCAGGTCAGGGTGACCGGCTGGTCCGGGGTCAAGCGGGTGCGGTCGGCCTGCCAAAGACTGTCCGCCGAGGGCAAGAGCAGCGAGGTTTCCGCACCGGTCCAACCGAAGTCGGCGAAGTAGGGTTGGGGCGCGCCGTTCGGCGAAAACATGACGATTTCCGGACTGGTCGGGTCGATGGTTTCGCGGTACTGGGTCAGCACCACGTCATCGATCCGCCCGCCCTTCAAGGAAATCGAGCCGCGAATGGTTGGCGTTTCAATACTCACCCGTGGTCCAGCGATGGCGGCCTCGCGGGTGAGCCCGGCGGTCTTTGCCCCCTCGCCCGGCTGGCCAAGCAGCGGCACGGCGCCACCCGGCGCGGTCGAGGGGATCGTCTCGCTCGACTGGGCGAGTTGCTGCTGGGCCGCCTGCTGCTGCGCCACGCTGTCGCGCTGTGGCTGGGCGATAAAATATTCATAACCCAGCAAAATGGCCAAGGAGGCGACAATCGCCAGAATTAGGTTTTTCTGTTCCATTACGCAGAGTGGCTCCAGCGGAACTTGATCAAACAACGCTAAATATAAAGTCGCGCTAACGTTGGTAAACTGATCGATTTTTACAAGCTAGAGCAACCAGCATACGTCCCCTTGGACGCGCGGTTGCTCTAAGGGTGGGTGCCGCAGCAAGCGCTGCGGTGTTTTCGGTCGCGGGCGGTTTTATCGGCGGATTGTTGGGGAGCGGAAACAGACCCGGAAACAGGTCCTTGCCGAGACGAGGAGACCGGAGGTACGGGATCATACCCCCAGCGCCCCCAAGGATGGCAGCGGAAAATTCGCGAAACAGCCAGCCAGCCCCCCTTCAGGGGACCGTGGCGGCGCAGCGCGGTCAGCGCATAGGCCGAGCAACTGGGTTCATAGCGGCAGTTTTTGGGCAACAAGGGGGAAAGCGCGTAGCGATAGACCTGCACCAGGACAACCAACAAAAAGACCAGCAGACGCTCCAGCCCACGCACCAGTCCCCACGCCAGCGAAGCCAGCCAGAGCATTGTCCGGGCATAAATCGTCATTGCGCCGTCCTTTCTCCCGTTTTGGCCTTCCGCAAAGGCGGCTTCGCACGGCCGCCTTCTTTCCCGCGTTCTTTTCCGCCCGGGCCCGGCTTGCGACCGCGATTTCCGGCGCGCACGGGCCGGCGCGTCTTGCGCTGGCGATCTTGATAGACCTCTTCAGGCAGGCCGACAATCTCCAACGCCTTCAACAGGTCCCGGGTCAGGTCGCCATAGTCCCGGGTCAGGGTGCCCGCCCGGGCGATCAGCACATAGTCGGTGCCGGCCAAGCCGAGGCGCGGTAAAACTTCCGCCGCCACGGCACGCAAACGCCGCCGCGCGCGGTTGCGGGCGACGGCGGAACCGACTTTCTTGCTGGCCGTGAAACCAACCCGCGCCTGCTGTGCAGCAGAGCCGGTCGTCTCGGTTTCCGGGTAAGCGTCTGTCGTGCCGGATTGCGCGCCCGTTTCGTCCTTGTTCACCCGAACAAAGGACGTCAACTTAGCAGGCGTCTCGTGCGGTTGTCTGCAGTAGGCCTGTAACACCAGACCCCGAGTTGGCCAGAGTCGACCGCGCCCGGCTGCCCTGAGGAACTCCGGCCGTTTGGTCAGCCGTCCCACCTCGGGCATGGTGCTCGTCCTTAGGCAGACAGGCGCTTGCGGCCTTTGGTGCGGCGGCGCGCAATAACTTTACGGCCCCCTACTGTAGCCATGCGGCTGCGAAATCCGTGGCGGCGCTTGCGAACAAGCACGCTGGGCTGATACGTGCGCTTCACGTCTCTGTCTCCATACCTAAAATCTACATTGAGGCGCGTGTATAGAAGGGGGCTTACCTCCTGTCAACGACTCCCGCAGCGAAAAACCGCGCCGGGCGACGATTCCCCGCCCCGTCCCGGCGGGCGCGAACCGGGACGGGCTTGGCGAAAACCGCGCCCCGGCATCCCCGCCGGCGGGGATGCCACCGCGTGAATCGGCCGGTGGGCCGACCGTCAAATCCCACCGCTCGCGCCGGCCTCACCAGATGGTGACTGGCTTGCGCCGCCGGTTCGGTCCACATAGGGCTAATCAACTTTCGGCTTGCGGACAAGCCCAAGCCCGAGCGCGTCAGCAACCTAAATGGCACGGCAACCGGTTTTACGGCGACCGTAACCGGCGCTGAAAAAAAATGGCGAGTGAGTCTGCAGGCAATGAGCGTAATGGAAAAGACAAACAACCAGACCCCCGAAGCACCGCCCGTCACGCAAGCCTCCTCCAAGGCCAACACCCTATCCTTCACGCGCCTGCTGCCCTTGCTGTTTCTGCTTGCGGGCGGCGTGGGGTTGTGGCTGTCCTTCGGTGAATACCTTTCCTTCGACGCCATCAAATCCAATCGGGAAATGCTCAGCGCCTTTGTCGAGGAAAACGTCTTCGCCGCAGCCTTTCTCTTTATGCTGGTCTACGGCCTGGTGGTGGCTTTTTCCATTCCCGGCGGCGCGCTGATGACCCTGGTCGGCGGTTTTCTGTTCGGTAATCTGCAGGGCACTCTGTTGGTCACCTTCGCGGCCACCCTTGGCTCCCTGGCGGTGTTCCTGGCGGCGCGCACCGCCTTTGCCGACTATTTCCACAGCAAGGTCGGCCATCTGCTGCATCGCCTGGAAGAAGGCTTCCAGGAAAACGCCTTGAGCTATCTGCTGGTCTTGCGACTGATTCCGCTCTTTCCCTTTTGGCTGGTCAACATCGTGCCGGCTTTTCTCGGCGTCAAAACCCGCACCTATTTTATCGGCACCTTCCTCGGCATCATTCCGGGAACTTTCGTATTTGTGTCGCTCGGCAACGGCCTGGGAGCTATTTTCGAGAGCGGCGGCACGCCTGATCTCTCGGTGCTCTTCAATCGGGATGTGATGACCCCCATACTGGGCCTGGCTCTGCTCTCGCTGCTGCCGGTCGCCTATAAGAAGTTCAAGCGACAGCCGCGCCGTTAGGCCAGCCCCCCTTTCATTCCGGACCGCGCCCTGTCGCCTTCCAGGCGTCGGCCCAAACAGCAGCAAACCGCGCGGGCGGTCCGACATCGGCGTCGCCCGGCAAGAAACCAGACGCCAACAACCACGCAAGCAGAGGCCGCAAGACATCATGGGCAAACGTTACAAGACCGATCTTTGTGTTATCGGCGGCGGGTCCGCCGGCCTGTCCGTCATCGCCGGCGCCCAGCAGATGGGGGCGGATACGATTTTGGTGGAAAAGGGCAAAATGGGCGGCGACTGCCTCAACTACGGCTGCGTCCCCTCCAAATCCCTGCTGGCCGCCGGCAAGGCCGCCCGCGCCGGCGCGTTGGCCCAGCGTTTCGGCGTCACCTACCCGGCGCCCGATATCGACTTCCAGCAGGTTCATGACCATATCCAGGACGTCATCGCCGGGATCGCGCCCAACGATTCCCAGGAACGCTTTGAAGGCCTGGGCGCGACCGTGCTGCGGTCGCCCGCCGTCTTCACCGGGCGGCGGGAAATCCAGGTGGGCGAAGACCGGGTGACGGCGCGTCGGTTTGTCGTCGCCACCGGCTCCAGCGCCCTGATCCCACCGATCCCCGGTTTGGATCAGGTGCCCTACCTGACCAATGAGACGGTTTTTTCCCTGACCGAACGGCCCGACCATCTGATCGTGGTCGGCGGCGGCCCCATCGGTTGTGAGTTGGGGCAGGCCTTTCGGCAGTTGGGCAGTCAGGTGAGCGTCGTGGAGATGTTCTCCATCCTGCCCAAGGACGACCCCGAGTTGGTCGCGGTGGTGCGCAAGCGCCTCACCCAAGACGGCCTGACCCTGATCGAAAAGGCCCAAGTCACGGCCGTGACGGCGGGCGCCGACGGCCGGGGCGTCACCCTGCAGGTGGACCAGGACGGTCGGAAAAGTCAAATCACCGGCAGCCATCTTCTTCTTGCCGCCGGGCGCCGCCCCAACATCGCGGAGTTGAACCTGGCGGCGGCCGGCATCGACCACGACCGGCGCGGCATCACGGTTGACAAGCGCCTGCGCACCAGCAACCGCAAGGTCTATGCGGCGGGTGACGTCGCCGGGGGCTTCCAGTTTACCCACATGGCGGGCTATGACGCCGGGATCATCATCAAGAACGCGCTCTTTCGGCTGCCGGCCAAGGTGGACCATCGCGCCGTGCCCTGGGTTTCCTTCACCGAGCCGGAACTGGCCAACGTGGGCCTGACCGAAGCCATGGCCGAGGAGGCGGGAGAGCGCTTCGAGGTGCTGCGCTGGCCGTTCCTGGAAAACGACCGCGCCCGGGCCGAGCGCCACACCGAAGGGCTGGCCAAGATCATCGTCACCCCCAAGGGCAAGATCCTCGGGGCCGGTCTGGTCGGCCACGGCGCGGGGGAGCAAATCCTGCCCTGGGGCCTGGCCATCGCCAACCGGCTGAAGATCGGCGCCTTGGCCACCGTGATCGCGCCCTATCCCACCTTTAGCGAGGTCAGCAAACGGGCGGCGGGCAGCTACTACACCCCTCGGCTGTTCACTGAAAAAACCCGCCGGCTGGTGCGCTTTCTGGCGAAGTTCGGCTAGCCCATAACAACAGCACGTTACAACAGCGCGATCGACGCCGAATCGGCTTGCCCCGGACCGGACCCTGGGATCGCGCCGGCCCGCGGCGTCCCTGGCCCGGGCTTATCGCTGGGCGGGCCTTGGAAACCGGGTGGTTTTTTCCAGCTCGTTCAAATCCAAATGATTGCGCATGTATTGCTGGCTGGCGTCGCGGCCGGGTTGATAGTCCCAGGGCTGGAAGTTCCCCGTCGTCAAGGCGTTGTAAAGCAGACGGCGTTTGCGCTGATCCCGCAGCACCTCCTGATGTAACGCCGGCGGCGACCAGCGCTGTTGAACTTCCCGCTCGAATTCGGCCATCAGGTCGGCGTGGTCCGGCGCCCCGGCCAGATTGATCAACTCGTTGGGGTCGGCGTCCAGGTCGTACAGCTGATTGGGATCGGCGGCGCAGAAGATATATTTGTACTTGCCGCGGCGGATCATCAGGATCGGGGCGATCGCCCCTTCGCCCATGTATTCGCCGATCACTTCATCCGGATCGTCATCGCCCCTGCCCTGCAGCAAAGGAAGCAGGGATCGACCATCAAGCGGATCGACCCGGTCGGGGAGATCTCCCGCGCCGCTGACAGCGGCGACATCCAGCAGGGTCGGCAGGACATCCAGCAGCGACACCGCGTTGGCGACGCGGGCGCTCTCAAACAGTTGCGGCGCGCTGACAATCATCGGAATCCGGGCGGAGGCCTCGAAGAAGCTCATCTTGTACCAAAGTCCCCGCTCGCCCAGCATGTCGCCGTGATCGCTGATCACCACAACCACGGTTCGCGCGCGCAGACCGGTATCGTCCAGCGTTTTCAGCAGCTCACCCGCCCATTCATCGACATAGGAAATATTCCCGTAGTAAGCCCGCCGGGCGTGGCAAATATCCTGATCGCTAATGTCGAGACCGCCAACATCGCTGACCTGGTACAGCCGCTGGCTGTGCGGATCCAACTCCTGATAGGGCATCGCCGGAACTTTTGGCCGGTCAATCTCGTCGTCCCGGTACAGATCCCAATATTTCCTGCGGGTGGCGTAGGGATCATGCGGATGGGTAAAGCTGGCCATCATGAAAAACGGCCGGCTGTCGATGCCCGCCGATTGCGCCCGGGCATAGTCGTACAGTTTCCGCCGGGCCTGCTGGCCGACCTCGTCGTCGAAATCCAGCTGGTTGGTGGCCTCGGCCACGCCGGCCTGCTTGACGCTCAGCAGGTTGTGGTACCACCAGTCGATTCTTTCATCCGACTTTTCCCAATCGGGCACCCACCCGAAATCCGCCGGATAAATATCCGTCGTCAAGCGCTCTTCAAAGCCGTGCAATTGGTCCGCGCCGATGAAGTGCATCTTGCCGGACAGGCAGGTTTGATAGCCCATCGCCCGCAAATAGTGGGCGACCGTCGGGATGTTGGACGGGAAATAGGACGCGTTGTCATAGGCCTTGATCCGGGAGGCCTGCTGACCGGTCATCAGGGTGAAGCGCGCCGGGGCGCACAGCGGATTGTTGGCATAGGCATTTTCGAACAACACCCCCTGCGCCGCTAGCCGGTCGATATGCGGTGACTTCACAACCGGGTTGTTATAACAGCCCAGCGAAAACCCGTTCAGTTGATCCGCCATAATGACCAGGAAATTCATGCCCTTGCTTGTCATGCGCCGCCCTTTCCGCTGCACCCCTTGGTTCCCGTCCAATATGGCCGGATTTTTTAGATATTATAGCGAATTAAATAGTTCGATATAATCGGACAACCCGATTAAACGCACCGGAGTCGACTTACCGGCATCAACACAGTGGCGGAGCTGGCGGCATGAACATCACTTTCCTGGAAACCTTTCTCGATGTGGTGGAGACCCGCAACTTCAACAGATCGGCGGAGCGGTTGCACGTCACCCAGTCAACGGTCAGCGCCCGGATCCGGGCTTTGGAACAGGCGGTGCGCGCGCCCTTGTTCCACCGCGGTCGGTTTGGCGCCGAACCAACCGCGGCCGGGTTCAAGTTCATCGCCCACGCCACCCGGCTGCGCCACATCTGGAATCAAGCGCGCCAGGAACTGGCGCTGCCCAAGAACTTTTCCGCCACCATTCGACTGGCGGCCCAACCCAGCCTCTGCGACAGCTTCGTCAAGGATTGGCTGGCGCGAATGCGCGACCGGCATCCGGAAATCGCCGTCTATGTCGAGGCGGACTATTCGCCGGCTGTGCTGGAGCAACTGTGCGACGGCACGCTGGACATCGGGGTGATCTATATCCCGCGCGCCTTGCCGGGGCTGGTGATCGACCGCCTGTTCACCGAACGCTACGTCATGATTTCGACGCAAGCGCTGACGCTGCAGCACATTGATCCGGCCAGCTATGTCTTCATTGACTGGAGTCCCCACTTCAAGAGTCTGCACCTGGAGCGGTTGCCGCACTTGCAGGCCACGCCGGTATCGGTCGGGCTGGGAAGCATGGCGATTGAGCACATCCTGGGGCGCGGCGGCAGCGGATACTTTCCCGAAGCAACCGCGCAAGGGCTGATGGATCGCCACCGAATGAGCTTGGTGGCCGACGCGCCGATAATCGAACAGCCGGTCTACACCGTTGTCGCCGAACGGCTCCGCGAGACCGACCCGCTCAAATCGGCGCTCCGGGAATTGAAACAGCTGGTCGGCCGAACCGCGTCGACTTCCGGGCGCGGCCGCTCGCGCAAGCCTCACAGAGACTTGAGCCAAAGTGGGTGAACGTGATTCGAGACTTCAGCGCAAAAGGTCCATCTTGAGTCCATAATAAGCCTGCCCGCCGCGCCGCTGACCGGGTCAGGCGACATAAACCTGGGAGTGTCACTCAATGATGAAAAAAACTGTTGTCGCCCTGTCCGTTGCCGCGCTGTCCGCCGGCGCCGTTGTTCTGCCCGCGGCTGCGCAGTCGCAAAGCGCTTCGGGTTTGATGCAGTTGGCGTCCTACGACGCGCCGAACCCTTGCAACCCTTGCGCCGCCAAGAACCCCTGCAATCCTTGCGCCGCCAAAAACCCCTGCAATCCCTGCGCCGCCAAAAACCCCTGTGCGGCCACAAATCCCTGTGCCGCCAAGAACCCCTGCGCGCCAAAGAGCTGACCTAACCACCCTCCCTCGTTTCCGGTCCCCCGAGGTCTCTTTGCCCCAGAGCCCCCGGCGGCTGGAAGCGAGGGATGGCCGCGCGACGAAAAAGGCTCTCCTGGCGGGAGCCTTTTTCTAATCTTGGGCGGATGCCGGCTGGCACAGGCCCCGCGCGGGGATCAAAGGGCCGGGACGTCGATTTCTTGTCGATTCTATGGAAAATCTCCCGCCGGTCGAACGAGACCGGCGGGCCGTAGGAAAGTTGCGTCGTGACGGCAGAGCGCGCATGCTGAGTTGCACGGCTGTAATGCGCCACGTTTACAGCTTCACAACAACTTCGTCCGATCGCCAGTCAAAGCCATGAAGACGCCAACTTTCACGCTTCCACCCTTGACCAAAAGCCTGTCGGCCAGCTTGTTGGTCCTGACCATCGCCTTCGTGATGTTGGCGGAAGTCTTCATTTTCACGCCCTCGATAGGTCGCTTCCGTCTCGACTACCTGCAGGAAAAGCTGGCGGTCGCCCACCTGGCTGTGCTGGCCCTGGAAGCCACGCCCGACGGCATGGTCAGCAAGGACCTGGAAAGGGAACTGCTGCGGCACGTGGATGCCTACTCCATTTCGGTCAGCGAGCCGCAGACGGCAAAAAAGCTGATGCTGATGATCGACCCGCCGGGGCCGGTCGACGCGTCTTACAATCTAACCGACAGCAGCGCCTATGAACTGATCCGCGACGCCTTCGCCACGCTGCTGCGCAACGACAACCGGGTGATTCGAATCTTGGGTGATTCGCCCCATGATTCCAATATCATGGTGGAGGTGATTCTCGATGAAGGCCCCCTGCAGACCGCCATGGTTGATTTCGGCCTGCGCATTTTGCTGCTTTCGCTGTTCATTTCGGCGATGACCGCTGCGCTGGTCTATCTCTCGCTGCATCGGCTCTTCGTCCGACCGATGCGCGGCATGACCCGCAACATGCTGCTGTTCAGCAAGGATCCGGAGGACGAATTCCGCATCATCAAGCCCTCCAACCGACAGGACGAAATCGGCCTGGCGCAAAAGCAGCTGCGGGAAATGCAAAAGGAACTGCGCGCGTCGCTGCATCAGAAAACCCGCCTAGCCGCGCTGGGACAGGCGGTGACCAAGATCAACCACGATTTGCGCAACATTCTGGCCACCGCGCAATTGGTGTCGGACCGCCTGGCCCAGTCGAACGATCCAGAGGTGCAACGCAGCGGCAGCACCGTCGTCAAGGCCATCGACCGGGCGGTCAAGCTCTGCTCCCAGACCCTCTCCTTTACCCGGGAAGGCCCGGCGACGCTGAACCTGGAGATCATCAATCTGGCCAACCTGCTTGACGATGTCGGCGAAGAACTGCCCGCCACCCTGGAAGGCACCCTGCAGTGGATCAACAGAATTCCCCGCGATCAAACCTTGGAAGCCGATCGCGATCAACTGTTTCGGATTTTTCACAACCTGGGACTGAACGCCTTGCAGGCCGGGGCCACGATCATCACCCTGTCGGCGCAAAAGGAAGATCCCTATCTGATCCTGCTGCTGGAAGACAACGGCCCGGGGCTGTCGCCGCGCGCCCGGCAGAACCTTTTTCGCCCCTTTACCGGCTCCACCCGCGCGGGCGGCTCCGGCCTGGGGTTGGCCATCGCCCGGGAACTCAGCCGCGCCCATGGCGGCGAGTTGATCCTGGCGCGCAGTGACCACGAAGGCACCGCGTTCCATCTCCGCCTGCCCTGTCTGCAGGCCGTGCACGCCGCCCAAGCCGCCGCGCAATAGGGCCGGCCAGTCGGGCCAGCCAATTGGGCGGGCCGTGCGGGTGCGGTTCAGGGGCCGTGCAGAGGCGGGCGGTGCGATCCGGCAAAAACAAGCGGCCGTCACGGCGTCCGAATTCAGGAACCGAAATTCCAACTTCCGACCCGGTTCCGATTGGTCAGCGCCGCGCAATCGGGTAAACTGGCGTGTGATCGACGAAAAAAGCAGCGCGCCGCGCTTCGACTCGAAACACGCGCCGACCCGCCGCCCGCCGCGGCGATGACGCGACGAACAAAGAGACAAATACAAAGGAAAGGAGCTTCCGCCGTGGCCACGTTTGGGAGAGTTGTTTTAGGTGTGTTGATGGGCCTGCTATCCCTGCTGGGGCTGTTCATGGCGGCCAATGCCGAGGGCAGCAGTTTTTATCAGGTCGGCCTGATGTTCACCGCCTTCGGCTATTTTATGGTGCTTTTCCTGATCAGTCAGGTTCACTTCGACAGCGACGACTAGGCCGACAGCGCCGACTAGACCGACAGCGCCAAGGGAATCGATAAAATTAACTGGTTCGGACGCGACGCCGCCCCCAAATTATAGCATCCGACTGTTATCCGCTGGCGAGAGGGCTGGCCGCCGCCGGGTCGAAGCGCCAAGCGTTTCCTGCCGCGTCGCTGGCGCCCAAGGCGGGAACGGGTTCTGGAATTTTGATCGGCTTCTATCAGAGGCGAGGAAAGACAAGGATGTTTGCCGCAGGTCGAAAGTCAGCCAACGACCCAACCGACAGCAAGGCGCCGGCCGACAGGGCTAACGCCCCAGCCAATCAGACCGTCAACCCCGCCAGCCCCACCAACTCCGCCAACTCCGCCAACTCCCAGGACCGCCGCCAAGTGATCGGGCGAGAGGTGCTGGTCGACCGGGCGGTCGTGCGGCGGGCGGTGCATGACGGCATCGAACGCTATGTGGCGAGCCGCCGCGCCGCCATCGCCCCCTTCATTGACAAAAATTTCTCCTTCGGCGGCAGCCTGACCCTGCATCGCCACGCCCTGGGTTGGGACATCGCCCGCGCGCCGGCCAACATGCTGCTGGCGCTGCCGCAACTGGCCGCCAGCGGCGGGGCCTCGCTCAGTCGCAAAGCCGGCTGGGACCGCACCGCCGCGGCGCTTGGACGCAGCAATCTGATCTTCACCACCGACGTCGCCCGCGAACTGGAATGGCGGCTTTTTTCCGAACTGCTGGAACTGCCCTACAGCCAGGAACTGCCGCGGGGCGGCAAGCGGGTGCACGACGGCGACGCCCTGGCCCAGAGCATCCTGTCCGACCCACGGTTGGAAGCGCCGCTGACGGCCATGCTTCAGGCCATCGGTCGCCGGGGCGACGATCCGGCGTTCCGCAGCTGGCTCACCGACAGCCTGACCACCTACACCAACACCCGGGTGGCGGCCGGCGATCTGGCCAACGCGGTGGTTTCCGCCGGCGTGGGCGCATTGCTGCTGAAAAAGTGGACGCCCGGCGCCTTGACCCTGGGTCCGGCGGTCGCCAGCTTGGTTACCCAGAAGATCGCCGTCACCTCTTTTCCGCTGGGCGCCGGTCTGGGCGGATTCTGGTACGGGGCTTTTCCCGCCGGCGCTTCCTCGCTGGTGACGCTGGGCGTGACCAGCGGGTTTCTCGCCCTGGGGGCGGCCTCGGCGGCCTTCGTCGGGGTGGTGACCGACCCGGTGCAACGTCGCCTGGGGCTGCATGCCCGCCGCCTCGATCGCTTGGTGAGCGAATTGGCGGCGGAACTGCAGCAGGGGCAGGGCCACTTCACCGTGCGCGATCACTATGCGGCGCGGGTGCTGGACCTGATTGACGTGGTGGCGGCGGCCTACGCCTTGGCCCGGCAAACCTGAACGCCGCCCCAGCGCGCGCGCGGCGCGCAAAACCAGGCCGGCTGTTGCCGAAAGCGCGCGCTTTCGCCGTCGATCGCCGGTTAGCCGGCTGTTTCCTGGCCGGACACTCCGGCTTCGGCAAAGGTCGCCATGCCGTTGTGGCAGGCCACGGCCGCCTTGGCCAGACTGAGCGCCAAGGCCGCGCCGGACCCCTCGCCCAGACGCATCCCCAAATTCATCAGCGGACGTTGGTTGATCGCCTCCAACAGCCGGACATGACCCGGCTCAACCGAGTTGTGGGAGACGATACAATGGTCGAGCAGGCGCTTGTCGGCCTTGTAGAGCACCGCCGCCGCCGCGGTGCAGGTGAAGCCATCCAGCAGCACCGGAACACGCGCCAAGCGGCAGGCCAGAACGGCGCCGGCGATGGCCGCCAATTCCAGGCCGCCAACGCAGCGCATCACCTCAAAAGGATCGGTCATGGCCGCCTTGTTGATCGCCAGACCGGCCGAAACAGCCTTGACCTTTCGGGCCAGTCCGGCGTCATCGACGCCGGTGCCGCGCCCCACCCAATCCTCGGCGGTCCCGCCGAACAGCGCGGCGGCCAAGGCGGCGCCGGAGGTGGTGTTGCCAATCCCCATCTCGCCCAGCGCCATGATATCGAAGCCGTCTTCCACCGCCATCATGCCGTAGGAAAAGGCGCGGGCGCAGTCTTCATCGCTCATCGCCGGGCCTTGCGTGAAGTCGGCGGTGGGCTCGTCCAAAGCCATTTCGTAGACCCGCAGGTCCGCGTCGACCAGCGCCGCCAACTGATTTACCGCAGCGCCGCCGTTGATATAGTTGGCCATCATCTGCGCGGTCACCTCCACCGGAAAGGCCGACACGCCTTGCGCCGCCACCCCATGGTTGGCGGCAAAGACCGCGACACGGGGACGCTCCAAGCTCGGCTGCGGCTTGCCCTGCCAGGTTGCCAGCCAGACGGCGACCTCCTCCAACCGCCCCAGCGACCCGGCCGGCTTGGTCAACTGGGCCTGTCGCGCCTGCGCGGCGGTTGCCGCTTCCAAGTCCGGCCCGGGCAGTTCCTTCAGCAAGGCGCGAACCTCATCCAGCTTCGCAATGGTTTTGGCCTGACTCATGGACTTTTTCCTTCTTGACTGACAAGGCGAGAATGGGCGGGGACCATAAGCGCCGGACCACCAGGTCGCGCGCTTTGGTAATTTCGAGCTTTCGGCAAAACCGCATACCACTTTTGCTGAAAGCGCTCTAGCAATAGCATGGGAAAAGACCCTAGATTCCGATTGAGATTCCGATTGGCACCAACCGCGACCCGATCCGCCGCGCGCTTCCTGTGTGCTTTCCCCCAAGCATACCACCATTCCAACGGTCCAATTCAGCCAACCGCGGCGCACCAGCGCGATTGAATGGGGTGGATTGAACTGCGGGGTTTGGGTAGGAGGATTGCGCGGTGACGGTCGAACAACCGAATCGCAAAATCAAACCCAGCCGCGAGGGGCTCTGTTCCAGTGAAGACATTCCACTTCTGGATCAACGATTTTTTGCACGCGAGCGTCTTTCTGACGCGTCTGCCGCTTGGCGGCTTTTTGCCAGCGGCGCCGCTGCAGCCGGGCGGCCTGGAAGCCACGGTGCGGGCCTTTCCCTTGGTTGGGGCGCTGCTTGCCGGGCTGACCGGGCTGGTCTATTGGCTGGCCGTCGGCGGCCTGGGCCTGCCCCCGACGGTGGCGGCCTTCCTGGCCTTGGCCGCGCTGGTGGTCTTTACCGGCGGCCTGCACGAAGATGGTCTGGCCGACGTGGCCGACGGATTCGGCGGCGGGTGGGACAAGGCGCGCAAGCTGGCGATCATGAAAGACAGCCAACTGGGCAGCTACGGCGTCCTCAGCCTGATCCTGGGGATCGGCATGAAGGCGGCGGCGCTGGCCGCCTTGGCGAATCCGTTGGCGGT
This sequence comes from uncultured Rhodovibrionaceae bacterium, assembly GCA_963976695.1. Classification (GTDB taxonomy): domain Bacteria; phylum Pseudomonadota; class Alphaproteobacteria; order Kiloniellales; family DSM-21159; genus CAXBMB01. The sequence goes on from CAXBMB010000008.1 coordinate 49,618, forward strand.
GTTTGGCGCGCTTCTGGCGGCGCTGGCCTTGGCGCGGACCTTGCCTTTTCTGTTGATGCAGGGCCTGACCCCGGCGCGCAGCGACGGTTTGGGGGCGAGCTTTTCGCCCCCGCCGCTGGGTCGCTTGGCCGTCGCCTTACTGCTGGCTTTCCTTCTGGCCTGGCTCGGGCTAGGATTCCTCGCCGCGCTCACCGGCACCCTGGCCGCCCTGCTGGTTGGCTGGCTTTTCACCCTTTTGGCGAAACGACAAATCGGTGGCTACACAGGTGACGTTCTCGGCGCCCTTATCCAACTGACAGAGGTCGTGGTCCTGCTGGCCGCGAGTGCGCAATGATTGAAACCCGCTGGTGGTGGATCCGCCACGCTCCCGTCAACTCCGGCGGCCGTCTCTATGGCGACAGCGACCCAAAGGCCGACGTCAGCGATCAGGCGGCTTTCGCCGACCTGGCCCAACGCCTGCCGAAGCGCGCGCTTTGGCTGCTCAGCCACCTACAGCGCACCCATCAGACCGCCCAAGCCCTGGCGGCGCACCTGGAGCCGCCGCTGAAGGGCTGCGACTTTCGCCCGGGCAGCGCCGGAGAGCATCTGATCGACCGCCGACTGGGCGAGCAGTCCTTTGGCGACTGGCACGGAAAGACCTACCAAGAGGTGGAAAAGGACCAGGGCGACGAATGGCACCGCTTCTGGATGACCCCGGCGCACGCCGTGCCGCCGGGCGGTGAAAGCTTTGCCCATTTGATGGCGCGGGTGGGCGAGGCGATTACCGAAATCAACCGGGATTATCGCGGCCGCGATATCGTCTGCGTGGCCCACGGCGGCACCATCCGCGCCGCGCTGGGGTTGGCCCTGGGGCTGCCGCCGGAACGGGCGCTCAACTTCACCATCGACAATGTATCCTTGAGCCGCATCGACCACTTCGCCGGGGCGTTGGGCAGCCACGCCCCCGAAGAACCGGAGTCCTGGCGGGTCTCGCTGGTCAATTTTCCGCCACAAAGCTTGCGTAGGTAAGGTCGCCGAACGATCGGACGACTCCGGCGGTGATAATCCTTGGAGCCTCACGAAGAGGCGACGACACCCAACGGAAATCTTAAACGGACCGAAAGGGACAGCCATGACACGCGTGACAGCACTGCAGCCCAAGCCCAGCCGCGCGACCGCCGAGGGCGGCGCCAAGCTCGGACTGAACCGACGCCGCGCCTTGCAAGTCCTGACCGGCCTCGCCGTGGCCGGCGCGATCTGGGGCCTGCCGGAAGCCCCGGCCCGGGCCGGGCAGGACTATCAGGACCTGCGCGAGCAGATCACCCGCGCCACCACCACCATCGAATCGATGACGCGCAGCGACGAGTTCAGGGAACTCCAGGCCCTGCTTCCCAAAGCCCGGGCGGTGATTATTCTGCCCCAGGTGATCAAGGGCGGGTTCATTCTCGGCGGCAAGGCCGGCAGCGGGGTGTTGCTGGTGAAAGGCGTGGATGGAACCTGGTCCCCACCGGGCTTCCTGACCTTGGCGGCAGGCTCCATCGGCCTGCAGATCGGCGGCTCGGTCTCCCAGATGGTCTTCACCATCATGAACGACGGCGCGCTGGATGCGGTGCTGACCAACGCCTTCAAGTTTGGCGGCGACATCCAGGTCGCGGCGGGCACGATCGGCAAGGGCGTGGAGGCCTCGACAACCTCCAACCTCAATGCCGACATCTACGCCTATTCGGACTCGGTGGGCCTGTTTGGCGGCGGCGCCCTGGAAGGCGCGGCGCTGATCACCAACAAGGAAGCCAACGCCAGCTATTACCGAACCCCCGGGGTAACGATGGACGACATCGTTCTGGCCCGCAAATACAACAACCCGGACGCGGATATCCTGCGCAGCAAACTGCCCTAACCCCAAGGTCCGGGCCAAACAGGGCCAAGCGGGGCCAAGCCGGGTCGGCAAGTTGGGTCGGAGGATGACGGTGCCGGGTTTGGCCGGCGTTGGGTCGGGTTGGGTTGGCGATCTGTTTTGGCGATCAGGCCAGCGTCAAGCGAACCACCAGCAGGTTGGCCAGTAGCACCACCAGCAACAGACAGGCCACGGCATAGATCCAGGCCGCCACGGCGAGACGATCAAGGCTCAGTCCCTGGCGGCCAACCCCCTCCAACGCGTGCTCGGCCCGGTTGGGCGAGTCCAGTTGCAGGGCGCCGCCCAGCGCCGCCACCGGCCAGTCCCCGGCGAGCAGACCCTGGCTGTTTTCGCCCTGCCGCCCGGCGCTGCCCAACCGCTTGAGCGCTTCGCTTGGCGCCGCCCCCGGTACGAAGACCGCCGCGGTCGCCAGCAACAGACCGGCCAGGCGGTTGGGCAGCCAGCCCAGGGCCCGCTCCAGCATCAAAGCCGGCAGCGCGAAATCTCCCGCCCGGGGGGGACGGCGGCTATCCGGCGAGGTGACGCCGCCATAAAGACCGACCAAGGCCCGCAATCCCAGCTGCAGCGCCAAACCGGGCAGCCCCAGCAGCACAAACCAAAAAATCGGGGCGACCAGGGAGTCGGCGAAGCGGCGCGACAAGGCGGCCAATCCGGCCGGGGCCAGGAGCGAACGCGGCAGCCGATCGACATCGCGGGCGCTCAAATCACCGGTGGCGAGCTGTTCCAGCGTTGAGCGGGCCGCGTGCGGCGATCCCGCCCCCAGGGACAGCCGAAAACTCTCGAACTGCCGCCAGGTTCGTCTTTGCCGCAGCGCGCCAACCAAGAAAAACAGCTCCAGCCCCCAGGCATAGGGATAGTGTCTGGTCACCAGCGACCAGAGATAGCCCAAGGCCCAAGCCAGACCCAGCAGCAACAGCGTGACCACCAGGCCGCGAATCAGCAGCGCCCGATGGCCCCGCTGGCGGCGGTTGAGCTTTTGCTCGAAACGTCGGGCCAGGCGCAGATAGCCCCGCAGCGGCCAAGCGACCAATGCCTGACTCCAGCGGAAATTTCCCAGGTATGCCTCCAGGGCCAGGGCCGCGAGCAGGAGAAACAATGGATCGGCCGCGCCGTATGCACCGGGCATACACTTGTCCTTCTGAAGAAACAGAGCTCACGCAACAAACCGGAGGGGCCAACCAAGCAGGAAGGCAGCGGTCCGGGTGGATTCTGACCAAGAATTGATCGCGCCTCTCGACGATGAGACTGGAAGCGCGGCCGTTCTTTCGCTACATCGCTAGAGTCGGATCGGTGCAACCGGAACCGCGACGCGCCGCCGGTTGCACCGCGACTCCGCCTCTTACCACCCTATCGGAGCGTGAGTCACCACAGATGAGACGCGCGCGGCGCGTCTTGCCAAGGCGATCACACGCCGGGGGTGTCGCTGCTTTCTCGTTGCTGAGTTGGATTTCCCATGCCCTCCTTCGTTCGCGCCATCCTTATCCTGTACACTGGTCTGCTGGTTCTGGGAATTGGCATGGGCGGTTGGTGGTACCTGGAGGGCAGCAAGCACGCCGAACGGCGCGCGCAGGGCGCCACCAGCGGCGTGGCCGCCATCGGCGGCCCCTTCGCACTGGTCGATCAAGAGGGCCGGCCTCGAACCTCGGCCGACTTCCAGGGCAGCTACATGCTGGTTTACTTCGGCTATACCTATTGCCCCGACGTCTGCCCAACCGGACTGCAAAACATCACCCTGGCGCTCGACCTGCTGGCCAAGCAAGACCCGGACAAGGCGGCGAAGGTTGTGCCGATTTTCATCACGATCGACCCGGAGCGCGATACGCCGGCGGTTTTGGCCGCCTATGCCGCCAATTTTCACCCGCGGCTGGTGGCCCTGACCGGCACGCTGGCGCAGACCTCCCAGGCCGCCAAGAACTATCGAGTTTACTACAAGAAGATCCTGGATGAAGGCTCCGCCGCCTATTTGATGGACCACTCCTCGTTCATCTATCTGATGGATCCGACGGGCGCCTATGTCAGTCACTATACCCATCTCACCCGCCCCGAAGAGATCGCCAAGAGCCTGGAAGAGCAGGTGACCGACTAGAAGGCGCGCGACCAAGAAAGCCGCGCGGCGCGCTTCATTTCTGTCGCCACCCACCCTGAAACCTCGAAATCAGCGTCGGGGAATGTCGGGAATCAGTGCCGGATCGGTCCGCCTTGGCCGCAGTCAGGCCGCCGCGACGCTGGCGCGCAGTCCAGCGGCCGGGTCGCAGCCCAGCATCAGGTTCAGCGACTGCACCGCCGCGCCCGACGCCCCCTTGCCCAGGTTGTCCAGCAAAGCCACCAGCAGGGCCTGCCCCGTTTGGTCGTTGCCGAACACATGCAGGCGCAGATCATTGCTGCCGTTCAGCCCCTCCGGGTCCAGTTGCTTGATCTGCGCGCTATCGGCCAGCGGCACCACCTGGACAAAGGCCTGTCCTTGATAGCGCGCCGCCAGCGCGGCATGCAGATCTCGCAGTTTTGGCCGCACCGGCAGGGCGTCAAGCTGAAGCGGGACCGACACCAACATACCTTGGCGATAGCGGCCCACCGACGGCACGAACAGCGGCTGTCGGGTCAGATTGCTGTGCAGGTGCATCTCCGGCAGGTGCTTGTGGGTCATCTCCAGGCCATAGAGAAAAAACGGCGTCGCGTGGTGGGCCGGATTGGCTTGATCCTCGAAGGCCTCGATCATTTGCCGACCGCCGCCGCTGTAGCCGGAAACCGCGTTGACGCTGACCGCCCAATCAGGCGGCAGCAGACCCGCGTCCACCAGGGGCCGCACCAGGGCGATCATTCCGGTGGGATAGCATCCCGGATTGCTCACCCGCTTGGAGGCCGCCACCCGGGCCGCCTGGTCTTCACTCATTTCGGGAAAGCCGTAGTCCCAACCGGCGGCGGTGCGATGGGCGGTGCTGGCGTCGATCACCCGCACCTCCGGATTGTCGATCATCGCCACCGCCTCCTTGGCCGCGGCGTCCGGCAGGCAAAGCACCACCAGATCGGCGGCGTTCAGCCGCCGCGCCTTTTCAGCGGGGTCCTTGCGCTTGCTCGGGTCGATGGAGACCAGATCAATATCCCGGCGGCCCTCCAGGCGCGCCCGGATTTGCAATCCCGTCGTTCCCGCCTCGCCATCGATAAAGACCTTTTTCGTCATCTTCCCTATCCTTGTTCCAACCCGCTGTTTGACGGCGGCCTTATTTTCGCGTCAGGGTCACTGATCAGAGCCACCGATCAGAGCCACCGACGAAAAACGGCCCCGAACCAAAGGCGGGGCCGTTCGCGAGAGCAAGTCGCAGAGACTTTCCGTCTCGTCCTTACTTTGGCGACAGCACCATGATCATCTGTCGGCCTTCCAGCTTTGGCGCATGCTCAACCTTGGTGACATCGGCGACCTCATCGCGCACCCGATGCAGCAGCTTCAGCCCGAGATCCTGGTGCGCCATTTCACGCCCGCGGAAGCGCAGGGTGACTTTCACCTTGTCGCCTTCCTCGATGAACTTGTTCAGCGCGCGAAGCTTGACGTCATAGTCATGAGTATCGATGTTCGGACGCATTTTCACTTCCTTCACATCGATGGTCTTCTGCTTCTTCCGCGCTTCGTTGGCGCGCTTCTGCGCTTCATACTTGAAGCGGCCATAATCGAGAATCTTGGCGACAGGCGGGTTGGCCGTCGGCGAGATTTCAACCAGATCAAGTCCGGTATCCTCGGCGCGCTTCAGGGCATCGAACGTCGATACGACGCCAACGTTTTCTCCATTCTCATCAACCAGTCGCACCTCACGGGAGGTGATCAGTCGATTTACACGAGGACCGTCGCGGGACGGTTCGGCATTCATAGGTCGGCGGGCTATTGGAGTAAACTCCCTATCATTTCAATTCATTAGCACCGAACTTCGAGGAAAGCCCTTGGCGTCTCCTCGCGTTTTTCCATTCCGTGCCATCTCTCCTAGTTTACTGATCCTGGCCGGTTGATGCCAGCCTCCTTTTCAGAAGCCGGTCCCCGTCACCACATCAGCGAACTCGATCAGTCGGCGGCTTGGCCGCACTCCCGGCGCAAATCCGGTGGCGCTGCCTCTTTACATAGAGTCGCAACCGCCTCGTCAAGCGATAGAATCTCCTGCGCCTGCGATCCAAGCCGGCGCAGCGCCAATTTACCTTCCTCGGCCTCGCGGCGGCCGACCACGGCGATCACCGGAACCTTGGCCAGCGAATGCTCGCGGACTTTGTAGTTGATCTTCTCGTTGCGACAGTCAACAGCGGCGCGCAGACCGGCGGCGCGCAAGCGCGCCACCGTCGCCCGGGCGTGGTCATCGGCCTCCGACGTGATGGTCGCCACCACCACCTGCTCCGGGGCCAGCCACAGCGGCAGGCGCCCGGCATGGTTTTCGATCAGAATCGCCAGGAAGCGCTCGAACGAGCCCAGAATGGCGCGGTGCAGCATCACCGGGCGGTGCCGGGCGCTGTCCTCGCCGATGTAGCTGGCGTCCAACCGCTCCGGCAGAATGAAGTCCACCTGCAGGGTGCCGCATTGCCAGTCGCGGCCGATGGCGTCCTTCAGCACGAACTCCAGCTTGGGGCCGTAAAACGCGCCTTCGCCGGGGTTGTTGGAAAAGCTGACGCCGGCGGCTTCCGTCGCCTCCTTCAACGCCGCTTCCGCCGCATCCCAAACCGCGTCCGTCCCGGCCCGCTTTTCCGGACGGTCGGAGAATTTCACCACCACGTCGGTAAAGCCGAAGTCGGCATAGATGCTTTTCAGCAGTTCGCAGAAAATCCGGGTTTCACTGATGATCTGTTCGGGGGTGCAAAAGATATGGGCGTCATCCTGGGTAAAGGCGCGCACCCGCATCATCCCATGCAGCGCCCCCGACGGCTCGTTGCGGTGACAAGAACCGAACTCGGCCATCCGCAGCGGCAGGTCGCGGTAGCTGGTCAGCCCCTGCTTGAAAATCTGCACGTGGCCGGGGCAGTTCATCGGCTTGACCGCCAGGATCCGATTTTCGCTTTCGGCGATGAACATGGCGTCGCGGAACTTGTCCCAGTGCCCCGAAGCCTCCCAGAGCGCCCGATCAATCAACTGAGGGGTTTTCACCTCGACGTAGCCGCCCGCTTCCAACCGGCGGCGCATGTAGTCCTCCACCGCGCGGTAGAACGTCCAGCCCTTGGGGTGCCAAAAGACCGAGCCGCTGGCCTCTTCCTGCTGGTGAAAGAGGTTCATTTCCTTGCCGAGACGCCGATGGTCGCGCTTGGCGGCCTCCTCCAGCATCTTCAAGTGGGCTTTCAGTTCCTTGTCGTTGCGCCAGGCCGTGCCGTAGATCCGCTGCAGCTGGGCATTGTTGGCGTCGCCGCGCCAATAGGCGCCGGAAACGCGCTGCAGCTTGAAGGCCTTGCCGATTTTACCCGTGGAGGCCAAATGCGGCCCGCGGCACAGGTCCAGCCAATCGCCTTGCCGGTAGACCGTGATGTCCGCATTGTCGGGCAGTTCATGAATCCACTCGGCCTTGTACTTTTCGCCCTTCGCGTCAAAATGGCGCACCGCTTCGCCGCGGTCCCAAACTTCACGCACCAGCGGCAAGTCCCGGTCGACGATCTCGACCATCCGCGCTTCGATGGTCTCCAAATCGTCCAGCGTAAAGGGGTCGTCGCGCACGAAGTCGTAGTAAAAACCGGTTTCCGTCGCCGGACCAAAGGTAACCTGGGTGCCGGGATAAAGTTCCTGCACCGCCTGCGCCAGCACGTGGGCGGCGTCATGACGGATCAACTCCAAGGCTTCCTCGGACGTTCGGGTGACGATCTCTACGGTGGCGTCGGCGGTGATGTCCCGCGTGATGTCCCAAAGATCTCCATCAACTTTGACGGCGACGGATACCTTGGCCAGGCCAGGGCCGATGGAATCGGCGAGCTGTTGACCTGTCACAGGCCCGTCGAACTGCTTGACCGTCCCGTCGGGCAGTGTGATCGCGACCATAGAATTTGTCTTCCTCGTAACCAGAGTAATTGAGAATTCAACGCCCTTGTCGACCGGCAAGAAAAGCCGGAAAGCCTGGAAAGGCAAAGGAACCGGGAATTTAGTGGGATTAAGGGACCTGTCAAGCAAGGCCTGCATGCCGGCGGGGTATTGGAGATCTTTTGGCGAATTCCTGCGGCCAAATGGCCGATCGTTTCTTTCCCGGGCGGACAAGGTGGAAAGAACCGCTTGGCGCGTCGGCGCCGCTCCCGCTAATCGATTGATAAAAGAAGGAAACATCGGCAAATCGGGACCACCAAGCGATGCCATTCAAGCCGATCCGACCCGCCGCTCTAACTCTAGGCTCCCGACCCGGCCGCCTTACCCCCGGCCCGTGTCGCCTCCGGCCCTGCCGGATCCAGGCCGACCCGGGTGAAGTCCGGCAATTGCGACAGTAGCTCGCGGTAAACGTCCAGGGTTTTGTCGCACATCCGTGCGGTGGAGAAGTTTTCCGCCGCGTTGCGACCGGCCTTGATCACCAGCTGCGCGCGCTGGCTTGCCGTCAGATCCAACGCCCGGCGCAGCACCCGCGCCAGATCCGCCGGGTTGTTATTGTCGAACAGAAAGCCGGTTTCATCCGGCAGAATTTGCTCCGGCCCGCCGCCGTGGTTGGACACCACAACCGGCCGCCCCATGGCCTGGGCCTCGCTGATCACCCGGCCGAACCCCTCCGGTTCGATGGAGGCGGAAACCACCACGTCCGACAGCTTGTAGGCGGCCGGCATATCCCGACAGTCGTCGAAAATCGCCACCCGATCGCTCAAGCCCCGCTGCGCCACCGCCTTTTCCAACTCCTGCCGATAGGCGCTGCGGCCTTGATCGGACCCGACCAACAGGCAGAGAAACTGCCGATCCTGCTTGATTTGAGCCAGCGCATCGATCAGCAGCAGCTGGCCTTTCCAGCGGGTCAGGCGGCCGGGCAGAAGGATCACCGGCACCCCATCGGGCAAACGCCAGGCGGTGGCGAGCTGGATCACCCGCTCGGCCGAGACCTTGTCCGGATTGAAGCTTCGCAGGTCCACCCCGCGATGGACCAAGCGCAACTTGTCGGCGTCGATCTCGTAGTTGTCCTTGATATGCTGGGCGACGAATTCAGAAATGGCGATCACCCGGTCGCCCAGGGTCATCACCGAATTATAGCGTTTCTTGAACGGCCCGCCGAGGCCATAGGGCGAATGGAAGGTTGTCACAAACGGCCGCCCGGTCCGCCGGGTCGCCCAATAGGCGGACCACGCCGGCGCGCGCGAGCGCGCATGCACCAGATGGACGCCATAGCTCTCGATCACCTCGGTCAAACGGGTCGCATTCCGGCGCATGACAAGCGGGTTCTTGGAGTGCAGCGGCAAGTCCACATGGCGCGCGCCCACCCGCTGCAGGTCATGCACCAGCCGGCCGCCGCTGGAGGCCACGATGGGCAGGGCGCCGGCCTGCGCCAGCGCGGCGGCGATTTCCACCGTACCCCGTTCAACGCCCCCGGTATTGAGGGCGGGCAGCACCTGAAGGACAACTGGCTGTGGCCCTTCCAGCGACCCAGCAGCAATGCTAGTCTCGCCAGCGGCGTGCTCGTGCGCGGCGCTTGTCACTGTTTATTTCCCCAGGAACATTAACTCATGTCCGAGACCAAGGCTCCCTCAGCCACTGCTTTGACCGACCTGCAGCGTCTAAAACGTCCCGACGGCGCAACAATTGCCTATCACAGACAAGGGGGCAAGGCCCTGGATGGCAGGAAGTCATCGGAAAACGGAAAAACCGGCCTGATTTTCCTCGGCGGCTTTATGTCCGACATGACCGGGACCAAGGCCACCTTCCTGGAAGACTACGCCAAGCAGCAGGGACGCGCCTTCGTCCGCTTTGATTATCTCGGCCATGGACAGTCGTCGGGCGCGGTCACCGACGGCACCATAGGCCGCTGGGTCGACGACACCCTGGCGGTGATCGACGACCTCACCGATGGCCCGCAAATCCTGATCGGCTCCTCGATGGGAGGCTGGATCATGCTGTTGGCGGCGCTGCAACGCAAAGCCCGGATCGTCGGCCTGCAGGGCATTGCGGCGGCACCGGACTTTACCGAAAACCTGATGTGGGAAACCTTCTCCGAAACGGTCAAGGAAACCCTGATCCGCGACGGCGTCTACAAGGAGCCCAACGCCTATTCCGACACCCCCTACAGCATCACCTTGAAGCTGATTGAAGACGGCCGCCACCATCTGCTGATGGGCGGAAAAATCGCCCTGGACTGCCCGGTGCGCTTGCTCCACGGCATGGCCGACCTCGATGTGCCCTACCAGCTGTCGACCAAGCTGGCCCGGCGCCTGACCGGCAAGGACGTCGAGGTGCAACTGGTCAAGGAAGGCGACCACCGCCTTTCGGAGCCGCCGCAGCTCGCCAGCCTGGCCCACAGCCTGGACCGACTGCTGGCGACCATCGAGGGTCAGCCGGTGACGGCCAGCGGGTGAGCGACAGTGTCAAAATCTCCGCCAACGCCCCCCGATAGGGCGATAACAATCCGATCCGCCGCCCGGCGGCATACCGCAACAGGCTGAGATTCACGGCATGTCTGAGCAGGCTGACATCATCCTTGTCGGCGGCGGCGTCCTAGGGGCCGCCATCGCCTATCAGTTAATCCGCAAACGGGCCGGGCGGGTTTTGTTGCTGGAGCGAAATGACCTGGCGTCGGGCTCGACCTGCCGGGCCGAGGGTTTACTGCTGAGCGCCAACCAGGCCGGGGCGCTGGCGCCCTTCATCCGGCAGACCCGCGCCACGCTGAACAACCTCAGCGACCAGTTGGCTGATGACCTGGGTTTCCGGCAGGTCGGCTCGATCCGCACCGCCGCCAGCCAAGCCCGGCTGGTGCAACTCATGGGGCTGGTCGCCGACTGCGCCAGCCAAGGCCAGCCCTTCGAGCTGCTGACCGGCGACAGCCTGCGCCAACAGGTGCCCTGGCTCGCCACCGAGCTGATTTCCCGCGCCGTGCACTTTCCCGAAGACGGTTGGATTGACCCCTTCCGGCTGACCGCCGGTTATCTTCGCGCCGCCCAGGCCCACGCCCAGCAGGCGCGCGTCAAGACCGACCAGTTGGAGGTCCGCACCCGCTGCGGCGTCACGCGGTTGCGGCGGCAGGGTCGGCGGGTCATCGGGGTGACCACCGAAAGCGGCCAGGCCATCGACGCGCCGCTGGTGATCAATGCCGCCGGGGTTTGGGCCAGCCTGCTGGCCGAAGAGCTGGCCCAAGACGGCCCGCTGCCCAACCTGCCCTTCGTGCCGCTGCGCCAGCACCACTGGGTGACAAAACCGACGGCGGCCTTTCCAGCCAGCCAGCCGATCGTGGTGATCCCCGAGGCCCGCGCCGTCACCCGCCCGAACGGCGGCGGCCTGCAACTCAGCGTGCAGGAACTCGAAAGCCTTCCTTTCGACGCCCGGAAACTGTCGGGGGACGCCCAGGCGCTGGCGCAGGCCGAGGTGGACAATCCCTGGCGAACCCTGGCCGAGTCCGCGGCGGAGCTGCGTCATTTCTTTCCCGGCATCCTGGCCAGCCATTGGGATTTCTATGTCGCCAACCTGGAGGCGCACACGCCCGATGGCTATCCGCTGCTGGGAGCCTGGCCGGGCCTGGAGGGCCTGCTGGTGGCGACGGGCCTGGGAGGCCAGGCCGTGGCCGCCTCGGCCGGGCTGGCGGAGGTGATCGCCGACCTGGCGTTGGGTCAGGACAACCCGCACGACCTGAGCCGTTTCGCGCTGACCCGCTTCGGCCGCGTCGATGCCTATGGCGCCGATTTCCGACACCGGTGCCTCACCGCCCGCGCCGACCGACAGAAGGCCACGCTCTAGCCGCGCTGCGCCCAAATCGCCGCCAGCCCCTGCCGATAGGTTGGATAGTCAAAGACATAGCCCAGTTCGTCGCGAACCCGCTTGTTGGAAACCCGCCGGTTGTCGAGATAGAAGGAGCGGGCCATGGGGCTCAGCTCCGCCTCGGCGAAGGGCACCAGGGGCGGCGGCGCCACGCCCATCAACTGGGCGGCGAATTCCACCACCAGCGCCGGATTTTCGGGCTGATCATCGCAGACGTTATAGACCCGTCCGCCAGCGGGACGGGCGATGGAGGCCGCCACCACACCGGCAATGTCATCGACATGAATACGGCTGAACACCTGCCCGGGCCGCTCCAGCCGACGGGCGCGGCCCGACTCCAGGCTCTCGAACTGGCTGCGCCCCGGTCCATAGATTCCGGCCAGGCGAAAAATATGGGTCGGAAAGCCCCGCTCGCGATGCAGCGCCAGCCAGGCCGCCTCCGCCTCGACCCGCCAGCGGTTGCGCGCCGAGGTCGGGTGCAGCGCGGACTCTTCGTCCACCCAGGCGCCTTCGGTGTTTCCATAGACGCCGGTGGTCGAGAGATAGCCCATCCAGGCCAGGCTCGGTAACCCCAGAATATCGGCGCGGTGCGCCGCCAGGACCGGATCGCCGCCTTCTTCGGGCTTCACCGAGGTCAGCAGGTGTGTGGTGCCTTGCAGCGCTGCCGCCGGCGCGGCCAAGGGCTGCCCCGCGTCGAACACAAAGGCCTCAATGCCTTGACGGCGCAAGTCCGCGGCCTTGTCGGCCGACCGGGTGGTGCCGGCGACGGTCCAGCCCTGCGCCAACAAACGCCGCGCCAAACGCTGCGCGCTGTAGCCCAGGCCGAAACAAAAAAGTCGCTGCGATGATTTTTTATTGGTCATGACCGTAAGATGAAACAGCCGGGACTTGATGACCAGGGTAGAAATGCCGATGCTGCGCCCATGGTAACGCAAAAAACTTTTTCCCGCCCGGCTGTTCCGGCGCCGGGCCGCCAGCGCTGGTTCGCCTTGGGCCTTGTTCCGGTCTTTTTGCTGCCGCTGGCGATCGGCGTCGGCCCGGCCTGGTCGGCCAGCGGCGAAGAGGCCGAGTATCGCGCCTGCCTGAGCTTGGCTGAGCGCAAGCCAAGCAGCGCCTTTGAAACCGCGTTGGCCTGGCGCGACGACAACGGCGGCGAGCTGGCCAGCCATTGCCTGGCCGTATCGCTGATGAACATGAAGCAGTATGAAGCCGCCGGCTTGGAGTTCGAGGAGCTCGCCGCCAAGGTCAAGCCGGCGCTGCAGCCGGACATTCTCGCCCAGGCGGCCTTCGCCTGGCTGGGGCGCGAAGACTATGACCGCGCCTACAAGCTGCAAAGCCAGGCCCTCGAACGTCGCCCCGACGATCCGGAACTGCTGCTGGATCGTAGCCTGACACTGGCGGAAACAGGCAACTATTGGGAAGCGCTGGATGATCTCAACCGCGCCCGCGAGCTGGCGCCGAACCGCGCCGATCTTCTGGTTTACCGGGCCAGCGCCTACCGCATGGTCTTGGCCAATGAACTGGCGCTGGAGGACATCACCCTGGCGCTGGAACTGGATGACCGGAACCCGGACGCCTACCTGGAGCGCGGAATTCTGCGCCGCCTGGCCGGCGACCCGGACGGGGCGCGGCGGGATTGGCTGATGGTGCTGTCGCTGGCCAATGAAACCACGGTCGTGGCCGGCTCGGCCCGGGCCAACCTGGAAAAGCTCGACGTCAAGATTGACTAAAGCAACGCACCGCACCGCACCGAGCGCGACTTTCCGGGTCGATAACCGGCTAGAAATCAGGATCGGCGTAGTGCTTGGGCGGCGGACTGCCGGGCAGAAAATCCTTGAATATCTTACGCATCGCCGGGCGCGACTTCATCCGGGCGTACCAATCCTTGGCGCCGGGGTGATCTTCCCAGGGCACGTCGCCGAGATAGTCGACGCAGGAAATATGCGCCGCCGCCGCCAGGTCGGCCATGCTGAGCTGTTCACCGGCCAGCCACTGGCGGCGCTCGATCAGCCAGCCGATGTAGTCCAGGTGATAGTGAATGTTTTGATTGGCCGCGCGGATAGTGGTCGAGGTCGGTGTTCCCTGGCCGAGGAAGCGCTTCATGATCTTTTCTTCCAGCAGCAAGCCGGACACCTCGGCGGCAAACTTGCTGTCGAACCAGCGCAGCAGCCGGCGCACCTCCGCCCGGTCGTGCGGGGTGACGCCCAGCAGATTGCGCTCGGGATAAAGCTCTTCGAGAAATTCCAGGATCACCAGGGTGTCCGGCAGCACGGTGCCGTCTTCTTCAATCAGCACCGGGACCTCGCCCGCCGGATTGAGCCGTAAAAACCCTTCCCGCCGTTCCCAGACCTTTTCGGACTTAAGTTCAAAATCCAGTCCCTTTTCCGCCAGGATCAAGCGAATCAAGCGAGAACCGGGATCAAGCGACATGTGATAGAGAATGCGCATGGCAGTCAGGGTCCGATGCGAAAAGACAAACAGGAAGACGGGGCGGAAAAAATCGCCGCTGTCTGGCTCTGCCAGCCCGCAGGCAAAAAATCAAGCCAGATCCGCCAAGAAACGCGGGACGCGCGCCGCGACGATAAAACGCAAGCATCGCTGTTGTTTTCCATTTTCCCGTTATAGTCATATGCTACGGCGCGGTCCCGCCCGCCCGGCGGACCGGTTCGGCAACGCCGGTACAGCGACCTGGCGCGCCAGCGCGCCGGCCACATGACCGCCACCCCTTGGCAAACACCCGTTGGTAAACAAGTGAGAAACCATGACACCAGGCACACCCCAAGACGGCTTCATCGCGGATAACCCTCAAGCCGCGCTGTTTTTAACTTTAACGGTTCAGGATGCCGAACAGGCGGTGGTGCGGGTGCGTGAGATTTTCGCGCTTTTTCCCGACAGGGTTGCGGCCCTGCGGGATCCGGTGGCCGGACTGGACGCCGTGGTCGGCTTCGGCAGCCAATTCTGGGACCGGCTGCACCCGCAGCGGCGCCCCAAGGCCCTGCACCCCTTTCCCGAGCTTCGCGACGGCCCGCGCCATGCCCCAACCACGCCCGGCGACATCCATCTGCACATCCGCAGCGCGCGCCGCGACCTCTGCTTTGAACTGGGGCGGCAACTGGTTGAGGCGCTGGGCGAGGCGGTCACGGTGATCGAGGAGGTCGACGGCTTCCGCTACCTGGACAAACGCGACCTGATCGGCTTTGTCGACGGCACCGAGAATCCGGAATTGGCCCGCCGCCGCGCCGTCACGCTGGTGGCCGGGGAAGACCCGGATTTCGCCGGCGGCGCCTTCGTGGTGGTGCAGCGCTACCGCCACAAGATGGTCAACTGGAAAGCCCTGCCGGTGGTGGAGCAGGAAAAAATCGTCGGCCGCACCAAGGCCGACGACATTGAATTCGAAGGGGAGAACCAACCCGCCTTCAGCCACGTCTCGCGCAACAGCCTGAAGGAAGACGGCGTCAAGCTGGAGATCCTGCGGCAAAACATGCCCTGGGCGACCACCCAGCAGCAGGGCACCTACTTTATCGCCTACGCCAAAAGCCCCCACCCCATCGAGGCCATGCTGCGCTCCATGTTCATCGCCGACCCGGACGGCACCTACGACCGGCTGCTGGACTACAGCGACGCACTCACCGGCGCGACCTTCTTCGTGCCCACGCGCGAGCTGCTGAAGGCCCTGGCCTAGCGTGTGATCGGGCTGCAAAGCAGCGCTTGGCGCTTGCCCCCTGTGGCCCCGCCTCCATTGAGGGCCGGATAGGAGCCTCTTTGGCTGAAATCAAAGCACGAACAGCGCAGGAGCAGAGCGGCCCTACCCGGGCTGCGGCTGCGAACTTCGGCGGAAATGGGCCCGGCGTGGCAGTATCTGGGGCGCTACTTGCGATGGTTTCTGTTCCGGGCGAGGCGGGATCCTGAGGCAGCGTGCCGTAGAGTCCTGTCCGCATCGGCCAGTTCCGGCGACCGTGAGAGGTCATCGTTGAGAAGGCGACTGTGCGGACTTTGCAGCCGTTCCAACATTGGGATCGACTGGCCGGCCTGGCCCATCCCACCGGGGGCCGCAAAACACTTCACGCCCGAAATCGCGCGTTCCATAAGGTGATGCGATTGCAGTCACGATCTTCATACTGTTTGATCGCCGCCTGGAGGCCCGTTGCGTCTGCGGGGCCACGATCTTCGCCAAGCTCGGTGAGTTGCATCGTATACCAGGCCGTGATTCCGCCCTCGGGAGGGTCCATGAATTTCGGAAAATCGGGATCGCCGGCGCCACTTGACTGCCACGCGTTTGGCAGCGTCGGGTCGAGAACGAGGGCGCGCGCGAGACCAATCATATCGACGCCTCTGGCGAGAGCATCTGAGGCCTGTTGCACCGTCTTGAACCCGCCGGTCGCCATCAGCGGCTTGCCGGTCAGGGGGCGGGCGCGTTCTGCGAAATCAACGAAATATGGGCCTGCGCCCGCACCGTCCGACGCGGACCGCGCGCCAGGGAAATAGGTTCCGCCGCTGATGTCGATCAAGTCTATTCCGGTTGCATCCAGCGCCGCAATCACGGCAAGGGCGTCATCAGTGTCAAAACCCCCTTCCAGTTGATCTGTCGCGTTCAATTTGATGGCGACGGGAAAACCGGAGCCGACAGCGGCGCGCACCTCATCAACAACCTCCAACAGCAGCCGCATCCGGTTCGCGATGGACCCGCCATATTGGTCATCTCGCTTGTTGAACAACGGCGAGAGGAACTGGCTCAGCAAAAACCCGTGGGCGGCGTGGATCTGAACCCCGCCAAACCCCACGTCCTTGGCGAGAAGCGATATCCGGGCAAACTCTGACGGCAGCCCGCGCACCTCGTCCCGCGTCAGGGCGGCGCAGCTTAGGCCGGGAATGTCGAGCGCGCTCGGACCCTTCGGATCGCTGATTGGCGGATGCGCCATTGCCCCTGCGTGGCCAAGCTGAAGCCACAGCTCCGCGCCGTTTGCAGAACCCCGCCGGGCAAGGGTTTGGAAGCGCTGCAGATTGGAATCCGGCCGCAGAACGAGATTTCCCGGCTTCTCGGCAAAATGGGGATTGCCCTGCACCTCCCCGATGATCGACACCGCCACCCCGCCCTCGGCCCATCTTTCGTAAAGACGAAACTGAGCCTCGGTGGGATTGCCGCAGCCATCCCCCAACGAATCCGACATCGCCGATTTTGCAATTCGGTTCTTCAGAATGAACCCGCATGGCAATTCAAGCGGTCGGAACAGTTCCGCGTGGTTTTGTTTATCCATGAAACGATCCATAGCCCGAAATCTGGGCTTTGTCTCGCATCGCGCCCCTCCGGTTCAAACGCAGCATCCGATTGTCTGAGCTGAAAGCGGAGCAACACAGTTTAGCGACAGGGCAAAAAAAACGGTCTGCCTCTATCAATCCGCGAGGATATCAGAGGCAGACCGGGCAGGGAGAAGCATCAGGCGCGCTTTTGACGCGCCTGCAGATTGATCGGCTGCTCAAGGCGGCCGACCATCTCTTTGGGTACGATTTGCCAGAACTTGCTCCGCTCCAGGTGCCAATCGCGCAGCAACTGGTCGGCAAAGACGCTCTGGGTTTCTCGTACGTGTTCGGTGATCAGGTTGCGCAGCAGGTTCTCGTAGTAGTCGACCTCAATGCGCTGATAGAGAACGGTTTCCTCGTTGATTCGCCCGGGCACCAGATTTTCCGGGTCATAGATGAAGGCCATGCCGCCAGTCATGCCCGCCCCGAAGTTGTAGCCAACCGCGCCCAGCACCACGGTGGTGCCGGCGGTCATGTACTCACAGGCATTATCACCGCTGCCTTCCACCACCGCGACGGCGCCGGAATTGCGCACGCAAAAGCGCTCGCCGGCCTGGCCGGCGGCGAAGAGCTTGCCCGCCGTGGCGCCATAGAGCACCGTGTTGCCGATGATGGTGTTTTTATTACTGGCCAGCTTGGACTTGGTCATCGGCCGCACCACAATGGTGCCGCCGGACAGCCCCTTGCCGACGTAGTCATTGGCGTCGCCGAAAACCTCCAGCTTCAGACCCTGCACCGCAAACGCGCCCAGGGACTGGCCAGCCGATCCGCGCAGCCGCACGGTCATATGATCCGGCTCCAGCCCGTTCTGTCCGAACTTCCGGGTGATCAGGGCGCTCATCCGCGTGCCGATCGCCCGGTGGGTGTTGCGCACGGTATATTGCAGTTGCATCTTTTCACCGACCCGGAACAGCGGCTCGGCGTCTTTCACGATTTCCGCATCCAGGGTATCGGGCACCTCGTTGCGTCCCACCAGCGTGCAGTGGGTCGGCAGGCCGAAGGAGTCGGCCCGGGCCAGCAACGGGTTCAGATCCAGATCGTCGAGATGGGCCGCGCCGCGGCTAACCTGCTGCAAGAGGTCGGTCCGGCCGACAACCTCGTTGAGCGAGGCAATGCCCAGATTGGCCAAGATCTCCCGCACTTCCTCGGCGAGGAAGGAGAAGAGGTTCACCACCCGCTCCGGCGTCCCGATGAATTTCTTACGCAGATCTTCATCCTGGACGCAGACGCCCACCGGGCAGGTGTTGGAGTGGCACTGCCGCACCATGATGCACCCCATGGCCACCAGCGATCCGGTGCCCACGCCGTACTCCTCGGCCCCCAGCATCGCCGCGATCACCACATCCCGGCCGGTCTTGATGCCGCCATCGGTGCGCAGCTTGACCTGGTGGCGCAGCCGGTTGAGGGTCAACACCTGGTGGACTTCGGACAGGCCCATTTCCCAGGGGATACCGGCGAACTTGACCGAGGTTTGCGGGCTGGCGCCGGTGCCGCCGTTGTGGCCGGAGATCAAAATGACATCGGCCTTGGCCTTGGCGACCCCAGCCGCGATGGTGCCGATGCCGCTGCGGGCAACCAGCTTCACACAGACCTGCGCGTCGGGGTTGATCTGCTTCAAGTCGTAGATCAACTGCGCCAGATCCTCGATGGAATAGATATCGTGGTGCGGCGGCGGCGAGATCAAGGACACCCCTTCGGTGGAGTGGCGCAGCTTGGCGATCAAACCGGTCACCTTGAAGCCGGGCAGCTGCCCCCCTTCACCGGGCTTGGCGCCCTGGGCCACCTTGATTTCGATTTCCCGGCACTGGTTGAGGTACTCGGCCGTCACGCCGAAACGGCCCGATGCGACCTGCTTGATGGCCGAATTCTCGTTGTCGCCGTTGGGACGGGGAAGATAGCGCTCGGGCACCTCGCCGCCCTCGCCGCTGTCCGACTTCGCCCCGATGCGGTTCATCGCGATGTTCAGCGTTCCATGGGCTTCCGGAGACAGCGCCCCCAGGCTCATCGCCGGGGTGACAAAGCGTTTGCGGATCGCCGTGATCGACTCGACGTCGTCCAGGTCGACCGGAGCCACCCCCTTGGTCTTGAAGCCAAGCAGGTCACGCAACGCCATGGGCGGCAGCTTGGCCACGCCGGCCGAAAACTTCTTGTAGGTCGAATAGGAATCGGTGGCGCAGGCCCGCTGCAGGGTGTGGATCAAACCGGCTTCCCAGGCGTGGGCCTCGGCCCCCTGGCGATAGCGGTAAAAGCCGCCGATCGGCAGGGCGACAACCGCGTCATTCCAGGCGAGCCGGTGGGTTTCCAGCACCTTCTGCTGGATGCCGGTCATGCCGATGCCGCTGATCTTGCTGGCCATGCCGGGGAAGAACTCATCCACCAGGGTCCGGCTCAGGCCCAAGGCCTCGAAATTATAACCGCCGCGATAGGAAGAAATCACCGCGATGCCCATTTTCGACATGATCTTCAACAGGCCCTGATCGATGGCTTCCTTGTAGCGCGCCACCGCCGTTTCCAGCGTCATGTCGCCGAACAGCCCGCGCGCGTGGCGGGCGGCGATGGCTTCTTGAGCCAGGAAGGCGTTCACCGTGGTCGCCCCCACGCCGATCAACACGGCGAAGTAGTGAGTGTCGATGCATTCGCCGGCGCGCAGATTGAGGCTGGTGAAGGTGCGCAGCTTTTGCGCCGTCAAATGGGTGTGCACCGCGCCGGTGGCCAGGATCATCGGCACGCCGGCCCAACTCTGGCTAACCGCCTCGTCGCTCAGCACCACATGGGTGCAGCCGCCCCGCACCGCGTCCTCGGCCTCCTGCTTGATCCGTTCGATGGCGTCGCGCAGCGCCGTCTCGCCGCCCTCAACCTCGAAGGTGCAGTCGATGGTGGCCACCGTATCGCCCATATAGTCGTACATCGACTTGAACTCAGCGTTGGACAGCACCGGCGAATTCAGCTGCAGCAAACGGCACTGGCTTTCGTCCTCGTCCAGAATGTTGCCCAGGTTGCCGAGCCGGGTCTTCAGCGACATCACCCGCTGTTCGCGCAGCGAATCGATCGGCGGGTTGGTGACCTGGCTAAAATTCTGCCTGAAGAAGTGATGCAGGCTGCGATTCTTGGCCGACAGCACCGCCAGCGGCGTGTCGTCGCCCATCGAGCCCACCGCTTCCTTGGCGGTTTCGACCATCGGTTGGAGCAGCAGTTCCAGATCTTCCAGCGTCACCCCGAAAGCCAACTGTCGGCGGCGCAGTTCGGCGCCGTCCAGGCAGGCGCTTTCGCCCTCGTCGGGACGAATGATGTCGTCGATCTCGGTGATCGAGCTGATCCATTCGCCATAGGGATGGCTGGCGGAGATATAATCCTTGATCTCGGCGTCGTGGAAGAAGCGCCCTTCGCGCAGGTTCAGGGCCATCATCTGCCCCGGACCCAGTCGGCCCTTTTCCAGCACCTTGCGCTCGTCGATGCGCACCATGCCGGTTTCCGACCCGGCGAACAGCAGGCCGTCGTCGGTGACGGTGTAGCGCAGCGGGCGCAGGCCGTTGCGGTCAACGCCGGCCACCACCCACTGGCCATCATAGGCGCAGATCGCCGCCGGGCCGTCCCATGGCTCCATCACCGCGTTGGTGTAGCTGTACATATCCTTCCAGGCCTTCGGCATGGCCGTGTTGTTGGACCAGGCCTCGGGAATCATCATCGCCTTGACCGTCGGCAGGTCCCGGCCATCGCGCACCAAAAGCTCAAACACCGAGTCCAGCGCGGCGGAATCGGAGCTGCCGGGCTGGACGATCGGCTTCAAATCTTCGATCGAGGGGCCGAAGATATCAGATTCCAGGCGGCATTCATGGGCCTTCATCCAGTTGATGTTGCCGTTGACCGTGTTGATCTCGCCGTTGTGGGCCAAAGTGCGGAAGGGCTGGGCCAGTTTCCAGGTGGGAAAGGTGTTGGTGGAATAGCGCTGGTGGAAAATGGCGAAGTTGGAGATGAAGCGTTCGTCCAGCAGATCGGGGTAAAAGGTCGACAGTTGTTCCGCCAGGAACATCCCCTTGTAGATGATCGAGCGGCCCGACAGCGAGCAGATGTAGAATTCCTTGATCGACTCTTCTTCGGCCGCCTTTTCGATGCGCCGGCGAATGATGTAGAGATCGCGTTCGAACTGCGCCGGGTCTTCCTGCGCGTTGGCGATCATGATCTGTTCGATTTCCGGGCGGGTGGCGTTGGCTTTGTCGCCAATCACGTCGGCGGCCACCGGCACCTGACGCCAGCCGTAAATCCGGTAGCCGAAATGGAGGATCTCACGCTCGACCAGCACCCGGCAGCGTTCCTGTGTTTCCATGTCGGTGCGCGGCAGGAAAATCATCCCGACGCCGATCTGTTCCTCGCCGACCACGTGACCGGTGTCTTCCACGTGCTCGCGGAAGAAGCCCTGGGGAATTTCGACATGAATGCCCGCGCCGTCGCCGGTCTTGCCGTCCGCGTCCACCGCCCCACGATGCCAGACCGCCTTGAGCGCCTCGATTCCGGCCACCACCACCGCACGGCGCGGCTTGCCGTCCAGCGTCGCCACCAGGCCGACGCCGCAGTTGTCGCGCTCATCGGCTGGGTTGTAGAGCCCAACCCGCCCCAAGCGCTCGGCTTCGGCGTATTGCGCCCGAACCTGATCTGCGACCGACAAACTTGTCTGGGAAGAAAGGGAGGAAGGGTTTTTGCGCATTTTACGGGTATCTCCTGAAGACCTGATCTCTGTGGCGAGGTCTTGCGATGTTTGTAGCGCTGACGACCGGGGCTGTAGATCAAACGGGCTGTGGATCAAACGGGCGCCGGGCTAGTCGGCGGCAAGCGCCTCGGCGCCGCTCGCCGTCGCCGACTCGTCGTTTAGATAACGGTCGATGGACTGGGCCGCGTCCCGGCCGTCGCGAATTCCCCAGACCACCAGGGAGGCGCCGCGTACAATGTCGCCGGCGGCGAAAACGCCATCCAGGGAGGTCATCAGCGTGCTGTAGCTGACCTTGACCGTGCCCCAGCGGGTGGTTTCCAACTCCGGGGCCTGGAACAGCACCGGCAGATCCTCCGGATCGAAGCCCAGCGCTTTAATCACTATGTCAGCTTTGATCTCGTAGGAGGAGTCTTCGATGATCTGCGGCGTTTGCCGCCCGGTGGCGTCGGGCGCGCCCAGATGGACCCGCTGCACGCGCACCTTCTCGACCTTGTTGTCAGCGCCGTCGAAGGCCTCGGGGGCGGCTTGCCAAACAAAGGTCACGCCTTCTTCCTCGGCATTGGCGACTTCACGCGCCGATCCGGGCATGTTTTCCCGGTTGCGGCGATAGAGGCATTTGACCGAGCGCGCGCCCTGGCGCACCGCCGTGCGCACACAGTCCATCGCCGTGTCGCCGCCGCCAATCACCACCACATGCTTGTCCCGGGCATCCAGGCTGCCGTCTTCGAAGGCCGCCACCCGGTCACCCAGGTCCAGCCGATTGGAGGCGGTCAAGTAGTCCAGCGCCGGGAAGATATTTGTCAATCCGGCGCCGGGCAACTTGATGTCGCGGCTCTTGTAGACGCCGGTGGCGAGCAGCAACGCATCATGCCGGTCGCGCAGCTCAGCCAGCGAGGCGTCGCGGCCGACTTCGAAGTTGAGCTTGAAGGTCACGCCGCTGTCGACCAGCAGCGCCACGCGCCGCTCGACGATTTCTTTTTCCAGCTTGAAACCGGGGATGCCGTAGATCATCAACCCGCCGGCGCGATCATAGCGGTCATAAATGGTCACCTGATAGCCCTTGGCGCGCAGCTGCCCGGCCGCAGCCATACCGGCGGGGCCGGCGCCGACAATACCGACCGTCAGCGCAAGTTCGCGCGGCGGCTGAATAGGTTTCACCCAGCCTTCGGTCCAGGCGGTATCGGTAATGTATTTTTCCACCGCGCCGATGGTCACCGTGGTGTGGCCCGACTGTTCCAGGGTGCAGTTGCCCTCGCAGAGGCGGTCCTGGGGGCAGATGCGGCCACAGATTTCCGGGAAATCATTGGTTGCCTGGCTTACCTGGTAGGCCTCTTCCACCCGCCCTTGCGCCGTCAGCATCAGCCAATCGGGGATGTTGTTCTGCACCGGGCAGTGAACCTGACAGTAGGGCACGCCGCACTGCGCGCAACGCGAGGCCTGCTCGCCGGCCTTTTCCTTGCTGTAGCGGGAATAGATTTCCTGAAAATCCTCACGCCGCAGCTCAGCCTCGCGCTTTTCCGGCATCTGCCAGCCAACCGACACAAAGGACTGCATGGATTTCGTCATCTAATGCTTTTCCTACCAACCAGTGTTCTTAATGCCCCAGCGCCCGGCCTTTCAGACGCCG
>CAXBMB010000009.1:0-69707 GCA_963976695.1 uncultured Rhodovibrionaceae bacterium
TTGGGAGCAGAAAATCCACCTAGCTCAGCTGTTCAAATTTGCCGGGCCGCCTCAGAAAAGACCGCGCCCAAACCCTCAACCGCCTGGCGCTTCCAGGTGCTCACCTGATTGGGATGCACCTTATGACGGCTGGCTATCTCCTGGATCGTCCGGTCGCCACCCAGCGCCTCAAGCGCTACCTTGGCCTTGAAATCAGCCGTAAAACGGCGGCGTGTTCTCATTGTCGTATTCCTCCTCAAGGGGCGGAATACACCTTAACCTACTGTCCGATTTCCTGGGACCACCTCACTGTTCGGGCAAGAATTTCATGATCAAATAGCCTTGCGGAGAGAGTTTTCAGTCAACCATAATGGTTGATACTGCACAATATTTTCCCGGATCGGACCGTTCACGACCATGCCGCACGAGACCCCGCTCATCGCCACCATCGTCGCGGGCCTCGGGCTTGCTTTTATCTTCGGTGTGATCGCCAATCGGCTCCGCATCCAACCGCTGGTCGGCTATCTCTTCGCCGGCATCCTTGTCGGGCCGTACACACCCGGTTTCGTGGCAAACCAAGCGCTTGCGGCGGAGTTGGCGGAACTTGGCGTCATCCTTTTGATGTTTGGCGTTGGGCTGCATTTCTCGCTCAAGGACCTCCTGTCGGTACGGGCGATTGCCATTCCCGGCGCCGCCGTTCAGATCACCGTCGCGACGGCGTTGGGGACGGGTCTGGCCCTGGCCATGGGCTGGTCAGCCGGCGGGGGCCTTGTTTTCGGTTTGGCGCTGTCGGTTGCCAGCACCGTGGTCCTGCTTCGGGCGATGCAGGAGCGAAGGCTGATCGAGACGGAACGAGGTCGGGTCGCGGTCGGCTGGCTGATCGTCGAAGATCTGGCAATGGTGCTGGCGCTGGTGCTGCTGCCGGCGTTTGCCAGTGTCATGGGCGCACAGGAAGGCGTGGCGACGGCCGATCCGCTGGCAGCGCGCCTGGGTCTGGGGCTGTCTGGCGTGCTGGCGGTTACCTTCGCCAAGGTGGCTGCGTTCGTCGCGCTGATGCTGCTGGTGGGACGGCGCGTCATTCCCTGGATTCTGCATTTCGTCGCCCATACCGGATCGCGCGAGCTGTTTCGCCTGGCCGTGCTCGCCATCGCGCTGAGCGTCGCCTTCGGCGCCGCCAAGCTGTTTGGCGTGTCGCTTGCGTTGGGCGCCTTCTTTGCCGGCATGATTATGAGCGAGTCGGAGCTCAGCCATCGGGCGGCGGAGGAGACGTTGCCGCTGCGGGACGCATTCTCGGTGCTTTTCTTTGTCGCAGTCGGGATGCTGTTCAATCCGCTGAGTCTCTTTGAGGATCCGCTACCGATCATCGCGACGCTCTTCATCATCTTGATTGGCAAGTCCGTCGCCGCGTTTCTTATTGTGCGCGCGTTTCGCTACCCGATCGTCACGGCGTTGACCATCTCGGCGAGCCTTGCGCAGATTGGCGAATTTTCGTTTATCCTCGCTGAACTCGGCGTCCAGCTGGGTTTGTTGCCTGAACAGGGCCGTGATCTGATTCTCGCCGGCGCGCTGCTGTCGATCGTCCTCAACCCGGTCGCCTTCACCGCGATTGATTGGGCGAAACCGCATCTCGAGCGCAGCCGCCTGTTCAAAACGCCGGGGAAGGCGGCGGCGCCGCCGCCCGCGGAAATGCCGGCCGCCTCGCCGAGCAGTGAAACCTCGACCGAGGTTGACCCGCCGGCGGCGACCGAACTCAACGACCATATCGTCCTGGTCGGCTATGGCCGGGTGGGCAGCCTGGTGGGCCAATCGCTGAAAACGTCGGGTCGGCCCTTCCTCGTGATCGAGGAGGGGGACAAGACCGTGGCAGCGCTGCGCGAAGCTGGAATTGAGGCAATCAGTGGAAACGCCGCACAGGCGGCCGTGCTCAAAGCGGCCAATCTGGAACAGGCCAGCCATCTCATCGTGGCAATCCCGAACGCCTTCGAAGCTGGCCAAGTGGTCTTGCAGGCGCGCGCCGCCAATGCCGCCCTGGCGATCGTTGCGCGCGCGCATCTGGACGCCGAAGTCGAGCACCTGAGCGGTCTCGGCGCCAACGCCGTGATTATGGGAGAACGTGAGATTGCCCGCGGCATGATTGAAGAGATCGCGCAAACGTCGCGGACCCCAGAGACGGCGTCGGATGCCGCCACTTAGAGCGCCCGATCAAACTTTTCGCGTGCCGGACGGCCGAGCCTCCCAGCAATTGCCTTGGCGCCATTCGGGAGCGTCATTCGGGGGCGCCATTCGAGCGGCCGCGCCGGCTTGCTTGCCGTCTATAAGTTTGCCGGTTGCGTGGACGGCGCTCGGCGGCCTCACGCCCGATCAAGGCATCAGCAAAATCCGGACGACTGAGCCAGAACGGTTCGATTCTGACCTGCCCGCCCGCACCATCAGATGCCGGGATGACACAGCTCGGCGGCCTTTATTTGGCTTTGATGATATCGACGCGGTCTGAAAGTCTGCGAAATACTTTTTCCCTATCCGAGCTGCTGTCGGGATCAGGGGAAAATTCTCCAACAAAGCGGTATAATTCTTCGCCAGAATCATCCTTGCTCCAGGCAAACACAATTCTGCTGGCCCATTCTCGGTAATTGCCGTTGTCTTCGCTCCCATCAGTGTTTGCTTGTACTTCGGTTATGGTTTTCTTGTCGCTGGACAAGCGGTTGATCCAGCGGTTGTTTTTTTGGTCAAGTTTTGGAAACCAAACGGCGCGGTCTTTGTCGCCTTTAATGGGCCAAGCGCCTTGTTGATAATGACCGCCGGTATAGCCAAAGCATCTCAACGCATCGGCTATATACCTAAAAACAGCGTTTGAATTGAGATCGATGTAGCCGCGAGATATATGTGGTTCAGGGCTGAATTCGCTGTCGTAACTCTCTGGGACGGGCGCTCTTCCAACAATCGGGTCTTTACCAAAGGTTTTTGTCGCGGCGGCGGGAAACCGAGCCCTTAGCTGTTTCTCGATTGCCCGGATGATTATTTCTTTGTCCGCTTCAGACGTGCCGCTGTGTTCCACGACATTATGATGTTGGGTCAGCAACTGATCTTTCGTGAGTTTTCCCTGCTCAATGCCCGCTACTATTTTTGCAATGTCGACCATGAAAAATTAGATCCTCTCCCGGTTAATCAGGATATTTGATCACGCTTGATATGAGCGCAAAGGTTCGCTCAACGCAAGGTAATGTCGTGCGGCCTCTGGGCCTCCGCACAGGCACGCGGCAACCAAATTGAGAATTCTCAGAAACAGCGCGCGGAGCGGTCGTCCGCCGCCCAACCCGCTTTACCGCAGGTGAAACGGTTCGATAGTTCCCCATCCCAATCCGTCAGGTCGCTTGCATAGCGACCGCCGCGACGGTCATAATCCGCGCCAATGATTTTGGTCCAGGCCCTTGTGATCTCCGTTCGTCGTTGCAAACAAACTGCATCCCAACAGGCTGAAATCACTCAACTCTTTTCGGAACAGATCCTCAGGCCTTCTGACGTGCGCTGGTTGGATCCCAGGCGGGGGCGTCCAGCAATCTCAGGGCGCGGCGTTCGGTGAGAATAACCACCTCCAGGTCCCCGGAAACTTCCGGACTTAGATAGGCGAAGGCAAGGCTTTTGCCGGTCGCATGGCCAAAGCCGCCAGACGTACACACGCCCACCACGCGGTCGCCCTGCATCACGGGCTCGCCGCCATAGATGTCACAGTCGGTGGCGGCGACCTCGCCATAGACCAGCCGGGTGACGATGCCGTTTTCGCGGGTCGCCTCGGTGGCGGCGCGGCCGTTGAACGCGCCCTTATCCGGGGCGTAGAAACGCTGGCAATCCGCCTCGATCAGGGTGATTTCGTTGGTGAGTTCGGCGCCAAAGCCGCGATAGCCCTTTTCCATGCGCAGCGAGTTTACCGCGTGGGCGCCGAAGTCAGCGATGCCGTGCGCCGCGCCCTCGGCCCAAATCGCATCGTAGAGCCTGGCCAGATCGTTCATCGGCGCGTGCAGTTCCCAGCCCAGTTCGCCGACATAGTTCACCCGAAGCGCGCGGACGGGCACGCCTGCGATGGTGATCTCGCGCCCCGACAGCCAGCGGAACGATGGGTTGGTCAGGTCGGCGTCGGTGAGCGGCGCGAGAACCTCGCGCGATCTTGGCCCGGCGACCACCAACATGCCGAAATCATCGGTGACGTTGACGATTGTCACATCCGTGCCGGCGGCGGCGTTCAGGTGGTCGAGCGCCTGCCGTTCGCTGCCCGCGCCGGAAAGCAGATAGAAGCGGTCAGCGGCGAGCCGGGTGATGGTCCATTCGCCTTCGATCCGGCCGCCAGCCGATAGAACGTGGGTCAGGTTGATGCTACCGGCCTTGCTCGGCAGCCGGTTGGCGGTCAGCCGGTCCAGAAGCGCCTCGGCGCCGGGGCCGGTCACGTCGAACTTGGCAAAGCTCGACAGGTCCATGATGCCCACCCGTTGCCGCACCGCGCGGCATTCCCCGGCGACCAGATCAAAGACGTTGTTGCGTCGGTATTGCAGCTTTTCGACGAAACCGGCGGGGGCGAAATACTTCGGTCGCTCCCAGCCGTAAACCTCGGTATAGACCGCGCCTTTTTCTTTCAGCTTCTCATAGAGCGGCGTCACGCGGCTCGGGCGGCCGGCGTGGATTTCACGGCCGGGCAGCGGGGTTTCGAACATGTTGTGATAGTCGTCGAAACTTTTCGCGCGGGTGTAGTCCGCA
Source organism: uncultured Rhodovibrionaceae bacterium (assembly GCA_963976695.1). Taxonomy (GTDB): domain Bacteria; phylum Pseudomonadota; class Alphaproteobacteria; order Kiloniellales; family DSM-21159; genus CAXBMB01. The sequence goes on from CAXBMB010000009.1 coordinate 4,726, forward strand.
TCGGCGTAGCCGCCGAAGCGACGCGGATCGACGCTGGCCATGTTGATTTCGGCATCGCCGTGAACCATCCATTGCGCCAGGTACTTGCCGCAGCCCGCGCCCTGGGCGATGCCGATGGACGCGCCGCAGCATTGCCAGAAGTTGCGAACCCCATGGGCGGGTCCGACCAGCGGGTTGCCATCGGGCGTGTGCGGGATCGCGCCGTTGATGATGCGCTTGATGCCCGCCTCGGCGAAGATTGGCATCCGCTGCAGCGCCTTTTCCAGCCAGGGGGCGATGCGGTCAATGTCGCCTTCGAACAGCTCGTTTTCGCCGTCCCATTCCGGCCGACCGCCGCGGGTCGACCAGGCCTCCTTCGCGCCGTAGTGTTCGTAGATGCCGACAAGTCCTGCTTTCTGCTCCTGCCGATAGTAGCCGGCGGTGGCCGGGTCGCGCATCACTGGAAGTTCGCTGTCGATCCCCTTGAACGCCGCCAGCGGTTCGGTCACCAGATACTGGTGCTCCATGTTGGTGATCGGCGTCTCGACCCCGACCCAGGCGGCCACTTCACGGGCATAACAGCCGCCGGCGTTGACCAGGTGTTCGCAAGTCACTGTGCCCTGTTCGGTGACCACCTCGAATTCACCGGACGGAAGCCGCTTGATGTTGGTCACCTGGTTGCGGCGGACGATGGTCGCGCCCAGTTGTCGCGCGCCGGCCGCCATGGCGTTGCAGGCGCTTGCCGGGTCCACATGGCCGTCCATCGTGGTATGCGCGCCGGCGAGGACGCCGTCGGTATCCAGCCAGGGGTTCAGCTCCTTGATCCGGTTGGGGCCAATGATCTCGATGTGAAAGCCGACATTGGCGGCAAACCCGGTGACGTGACGGAACCAGTCAACCTCTTCCGGGCTGGTCGCCAGCCGAATGCCGCCGCAACCGTGCCAGCCCGTCGGATGGCCGGTTAGTTTTTCCAGACGCGGATAAAGCGTGTTGGAGTAGTGATGGATCTTCGCCATGTTGTAGTTGCCAATGAACGAGGGGCACTGGCCTGCCGCATGCCAGGTGGAGCCGCTGGTCAGCTCGCCCTTTTCGATCAGCAACACATCCTTCCAGCCTTCCTCGGCCAGGTGATAGGCAAGCCCGACGCCCATTATGCCGCCGCCGACGATCACAACTTTCGCATGCGACTGCATGACGATTTCCTTTCTCTTCCAGAATTCACCAGGCGCCGTTGCCGGGGCACATGCGGGCCCTCGGCAGAATAATGTTGTAGGAGTCGCGTAGCCGCGCATCGACGTCGTCGCTGATGTGGCGCGGGTAGTGATCGGCCAGCAGCGTGCGAACCCTCTCGCGCGCCACCTCGCGTGCGTCCCGCGCGCCGGCGTCCTCCCACGCGCTGATGCTGCGGCGGTCGGCGATCGACGGGTAGAGGTAGTCGGTCTTCATCCGCGCGAAGGTCTGCGGATGTCCAAGATAATGCCCCACCCCCATTACCACGTCGCGGATGACCTCGAAGCTGAGCGCATCCTCGCTGACTTCGATCCCCTTTACCGTGCGCAGCATCGCGCCCAGCAGGTCATTGTCCAGCACATAGCTTTCGAACGCGGTGCCCATCAGGCTGCCCTGCATCCCGGCGCATTCGTGGATCATCGTGGCGCCGGCGTGGGCTGCCAGCGAGATCGTGTAGCCCTTTTCCCCGCCGGCCTGCATGTCTGGCAGTTTGCTGTCGGTCATGCCCGCCGGGACGGAGTTGGGAAGATCGTAGAACCCGGCCATCTGCGCGCAGGCCGCCGACAACAGCGCCTGTTCGCCCGAACCGCCTGACATGGCGCCGGTGCGCAGGTCCGACACGAACGGCCAAGTGGCGAAGATGCCCCGGCAGTTGGGGTCGATGATGTTGCACAGGATGAGCCCGGCGAGCACCTCCGCACAGGCTTGCGCCACCGCGCCCGCCAGCGCCGCCGGCGCCGTCGCCCCGGCCTGTCCGGCCGAAACCAGAAGGATCGGCATCCCGGCCAGAACCGCCGCCTCCAACGCAGCGCAGCTTTCGGTGGCAAAGCGCATCGGCGGCACCACGTGGCAACAGACGGCGGTGCAAAAGGGCCGCTCGCGGAGCTTGCTCTGGCCGCCGGCGACCAGTTCCAGCATCGGCTGCACGGCGCGCACGCTGTCGCCGTCGGTATAGCTGACGGCGATCGACTTCTTGGTGCCCGAGAGGCAGGCGTAGGTGGTGTTGATGTCGAGATCGAGGATCGTTTCGGCGTCGCGCGCCACCACCGAACGGTGATACCAGTGGATGTTGTCGAGCTGGTCGACCAGCCGAGCGATGTCATAGAGATCGGCCATCGTGCTTTCGCGGTACGTGCCGGCGTTGAAATCCATGATGGTTGGGGCGGCGCCGCCGGTACCGGTGTGGACGCGCTTGCCGCCGATCTCCAGATCGTGGATCGGATCGATGCCGTGCAGGGTGAACTTGCGGCGCGTGCGGGAGAGTACGTCCTCGACCAGCGCGCGCGGGAACCGCAAGCGGCCGTCCCCGTCGACCCAGCACCCTGCTTCGACCGCGCGTCGCTCCAGACTTGGCGTGACCTGCGAAAGTCCCAAATCTTCGAGAAGCCGCAGAACGAGTTGGTGGACACGCTCCATCTCGGGCCGGGTCAGCGGATGATACAGCCCCCCGACCATGCCAGGCGTGATCGGCGGAAGCGCGGGCGTCGCCTCGGCGCCGCCGCGCCCCCGGCGGCCGGGTCGGCGAAGGGAGAGATCGGACATGGGCGGTCCCCTGGAAGGTTTTATCCGAGCCCATTTGAAGCGGATCGACGGCGCGCTTCAAACGATCAATTCGAATGCATTGCATTCCCTGACGTTATGCCAAATGCGGTTCTTCGGCTACTTCCCCCCTGATCCACCGCAGAAAATCGATGTTCGCCGGAACATGCGCGACCTTTTCCAATGTGCTGACGTAATAGCCCTCTGGTGTTTCCAAGCTCTTGTCGATCGGGCAGATCAGCCGCCCGTCGGCGCGCATTGCGTCGGTGATGTAGCTCCAGCCCAGCGCCACGCCGCGCCCGGCTTCGGCGGCTTGAAGGATCATCGGATAGCTGTTCAGCCGCACGCCGCGCCGCACCGGCTGGCCCGTCACGCCTTGGGACGCCAGCCATACGCGCCAGTCGACGCCGCCCCAGATATTGCCGCCGCCGTCGAGATGCAGAAGTGTCTGGTCGAGCATGTCGGCCGGCGTGCGAAGCTCGGGATGGTGGCGCAGATAGTCGGGGCTGCAAACCGGATAGACCCGCTCTCCGAACAGAAGATGCGCTCGCGCGCCCTCCCATTGTCCGCTGCCGTACAATATCGCCACATCCACTTCTTCCTGGCGAAGGTCCAGCTTCTGATCCGTGGCGAGAACCCTAAGATCAATGTCGGGATGCCGGGCGCTGAACCTCTCCAGCCGCGGCATTAGCCAGAAATAGGAAAAGGCGACCGACGCGGCGACGGTGATCTGGGGGGGCTCGGCGGCAGCCCGCAGTTCGGTGACGCACCCCTCGATCTCCGCCAGCCCGCGCGTCACCGATTCGAACAAGCGCCGCCCCTCGGTGGTCAGGTCGATCGCCCGGTGCAGACGCCTGAAGAGCGGCCGGCCGAGTTGATGCTCCAGCGCCTTGATCTGTCGGCTGACGGCGCTTTGCGTCAGGCACAATTCATCCGCCGCAAGCGTGAAGCTGCTTCGTCGGGCCACCACCTCGAAGGTCTGGAGCAACGACAAAGGCGGCATCCTGAGTTTCTTCAAACGGCCCTCCTTCGGCATGGCGCCTGCGCGCGCAGCAATCGGTAAATTCCGGGCCGGTTGAAAAGCGGCGATTGCCGCGCCTGTCCCGAAAAAATTGAGCGATTTCAGTCTGGTGTGATTCAGTCTGGGTGCGACGGCGAACGCAGGTCCCACTGGCTTGGACCAAGATCGCGCGCCCGGACTATGACCTGGACTATGGCCGATCCGCCGGGCGCTAAGCAAGCGATCTGACGGCGCGGGAATGGCGAAGATCGACCCGTTCCCACCTGCCGCAAACCTTCATCAAGTGACATCGATTTTCGGCGGGGTTTGTTTTGCCAGGTTGTCTTCGTGTTGGTCGCAGCAGCCAAGAAGCCAGCCCTTGAAATCGATCGCGGCTTGCGACAGCTGTGAGTCTTTGGGAACAATGAGATGGTACGCGAATGATGTATCAAAATGCCGGGCAAAAGGGTTAATAAGCGTTCCGCTTTGCAGCTCGCTTTCGACCAGCCAGCTGGTAAAGAGCGAGACCCCCAGCCCGTTCATCGTCGAGCTAAGCTGGAAGTGCCGATCTTCCAGCATCATCTGCGGCTGGGAGGAAGATAGCGCCAGGCCGTTGTTGCTAAACCATTCGGCCCACATCCGTTCGTCGTCAACATGCAGCAATGTGCAATTTTCAAGGTCGGAAGGCGCGGCGATGGGATGCTCGACGCGAAACTGCGGGCTGCAGACGACCACCAGTTTTTCCGACCAGAGTCGCCGGACGTCGAAATTTTTCCAGTCGCCCCGACCCCATTGAATGCCCAGATCGGCAAAGCTTTCCGGCTGATCGAGCTTGGCGTAGGTGTTGTTGTGATTCTGGACCGTCAGCTGCAATCCGGGATGGGTGTCCCGAAGATCGCCAAGCCGGGAAGACAGCCAGCGGGTCGCAAACATCGACAGCAGGGCAACCTTCACCGAGTCAGTTTTACGGACGACTTTTTCAAGCCCGGTCTGGATGGTGGCCAGTCCGCGTTCCACGTGCCGGGCAAGGACGGCGCCGTCCTCGGTCAGTTCCAGTCCAGTGGGGGTTCTTTTGAAAAGCGCAACACGAAGATCGGCTTCCAATTTTTTAATATGATAGCTGACGGAGCTTTGGCTGGTATTCAGCAATCGCGCCACATTCGTGACGTTCTTGACCCGGGCAACGGCTTCAAACACCTGAATTGATTTGATGTTTCTGATCTGTTGCAAGTCAGGCCCTCGCCGTTTGAAATAGCGCCAGCGTCGAGTATCATCTAATTATTAGATAGGTAGCAAGAATATTTGAATTTTCCGCTGCGCGCGCCGGCTTGTAGGCTTTACCCAACTCGCAAACTAAATGCGAGATGGGAGGAAGATATGACAACCGCAGTTCTGCAGGTTGATAGGCTTTGCAAGTCATTTGGCGGCGTTCATGCGATACGCGATCTGTCGTTCACGGTGAACCCGGGCGAGGTTTTGGGCCTTATCGGCCCGAACGGCTCCGGGAAGTCGACAACCGTGAATGCCTTGGCGGGGGTGTTTCCCGCGACGTCGGGCGACATCGTTCTGGCCGGCGCGCATGTCCAGAACCTGCCCGAATATGAGCGGGTTGCGCTCGGGTTGGCCCGCACCTTTCAGACCGCCAGCATCTTCCCCGAATTCACCGTGCGCCAGCAGGTAACGCTTGGCGGCAACGTGACGCTAAAATCCCATCCGCTGTCCTCTGTTTTCGGCGTCGGAACCCACAAGGGCGAGGCCGAAACTGTCGTCGCTCGGGTGGACGAAATTCTTGAAATCGCCGGATTGCTGGCTGTCGCCGACGCCAAGGTCAACACCATGTCCTCGGCGCAGCAACGGTTCTTGATGATTGCCACGGCGTTGGCGGCGGAGCCGCGGATCATTCTGCTGGATGAACCAGCGGCGGGACTGGTTTCGCACGAGCGCGAGACTCTGGGCGCTTTGATCAAGACGATCCGCGACCGGGGCACAGCGGTGCTGGTGATCGAACATCATATGGCGCTGATCATGGAGGTCTGCGACCGCATCGTGGTGCTCAATTTCGGTTCAAAGATTTGCGAAGGCACGCCGTCGGAAATTCGTAACAACCAGGCGGTGATCGACGCCTACCTTGGCGAGGCCGCCTAGATGTTGAAAGTACGCGATCTGAAGGTCTGCTACGGTTCGATCGAGGTGATCCACGGGATCAGCCTTGAGGTGGGGGAAGGCGAATGTGTGGCCCTGATCGGGGCAAACGGCGCCGGTAAATCCTCGACCCTCAAGGCGATCTGCGGCCTGGTGCCTGCCGCAAGCGGCAAGATCAGTCTGTACGACAAGGACATCACGAACCAAAGCGGGCACGCCATCGTACGCGCGGGGATCACCATGTGCCCGGAGGGCCGCCAGGTGTTCCCGCAGATGACTGTGCTGCAAAACCTGCGGATGGGCGCCTATGTGCGCCGGGATGCCGACCAGGCGCAGGATGTCGAAGAGATGATGGACATGTTCCCGATCCTGCGGAGCCGGGCGTCACAGGCGGCCGGCACCCTGTCGGGCGGCGAGCAGGAAATGCTGGCAATCGGCCGGGCGCTGATGGCGCGACCCAAGCTTTGCATTTTCGACGAACCTTCATTGGGGCTGGCGCCCAAGATCGTGGCGGAAGTTGGTCAGACCATCGCCCGCATCAAAAAGATGGGGAAAACCATTCTATTGGTCGAACAGAACTCGCTGATGGCGCTGCGCCTGGCTGACCGCGCCTATCTGTTCGAAGCCGGTGAAATCGTTCTGCAGGGAACGGGCGAAGAGTTGCAATCACACCCTGAAGTCGCAAAGGCATATCTGGGCAACTGAACGGCGAGAACAGTCTCGCTAACCAGGGGGTAAATTCAAAAATGGGAGGAATGAACATGAAGCCGGGGTTTTTCAAACTCACAACAGCGGCGGTGGCGGCTTTGGCGCTGTCCGGTACGGCACTGCTGGCCGAAGAAAAGACGCTCGACATCGGGGTCAGCGATGCGCTGACCGGCGGCGCCGCGGTCTATGGTTTGCCACAGGCCAACGCGGTAAAATTGGCGGCGGAAGAGATTAATGCGACGGGTGGCGTGCGGGTTGGCGACGATACCTACAAATTGAACGTCATCGCCTATGACGACAAGGCCAATCCGACCGAGGCTTCGAACTCGGTTCGCAAGCTTCTGGACCGCGACGGCGTGAAATACATCCTCGGCTTCTGCTGTTCGGGCGCCACCGGCGCCGTTGCCTCGTTCATCAAAACCGAGGATGCGGTGATGCTGGTCGGGAACGCCGCCGAGCGCTCGATCACCACCCGCGAAATTCCCAACTTGGTGCGAACCCGCCCGCCGGCGGATTACACGGGCGCGGCGGCCGGAAACTTCGTTGCCGCGAAGGGCCACAAGCGGGTGGCCGTGCTGGGGGCGTTGGAGGTGTCGTTCTACGCCAGCTATGTCGATGCGTTTGAAAAACAGCTGAACGCCGCCGGGGGGGAAATCATCACGCGCGAGCTTTTTGCCCTGAAAGACCGCGATATGACCCCACAGCTGACCAAGATCCGGGGGATGAATCCCGACGCGATTCTGGTTGTTGGCTATGTTGAGCCGGCGGCCTTCATCTATCGCCAGTCGGTCGAATTGGGCATCGACGTGCCGCGCTACGGCTTTACCAGCGGCAGCGAAGAACAGTTCCTGCGGGTGGCGACCCCCGCGCAGATGGAAGGCGTTTGGGACCTGCGCCCGACGGAGCTGACGCTGCTGTCGGCAAGCGCCAACGGCATCGCCTATTACAAGAACTATTCCGAGAAATTCGGCATCTCGCCGTCGCCCAGCTCGCCCTACGCCTACGATCAGACCTATGCGTTGAAGGATGCTTTGGAAGCGGCCGGAACCGTGGAGGATACCCAGGCCGTGGCCGCGGCGCTGCGCGAACTGGCCGTTCCGGACGAGGTGGTGATGCAGTATCTGCCGGTCGACAACAAGATGTTTGACCCGAACGGCCAAGCTTATACGTCCAACGGGGCGTTCCAGTGGCAAAGCGGAAGCTGGGTCTTTGTACAGGACCTGCCGTCGGATCCGGCTGCCTATTCGGCCTTCCTGAGCACGCTTGATTGAGCGCGCCTGACGGGCGGCGCGGCAGCTGTCGCGCCGCCGCTTTTCGCGTCTTTCGCCGCATGGCATTTCGACAGGCCGGCGGCATTGAGTGACGTTGGTAGTGAGACCTAACACGATGATCGAGTTCATTCAGCAGATAATAAACGGGGTTGCGATTGGGGGCGTCTACGTTCTGATCGCCCTGGGTCTGACCACCGTGTTCGGGATTCTGGGCATCGCCCATTTCGCTCATGGCTCCGTGTCGATGTTCGGCGGCTACCTGACGTTTTTCCTGGTGGTAACACAGGGATTGCCGCTTTTGGCCGCCATCTTGATCGCCCTTGCTGTTGGTCTGCTGCTGGGCATCGTGATCGAATTCCTCGCCTACCGACCCGTTCGAAAGGCCAATCACATCAACGCGTTCATTGTGGCCTTGGGGTTAACGATGATGGTCGAAGGCCTGAACCTGCAGTTGTTCGGCGCGGAACAGGTGGTTATCCCCACCCAGTTCAACCGCGTCTTTAATATCGGCGGCGTTACCATTCCCGAACTGCGGCTCTACGTCATACTCTCCGCCGCCCTGCTGATCATCGCCATGACGCTCTTTGTTGAGCGCACCAAGACCGGCCAGGCCATTCGCGCCGTGGCGCAAAATCGCGACGCGGCCATCCTGATGGGGGTCAACGTCAAAACCATTCCGCTTGTCGTTTTCTCGATCTCCACCGCGCTTGGCGTGGCGGCCGGGATCATGGTGGGCTCGCTGTTCGCCATCGCCCCGGGGATTGGCGAAGGGCTGGTGATCAAGGGGTTTGCCGTGCTGATTTTGGGCGGGCTTGGATCAATCCCCGGCGCCGTCGTGGGCGGCGTGGTGCTTGGCATCACCGAGGCGCTGGCCGCCGGGTTCATCTCGTCGGCCTACAAGGACGTGATCGCTTTTGTCGTGATGATCGTCGTGCTGCTGGTGCGGCCGCAGGGTTTGATGGGGAAATCCTTATGAAGATCACCGCTAAACACATCTTCTATGGGGCGGCTCTGATCTTCTTCATCGCGCTGCCGCAGTTGATCACCGTCAAGTATTACCTGCACCTCAGCATCCTGGCGCTGGTCTGGGTGATCGCCGCGCAGGGCCAGAACCTGATCCAAGGCTACACCGGTTACGTCTCGATCGTGCAGGCCGGGTTCATGGGAATCGGGGCATACAGCACGGCGCTGATGGGGATGAACTTCAATCTGCCGGTGTGGATGACCATCATGCTCGCACCGGTGGCGACCGCAGTTTTCGCTCTGGCGGCCGGCTATCCCAGCCTTCGGGTCAAGGGGCACTATTTCGCCATCGTGACCCTCGCCTTTAACATGGTGATCTTCATCGTTTTGCTGAACTTCACCGGTCTGACCAATGGCGAGGCCGGCCTCACCGCCATCCCGAAGCCGGGCGGCGGGGCCGAGGGGCTGATCAATTTCCAAGATCGACAGGTCTACTACTACTTTGTGCTGCTGGTCACGATTTTGATGACGGTCGTCGCGGCGTTGATTGTACGCTCGCGCATTGGCCAGACGTTGGTGGCTATCCGCCAAAATGAAGAACTGGTGGGCGCGGTTGGCATTGCCGCCTGGAAATACAAGCTGTTCGCCTTTGTCGCCTCGGCAATGTTCGCGGGTCTGGCCGGCGCGCTCTATGCTCACTATCAAAGTTTCATCAACCCTGAAATTTTTGGCGTTGCCCAGTCGCTGGACGCAATCCTGGCGGTGATCATAGGCGGCTCCGGGACCATTCCGGGACCGGTAATCGGGGCGTTCTTCGTGGTGTTCTTGCCGGAATACCTACGCTTTGCCGACAGCTTCCGTCTGATTCTCTACGGCTTGATCCTTGTGCTGGCCACGATCTTCATGCCGCGCGGTGTCGTCGGGGTTGTCAGTGACCTTTGGACCAAAGTGGTGCGGCGGGGCTGAAAATGCTGAGTGAAGACGAAAAAGCCTGCCTTGCGCGGATCAAGGCTTTCGCGGCGGCGGATGTCGCCCCACAGGCCGCCGGGTGGGCCGCTGGCCAATCGCCTGATTCGGTGCTTCTTGCAAAGGCTGCCGAGGTTGGCCTTACCCGACTGGAAGTTCCGATCGACAACGGCGGGCTTGGCTTCGGTTTCGCCTTGAAAGCGCGCGCCTGTGAGCTGCTGGCGGCCGCTGATTTCGGCTTCGCCATGTCGATGGTCAACAGCCACAACGTCGCGCTGAAACTGGCGCAATGCGCGCCGCGGAGAGTAGCGGAAAAGTACCTGCCCGCGCTGCTTTCCGGTCAGCTCAGCGCCTGCACCGCCTTGAGCGAACCCGGGACCGGGTCGGATTTCGCCGCCATCGAAACACGGGCGCGCAAGACATCCGGCGGCTGGACTCTTGATGGCGAGAAATCGTGGATCGTGAATGCCCGCCATGCCGGCATCGCCGTCGTCTACGCGCAATGCAGCGCAGCAAGCGGCCGCGACGGGATCGGCGCGTTTCTCGTCGATCTAACCACGCAGGACAGTCGCCGATACGCCGTCGATTCAACGTTCTCGCAGACCAGCACCGGCACGGGCGGGTTTGTCCTGGACGGATACCAAGTCCCCGAGGAGAACCTGTTGCTGGCCCCGGGCGCGGCTTTCAAATCAATCTTGAACGAGATTAACGGGGCGCGCGCCTATGTGGCGGCGATGTGCTGCGGGATGCTCGACGCCGCGTTGAGGCAGACCGCGGCCTATGGCGAGAGCCGGCACACCTTTGGCGCGCCCTTGTCCGGACATCAAGCCTGGCGGCTGGATCAGGCGCGGGCCAGCACCGATCTGGCCGCCGCGCGGGCGCTGGTGGCGCAGGCGGTCCAGGGCGTGGCGGCGGGACAGGCTGGGAGACAGGATGTCCAACTTCTGTCGGCGCAGGCCAAAATTCACGCCGTCGGCGTCTGCCAGCATCATCTGCCGGTGTTGCTGCACGCCATGGGGGCCGAGGGGCTGAGGCCGAAGTATTCCTTCACGCGGCATCTGGCTGCCGCACAAATTGCTGCGCTTGTCGATGGTTCGACAGAAATGCTGCTTGAACGCGTCGCACGGCTGGCGCGCCCAAAAGTCAGCCGCGCGATCACACCGAAAGGGTAATGGATAGATGCGTGTTTTTCAGATTGAGGGTGATTGGGGGATCGACAACCTCCGTCAGGCTAAACGCCCCGAACCCAAACCGGGGCGCGGCCAGGTCGTGGTCGCCATGCGTATGGCATCGCTGAACGCCCGCGACCTGATCGTGCCCGAGCGCGGATACGGCCGCGCGACCGGCGAGCTGCCGCTGATCCCGATTTCAGATGGCGTTGGCGAGGTCGTCGAGATTGGCGAAGGCGTGACCCGGGTTGCGCTGGGGGATCGCGTTTGCCCGACTTTCTTCCAGAACTGGATTGCCGGCGCGCCCAGCCCGGCCCGATTTGCCTCGGCCCTTGGCGGGCCGCTGGACGGGGTGATGTCGGATCTGGTCTGCCTGTCCGAAGACGGCGTTGTTCGCGTGCCGAGCTATATGAGCGACGCCGCGGCTGCGACGCTGCCCTGTGCGGCGCTGACAGCGTGGAGCGCGATCGCGACCCACGGTCAAACCCGCGCCGGCGACAAGCTCCTGATCCAGGGAACCGGCGGCGTTGCGCTGTTTGCACTGGCCTTCGCCAAGCTCCACGGCGCTCATGTCACGATGATTTCTTCAAGCGACGATAAGCTGGCGCGCGTGTCCGAGATGGGCGCGGACGCCACGATCAACTATCGCGAAACCAAGGATTGGGCGCGCGCCAGCCGCCAGATCACCGGTGATCGCGGCGGCTACGACAATATCATCGAACTGGGGGGCGAAACCACGCTGCCGCTGTCGCTGCGCGCGGTGCGCCCCGGGGGAACGATCTCGATGATCGGCGTCCTGTCCGGGCTTAACCTCAACGCCTCGCTGGGGCCCATCGTGGCGCGGCAGGTGCGTCTGCAGGGCGTCACTGTCGGCCATCGCGATGGTTTCGAAGCGATGATCGCCGCCATGGTCCAGCACAAGGTTCGTCCGGTTTTGGGCGAAACCTTCGCCTTTGAAGACCTTAAACATGGGCTCAACCACCTGCGTGAGGGCGGGAATTTCGGCAAGACGCTGATCGGATTCTGATCAGATGAGCAATCAACCGCAGCACTATCAACCGGGATATCATGCCGAGCACAGGCCCGATGCGCTGGCTTTTCGTATGTGCGCGACCGGTGAAAGCGTGACCTTCGCCCAGTTGGAAGCGCGGGCAAATCAGGGGGCGCACCTGCTGCGCTCAGCCGGGATCGGCGTGGGCGATCACATCGTCATCCTAATGGAGAACCGGCGGGAATTTCTGGAAATCTGTTTCGCGGCAGACCGGGCGGGCATTTACTACACCACGGTCAGCACCCATCTTACGCTGGAGGAAATCGGGTATATCGTGCGTGATTGCGACGCGCGCATCGTAATCAGTTCCGACACGTTCGCCGACACCTTGCAGGCGCTGCGTCCGCAACTCGGCGACGCCTGCCGGGTTTTTATGCTGGGGGCGGCCTTGGCGGGCTGCGCCGACTGGAACGCGGCCCTGGTAGGCCTTCCTGAAACGCCCATCGCGGATGAGGCGCAGGGACTGGATATGCTCTATTCCTCCGGCACCACGGGACGGCCCAAGGGCATCAAGTGGCCGCTGACCGGCGACAGGCCGGGCAGCCGGACCATGCTGATCGACCTTCTAACGACGCTCTTTGGATATGACGACCAGACCCGATACCTTTGCCCCGCGCCGCTTTATCACGCGGCGCCGCTGCGACACACCATGGTGACGATCAAGATGGGCGGCAGCGCCTTCATCATGTCGAAATTCGACCCGCTGGCAGCGTTGGCTCTGATCGAAGCTGAAAAGATCACCCACAGCCAATGGGTGCCGACGATGTTCGTGCGGCTGCTTAAGCTGCCGGAAAAAGATCGCGGCCGCTTTGACCTGTCCTCGATGAAACTGGCGGTTCACGCCGCGGCCCCTTGCCCGGTGGACGTAAAGCACCAGATGATCAAATGGTGGGGGCCGATCATCGAGGAATATTACGCAGGCACTGAGAACAATGGTTTCACGTCGATCACCACGGCCGAGTGGTTGGATCACGAAGGGTCTGTCGGGCGGGCGAAGCTGGGCGTGCTGCACATCTGCGACAAGACCGGCAAAGAAGTTTCCGGCCAGCAAGAAGGTGAAGTCTATTTCGAGAACGGCCATCAGTTCGCCTATCACAACGACCCCGAAAAAACCAAAGCCTGCACCAATGATCGGGGCTGGACCACCCTGGGCGATATCGGCCGGTTGGATGCTGACGGCTACCTTTATCTGACCGACCGCAAATCCTTCGTGATCATCTCGGGCGGGGTGAATATTTACCCGCAAGAAACCGAAAATGTGCTGCTTCGGCACCCATCGGTGATGGATGTCGCGGTCATTGGCGTGCCGAATGAAGAGTTTGGCGAAGAAGTGAAGGCGGTGGTGCAACTGGTGGCCGAACAGACGGCTTCGCCGGATCTGGAGGCCGATTTGATCGCCTTCTGCCGTGCGCAGCTGTCGGCAATCAAGTGTCCCAGAAGCGTTGAGTTTCGCGACACCTTGCCCAGAGCGGCCACCGGCAAGCTCTATAAGCGGCGGCTGCGCGACGAATATTGGCCCAAGCCGTCGTCAGCCTAACGGATCCCAGCAGTCCGCGCGCAAAGTGACCTGCGCGCCGCGGCGGCGTGGGTGGTGGCAGGTATAGGCGCTGTGTGGCGTGGGCTGCGACAGCTTGGGAGCCTGGGCCCGACAGTCGGCCTGAACGTAGCGGCAGCGGGTGTGGAACTCACAGCCCTGCGGGCGGTTGCGCGGGCTGGGTATTTCGCCGTCCAGCGCGATAATACGGTTGCGCGCCGCGTCGGGGTCGTCGGGATCTTCCCGAACGAGGCCTCCATCATGCGCCTGATCGGGGCCAGCCCCGGCAGTGGCTCATGGCGCCAGCGTCAAATGAATTTCCAGACCTGAAGTTACACCACCCCCCATTCTCAGCATAACAACAAAGGCCGCCTGACCATGCCCTCAGGCCATCTCAGAAATTACACCACCTTGACGGGGTGGCCTTTCATCTGGGCCACCGGATTCATATCGTCGAATATGAACGGCTCAACGCCAGCTCCATCACCCAGTTGATGCTTTACCCCTCCTACACCTCATGGCCGGGCTATCTGCACGGCATGCAGACCGGCGGCTCGATGAAGCGGGGGCGCAAACCGGCGGCGTCGGCGGTGCTGTTGGAATACCTGGGCGAGAAGATCGATTATCGCCGCGCGTTGGCGCGCTGTGGGATGTTCGACCCCGCCGAGATCAGCGACTGGGTCAAACGCCTGATCCACAATCGCATGGGTCCCGACGATTGGGTGTTCGAGATCGAAGAACTTTAGAGACGGATCGCGGTGGTCGCCGGCGGTCGGCGGTCTGTCTGAGCAAGATCGACCCACTTATTGCGCGGGCTCGGCTTGAGTGCGCCGCCCGCCCTTCAGCACGAAAATGGGGCCGCGGAATCACGCGGCGACCATCACCGCGCCGCCCGCTCTGCCACCGGGGGAAAGAAGCGGTCGCTGCGCCATCCGCTGCTCTTGTCATGGGTCATGGCGGCGCCGTGGACTGCGCCGCGCACCGTCTGGTTGTGTGGGGTTGTTGTTCCGGCGGCGGCAAATCTCTGTCGGCCGCCCGGTTGGGCGGGGTCGCGATGGGCCGGCGACGCGCCAAGCTGCGCCGCCATCGCCGACGCGGCGGTGATGCCCGGCACGATCGAAACCGCGATGCCGGCGTCGTTCAGGCGCGCAATTTCTTCGCCGGCGCGCCCGAATATCGTCGGATCGCCGCGGGTCAAGCGAACGACATTCTTGCCGGCCTTGGCCAGGCACAGCATCATTTGGCCGCCGTCTTGCGGCGCGCCGCCTGTCCCGCCGCTAGATGGTTTGACCCGCAGGCGCGCGGCTTCGCGGCGCGCAAGTTCCAGCACGTCATCGCCGATGAGATCATCAAACAGGATCACATCCGCCGCCTGCAGCGCGCGGACCGCCTTGAGGGTCAGCAATTCCGCCGCGCCCGGGCCCGCGCCGACCAGTGTCACCTTGCCCGCGCCCACGCTCACGCCCTTGCCCTTGTCCTTGTCCTGGCCGCTCTGTGACGCGGCGGCGATGCGCGCACTTTCCAGCAGCAGGTCTTCGGCCGCGGCGGCCTTGGCGGCGGGACCGAAGGCGCGGTCGACAAACTTTTCCCAAAAAGCGCGCCGCTGCGGACCGGGCGCCAGCCTTTCGCTCACCCGGGCGCGAATGTCCTGGGCCACCTGGGCCCAGGTGGCCAGCGACGGCGCGATCACTGTTTCGATCCGTCGACGTATGGCCTGCCCCAAAATCGGTGCGCCGCCGTCGGTGGATATGCCGATCACCGCGGGCGAGCGATTGACGATGGCGCCAAACTGAAATTGGCAAAACGCCGGCCTGTCGATGACATTGACCGCAACGCCGGCGGCGCGCGCGGCGCGATAAAACCGCTGGCCCTCGTCTTCGGTTTCGGCGTCGCAAAGGGCGATTTGCTTGTCGGCGAAACTGTCGGCGGCCCATGGCCGTTGGTGCCAGCAATAGGCCCCCGGTCGCGCCGCCAGCAACCGGGCAAATCCTTGGCCCAGTTCCACGGCGTAGACGTGCACCTCGGCGCCGGCGGCGGCCAGCAGTTCAGCCTTCCAAGCCGCCGCATCGCTGCCGCCGGCAACCAGCGCCTTTTTATTGGTCAGCTTGTAGAACACCGGCAAGGTGGCCAGCGCGCCCATCCGCGTACAAGTACGCGTACTTGTACGCGTGTCCGTTCGGGCGTGCGAAGACGATGAAGACGGGGCGTCGCGCGGGGGTTCACTCCGCCGCGATGATCTGCTGCTCATGGATGATCCCTCTGATTTCCGCCTTGCATGAACCGCAATTGCTGCCCGCGGTGGTTCGCCGGGTGACCGCGTCGATGCTGGCGCAACCGGCGCGAACCGCGCCGAGAATGTCATTGATGCCGACATTCATGCAGGAACAGACGATGGCGCCACGGTCGGGCATGTCGTTGGCCGGACGCGCGGCGACAACCCGCCAGCGGGCGCGTAGATCGCTAAAGTCCTGTTGAAGCTGTTCCGCCGCCCAACTGCGCGACAGGGCAAGCGGCGTCTCGGACAGGTAGACCACACCGGTCAGGTCATGCCCGTCAAAGGCTGCAATCCGCGTCAATCCGGCGGTTTTATCGTGAAAGCAAAGCAGCGGCGCATCCGTCGGCCGGCCCAGCAACGCGCAGGCCAGGGCTTCCGGATCGTCAACCGGCGCGGCACGGGCAAATTCGAGCCGCCAGCCACCCTGGGCTTTTGCGGCGCTCCAATAGTCCAGGCCGGCGGTATCGGGGCGCTGGCGGGCGACCGCGAAACCATGGAGCTCGGCGTCGTAGCGCGCCAGCGCCACCCGGCTGCTTTTGAGCGCGGGCTGCCCGGAAACCGGATCGGTGTCCGGCGCCACCAGCCGGTCAACGCGCGCGCTGGCCGTCAGCTGGTCGGTCCAGTGCAGCGGCACGAACACCTGGCCGGACGGTTGCCGTTTGCTGAGTGCCGCCCGCACGATGATCTCGCCGCGACGGTTTCCGACCCGCACAAGGTCCGCGTTCGCGATCCCGAGCGATACCGCGTCCGCCGGATTGAGTTCCACAAACGGTTCGGCGATATGGGCCGACAGTCGCGCGCTTCTCGCCGTTTGCGTCATCGTATGCCAGTGGTCGCGGATCCGTCCGGTGTTCAACACAAAAGGATGTAAGCTGGATGTGGCGGCGCGCGGTTTGGAGGTAACGGGCACGATGCGCGCCTTGCCGTCGGCGGTGAAAAAACCGCCATTGGCGAAAAAGCGTGCGCCGCTGTTGCCGGTTTTGCGCGCCGGCAGGGGCCATTGAAACGGCGCCAGGGCCTGGTAGCCGTCGGCGTCGATGGCGGCGTGGGCGCCAATGTCGAGGGCGCGGGCGCCGTTGTTTTCGAAGGCGGTTTGGGCCGCATATTCACGGAAAATCGCCGCCGCGTTCGGGTAGTCGAAGGCCGCCGCATACCCCATGCGCTTGCCAACTTCCGCCAACTGCCACCAATCGGCCCGGGCCTGGCCGGGGGCGGGCAAGAAGGCGCGCTGCCGGGAAATGCGGCGCTCCGAATTGGTCACGGTGCCGCTCTTTTCACCCCAGCCGAGCGACGGCAGCTTTACCGTGGCATGGCGCAGCGTATCCGTCTCGGCCATGATGTCGGAGACCACAACAAACGGGCAGGCCTGGATCGCCGCTTCGACCGCGCCGGCATCCGGCATGGAATCCACCGGATTGGTCGCCATGATCCAGATGGCTTTTATGCGGCCGTCGCCCAGCGCCGCAAACATATCGACGGCCTTCAGGCCCGGTTTTTCGGCGATGGTCGGCGCGTTCCAGAACCGCCGAACGCGGTCGCGGTGGCGCGGGTCGTCGATGTCCATGTGCGCGGCCAGCGTGTTGGCCAGGCCGCCGACTTCGCGCCCGCCCATGGCGTTTGGCTGACCGGTAATCGAAAAGGGCCCCATGCCGGGCTTGCCGATGCGCCCGCTCGCCAGATGGCAATTGATGATGGCGTTGACCTTGTCGGTGCCGACCGTCGATTGGTTGACGCCCTGGCTGTAGAGCGTGACAACTTTTTCGCGACCCGACCACAGCGCGTAAAAGGCGTCGATCTCTGCGCGCGACAGACCGGTTTGACCGATCAGGTCGGCGCGGCGCGTGCCGCGTGCGGCCTGCAGCGCGGCGTCAAAGCCCTTGGTGTGGCGACGGAGATAGTCGCGGTCGAGATGGCCATTGTCCGCCAGATAAGCGAGCAGGCCGTTGAACAAGGCCACATCGCCGTCCGGCGCGATGGCCAGATGCCTGTCGGCAAGATCAGCGGTCATGGTGCGGCGCGGATCGACAAGAATCACGCGCATGTGCGGGCGTTCGGCCTTGGCGGCGGCGAGGCGTTGATAGATCACCGGGTGGCACCACGCCAGGTTGGAGCCGACCAGGACGACCACATCGGCCAGTTCGAGATCCTGATAGACGCCGGGCATGGTGTCGGTGCCAAAGGCGCGGCGGTGACCGGCCACCGAAGAGGCCATGCAGAGCCGCGAGTTGGTGTCGATATTGGCGGCGCCGATGAAGCCCTTCATCAGCTTGTTGGCGACATAGTAGTCTTCCGTCAGCAACTGGCCGGAGACATAAAACGCCACGCTGTCCGGTCCGTGTTCGGCAATTGTCTTGCTGAAGGTGTCGGCCGCCAGATCGAGCGCGCGGTTCCACGACGTTCGTTGCCCCTTGACCTCCGGATAGAGCAGACGGCCGTCCAGATCGACGGTTTCGCCCAACGCCGAGCCTTTCGAACAGAGGCGGCCGAAATTGGCGGGATGGTCCGCGTCGCCCTTGATCTCGACGCTTCCGTCGGGTTTGGGGGTTGCAAGGACACCGCATCCGACGCCGCAATAGGGGCAGGTGGTTTTGATCGCTTTCACCGGCTTGGCCCCAGTTCCAGCAAAACGGTGTCGCCCTCCAGTCTGACGGGAAAGGCCGCCGTCGCGCCGTCATCGGCGCCCTGGGCGCGGCCGGTTTCGAGGTTGATTACCCAGTTATGGAGCGGACAGGTCACGCAGCCGTCATGGACGATCCCCTGGGAGAGCGGGGCTTTGTTATGCGGGCATTTGTCTTCTAGCGCATAGATCCGATCATCGACGGTGCGAAAGACCGCGATGGTCATGTCGCCGTTCTTGACGCAGCGCGCGCCGCGTCGCGGAATATCATCGATGGTGCCAACGGCGACCCAGTTTGCCGTAACCGTGCTCATTCGGCTGCCTCCAGTGAAAGTGTCGCCATGGGGTTGAATTCATGCTTGTCCTTGCCGGACACCCGTTCGGACCAGGGATCGACCTGGGCAAATTTTTGGCTGAACACGAAACGGTCGTAATAGGCCCTGCGCATGTCGGCGTCGCCGATGATCTGGCGACGGATTTCATCGAGTCCGATGCGTTGGGCCCATTTGTAGATGCGCTCGAGATAGTGGCCTTGCTCGCGGTACATCTGCGCGAGCGCAACCACATGCTCCATCACCTCGCTTTCGGTTTTGACCTGTCCGAGGATTTCCGTGCCCTTGATGTCGAGCCCGGCGGCGCCGGCGAAATGAATTTCGTAGCCGCTGTCGACACAGATGACGCCGATATCCTTGCAGGTCGCTTCGGCGCAATTGCGCGGACAACCGGAGACCGCCAATTTCAATTTGGCCGGCGTCCACGCGCCCCACATGAATTTTTCCAGCTTGACGCCGAGCCCGGTTGAGTCCTGCGTGCCGAAGCGGCACCAGTCGGTGCCGACGCAGGTCTTTACCGTGCGCAGGCCCTTGGCGTAGGCCTGACCGGAAACAAACCCGGCCTTGCCAAGATCCTTCCAAACGGCGGGCAGGTCCTCCTTTTTGACCCCCAGCATGTCGATGCGCTGGCCGCCGGTGACCTTCACCGCCGGGATCGCGAATTTGTCGACCACATCGGCGATTGCCCGCAGTTCGGTCGACGAGGTGGTGCCCCCCCACATACGTGGGACGACGGAATAGGTGCCGTCCTTTTGGATGTTGGCGTGCACCCGCTCGTTGACGAACCGGCTCTGATAGTCATCGCCGTATTCCGCCGGCCAGTCACACACCAGGTAGTAGTTCAGCGCCGGACGGCATTTGGCGCAGCCGCACAGTGTTCTCCATTCCAGTTCCTGCATCACGGCTGAAATCGACTTCAGTTCCTTGGCCAAGATCAGCCGCCGCACATCGCCATGACTAAGATCGGTGCAGCCGCACATCGGGGTCACGGCGGCCGGGTTGTAGTCATCGCCGAGCGTCAGGCCCAGCAGTTGCTCGACAAGGCCGGTGCAGGTGCCGCAGGATGCCGACGCCTTTGTGTGGGCGCGCACGCCTTCGAGATCGGCCAGGCCCTTGGACGCGATCGTGTCGGTGATCGTCGCTTTGCTAATGCCGTTGCAGCCGCAGATTTCCGCATCATCGGGCAAGGCCGCAACGGCGGCCAAAGGGTCGGGCGCGGACCCGCCCTGATAGGCCTGGCCAAAAATCAGCGTTTCGCGCATCGCCGAAACATCGGTCTGCCGCTTCAGATGGTCAAAGAACCACGGGCCGTCCGCCGTATCGCCATAGAGCACCGCGCCGATGATCCGGTGGTTTTTCAGGACAAGGCGCTTGTAGACCCCGGCGGTGGCGTCGCGCAGCACGATTTCTTCGCGGTCGTCGGCTTCGGCAAAGTCGCCCGCCGAATAAAGATCGATACCGGTAACCTTGAGCTTTGTGGCGGTTGCCGAGCCGCTGTAAGCTTCCTTTGCTTCGCCGGTCAGTTGCCGGGCAATCACCTTGGCCATGTCATACAGCGGCGCAACCAGACCGTAACACTGGCCGCGGTGTTCGGCGCATTCGCCCAGCGCAAAGATTGCGGGATCCGACGTGCGCATGTCGTCGGAAACGATGACGCCGCGTCCGGTTTCCAAGCCGGCGGTTTTGGCGAGATCGGCGTTCGGACGAATGCCCACCGCCATCACCACCATCGCCGCATCAAGCCGGACGCCGTTTTCCAGTTCGACGCCGACCACCTTGCCGCCATCGCCGAGGATTTGCTTGCTGTTGGCTTCGGTGATGACGTCGATGCCGAGATCGGCGAAGGCCTGTTCGAGCAGATCGCCCGCCGCCGGATCGAGTTGGCGCTCCATCAGCGTCGGCATCAGATGCAGCACGGTTACGTCCATGCCCTGCATTTTCAGACCGGCGGCCGCTTCAAGGCCCAGCAGGCCACCGCCGATCACAACCGCGCGGCCACCGGTTTGGGCAACCGCGATCATCCGTTCGACGTCGTCCAGATCGCGATAGGTCAGCACGCCGTCGAGTTGATGGCCGGGCAGGGGAATGATCACTGGATTGGAGCCGGTGGCAATCACCAGATGATCGTACTGCGCGGTGATGCCGTTGTGTGAGGTGACCGATTTCGCGTCGCGGTCGATGGCGGCAATGGCCGACGATTTGTGCAGCGTGACGCCATGGGCGGCATACCAGGCATCGTCATGGGTGATGATGTCGGCATAGGCTTTTTCACCCGACAGAACCGGCGACAGCATCAGCCGGTTGTAGTTGACGCGCGGTTCCGCGTTGAAGATCGTCACGTCAAAGGCGCCGGGGGCCTGGTCAAACAGGTGCTCCAGCATTCTGCCCGGCGCCATGCCGTTACCGATAACGACAAGTTTTTGTTTTTGGGTCATGTCTTACTCCGCCGCCTGTAGACTGGTTGCCGTTTTTTTCTGGCGGGCAATGCGCACCGCCCGCTTCTGCGAAATTGAGGTCAACTGCGCGGGGGTTGGGTTGGCGCCCCCTTCATACGCTTCCAGAAACTCGAGAAGTTCTTCGCGATAGGCGTAGTAATCCGGATGCTTGAGCAGCGCCTTGCGCGAGCGCGGCCGCTGCAGATCGACATCCATGATGTTGCCGATTTTCGCGTTCGGTCCGTTCGACATCATCACCACCCGGTCGGCCAGCAGGATGGCCTCGTCCACGTCATGGGTGACGCAGATCGCGGTGACTTGCGTGCGTTTCCAGATGTCCATCAGGACATCCTGGAGCTCCCAGCGGGTCAGCGAATCCAGCATGCCGAACGGTTCGTCGAGCAGCAGCAGTTTGGGCGACAGGGCAAAGGCCCGCGCGATGCCCACCCGCTGTTTCATCCCGTTTGACAGCGCCGCCGCCGAACGGTGCCTGGCCTCGATCAGGCCGACCCGCTGAAGGTAGTACTCCACGACGTCGTTTTTCTCAGCTTTGGCCGCGTCGGGGTAAACTTTGTCGACCCCCAGTTCGACGTTTTCATAGGCCGTCAGCCAGGGCATCAGCGCGGGGGCCTGAAAGACCACGGCGCGGTCCGGCCCGGCCTGCGTGATGTGTTTGCCGTCAAGAATGATCGCGCCCTCGGAAATCGGGTTGAGGCCGGCGACCATCGACAGCACAGTGGATTTTCCGCAGCCGGAATGCCCAATCAGCGTGGTAAATTCGCCGCGCTCCATCTTCAGCTCGAAACCGTCGACGACGGTCAGCGGGCCCTTGGCGGTGGGATAGACCTTTTTCAATTGGCTGAATTCGAGATAGCGCTTGCTGTTGACCGCCGCCGACGCTTTGACATAGGCGCCCGGCAGCCCGGCTTGCTGGGTGATCGGAACAACGTTCGGCAGGATGATCTCCCGCTCCGCCGCAGCGTCCCGCGCCGCGCCGGCTTCCATCAGGTAGGCGGTGACCTCGGCCCGCAATCGGATGAAGGTTTCGTCCGCGTTCATCTCCGCGCGGTCGCGCGGGCGGGCAATGTCAACCTTGAAATTCGGACCCAGCGTAGCGTTGGGGCCGGGGTTCAGCGGGATGATTCGGTCGGCCAGCAGGATCGCTTCATCCACATCGTTGGTGATGAGGATGATTGTCTTTTTCTCCTGTTCGCAAATCTCAGCGAACTCGTCCTGCAATTTGGCGCGCGTCAGCGCATCCAACGCCGACAGCGGCTCGTCCAACAGCAGAACTTCCGGCTGCATCGCCAGCGCGCGGGCCACGGCAACGCGTTGGCGCATGCCGCCCGACAGCTCCGCCGGTTTGCGATCCCTGGCCGGCGTCAGCCCCACCATCTCGATGTATTTGGCGACGATGGCGGCCCGGGCGGCCTTGGGCTTGGTCTTGTGTACGCTGTCCACCGCAAGGGCGATGTTGCCGACGACCGAAAGCCAGGGCATCAGCGAGTAGGACTGGAAGACGACGCCCCGCTCCGGTCCCGGGCCATCGATCTCCTTGCCGCGAAACACCACGCCGCCCCGGTCGGCTTGCGTCAGGCCCGCCAAGGCGGAAATCAGCGTGGTCTTGCCCGACCCCGAGAAGCCGACAATGGCGATGAACTCGCCTTCGTTGACCTTCAGGTTGATGTTGTCGAGCACGGCGGTCCGGTTGGCGCCTTCGCCGTAGGACTTTGACAGGCCGGTAATTTCAAGAATGGTCATTGCTCGTTCGCCTATCGTTGTGCCGAGAAGGTGAAAGCGCGCTGCAGGGCGTACATCAGGCGATCGAGCAGAAAGCCGATGATGCCGATGGTCAGCACCGCCACCATGATCTTCGCCAGCGATTGCGAGGAGCCGTTCTGGAATTCATCCCAGACGAACTTGCCGAGGCCCGGGTTCTGCGCCAGCATTTCCGCGGCGATCAGCACCATCCAGCCGACGCCCAGCGACAGCCGCAGACCGGTGAAGATCAGCGGCAATGCCGATGGCAGCACGACCTTTGTCACGGTCTTGCCGGTCGGCAATTGCAACACGCGACCGACATTCATCAGGTCCTTGTCAACCGAAGCCACGCCGAGCGCGGTGTTGATCAATGTCGGCCACATCGAGCACAGCGTGACGGTCACGGCGGAAATCAGCAGCGATTTGGACAGCCAGTCCATCGGGGTGGCGTAGGTCGCCGAAATAATCATGGTGACGATCGGCAGCCAGGCCAGTGGTGAAACGGGTTTGAAGATCTGAATCAGCGGGTTGACGGCGCCGCTGACGATTTTGGACAAGCCCATGGCGATGCCAAGCGGCACCGCGATGAGGGTGGCAATCAGAAACCCAAGGCCGACGGTGAGCAGCGATGTCCCAATCTGGTCGATATAGGTCGGCTTGCCGGTATAGGCGCGGAACTTGACTCGATCGGATTTGCCTTCGGCGATCAGCTTTTCGTTGCGCTTGTCGAGCCGCTGGTAAAAGGCCGCTGACTTTTCGCGCTCGCGAAGATGATCTTCCCACAAATTACCGGCTTGCGCCCAAACCGCCGCGGGCCCCGGCACCGAGCCCAGCGAGGTCTGCACCTTGGGCGCCAAGACCCCCCAGGCCAACAGAAACACGCCGATGCCGATAAGTGGAATAAGCAGCACCCGCTTGAGTTCGCCCAGCTGTTCGCCGGGATTGTCGCCGGCCAGCATCTTCAAGATCGGCACCAGCCATGAAAAGCCGAGCGCATCCAGCCAGCCGCTGGCCTTGTTGATTGCCGAATACAGCCGTTCACGGCCGACGGGGCCAGTCGATGCAATGTCAGTGGCGTTTGCCATTGATAAGATCCTTTGGTCGAAGTTCGAGAAATTACCGGTGCGTCGTTTCGCGCCCCGCCGGTTGACGGCGATGATCAGTCGCCAACCACCTCGTCGCCCTTGAGGCCGATGTTCAGGCTCTTCAGGTAGTCGTTTGGTTTCTTGCCGTCGTAGGCGATGCCGTCGATGATGTCTTCAGCCGGGGTCGGCGCGCGGTAGCCGTCGGTGGTCCAGGGAAAGTCCGTTTCAGCGGCTTGACCCTCATCAACCAGCATCCGGGCGGCCTTCAGATAGATCGCCGGCAGATAAACCGATCTGGCTGTTTCATCGAACCAGGCGTCATCTTTGGGCCCGGCGATCTGGCCCCAGCGGCGCATCTGGCTGAGGTACCAGACGGCGTCCGAATAGTATGGATAGGTCGCGTAGTAGCGGTAAAAGACGTTGAAGTCGGGCACCGCGCGCTTGTCGCCCTTTTCATACTCGAAGGTGCCTGTCATCGAGTTGGCGATGACTTCGGCGTCGGCGCCGACATATTCGGATCGCGACAGAATTTCGACGGCTTCCGGCCGGTTGGCGTTGTTGTTTTCATCCAGCCATTTGGCCGCGCGGATCAGCGCCTTGGTCAGCGCGACTGTCGTATTCGGGTTTTGCTCGGTAAATTCCTTGGTAAGACCAAAGACCTTTTCCGGATTGTTTTTCCATATCTGGTAGTCGGTGATCACCGGCACGCCGATCCCTTTGAACACCGCGGCCTGGTTCCAGGGTTCCCCCACGCTGTAGCCGTTGATCGTGCCGGCCTCCAGGGTTGCGGGCATCTGCGGCGGCGGCGTTACCGACAAGAAGGCGTCGGCCTTGATCTGTCCCGAGGTATCGGTCGGCGAATAAAATCCGGGGTGGATGCCGCCGGCGGCCAGCCAGTAACGCAGCTCGTAATTGTGAGTGGAAACGGGAAACACCATGCCGAGATTGAATGGCTTGCCGTCCGCCTTGAACCGGTCGATCACCGGTTTAAGCGCATCGGCCTTGATGGGATGGATGGGTTTGCCGTCATCGCCGCGCGGGATGTTCGGCTTCATCATCTCCCAAACTTCGTTGGAAAGCGTGATCCCGTTGCCGTTCAGGTCCATGGAAAAGGGCGTAACGATATGCGCCTTTGTGCCAAACCCGATTGTCGCGGCCAGAGGTTGACCGGCCAGCATGTGCGCACCGTCAAGGTCGCCGGTGATCACCCGGTCGAGCAGGACTTTCCAGTTGGCTTGCGGCTCCAGGGTCACAAACAGACCCTCATCTTCGAAATAGCCCTTTTCGTAGGCAATCGCGAGCGGGGCCATATCTGTGAGTTTGATGAAGCCGAGCCTTAACTCGTCCTTTTCGAGATCAAGTAGTGCGGCATGGGATGGTGAGAGCGCGGTTGTCGCGGTGATCAATGCGGCTGCCATTTTAATGGCCGTGCGGCGCGAAAAATATGCTGCCATCTGGTCAGTCTCCTGTCTTGCCCGGAGGCATAAAAAAACCGCCAAACCAAAAGACGCTGCCTGAGAAGATGCAGTGTCGATAAGTTTGGCGGCGTTGCCTGGATAGGCCCGGCGTTGGACCTGAAAGTTAGCCTTGAGAAGCTGTGACCAACTACGCACGTCGCGTGCCAGTTTGGAAAAATATTATATTACTTTATGTTTTCAGTAGTTTAACAAAATATTCGCGCAACGCCGGCGGATCGACAGTGATGGGGCATTGTGCAGGGCGCGCCGCTGCATTGATCAAAAAGTGTGCAGTGCAGCATCACGCGTTACTTCGGGCGCGCAGTTTGCCCGGCGATGTATGTATCGATTTCATCAGGGTCGAAAATCGCCCCATCGAAGAACCCGTCGGGCCCAAGAAACAGCGATTGGGCGGATACGCCAACGGCTGTTGTCGTCTTGAGCGCCCCTTCGACTTTGGAGTTTGCCGAGGGGACCGCCGCGCCGCTGGCGGCAAGCGCCGCACGGTATATGTCCGGCCGGAAGCTGGTGCGCGCCGTTTCCACATTCGCCGCGCGGTGTTCAACCTGTCGCCAACGCACCATCTGGGAGTAGAACCACAGAGCATGGCTCTGCCAGGGGAACGTCGCGGCCCGGGCGAAGGTGTCAAAGAAAGGCGCCGGTGTGTCGGTGGACCGCGCCCCCAGCAGGCGTCCGTTCAGCCCGGGCAATATGCTGTCGACCGGTCGATCTATGTAGCGGCTGGAGGATAACAGTTGGGCCAACGCCGCCAGATTCTCGGTGGCGCTGCACCAAAGCGATGCGCCATGCAGCGCCCGCAACAGCGCGTGCAGCGCCTCGCGGTTTTCGTCGGCCCATAGGGCATTGACCGCCAGAACCTTTTCCGGGCTTGAGGCCCAGATGGCCGATTTGACCGTCGCGATCTTGCCAACAGCGGCTTTGACCGCAAGGGTATTCCATGGCTCGCCAGCGCAAAACCCGTCAATTTGGCCGGCGGCCAGCGCATCCGGCAGCAGCGACGGCGGCAGCACAACAATGTCGACATCCCGGTCGGGGGCAATGCCCGATGCGGCCAGCCAATAGTGCAACTCGAAGTTATGCGCCGAAAAAGGATGGACGACGCCAAATTGAAGACGGCGCTTGCCACTGAGTGCGCGGGCGGCCACCACCTCGGCAAGCAGCGCGCCGGCGCCCGCCGCGTCTTGCGCATCATGATCGCCCTTCGCGACCATGGCGTGATAAACCGCTTTGCTGACCGTGATCGCATTGCCGCCAAGTCCAAGCGCCATCGGCGCAATCAGCTTGGTCGGTAAGGGTGTCAGGCCAAGATTTGCGGCGATCGGCATGGGCGCCAAACTGTGCGCGATCTCAAATTGCTCCACCGCAAGCCGGTCGCGCACATTTGCCCAGGAGTTTTCCTTCACCAGCTTCAGGGCAATTCCCTGTTCTTCGGCGAAGCCCAATTCCTTGGCGGCGACCAGAATGGCGCAGTCGGTCAGTGGCAGAAAGCCGGCGGCCAACTCAATCATGGCTTTCGTCCCCGTTCGGATTGCCGATAAGGCCCGCCGAAAGAACCAGCCCTTCCGCCACCTCGACGATCGTCCGGTTTTGGTCCATGGCGGTCTTGCGAAGCAGCTTATAGGCGGCATTCTCGCCGATGTTGCGCGAGGTCATCACAATGCGTTTTGCGTGATCGACGATCTTCCGGTTTTCCAGCGCGCTCCGGGCTTCCTCCAATTCGCGCTCAAGGCGCGAAAAAGCGTTGAAACGGCTGATCGCCATATCGAGAATGCTTTTCACCCGTTCCTGGCGCAGCCCGTCGACCACATAGGCCGATACGCCGGCATCGATGGCGGATTGCATCGCCTGCCTGTCGGACCGGTCGACAAACATGGCGATCGGCCGTTTGACCGCGCGCGACAGCCGGAAGGCGTCTTCCAGCATGTCGCGGTTCGGATTTTCCAGGTCGATAACGATAACGTCGGGCGACAGGGCTGCGATCTTGGCGGCAATGCCGCGCATGTCGTCGATGATCGTGACCTGGCTGTGTCCCGCCGCCCTAAGCCCCGCCTCGATAATCGAAGCGCGCGCGGCGTTTTCGTCGATAATCAATACTGAGGGAAGATCGAGAGTCATCAGCCATTGTGCGCAGCTTTTGCAATTGTGCAATGCACAATTGGGGTCAATTTCCGAGATTCTTGACCTGCGCGGAGGCTGGGTTCGTCACTAAGAGGCGGATTCACGGTTCAAACGGGATCTCGAAGTGCTCCCGTTTGAACCGATCCGATTCTAGGCCGGTGGCGCTTTGCGCCATGGCGTAATCAGCAGGATCCCGTTGGGACTCAGGCCCTTGGTCTTCAGCGTGTCTATTTCCTTTACGGCGGCGCCTTTTTCAAGGTCGATCACCGTAATGGAGCCGTCGTCCATGCCCATCATGTTCATCAGGTTGTTCTGCACGAAGGCATAGCGCTTGTCCGGGGAGAACGCGACGTGATGGGCGCCGGGCGCCGCCGGAATCGTCTGGAGCAGGGTCGGCGCCAGGGGATTCTCGCCAATATCAAAGATATTCAGACTTCCGGGCTTTGCCGTCGTCACGTAGAGGCGGTCGCGTTCGCTGTTGAAATACATCTCCAGGGGAACACGGCTTCCGGCTTTAGTAAAATCGAAAGCTTGGCCGAAATCGAAGGCCTTGCGCGACGGGTTCCATGTAGCCGCCCACAAAGTTCCGCCGAACATCGTCGTGATGTAGGCCTGCGGCGGCTCGGCGCCGGGACGAAACGCAATTTCCACCGGCGCTTCACCCGAAGGCGCGGCCTTGTCGGAAAGTCGCTGGGTGGACAGCACCTTGCCGGTGCTGGCTTCGATGACGGTAACGCTGTCGCCGCGTTTCGAGGGGTCTTCGTGGTCCACCGTGCTGGTAACCAGCAGTCGGTCGATACGGTTGTTGACGGCGACGCCGTGTGGATAGCGGATGAAGGCGTCGGCCGGACCCGGCGCGGCGATGGTGCGGATAATGTCGTTGGTGGCGGCATCGCCGACGATGACGTTGTCCGAGCCGATACAGGTCAGATACCAGGTGCTGTCGTCCTCGGACAGCGCGAGGGTTTCACCGCCTTCACAGCCGCTGATCTGCACTTCCTCCACGCGGTAGGGAAAGCGCTCCATATCGATCACCCGAAGCGCTGTCTCACCACCCGCCGTGACATAAACCTTGCTGCCGGCCTTGTTGTAGGAGATGTGATGCGCTTTCGTATCCGGCGGCAAGGGAAGGTCCATCACGATGTCGCCGAAAGCCTGAGATTGGGGATCGACGTCGAGCACCGCGATACCTTCCCGCTTTATCTCCTGTCCCGGCTTGCTCTGGTAATTGACGAAGGCCAGGATCTCACTTGAGGCCAGGGACGGCGATAGGCTGACCGCCGCGAAGGCGGCGATGCCGAAAGAGATCAGTCGTCTCATATTTGTTTCCTTACGATGAGATGTGACATTGGCGGACGTTCCTTGGGTGCATAGGTCGCCTTAATGGGCGGTGAACGGGAGGTCGGCATTCGTGGCCGGCCTGCTTCCGGGGGAGCGATGTGGCCCCGCGCGCGTCAGCCGCCGGTTGGGGCGGTCCGAATAAGCTTGGGTTATGCGCGCGGACGCAGCCGCGAGGCCGGGCGAGACGCCCAGAGAACCGTTAAGCCGACCTCGCCACCCGACGAGCCGGCTGCGCTCGTCGCCGCTGAGCCGCTTCTTTCGAGGAGGCCCGGTGACGGCGCGGATCGTGCGTGCGCCGCCAAGGGCGGTCAAGGTGGTTTCGCCGGTTCCGCCGGCAAGCGCGCGCCAGGCGCCGTCGGTTCTGCGTGCGGTCTGATCGCCGTCGCGGCGGTTTGTTGCGGCAAAAGCGCCGCAACGCGCGCTCCCGGGCGATTTGGCCAGGCGCGTCGCGCCGCGCCGCGCGGGTCACTATGCCGCATGCGATTTCGGCGACCCTGGCGGAATCATCGCCCGGTTGTTGGATGGCGTGGCCGCGCGCGCCGATGGCCGCCATGCGACAGACGTCCCGGTGGGATCATCGCGCGGCGTGGCGCGGCGGGTCTGAACCGTTGGCGTTGATCCGGTTTTTTTCGGGCGTCGGCAGCGGGACGCCGTCAGATCGGCAGGAGCCCGGCAAACCCGCCCATCAGCAGCGTCACGACCGCCGCCAAGACCCACACAAACGTCAGCAGCGCGCCGCCGCCCGATGCAGTGTCGCCCTCGCCGTCGCTTGCGCCATACATCGGCACGATGATCCTGAGGTAGACGCCCAGCGCCAGAACGCTGTTGAGGATGCCGATCACCGCCAGCCACAGGAAACCGGCCTCGATGGCGGCGCCGAAAAGATAGACCTTGCCGACAAAGCCGAACAGCGGCGGGATGCCGGTCAGCGACAGCAGGAACAGCACCATGGCAAGGCCGGCCAGGCGGCGCCGGCGGCCAAAGCCGCGGAGCTCGTCCAGCGTGCGGCCGGCGATCATGATGATGGCGAAAGCGCCCAGGTTCATCGCCAGATAGGCGGCGGCAAAGACAATGATTCCCGGCAGGGTCAGCGAACTACGCCCCAGCGCGACGATGCCCAGCAGGAAATAGCCCGACTGGGCAATCGAGGAATAGGCGATCAGCCGCACCAGGTTGGTCTGCACCAGCGCGGCCAGATAGCCGTAGGTCATGGTTGCCGCCGAGATCAGCGCGATGACAAGCGGCCAGCCGGTGCTGACAGGCAAGTCCCGCAGAACCTGCGCGAAAGCGAAGATCGCCGCGACCTTGGTAATCACCGACAGATAGGCCGCCACCGAGATCGGCGCGCCGTCGTAGGCGTCCGGCGCCCAGAAATGGAACGGCACCAGCGATGCCTTGTAGCCCAAGCCGGCGATAACCGCGACCAGACCCGCGGCGGCGACCAGCGGAAGGTCGTCCAACTGGCCCAGTTCGGAAAACAGCGTCGAGCCGGCGCCGCCGAACCAGAAGCTCAACCCGTAGATCATGACCGAGCCGGTCACCGCGCCGTATACCAGATATTTCATGCCGGCCTCGGTGGCCGCATCGTCGCGCGGAAAGGCCACCAGCGCGAAAGAGCCAAGTCCGGTCAGCACCACGCCCAGCACCAACAGCATCATATCGCCGCCACCGGCCAGCATCAGCGCGCCCAGCGTCACCAGACACAGCAGCGAATAAACGCTGCCTTCACGGTCCTTGCCCGCCAGTTCGGACCGCGCCATCAGCAGCGTAACCGCGGTTCCCGGCAGCAAGATCAGCTTGGCCCAGCCGCTTAAGCCGTCGATCCGATAGGTTCCGCCGAACACCAGGGCGTCGGCGTTCAGCAGCGGCAAGGTCGCCAGCGTGGCGATGGCCAGTCCGGCAAGACCCAGCATCAGCGCCAGCCGGGGCAGCCGGGCCATTTCGGCGAACAGCATCAATGCCACCGCCACCGCCAGCGTCATTTCCGGGATCAGCAGGGAGAGATCGCGGGCCATCAGAAATTCAAACTCGCCATGGTGGCGTGGATCATGTCGATCAGCGTCGACGGCGCGATCCCGATCAGGATCGTCAGGATGACAAGCGGCAGAATCGCCAACAACTCGCCCCGGTCGAGGTCCGGCATTGCCGACCATTTGTCGTTTGGCGCACCGAGGAACACGCGGGCGATGGCGCGCAGATAGAGGCCCGCCGTCACCACGATCGCCAGAATGGCGATGATCGCCCAGGGCTGCACCTTGAGGGTGGCGAGAAAGATCTGGAACTCAGCCGGAAAATGCGCCAGCCCCGGCAGTCCGAGCGATGCGAAGGCCGAAAGGATGAACGTCCAGCCCAGCCAGGGAACTCGGCCCAGCAGCCCGCCGAAATCATCCATTTCACGGCTGTGCGCGCGCTCCTGCAGCATGCCGACCAGGAAAAACAGCGCGCCGGTAACCAGTCCGTGGCTGACCATCTGCAGGGTGGCGCCATCCAGCGCCACGGCGCGGATGCGCGGATCGATCGTCAGCGCCGCCACCGCCACCGCCATCACCACATAGCCCATGTGGTTGACCGAGGTATAGGCGACCATCTTTTTCAAATCGGTCTGCGCCAGCGCCGCAAATGCGCCGTAAAGCGCGCTGAAAACGCCGAAGATCAGGATTACGATGCCAGCCTTGGCAAAGGTTGCGGGCGTCATCTGCAGCGCGAACCGCACCAGGCCATAGGTTCCGAATTTCAGCATGACGCCGGCCAGGATCACACTGCCCACCGTCGGCGCCTGCACATGCGCGGCCGGCAGCCAGGTGTGCAGTGGAAAGGATGGGATCTTGACCGCGAAGGTGAACAGCATGGCGATCAGCGCCAGCAGGGCGGCCAGCCCGGTCAGCGGCGGCGCGTCGATCCAGACGCGCATGTCAAAGGTGCCGCTGCTCAGGTAGAAGCCAAGGATCGCCAGCAAAAGCGGCAGCGAGCCCAGCAGCGTATAGAGAAAGAACATCAGCGCGGCGCGTTGCCGGTCTTCATGTCCCCAGCCTGAAATCATGAAATACATGCCGACCAGCGAGACCTCGAAGAACACATAAAACAGCAGCGCGTCCAGCGCCATAAAGGTGCCGAGAGAGGCGGTTTCCAGCATCAGCATCAGCACCACAAAGGTGGCGGCGCGGTCGTTGAGCCGCGCTGAATAGATCGCCGAGAGGAAAAACAGCAGCGAGGTCAGCAGCACCAGCGGCAGGCTCAGCCCGTCCACCCCCAGCCGATAGGCCGCGCCAATCGCGGGGATCCAGGCAAGTTCTTCGATCTGGGCAAACCCGCCGGGCTGGATGCCCGCCGCCCAAATCGCCAAGGTCACCAGAAAGGTCAGCCCGGTGACCGTAATCGAGAGCCCGTGCGCAAGTCGGGCCGACGCGCCGGGTCGCACCATGAGGACAAGGCCGCCGGCAATCGGCAGGAACGTCGCTATCGTCAAAAGAGGCAGCACGGGTTCAGGTCTCCTCAGGGGTATAGCGGCACGGCAAGAAGCGCGGCGGCGATCAGCGCGATGCCGATCACAGTCAGCGCCAGTTCACGATGGATGAATCCGCTCTGCAGCTTGCGCGCGCGGGCGCCGGTTTCAATGGTCCGGCGCACCAGGCCGAAGATCAGCGCGTCAATGCCGGCGATGTCGGTTTTGCGGGCGATCCACCCAAGCGAAAGATTGAGCCGTCCGACGGCCAGCACGAGGTTATAGAGCCGGCGTTCCAGCCTTTCGCTGGCCGCGGCGATCGCCAGCGCCGGGCGCAGCATCAGCGCGTCGAAGCCGCCGAAAATCGCGAACCCACGCGCCGCCCAGCCGGCCAGCGGCCCCAGCAAGCGCGCCGGTGGAACCAGCCAGCCCAGTGCAAGGCCGCTCAGGGCGGCGGCCAGTCCAAGCGCCGGGGCGAGCAGTCCGACTTCGGCCATCTCGGCGTCGAGCAACCGCGCAAGCGGGCCAAAGGCCAACGCCAGCCCCGCCGCCAGCGCCACCAGCAGGCCGAGGCCGGTCGCCATGAACGGAACCGGCGGCGCTTTGTGGTCCGGCCGGCCGCGCCACAGCACGCTGAGCGCCCGCCCCATATAGGCGCCGGTCAGCAGGGTGCCGGCCAAGGCCAGCGGCGCCAGCCAGCCAGCGCCGGGCGCGGCCAGCGCCGCGGCGATGATCGCGTCCTTGGAAAAGAACCCGGCCAGCGGCGGAACCCCGGCCAGCGCGAGGGCGGAAAGGGCAAAGCCTGCGAAGATGCCGGGACGGGCCCGGCCTGCGCCGGTCAGATCGCTCAGCGCCGTGCTTTCACGGTCATGTTGAAACACGCCCGCGCCCAAAAACAGCGAGCTTTTGATCGCCGCGTGGGCCATCAGGTGCAACAGCGCCGCGACCGGCGCGCCGGCGCCGATAGCGACCAGCATCAGGCCGTATTGGCTCGAGGTCGAGGCGGCCAAGAGGCGCTTGAGATCCCGCTCGGCCAGCGCGATCAGGCCGGTGACGACGGCGGTAACGCCGCCGACGATGCCGATCGCCAAGAGCGCGCCGCCGGGCAGCATCGGGGCGCTGCGGATCAGCAGAATCGCCCCCGCCGCCACCAGCGTCGCCGAATGCAGCAGCGCGGAAACCGGCGTCGGGCCGGCCATGGCGCGCTGTAGCCAGTCCTGCAGCGGCACCTGCGCCGATTTACCCATTGCCGCGACCAGCAGCAACAGCCCGGCGACCAGCGCCGTGGTGCCGCCGGTGGACAGGGTGGCGGAAATCTCGGAGCTGCCGGCCGCGCCGATCAGCAGGAAGACCGCGATATAAAGCCCCAGATCGGCGCTGCGGGTGTAGAGGAACGCCCGGGTCGCCGACTCGGCCACGCCGGGCCGGTCATGCCAAAAGCCAATCAGCAGGTAGCTGGCGAAACCGATCATCTCCCAGGCGGTCAGCAGGGTGATCCAGTCGCCCGACAGCACCAGCGCCTGCATTGCCGTCACGAACAGCAGCAGGGTGCCAAAGAACCGCACCCGCTGCGGATCGTGGCGCATGTAGCCCACCGCATAGATCAGCACAAAGGTCGCGACGGTGGCGACAATCAGCGACAGCACCGCGGTCAGCGGCGTGACGACCAGCCGGATCGGCAGGTCGGGCAGCAACGGCAGCACCGTCGCGGGGCGCGCGCCGCCGACGGTCGCGGACAACAGGCCCAACGCGCCCAGCAGGCCCAGTCCGGCCCCGGCCAAGGCCAGCGCCGCTGGCGCCCGCCGCCCGCCGAAGACGGCCAGCGCCGCCAGCAGCGGCGCAAGTAGCGTCAGTCCCAGCATCGTCATCCCTTCAACTCGCGGGCTTCTTCCATCTCGACCGATCCGCGTGACCGGAACCGCGCAATGGCAATGCCGAAGCCGACCGCCATTTCGACGGCCATCACCGCCATGATGATCAGCACGAACATCTGTCCGGCGGCCACCTCTGGATACAGATAGCGCCAGAAGGCCACCAGATTGACCAGCGCCGCCGCCAGCACCAGTTCAACCCCCATGATGATCATCACCAGGTTGGTCTGGCTCAGCGCGCCGTACAGCCCGACGCCGAAAAGCACGGCGCCGACGCTGAGCGCGATCATCAGTTCCAGGATCATTTGTCGCGCCTTTCGTTTGGCGTAATGGCGACCATCGTCGCGGCCACCATCGCCGTCAGGATGGTCAGACCGGCCGACTGGAAAATGAACATTGAGCGGCCCAGGAGTTCGCGCCCCAGATCCTCGGCCTGTTGCTGTGCGCCGGGGACCAGGGCGGCGACCGGCCCCCAGTCGGCCAGCCAGACCACGGCGAGCGCCGCCAGCAGGCCGATGCCGCCGGCGCGCAGCGACAGGCGTTTCTGATGGGACATGTCCATCGCGCCCATGCCACCCGGGTCCATCATGAACATCACCATGAAGATCGCCATCACACTCATTTCCGTGGCCATCATCATGATCTGCAAGACGCCCAGAAATTCCGCCTGCATCACCAGGAACATGGCGCCGATTGCGGTTTGCGAAAACAGCAACGCCAGCGCCGAGCGCACCATCGAATGGGTGCGAAACACGACAATTCCAAACCAGATCGCCGCCACGCCGAAAAATACCAGAAAGATCATCTGCGCGGTCATATCGGCACCAACAACGCGATGACGCCGACCAGGAAGATATTGGTCAGCGCCAGCGAGATGCCCAGCTTCCAACTGATTGCCAGGTAGCGCGCCTCGCGCACCCGCGGCACCAGCCGGCCGGCGGTCAGCATCGCGGTTGTCACCAGCAGGATCTTGACGGCGCTCCAGGCCCAGGCGGGCAGCCAGGGGCCAAGCCAGCCGCCCAGATAGAAGGTCACGATCGCCCCGGCCATCGCCAGAATGATCACCATCCGCGCCAGTCGCAACACCGCCAGCCGCACGCCGGTGTATTCCGCTTCGAACCCGCCGGCCAGATCACCCGGCGCCGAAGGCAGATCAAGCGGCGGCAGCCAGGCCAGCCCCATGGCCGCGACCACGAACAGCACAAAGCCCAAGGGCTGGTAAAGCGCGTTCCACAGCTGCGTCTGGGAGGTGACGATCACCGTCGTCGACAGCGATTCGGCGCGCATCGCAACGGCGGTTATCGGCATCACGATCAGCATGGCGTAGGCGACGAACTGTCCGAGAAACCGCCAGCCGCCGATCATCGCATAAGCGCCGTTCGGCCCCCAGCCCGCCATGATCAGCGCCACCAGCACATAGGCCAGCGCCGCGTTGAGAAACAAAGCCCCGGTCGCCAGATCGGTGATGATCAGGTCCGGCGCCAGTGGAATCACCGCCACCGCCAGCAGTCCGGCGACCAGCAGCAGCACCGGTCCGGTTTCAAAGAACAGCCGGTCCGGGGTGCGGGCCAACAGCGACTCGCGGCCAAGAAGCGCCAGCGCCGACATGGCCGGTCGGGTCAGGCTCAACCGTCCATGCACGCACCAGGACTCCACCACGGCAATGAAATAGGCCCCGAGCGCCAGCGCGAAGATAATGATGGCCGCGTTCATGCCGAAAGCCCCCAGGGCGACAGATCCAAGGATCCCACGGCGATCAACGCATCGCCGATTTCCTGGCTCTCGGCGATCTCTCCGACCAGTTTCAGGTGCGCCGCCGACGGCGGTTCGAAGCGCGCCCCGGCGATCCGCCCGCCTTGCAGCTCAACCGTCAGCCGCGCCGCGCCGCGCGAGGTTTCGATGCTGGCCTCGCCGTGACCGCTGGCCGCCCCGATGGGCTCGGGCGCGGCGACCGACAGATCCCCCGCCGCGGCGATCAGATCGAGGCTTTGGTCGATTTCGGCGCAGCGCTGGCGAAGCCGCGCCAGGGCGTCGCCGCCGGTTTGGGTCACGATGTCAAAACCGAGCGCGGCATAGATCGGATCGTCGCGGCGCGCGTCGGTCGCAAGGCCGAGGGCCCGGGCGACCGGTCCGGCCGTCGTCCGGTCCGCGCCGATCCGACCCCTGCCCGAGAGCTTGGCGCGCAGCAACGGCGTACGCGGCACCCGGTGCAGAAAGGTGCGCAGAGATCCGGCGCGCTCGGCGATCTGGTGCGCCGTCGCCGTCTGTATCGACAGTTGCAATGCCGCCGCGCGCCGCTCCATCCAGACCAACCCGGTTTGCGCTGCGAGGCCGGCAATCCAGCCCAGATGGCTGGCGATCCGCTCGCGTTCGACAGCGGCGGCGCGGGCGGTGGCGGTCTGCGCGCTTGGTGTGACAGCAGCGGCGTTTTCCACCGCCAGACAGGCAAGGTGCCGGCCGGCAACCGGGTTCAGGGCGGCCAGACCGGCGATGTGATCGGCAAAGGCGGCCGGGGTCTTGTCGCCGGCGTCGTCCGGGCCGCCGACAAGGCTGTAGGCCCGGGCCCGGGCGACGGCGTCGCCGTCCAGCGTCAGGGTCAGGCCCAAACCACTGGGCAGGCCGGGGAAAAACGGCCCAAAGGGCACCTCGATCCACTCCATCTTCAAGCCGTCGGCGCTGGCGGGCATGTCACGGGTCAGATCGGCCATCGACATGAAATGCGCCTCGATACCCGCGATGGCGGCGCCACCGGCATGTCCACCACCGTGTCCACCACCGTGTCCACCGTGTCCACCACCGTGTCCGCTACCATGCCCGCCGTGTTCACCGTGCTCACCATGCCCACCGTGTCCAACATCGCCTTGATCGTGACGGTCATCCTGGCCGTGCTGGTGGCGATGCTTGTGTTCATGACTGTCATCCCGGTGACCGTGTTGGTCATGGTGTTGGTGACCGTCATCCTGGCTCGCATGACCGTGACCGTGACTGTGACTGTGACTGTGATTGTGATTGTGTGGGGCCTGGGCGGGCGTGGCTGGCTGCGGCGCGGACGGCTGATGGCCGGCGTGGCTGTTGGCGGCTGTTTCCTTTGGCACAAGGGTCATGCCGCATTTGGGGCAGGAGCCGGGTCGGTCGCTGACCACCTCGGGATGCATCGGGCAGCTATATTCAAGCTGAATTTGCAGGGCCGGGGCGTCGAAGTCGGTCACGTCGGCGGCGAACGCGCCTTTCGCGATGATCTGGCGCAGCGTCGCCAGCGCCGCGACCAGCCCGTCCTGCGACAGCGCGCCGACGGCATCGGCGGGCGGCAGCGGCGCCAGGTCGCCCGCGCCCAGCGCCAGGATGGCGCGCGGACGCGGCATCTGCGCATAGGCGACGGCGGCGGCATCGGCGAGACCGGACGGCAGCGGCCCGGCGATCAGCAGCACGCTGGCATGGCGCGGGGTGATCGCCAGATGCAGTCCCGCCGCGACGGGATCGAGCCCGCGCACCCGCGCCACGTCCGGCCCCGGCAGCACAAAGGCGCAGAGATCGCGCGCCAGGGCGCCGGCGATCAGGCGTTGGAAGCCGGTCAGCAGGCCGGCGCGCGCGCCCCGCATCATTGCCGCCTCAACGCGCCTTGGCTCCAGCCGTAAAGCAGGCCGAGGAACAGGATTGCTAGAAACACGCCCATGTCGAGCAGAGCCACCAACCCTTCTTGCCGGTAGACCACGGACCAGGGATACATAAAGGCCATTTCCATATCGAAGGCTAGGAACAGCAGCGCGTAGCCGTAATATCGGGCGTGATAGCGCATCCAGACCGGATCCCGCGCCAACGTCCCAGCCGCGGCGGGCACGTCCTTGCCCGGCTCGCCCCGCGTGCGGCCGATCGCGCGCGCCAGCGCGTGAAGGCTCAGTACGAAGCCAACCGCGCCGAGGGTCAGCGCCAGCAGTAGGGCGTATTGCGACAGCGCATCCATGTGGGAACCTTCCAGGTCATGAGTGGCGTCCATTAATAGTAGGGATGCGACGGGGGGCTCACAAGGAAACAATTCCAGGTAGATCGAGGTTTTGTTGCGCTGGCCGGGGCCGGGCATCTACGGTAAGAAGGAATACCCATCATTCGCGTGTAAAATAGGGTCGGAAAGTGCCATGGCAAGCAAGCAAAACGACCTCAGTGCCGCGACGGCTCGACGGCCCGGAATGCGCCGCATCCTGCCGGCGATGAGCACGCCGCTGGCCTCGATCTTCGGCAGCGGCTTTTTGGTGGTCGTGCCGGTGTTGGCTAGCGCGGTCGGCCCCTATGCGCTGGTGGCGATGGTGTTGGTGGCCATGGTGGCCCATCAGGTGGGCGCGATCGTGCGACACAACATCGTTTGCGCCGAACCGGTTCTGGCGAAGGGCAGCAACCGGCTGACAACGGCTTTCGAGCGGATTTCCGATATTGCGCTGATTGGCGCTTATATCGTGTCGGTCTGCCTCTACATCCATATCCTAACGGCTTTCGTGCTGGGCTGGTTCGGGCTGGATTCCGCCTTCAACAAAAGCCTTGTGACCACGGGGATCATTGCCGCAATCACCGTCATCGGCATGGCGGGCGGCTTGACGCCGCTGGAGCGTCTGGAACGATGGGCGCTCTATCTGACGCTGGTCATTGTGGCCGCGTTGCTGATTGGGTTCGCATTTTATGACGTCGGGCAGTTGGTTGCGCAGGGCGGTTTTGATCTGCCCAGGATGCCGCAACGCAGCCTCTGGGAGATTGCGACCATCGTCGCCGGGACCTTGATCATCGTGCAGGGATTCGAGACCACCCGTTATCTGGGCGAGCACTTCGATTCGGCGACCCGCATTCGCGCCGCGCGCTGGTCGCAATATGTCTCGCTGTCGGTCTATATCCTGTTCGTGCTGCTGGCGCAGCCGTTGGTTTCCGTGCTGAACGGCGCCTACGACGACAACAGCCTGATCGCCATGGCCGGGGCGGCGTCGGTGCTGCTCCCCTTGCCGCTGGTCCTGGCGGCCGGTCTGTCGCAGTTTTCCGCCGCCGTGGCCGATACGCTGGCCGCCGCCGCCAACCTGCGGGAAGCCAGTCGCGGCCGGATCGCGCCGCACTGGGGTTATCTGGTGGTCGGGCTGGCGGCAATGGCGCTGGCCTGGTCGGGATCGACCTTTCAGATCATCGCCCTGGCGTCGCGTGCTTTCGCCTTCTATTACCTGATGCAATGCGTGGTGGCCTGGTCGGTCTGCCGCAACAGGGCCGAGCGCGTCCGGTTTGTTGGCATTGGCATCATCTTGGCCTTTGTGCTGATCTTCGCCGTCCCGGCCGGGTGACGGGTCAGGGGCGGCGCGCCACGCCGACGGCGCGGCCCACGACATTGGCCGGTATCGCAGGCGCGCTGTGGCGGTCCGCCGCCGTCACGTCATTTAAAGTCCGGCAAATAGTCATGCACGACCTTGCCCAGGCCCAGCGTCAGGTCGGCGAGGATATGCGTGGCCGACAGCACGTCGCGCACCGGCAGCTTGGCCACCGGCGCCAGCGCGTGGTCGTGCAGCTCCAATCCCGCCGGGCCGCTCCAGGCGCCCTTCACGGTGACGTCTTCCAAATAGTATTCCACCAGCTCACAGATCCGTGGCGTGCAATCCACGTGCGGGATGATCTTCAGCAGATAGCTCGGCGTCAGCAGACTCTGGCGCACCTGTTCGACGTCCAGTTCGTGGTGCTTGTAGCCCATGGTGCCGCTCGCAACCTGGATAGAACCGACGTTGAGCCGGCCCACCAGCGCGTCTTTTTCCACATGCAGACAGGGCTCGGCCAGCTTTTTGGGAAAGCCCCAGATCTCGCGCCCGCCGGCAATCGGACTGTCATCGTTGAGATACATCGCATGGACATAGCCGCCTTTACGGCCGTTCAGGCTGACCGGGATGACCTGTCCAGATTCGGTATAGTCGCCGAAGCCGGTGGAATCCGGCATTCGGATGAACTCGTATTTCACTACCGGCTCGCTCACCTCCAGCGGCTCCGGCACCACCGCGCGCAAGGCGTCCATATCGGTGCGATAGGTTATGATTAGGTATTCGCGGTTGACGAATTTATAGGGCGCCGGCGGATAGGACGGGTTGGTCAGGGGCATTGCAAAAGCGGTGTCGCGGATATCCTGCAGGTTCATTTGCTGTCTCCGTTTCGGCGCGCCGCGTCACGCCTGCGCCGTGGTTAGATCGAAAATCCTGACCCGAGATGCGTCATCATGCCGCGTTTTCCAATCCGGGTGGTTCAGCGTGGCGGTAACGTCGCGCGCGCCGTCGGCCCAGTGACCCAGCATCGAGGCGCGTGAGAATTCGTAATCCTTGGACTGGGTTTCGTGTCTGGTCTGCCGGTAGATCAGATGCGCGATGGTAATGTTTGGATCGCAGTCGTTGGACAGAAGGGCGCGCGCATCGGGATCGTCTTGCAGTTCCGGCGGCAGTTTGTGATAAAGCCGCTGTCCTGCCTTGTTGGTCCGTTGCATGCTGCAAAGCATGTCCGTGTTGAGCCGGGTCCGGCTGGAAAAGCGGATCTCCTTGGTGCGCGCCTCGATCTCCCAGACCGAGGCCGGCAGCGCGCCGCGCGCGTTGAACAAGTCAACCTGGAAGATGCACAGATCAGCGTCGCTTTGTTGGTCAAAAACATATTGCAGCGGCGTGTTGGAGACCAGGCCGCCATCCCAATAGAACTGTCCGTCGATCTCGATCGCCGGAAAGCCCGGCGGCAATGCGCCGCTGGCCATGATATGCTCGACCGTTATCGCGTGCTTGGCGCTGTCGAACCAGGTCATGTTGCCGGTTTCGACGTTTACCGCGCCGGTGCTGAGGCGGACGGGTCCGGCGTTCAGATAGTCGAAATCAACCAGTTCCAGCAGGGTGTCGCGCAAGGGCGCGGTGTCGTAAAAACTGCTGGCGCCGACACTGCCCTTGGGCATCAGGGTGGCGGGCGGAATGCGTGGTTCAAAAAAGCCCGATATACCATGCATCATGGTTGAACTGGCGCTCATCTCGTTGAAAAGCCCGCGCGGCATCACGTCCGCGAGAAACGGCATGGCGCTGCCGCCGGACGAAACGAGGTCCCAGAATGCGCGGATCCTTTCGACCCGCTGCGCGGGCGGGTTGCCGGCGATCAGCGCGGCGTTGATCGCGCCGATGGAAACGCCGGCCACCCATTGGGTGCGCCGGCCGCTGGCGTAAAGCGCCTCGAACGCCCCTGCCTGATAGGATCCCAAGGCCCCGCCGCCCTGCAGGACGAGAACGTCGGTTTCGGTTCCTGGTTGCATTGTTCTCTCCACAGCATTGGTCGATCCACGGCGGCCGCCTTGTTGAACGTCAGCATGTAATGGGAATTTGGCTGACTTCAAGACGCGCGCCGGGATCAGGGCATTTGACGCAAGCGGCCTTGCATGTCAGGCAGATAACACAAGCTCGAGCGTAAGCTCATCGGACCTCTCAATAGCAGGCGGCCTCAAATGACCAGCAACGTTCCGTCGCAAGACGTCTCGGATTTACACAACCCTTTGGTTGTGTCGGCTCTGATCAGCAACCGCCAGGCCTTTTTGGGGTATCTCGTGCGTCGCCTGAACAGCCGCGCCGACGCGGAGGATGTGCTGCAAACCTTCAGCATCAACGTGCTCGCGCGCGCCGATCGTTTGCGCGCCAACAACGACGAAGGGCTGCTGGGATGGCTCTATGCGGTGTTGTGCTCGACCTTGATAGATCATTTCAGGAAGGAAAGCCGGCGGACCAAGGCGGTGCGCGCCTTCGAGAAGGAAATCCAGTCCGATCAGCTGGTCAGCGGTCCCGACAGCCTCTTTGACGCGCTTTGCGCCTGCCTGGTCATGCTC
The DNA here is from genome assembly GCA_963976695.1 of uncultured Rhodovibrionaceae bacterium. Classification (GTDB taxonomy): domain Bacteria; phylum Pseudomonadota; class Alphaproteobacteria; order Kiloniellales; family DSM-21159; genus CAXBMB01. The sequence continues at coordinate 46,879 of CAXBMB010000009.1, forward strand.
ACGCCTCTGCTGCGATCGGATCAGGCCGATCTGGTCCGACGGATAGATCTTGAGGACGCTGATCGCACCGCCGTCGCGGCCGAGATGGGCATCACGCGCGGCGCGCTTGCCGTGCGGCTGCACCGCGCGCGGACGGCGCTGCGAAAGCTGCTGCTGGCCGCGTGCATCAGTTGTCCCGCCCACGGGTTCGATGATTGCGCCTGCCATCCGGGAAAAATCGAAAAGCTCGCCGTGGCCGGCCTGGCCTGAACCGCTCCAACCCGTTGCGCCGTTTGTGATTGTCAGCGTCGTCACGTCAACATGCCTAAAACAGTAATGTTTTGTGGCGCGCAGCGTCTTTCCAATAGTCGCCACAAAAAGAGCCCGGCGTGCAGGGCTCCCGGGTGGCGCAGGTCCTTTAGGAGAAACCGCGATGCAATGGATTGAGGAGCGATCCGAGTTGCAACCCTGTCACGTGCGATTATGTGTGGTGTGCGTATGACTATCCCGGGATGATCGTCACGGGGTAATCGTCAGGGGGCGGCGGGTGCGTCGGGACGTCGGGTTGCGAACGTGAGAATTGAAAACAAGGAGTCTTGCCATGCTGGTCAAAGATGTCATGACAAAGAAGGTGGTCACCGTGACGCCGGAGACGCCGGTCGAGGAAATCGCTCGGTGCTTTCTTGATCACCATATCAGCGGGGTTCCGGTGGTCGACCGCGCCGGCGGCGTCGTGGGGTTGGTTAGCGAGGGCGATCTGATGCGGCGCGTCGCCGATCAATATGCGCCGCGCCGGTCCTGGTGGCTCGAGTTTTTCGCGGGGCAGGAAAACAGCGCCGCCGACTACGTCAAGAGACATGGCAGGAAGGCCGGCGATGTAATGACGCGCGATGTTGTCACCGTGCCCGAAGACGCGACCATCGGCGAGGTGGCCGCAACGCTGGAAAAGCATCTGGTCAAGCGGGTTCCCGTGCTGCGCGATGGCAAGCTTGTCGGTATCGTCAGCCGCCGCAACCTGCTGCAGGGGCTTGCCGTGGCCCCGGCGCTTCCCGAACCCGGCGAAGATGATCGCGCGCTGCGCGCCAGAATCCTCGACGTGCTGGCCGATGTGCCGGGCCTATCGGTGTCGCTGGTCAATGTCATTGTGACCGACGGCGTTGCCGGGATCTGGGGCGTGGTCGACAACGATTCCGTGGAAGCCGCCGTTCGCATTGCCGCAGAGGGTGTGGTCGGCGAGGGGCGGGTCGATATGCATATGGGGCGGATTCCGGCCTGGGGCTACGGCTACGGTATTTAAGACGCGGGAGTCGGGTGCCCGACTCTCATCATTCCACTGGAGGGCGACACCCGACCGGTCGCGGCGCCAAGCACTGCGTTCCAAGTCGGCCCCACTCCAAGTCCGACGTTGGCGCAGAAAATAGCGAGAGACAGAGATGACAATAACTTCACAGGGCAGGATGCCTTCCCAGACCCGCGGACGCCGCGCGGTAATCTCCGAACGGGTTCTGAAAGCCGTGCTGTCGCAGATCATCCGCACCGGCACCTTGCGCCTGCGGCTGCCCGATGACCGGGTTCTGAGTTTCGGCAGGGGCGCCCCGGTGGTGGCGGCGAGTATTCACGACTGGAAAACCGTGCGCCGGCTTGCCTTCAACCCGGATCTGGCATTGGGCGAGGCCTATATGGAGGGCTCGCTGACCGTGACAAGCGGTGACATCTATGACTTTCTTGCGATCTGCCTCGCCAATTTGGGCGTGGGAAGCGGCCATTGGCTGCGCCGGATGCGGCAGCGCCTGCGCTGGCTGGGCCGGCGGTTCTTGATGCACAACCCGGTGGGCCGGGCGCAACAGAACGTGGCGCATCACTACGACCTGTCGGATGATCTCTACGACCTGTTTCTCGATGCCGAGCGGCAGTATTCCTGCGCCTATTATGAGACGTCGCAGGACAGTCTGGAAGAGGCGCAGGCCCGCAAGATGCGCCATATTGCGGCCAAATTACGGCTGCAGGATGGGTTGAAGGTGCTGGACATCGGCTCGGGCTGGGGCGGGCTGGCGCTGTCGCTGGTCAAGGCCGCCGACGCGGATGTCACCGGGGTGACGCTGTCGGTCGAGCAGCAACGCTATGCCGAGGCGCGCGCCGAACGCGAAGGCTTGTCAGATCGGGCGCGGTTTCAACTCAAGGACTACCGACAGGAGACCGGGCGCTATGATCGGATCGTATCGGTGGGCATGTTCGAGCATGTCGGCGCCGGATATTACAACGAATATTTCGCCAAACTGGCCGAGCTGCTTAGCGACGACGGGGTGGCGATGATCCATACCATCGGCAGCGTCGGCGAACCCGCGGCGCCGCACCCCTGGATCCGCAAGTATATCTTCCCCGGCGGCTATATCCCCTCGCTTTCGGAGATCACCCCGGCGATCGAGAGAAGCGGGCTGATCGTCACCGATCTTGAGGTGCTGCGGCTGCACTACGCCGAAACGCTGAAGGCGTGGCGGGCACGCTTTCTCGCCAGCCGCGAAAAGGTGATCGCGCTTTACGACGAGCGGTTCTGCCGGATGTGGGACTTCTATCTGGCGGCCTGCGAGGCGGCATTTCGCTATAATGGTCTTGTGGTGTTCCAGTTCCAGCTTACCAAACAGGTGACGACCTTGCCGATCGTGCGAAACTATATTGCCCAGGACGAAAACCGGCTGGCGATAACGGCCGACGCCGGCTGCGCGCGGACAAGTCCGGCGGCGGCAAGCGCGGCTGGCGACCGTCCCCCGCGCGTCACGCGCAACGAGCTGACCGCGAGTGTTTGAGCTCTCAAAGATCGTTCTGGTCATGTTCTTGTGGGCCGTCTGCTTTCCGTTGATCGTTGCGGGTTTTGCCTATGCGCCGCACCTGACCTTCGCGGCGCTGCGGGCGTTCATTTCGGGGGCCGCGCTGGTGGGAGCGGGGCTGTTGCTCGGGCGGCGCTGGCCCAGGGGAGTGGGCGTTTGGATCACGCTGACCTTCGTCGGGCTGGGCGCGACGACCTTTGCCTATCTGGGCATGTTTCACGCCTCTGAATTCGTGTCGCCGGGCATTGCCACGGTGATTGCCAACACCCAGCCGCTGCTGGCGGCGGTTCTGGCCAGTCTGGTTCTGGGTGAATATCTCGATCTGCGCGGCAAGATCGGGCTGACTCTCGGGTTTGCCGGCATCGTGGTGATCGCACTGCCGCAACTTGCGACGGCGCAGGCCGAATCCTATTTGATCGGAGTCGGGTATATCCTGCTGGCGGCGCTCGGCATTACCGTTAGCAACGTGCTGATCCGCAAGGTCGCCCACCAGGTGGACGCGCTGATGGCGATGGGCGCGCAATTGCTGATCGGCGGGGTGCCCCTTGCGATCGGCGCGGCTGTGCTCGAAGAGCCGGGGAGCGTGGTCTGGTCGCCCCAGTTTGTGCTGATCCTGGCGAGCCTGAGCCTGTTCGGGTCGTCGCTGGCCTATTGGCTGTGGAGCGAAATCCTGCGAAAGACCGAACTTAACCGCGCCAATGTCTTCAGTTTCCTGGTTCCGGTTTTCGGGCTGTCGCTGGGGGCGTTGTTTTTCAATGAACGGCTGGGGTGGTTCGAAGTCATCGGCATCGGACTGTCGCTGGTGGGGATCGCCATGACCAGCCAAACCAGAAGCGGAAAAGTCGACGGCGCGGCGGCGAAAGTGGCTGCCGGGCCGGGTGGCGAAAACGAGCCGATCGAATGACCCGGCCTCACCCCGCCCGGTGATCCATAGATGTGGTCCATGGCGTCGGCCCGGGGGCGGTGCGGTCGCTTCGCCACCACCGATCACCAACGACCGCCACCGACCACCACCGGCCGCCGCACCAATCCGAACGATAAGCCGCGCCGGTCTAGGTCTTCGCGCGCAACTCACGCATCAGGCGGGCGTTTTTCAGGGCGATAGCGCGCTGATCGGCGAACATCCGCGCCGATTTAAGGCGCTTGTTATCAAACAGCCGCAGCTGTTGGCGATCCTATCGTTTGTCGCCGGGGCGCTGTCGAACTTTTCTTTCCGCGCCGCACAAAAACGGGTGCCGCTTTAAACGGCGGCCCGCCTCTTTTTACCCTATCGGCGAGGGCTTCATGACGGCGCGCCAGGGCGACGGGCTGCTTTTTCAGATGTCTTTCCGTCGCTCACCGGCGGGTAGGGGGGTAAGAATTTCCGCTTGTATTGCGAATGATAATGATTAGTATGCGCAAAATCGTTGCATTGAAAGTCTGCAATCCCATGAAAAAGCTTCTTTTTATCATTCTGCTCGCCGCCGGTTCCTCCAACGCCTTGGCCGAGGGCGGCTATTGGCAAGGGGTCGCCGATGAGATCGCCGTGGTTCTGAACGACGCGGAAAAGATCTACGCGCAAGGCGACGCCAAGCGCGCCAAAAAGGCGGTTCAGCACGCCTATTTCGGTCTTTTCGAGAGTTCCAAGATGGAGGCTGCCCTGCGTAAGGAAATCGGCGCCAAGCCGACCTATCTGGTGGAGCGAAAGTTTGGCGATATGCGCAAGGCCATCGTCGAGAAGACAACGCTCGAAGATCTGCACGCCCTTGCCGAGGACCTTCGGGGCGCCCTGTCGCGCGACGCGATCCGTCTCGACAAGGCCGGGATCGCAAAGGACGTTTTCACGGTAAACCAATGAAACATTTAGTCCTCTTCTTTGTTGTTCTTTTTCTCGGCGTTTCCGCAGGCCTGGCCGGCGCGCCGCGGGCGGCTGTCGCCGCCGAGCAGGGCGTTGATGTCACCGCCGCCGTCGTCGATATGGAGCGGGCCGGCGCGGCGGCGATCAGCCAGTACGATCCAAGCCGGGGTCAGGAAACCGGCGGCGCCTTTTCCGATATCTATTTCGACCTGTTCGAGGGGTCGGGCATGGAGATGGCGGTGGGGCTGGCCGACCCAGACCGAAAAACCCTGCTGGAGTCGCTGTTTGCGCAAACCATCGGTAAGGCCAACAGCGGCGCGCCGGTGGAGGAGGTGACGGCGGCCTGGAACAAACTGCTGGCCGAGGTGAGCGCGACCGCCGCCGCGCAAACCGATCAAACCGGCGGCATCTGGACGGCGGTGCAGGCCTTTGTGATCCTGCTGCGCGAGGGTTTCGAAGCGATTCTGGTGGTAGCCGCCCTGATCGCCTATCTCCAGCGTTCCGGCAATCCGACCCAGGTGCGCTACATCTGGCAAGGCGTCGGCGCCGCGTTGCTGGCCAGCCTCGTCACCGCGTGGCTGATGGGACGGGTGATCCAGGTTTCCGGCGCCGGCCGGGAGGCGCTGGAGGGCGTCACCATGCTGATCGCCGCGCTGGTGTTGTTTTACGTGAGCTACTGGCTGTTGGCCAAAAGCCAAGCCGGTCGGTGGAAAGCCTACGTTCACGGCAAGATCGACAGGGCGTCCGAAGGCAACAAGGTCTTCGCCCTGGCCTTTGCGGCATTTCTTGCGGTCTACCGCGAGGGGGCGGAAACGGTGCTGTTCTACCAAGCTCTGGCGGCCGGAAATCAAGCACAGGGATCGGCGATCATCGGCGGCTTCGCCGTCGCCCTGCTGGCGCTTGGCGCGATCTATTGGCTGATGCGCTCGGCTTCCCTGAAACTGCCGCTTGGGTTGTTTTTCACCGCCACGGCGATTCTGCTCTACTACCTATCGGTGCAGTTCGCCGGCAGGGGGGTGCTGGAACTGCAGGGCGCGCAATGGGTCTCCTTTACCCCGGTTGCGGGGGTTCCCTCGATCTCCTGGTTGGGGCTGTTCCCCACGGTGGAGAGCCTGGCGGCCCAGGCCTTGCTGCTCGCGCCGCTTCCCTTTGCCTGGTGGCTGGCCCGAAAATACAAGAAGGCGGTGGTGGAGCCGGAGACCCTGGCGCGATGAGCGCGGTCTGCCCGGCCACGCCGCCGCGGCCGTTGTCGGGTTTGAACGCCGCTCGATGGCGCGCCGCCGTCAAGCGTCTGGCGCAGCGGATCGAGGCATTCTTTTTCGCGCAGCGCGCCAAGTTGAAGTTTGTTCACGCGGCCATGTTCGTGTTCTTTCTGGCGGTGATCGTCGTGCCGGTCTGGCTGCCCGATCCGCCGCAAGACGCGACACCCTTCACCAATTTCACCACCTTCGCCAACTACGCCCTGTGGGGGCTGTGGTTCCCGCTGGTGTTTCTATCGGTGATCGTTACCGGACGCAGTTGGTGCGGCCTGTTGTGTCCCATGGGGGCGGCGTCGGAATGGGCGAACCGGGTCGGCTTGAAGCGGGTCATTCCCAGCTGGCTAAGTTGGCAGGGCACCCCGATTGTCAGCTTTCTGCTGGTCACAATTCTGGGGCAAACCGTCGGGGTTCGCGATCACCCGGAGGCGATTGCCGAGGTCTTCGGCGGCACCATGATTTTTGCCGTGCTGATTGGCTATCTGTATGGCCGAAATAAACGGGCCTGGTGCCGCCACATGTGCCCGATCGGCCTGCTTCTCGGGGTTTTTTCACGCATCGGCGCGGGCCAAGCGGTTAGCTTTTCTCGATCGCCAGCCGGTTGATCATGCGGTCGCGCTCCACCAGGGCGCGCTTTGCCTGCTCCGGCATCGCCGCCGCCACGCCGTTGATCAGGCATTCCGCCGCGGCAATGAATGTGGTCATGGAATTGGACAGGAAGCTGGTTTCATGCGGGGCGAAAATCGCACTGCTTGAATGGTCGACCAGCGGTGAACTGGCACGGTCCGTCATCGCGATAACGATCACGCCCTTTTCGGCGGCGGCTTGCGCGGTCTCGGCGACCAGGCGGGAATAGGGTGCGCAACTGGCCGACAATAACACATCCCCCCGGTCGAGCGCGGCAACATCTTCCGCCGTGCCCAGCGCGTTGCCGTCCAGCAGGGTGACATCGGAGCGAATCATCCGCAGCCCGTAGACCAAAAAAGCGGCCAAGGCATGGAACTGGCGGATCCCATGCACCGCGATGCGCGGCGCCTTGACCATCAGATCGACCGTGCGATCAAAAGCGGCGGCGTCGAAATTTTCGGCGAAGCGGTCGATATTGGCCTGGTTTTCGCGACACAGCCGCGTGGCGCTTCTCTGGCTGGGGGTGCCGCCGCCGCGCAGGGCGGCCTGGGCATGATTGAGATAAAACGCGCCGGGCGGCGCCAGGGAGGCCGCCAGCAGCACCTCCTGAAAGGCGCTGAAGCCGCTGTAGCCAAGGTTGCGCGCCAATCGGGTGATGGTCGAGGGGTTGATTCCCACCTGCTCGGCAAGCGCTGTGATCGACAGCAGGGCCGGGCTGCCCTGCAGGTCGAGAATCTGCCCCAAGGCGGTTCGCGCCCGCGCGCCCAAAGCAATCGACGAGGTGCCGCGCGCAATGGCCTCAAGCAGCGCGCGAAGTTCCTCCACTGTTTTCGGCGGGTCGGTTTGCGGCGGACTGGATGGCGCGCGGTCAGTCGGGCTGGTGGCCGCCGCGATAGACTGGGGCGCCGGATGCTTCTTCATAGATACTCCATACCACACCCGTTGGTTTGACGGTTAAGGTGATTGTCGCCAGCGTGTTCTCGGAATCGGGGTCGTCGGGCCGGTCCCGGCGGATCGGCAATCCTGGGCCGCCGGTATCGTTGAGGATGGCGCGCGGATCGCTGTCTGGTTGGCGGAGCAGGCTGTCGCCTCGGCGCTGCCGATCGCGCGACGAGGCGGTGATGATCTGATGATCGAGCGCGCCCGACAAGTGCAGCGCGTGATTCGCATGCAGCGATGGCGTGGTGATCTCGCGGGTTGAAACCTGTCCGGCGCCAAACTCGATGCTGATCAGGCGCGGGTCGCCGGACTGCGCCAGCGTCATGTGAAAGCCGCCGCAGCTTGGCGTCTGGTTTAGCAGGCTCACGGCTTGGTCGAGCGTGCCGGCGCCCAGCACGGCGCGCGCCAGCACCATGCGCGGCGCGCCGAGCGTGACGTTGCGCAAGCGCAGGTTATTGATCGTCTGGATAAGATTGCGCTCGGTCACCGCAAAGGTATGGCCGGGCAGGGAGCCGGGATAACAGAACGACCGAAACCCGGGCGCGGCCTTCGGCGCGGCCTCGACAATGAAACAGGACCCCTTGAAGAAGGGCAGGCCGTCTTCGTTGTGGGCCACCGTATGGTTCTTGCCGGGCTTGAGCACGGTTGTGCAGCCATCCGGGCTGGCGGCCAAGAGATCGCCCCGGCAATTCCAGGCCATGACCTGTGAAACCGGCAGCTCCAAGCCAGCCGCCAGCCCTTCGATCTCTTCCCAGACGTCGGGAAAACCATCCTTGGTTGCCGCCGTCAGTCCGGCCAACCGGTCGGCAAGTTTCGGTCGGTTGACCTGCTGCCAAATCGGCGCCGGGGTGAGGTGGCGGTGAACCGCCGCGCGCCCTTGCTTGCCCAAGGCGAACCCGATCTGCCGCGGCGTTCCCGCGGCGTGCAGCCAGCCGAGGCTAGGGGTCTTACTCGACATGCTGCAAAAAGTCCTTCATCCGATCATTGGGCGGGGTGCCGATCACCTCGCGCGGGTCGCCGTCGACGGTGATCTTGCCGTGCTCCATAAAGATCAGTCGCGTGCCAACCTGTTTTGCGAACGCCATTTCATGGGTGACCACCACCATGGTCATTCCCTCTTCGGCGAGCTGCCGCATGACATTGAGAACTTCCTGCTTCAATTCCGGGTCCAGCGCCGAGGTCGGTTCGTCGAACAGCATCACCTTGGGCTTGACCGCCAGCGCCCGCGCGATTGCCACGCGCTGTTGCTGGCCGCCCGACAGTTCGGCGGGGTAGTGCGCGGACTTGTCTTTCAGTCCGACTTTCGCCAACAGCTCCAGCGCCTGCGCGTTGGCGGTCGTCTTGTCCAGTCCGCGCACCTTTCGCGGCCCGATGGCGACGTTTTGCAAGGCTGTCAGCTGTGGAAAGAGGTTGAACTGCTGAAAGACCATGCCGGCTTCCTGGCGAATTTCGCGCAGCTTCTTGTTACTTTCCTTCACCGAGATGCCGTCGACGATCAGGTCGCCTTCGGAGATGGCTTCAAGGCCGTTGATGCAGCGCAACAGGGTGGATTTGCCCGATCCGGACGGTCCGATCAGGACAACGACCTCGCCTGTCTTGATTTCGAGATCGACGTCCTTCAGCACTTCCAGGTCGCCGAAAAACTTGGAGGTCTGTTTGAATTCGATAATGTTCATAGGATCTTCATCCGCTTCTCAATGATCCGCAGCGTCACCGTCATGGTGCCGGTCAGGATGAGATAAATGATCGCGACGGCGGTCCAGATCTCGACGGCGCGAAAGTTCGCCGCCATGATTTCCTGCCCGGTCCGCGTCAACTCGCCGACGCCGATCACGATGAACAGCGAGGTGTCCTTCAGGCTGACGATAAACTGGTTGCCAAGCGGCGGGATCAAGCGGCGAAAGGCCAGCGGCCCGACAATATACAGCAAGACCTTCCAATGGGGCATGCCGATGGCCAGGCCCGCCTCGGTCAAGCCCTTGGAGATCGAAAGGAATGCGCCGCGCACGATCTCCGCGATGTAGGCGCCGGCATTGACGACAATGGCCAAGACGGCGGCGGACATCGGGTCGATCCGGATATTGGCCAGAACCGGCAAGGCGAAATACAAGAACATGACCTGCACGACAATCGGCGTGCCGCGGATCGCCTCGATATAGACGAAGGCGATGCTATTGGCGATCCGCCCGCCGTAGGCGCGCATCATCCCGGCGATCGTTCCCAGGATGATTCCGCCGATCAGGCCGGCGACCGTGATGTAGATCGTGACCTTCGCGCCGGCGATCAGTTGCGGAATGAAGTCGAGGATGATGGACCAGTTTACTTCCATTGGATAGGCCTTCACGTCTGGGTAGGGAAAGGGCCACGCGTTCCGGCATGGCCCTTTCGTTGACGGATCAGTTGCTCGGAGCCGCGCCAAACCATTTGCTGAAAATGGCGTCATACCGACCATCGGCCTTGATCTTCGCCAGCGCGGCGTTCACCTTGCCGACCAGCGCGCTTCCCTTGGGAAAGCCGATGCCATATTCATGCGCGAGCATCTGCTCGCCAACGGCTTTCACCTCGCCGTTGCCGGCGTTGGCGATGTAATAAAGCACGTTTGGCGTGTCATGCATCGCCGCATCGACACGTCCCGTGCGCAGTTCCAGATAGGCGTTATCGATGTTGGGGAATTGGCGCACCGTGGTGTCGGTGAAATTTTCCTTTGCGTAGTCGGCGGCCGAGGTTCCGGTTTTCACGGCGATTGTCTTGCCAGCCAAATCCGCCGCGCCGGTGATCGTGCTGTCGCTCGGCACCATCAAGAGAAAACCGCTGTCATAGTAGCCGTCGGAAAAGTCGATGACCTCCTGACGTTCCGCCTTAATGGTGATCCCGGCCAAGGCGACATCGACCTGGCCGGTTTGCAGCGCGGGAATGATGCCGGAAAAATCCATCGGCCGCAGTTCATAGGTGATGCCGATGTCCGACGCGATGGCGTCCCAGATATCGATGTCAAAGCCGACGTAGCTGTCGCCCTGCTTGAACTCAAACGGGACAAACGCCGTATCGGTGGCGACGACAATGTCCTGCGCCGCCTGCGCCGTGGCCTGTGACAGGCCAAATGCGACAAACGCGGCCGCGACGAGTGTGGTGATCTGTTTCATGGTAGCCCCCAGCTTTGGTTGTTGTGCCTTGTTCTTCAGACCGGTCTGATGCCCGTCATGCAAAAATATTTGCATGAGATTATAAAAAGCGCAACATATTTGCGCAAAACTATTGCGGCGGCGGGTCCGGGGCGGTCGCGGGGAGTGGCCGGCTGGCGGGACCGCCGGGGGGCGTTGAGGGCGCTCGCCCCGGGGGCACAAGCCGGTGCGGCTGTAGCCCCGGGGCGACCGGGCGCGCTATGCCGGCGCCTGCCAAACGCCCGACCGGGCGGCCCGGCTGGCGTAGGTTGCAAAGTCCGTCGGCGCGCGGCCCAATGCGCGTTGTACGCCGTCACATAGCTGTGCGTTGCGACCGTCAAGCACGGTGGAAAACAGATAGTCCAACAGCCAGGCCAGGTTATCCGGCGCGCCCGATTGCGCCACGCCGGCGAGAAAGGCCTGCTGGGAGATTTGGTGATACTCCACCGGCCGTCCGCTGGCACGGGCGATCTCCGCCGCCGCCTCGGCGAAGCTCAGCAGCCGGGGGCCGGTGACCTCGTAGACCTGGCCGGCATGGCCCGCCTCGGTCAGCGCGGCAACCACCACATCCGCCAGGTCGTCGAGGTCGACGAAGGGCTCCTTGATATCGCCGGCGGGCAAGCTGATCTGGCCGGCCAACACCATGTCGAGAAATTCGCCCTCGGAAAAATTCTGGCTGAACCAGCTGGCACGCACCACGGTCCAGTCGAGGCCGGAGTCCTGAACCAGGCGCTCGCAGCGCTGGGCTTCCGCCTCGCCGCGCCCGGACAGCAGCACCAGACGCCGCGCCCCCTGGCGCGCGGCCTGTTGAACGAAGCGGCCGATGGTCTCGGTTGCGCCGGGGATCGCCAGGTCGGGGGCATAGGCGATGTAGACCGCCGTCACCGCGTCCAGTGCGGCCGGCCAGGTGGTCGGGTCGTCCCAGTCGAAGGCCGGATGGCTTGACCGGGAAACCGCCCGAATCGGCAGGCCGCGCCGGGCGAGGCGCGCGGCGACGCGGCCGCCGGTCTTGCCGGTTCCGCCGAGCACCAGAATGCGCGCCTGCCGTTCCGATCCCCGTTCTGATTCCGGTTCCGATTCCGGTTTTGCCGTCGATTTTGCGGCGCGGCGGCGTGGAACGCTGTCGTTGGTTGTTTGGCTGTCGGGCGTTGCTGTCTTGGTTGAGGTTTTCATGTTGCGTTTATCTCCTTGAGCTTGACACTGTGTAAAGTTGACAAGACGTCAAGTGGGGATATATTGACATCATGTCAAGCATGAATAATCAAACCCGAGAAAAAATCCTGAACGCCGCCTGGCGGCTGCTGGAGGCCGCGCCGACCAAGGGCGTGCGGATGAGCGACATCGCCAAGGAAGCCCGGCTGAGCCGGCAGGCGCTCTACCTGCACTTTCCAACGCGCGCCGAGTTGCTGGTGGCGACCGCGCGCTATCTGGATGAGGTCAAAGACGTCGAACAGCGGCTGCTGGCGAGCCGGCGCGCGGAAACCGGCCTGGCGCGCCTGCATGCTTTTATCGACGCCTGGGGAAACTACATCCCGGAAATTTACGGTGTCGCCAAAGCCTTCCTTGCCATGCAGGCCACCGATGAGGCGGTGGCGCTGGCCTGGGATGACCGCATGCGGGCGGTTCGCGAAGGTTGCCAGGCGGCGGTCGAGGCGCTGAAAAAAGACGGCGTGCTGTCGCCCGACCATGGGGAAGCGCAGGCAACGGACATTTTGTGGACCCTGCTGTCGCTGCGCAATTGGGAACAGCTCACCCGCGACTGCGGCTGGTCGCAGCAGCGCTATATCGCGACAACCAAGCTTATTGCGACGCGGGTGCTGCTGCGCGACGCGGCGGCCGACTGAAGCCGCCGCCCGGCGCGGGCGAGATTGCAATTGCCGCGGCGTAAGCTTCCGCCTTACCATACCACCAGACGTAGCGGCCCGGCGATCCGGCGCGGGCCGTCCTGCCATCCGGAGGCGGCGCCATGAAACCCCGAAGCCCGATTTCCATCCTGCCGACCCATGAGGTCTTCAACATGCCGCCCCATCTGGGCGATCAGGACCTTTGGGCCGACGACCGCGCCCTGCGTGACTGGACCGCGCTGCAGGGCGCCGACTGGGCGACGGACCATCTGGCGCGGGTCGGGGCGCTGGCCGGGGCCGACGAAACCTTCGAGAAGGCCAACCAGGCCAATCGGCAGGGGCCGGAGCTGCGCGCCTTTGATCGCTATGGCATGCGCCTCAACGCGGTGGAGTTTCATCCGGCCTATCACGACTTGATGACGTTGGCGGTCTCCAGCCAACTGCACAACTTCGCCTGGCACCATGAAGGGCCGGGCGGTCATGTCGGGCAGGCGGCGCTGACCTACCTGTTCAGCCAGCCCGAAGGCGGCGTGCTGTGCCCGATGGCGATGACCTATTCGGTGGTGCCGGCCCTGCGCACCACCCCGACGGTCGAGGCCGAATGGATGCCACGGGTGCTGTCGAACAGCTACGACCGGCGCGATATTCCAGCCGCCGAAAAAACCGGCGCGTTGATCGGCATGTTCATGACCGAGAAACAGGGCGGCTCGGACGTGCGCTCCAACGCGACGACCGCCAGGCCGCAAGGCGCGGCCACCGGGGTCGGCGCCGACTATCTGCTGACCGGGCACAAGTTTTTCTGCTCGGCGCCGATGTGCGACGCTTTTCTGGTGTTGGCCCAGACCGAGGCCAAGGGCCTGTCCTGCTTCCTGGTGCCGCGGTGGGTTTCGCGCGGAACATCCCAGGCCGACCGCAACAATCTGTTCATCCAGCGGATCAAGGACAAGCTGGGCAACCGCTCCAATGCCTCGACCGAGATGGAGTTCCAGGACACCCTTGGCGTGATGGTGGGCGAAGAGGGCCGGGGCATTCCGACGATCCTCGAAATGGTTACCGGCAATCGGCTCTACTGCGCCCTGGCCTCCGCCGGATTGATGCGGCAGGCGCTGGTGCAGGCGCTGCACCACACGGCGCACCGCAGCGCCTTTCAGAAGCGGCTGATCCACCAGCCGCTGATGCGCAATGTGCTGGCCGACATGGCGGTGGAGGTCGAGGCGGCGCTGGCGTTGGGCCTGCGGGTGGCGCGCGCGATGGATCATCCCGAGGATCCGGCCGAGGTCGCCCTGGCCCGGGTCGGCACGGCGCTGGCGAAATACTGGAACTGCAAACGCGCGCCGAGCCTGGTGGTCGAGGCGCTGGAATGCCATGGCGGGCCGGGCTATATCGAGGACTGCATCATGCCGCGGCTCTACCGCGAAGCGCCGGTTAACTCGATCTGGGAAGGCTCGGGCAATGTGGTGGGGCTGGATGTGCTGCGCGCGATCACCCGCGCGCCCGAGGTGGTCCCGGCGTTTTTTGACGAATTGGAAAAGGCCCGGGGCAACGACGCCAATCTGGATCGCGCCATCGCCGATCTTCGCGCCGAACTGGACGACCCGCGCGGCCTGGAGGGACGCATGCGCATGGTCACCGAGATGATGGCCCTGACCCTGCAGGGCGCACTGCTGACCCGACAGGCCCCGGCGGCGGTGGCCGAGGCCTTCTGCGCCTCGCGCCTGGCGCCGCGCTATCGCGGCGCCTTCGGCACCCTGCCGGCGTCCTGCGATCTTGACGCCATCCTCGAGCGCGCCCGGCCGGGCTGATCAGCGGCGCGCCGGCCGCCGATCCGCCGCCGATCGGACGGGCCAGCAGGGCGCGCCAGACCGCCAGGCCGTCCGGTGGGTTGATTTGCGCGGACGTTAGCGCGCCGATCCGACTGACCGTCGGGGCGCCGGCGTAGGGTGCGCCGGTGTATTTTATCACCGTTTTTGACCGCCGTCCCTTGCGGGAATGTCTCCGACTTCCTATATGACTGACGCGCCAGTCAGTTTAGAGGTCGAGATGGATCAAGACAGGAAAACAGCAACCGGCGACCGGCTTGCCGCCGCTGCGGTCCAGGTGTTCGAGGCGCGGGGCTTTCACGCCGCGCGGGTGTCGGATATCGCCGCGGCCGCCGGTGTGGCCAAGGGGACCTTCTATCTCTATTTCGCCAGCAAAGAGGCGATTTTTCACCACCTGATCGACGATTTTTTCCACCGTCTGATCGGGGCGACCCTGGCGCGTTATCCCGCCGATGCGGTGGCCGACCGACAGGCCCTGAGCCGACAACTCGGCGAGATGTGGGTTTCGATCCTGACGAGTTGCCGCCAGGAGCCGGCGTTGACTGCGCTGGTGCTGCGCGAGTCCCTGGCGCTCGGCGGCGACGCGCGCGCCCAGGTCGAGCGGCATTTCACCGCCATTGCCGACGCCGTTACAGGCTATTTCGACGATCTTAGCGCCCGCGGTCTGGTGCGCGGCGGCATCGGCGCGGCCTCCGCCTGGGCGATCCTGGGGCTAATCGAGCGGGCGGTCCACTACGCCGTCACCGTCGCGCCGGAACGCGAGATCGCCACGCTGGCGCAGGAGTTTCTGGCGTTGGAATTGACCGGGCTTGTGGGCATCGGGCCTGACCCGGCGGGCTAGCCAGGACGGTTGGCGCCGGAATTTTCCGTCCCGACTTTAAACATGATGAGGGCAAGTCATGAACAGTTTATCAGCAGTGAAAGCGGCGGCGGACCCGACTTCCGAGCGCCAACCCCGCTTGGACGGGAAGATCCTGATCATCGGCGGTTACGGCCAGGTTGGGCAGATGATCGCCGTGCGCTTGGCCACGCTGTTTCCCGGTCGCGTGGTGGTGGCCGGACGCAGCCTGGCCAAGGCGCGGGCCGCCGCCGCCGGGATCGGCCACGGCGTCGAAGCGCGGGCGCTGGATATCTTTGCCGTGGATAACGCCGCCGCCTTGGATGGCGTGGCTCTGGTGCTGGTCTGCCTCGACCAGACCGACAGGCGGTTCGCCGCGCAGTGCCTGGCGCGCGGCCTGCGCTATCTCGACATCAGCGCCGACTATGGCTTCCTGTCACAGGTCGAGGAACTCGATGCCTGCGCCCGGCAGACCGGGGCAACGGCGCTGCTGAGCGTTGGGGTGGCGCCCGGATTGACCAATTTGCTGGCGGCGCGCGCCTGCGCGACGATGGCGGGGGTCGCGCGCCTCGACATTCTGCTGGAGATCGGCCTTGGCGATCACCATGGCCAGGCGGCGATCGAGTGGCTGTTCGACAATCTGGACGTCGTCTATCAGGTGCGCGAGGCTGGCCGCCTGAAGTCGGTCCGCAGTTTCGGCGACAGCCTGGACCTGGCGCTGCCGGGAGCCAAGACCGCCCGTCCGGCCTATCGCTTCAATTTTTCCGACCAGCAGGTCATCGGACGCACCTTGGATGTGCCGACGGTCTCGACCTGGATCCGCTTCGAAGATCGGCTGCCAACCTGGATTTTCGCCAAGGCCGCGCAAGGCGGTCTGGGGCGGCTGTTGCGGCGGCGCTGGTGGCGCAAGCTGGCGGTCTGGCTGTTCATGAACGTCCATATGGGTTCGGACCGCTGCGGCGTGGCGGTGCGGGCGACGGCAAGCGCGGCGGCGGGCGGCAAGGAACTGCTGCTCGGCGTGGTCGGCCGCAAGGAGGCGTTGATGACCGCCATCGTCGCCGCCGAGACCGCCCGTCAGGCCTTGCTCGGCGACCTGCCGGCCGGCGTGGTGCACAGCGAGCAGGCGATCGACCTGGAGGCGGTTATTCAAGCGCTCGACAAGGAATTGCCCGATCTCGCCGTCACGCTGTAGAAAGAAGCGCTTCGTCGGCCTGGCGGTCTTCGTCTGGCGCCGCCGACCGGCGCACGAAGAGCTGCGCCAACGCCGCCGAGGCAAGCCGGGACAGTTGGTCGTCGGCGCGGCTGGTCAACATGATCGGCACCCGCGCCCCCAGCACAATCCCGGCGGCTTCGGCGCCGGCGAGATAGATCAACTGCTTGGCCATCATGTTGCCGGCCTCCAAGTCGGGCGCGACAAGAATGTCGGCGTCGCCGGCCACCGGCGAGACCAGACCCTTGGTCGCGGCGGCGGTGGGTGAGATTGCGTTGTCAAAGGCCAGCGGACCGTCGACGACGCCGCCGCTGATCTGGCCTCGGTCGGCCATCTTGCAGAGCGCCGCCGCATCCAGTGTCGAGGCGATTTTCGGCGAAACCGTCTCTACCGCCGACAGCAGCGCCACCTTGGGCCGGGCGATGCCAAGCGCCTGCGCCAGATCGATGGCGTTCTGTACGATGTCGCGCTTGTCGTCGAGGTTCGGGTAGATGTTGATCGCCGCGTCGGTGATGAACAGCGGCTTGGGATAGTGGGGTACGTCCAGGCCATAGATATGGCTGATCCGGCGTTCGGTGCGCAGACCGCTTGTCCGGTCCACCACCGCCGCCATCAACTCGTCGGTATGCAGCTTGCCCTTCATCAGGGCCTCGACCTTGGCTTGCCGCGCCAAGGTTACCGCCATTTCGGCGGCGGCATGGCTGTGGGGACAGTCGACGATCTCGCTGTCGCCGAGGTCGCAGCCGGCCTCGGCGGCGGCGGCTTCGATCCGGGCGCGCGGGCCCACCAGAACCGGGATGATTAGGCCTTGGCGCGCCGCTGCGAGCGCCCCCGACAGCGACAGCGCGTCACAGGGATGGACCACGGCGGTTCGCACCGGCGCGAGGTCGCGCGTGGCGGCGATCAGCGCCTTGTAGCGCGCGCCGCGTTCGTGCAAGTGCACCTCCGGCAGAAGGGCGCGCGGCCGCCGGACCTTCTCGGTCGGCGCGATCACCTCGGCCACGCCCTCGATCACCATTTCACCGGCCTGGTTGGTGCAAAGACAGTCGAGAATCAGGCGGCTTTTTTCCGGCTTTTTCTCCCGCACCGTCACCCGCACCGTCACCGTTTCGCCCAGTCCGACCGGGCGGCAGAAGTGCAGCGACTGATTGAGGTAGATCGTGCCGGGTCCGGGCAATTCGGTCCCAAGCAGCGCGGAAATCAGCGCGCCGCCCCACATCCCGTGGGCGATGACCTTGTGGAACAGATCGGTCTTGGCGTAGGCCTCGTCGACATGGGCGGGATTGATGTCCCCGGACATGACGGCGAAAAGCTCGATGTCTTCGCGCCGCAGCGTTCGAACCAACTCGGCCGATTGGCCAACCTCGATCTCGTCGAATGTTTTGTTCTCGATATAGTGGATCTTATTCATCGAACGCTCATGCCATGATGTGATAGCCGGCATCGACATAGGTGATGTTGCCGGTAACCGAACGGGCGTAGTCGGACGCGAGGAAGGTTGCGAAGGCCCCGACCTCCTCGACGCTGACCAGCCGCCGTTTGGGCGCGCGGGCGCGGGCGTCGTCGATCAGTGCGTCGAAGTGGGTGATGCCGGACGCCGCGCGGGTCTCGATCGGTCCGGGGGACAGCGCGTTGACACGGATCTCTTTCGGTCCCAACTCGGCCGCCATGTAGCGAGTGACCGATTCAAGCGCCGACTTGACCGGCCCCATGATGTTGTAGTGGTCGACGACCTTTTCCGCACCGTAGTAGCTGACCGTAAGCAGACAGCCGCCGTCGGTCATCAAGGGCTCGGCCAGCCGGGCCATGCGGATGAAGGAGTGAACCGAGACGTCCATGGCCTGCGCGAAGCCGTCGCGCGAGCAGTCGACAACCCGGCCGTGCAGGTCTTCCTTGGGGCAGTGGGCGATCGAATGCAGGAGAAAGTCCAGCCGCCCCCAGCGGCGGTTGATTTCGGCGAATACCGCTTCCATCTCGCCGGTCGCCTCGACATCGAGCGGCATCAGGATTTCGCTGCCGATCTCCTCGGCCACCGGCGCGACGTATGGCTCACTCCTGTCGTTGAGATAGGTGACGGCCAGGTCCGCGCCGGCGTCGGCGAAAGCCTTTGCGCAGCCTGCGGCGATCGAGTGCTGGTTGGCGATGCCGACCACCAGCCCCTTTTTTCCGCTCAGCAAACTTGGCGGCAAATGCATTGACTTACTCCTGATGGACAAAGGTTCCGGGTGCGTCGGCAAGCGGCGGCAAGCCGCTGTTAGGCGCGCCGACGGTCGGCCGCGGGGCGCCGGCTGTCGATTGCGCCGCCAGCCAGCCCTGCCACTCCGGCCACCAGGAGCCGTCCTGGCGGGGGGTCTGGCTCTGCCAGCTGTCGGGATCGACGTAGTTATCGCCGGCGTGGTTGGTCGCGACCTGATAGCTTCTGCCCGGATGGCCGGGCTCGCTGACGATCCCGGCGTTGTGGCCGCCGCTGGTCAGCAGGAAGGTGACGTCGGTCGCTGGGTGGGTGGTAATCTTGTAGACCGAGCGCCAGGGCGCCACGTGGTCATGGACCGTGCCGACGGCGAAGATCGGCACGCGGATGTCGGCCAGGGAGATCGGACGGCCGTCAACCTTGAAGCGGCCCTCGGCCAGGTCGTTGTTGAGAAAGAGGCCGCGCAGATATTCTGAGTGCATTCTGTAGGGCATGCGCGTCGCATCGGCGTTCCAGGCCATCAGGTCGTTCATCGGACGGCGCTGGCCGAGCAGATAGTTGTGCAGCCGATAGGACCAGATGAGATCGCTGGAGCGCAAAAGCTGAAAGGCGCCGGCCATCTGCTTGGTGTCGAGATAACCCTGCTCCCACATCATGTCCTCCAGGAAATGCACCTGGCTTTCATCGATGAACAGCATCAGCTCGCCGGCCTCGGTGAAGTCGACCTGGGCGGCCAGCAGGGTCAAAGACTTCAGGCGGTCGTCGCGGTCGCGCGCCATTGCCGCCGCTGCGATGGCCAGCAGCGTGCCGCCAAGGCAGTAGCCGACGGCGTGGATCTTCTGATTGGGGACGATTGTGGCGATGCTGTCGACGGCCTGCTCGATGCCCAGGCGTCGATAGTCGTCCAGACTCAAGTCACGGTCGTCGGCATCGGGATTTTTCCAGGAAATCATGAAGACCGTATGGCCGCGCTCGACCAGGAATTTCACCAGCGAGTTTTCCGGCGAAAGGTCCAGGATGTAGTACTTCATGATCCAGGCCGGCACGATCAGCACCGGCTCGGCCTGCACGCTTTCGGTCGCCGGCGCGTACTGGATCAACTCGATCAGCCGGTTGCGGTAGACAACCTTGCCCGGCGTGACGGCGACCGTCTCGCCGGGACGGAAATTCTCCACCCCCATTGGCGGTTTGCCGGCGATCTCGCGTTCCCAGTCCTCGATCAGGTTCATCGACCCGCGCAGCAGGTTGGCGCCGCCTTCGTTCAGGGTGGCGGCGAGAATTTCCGGATTGGTCTGGATGAAGTTGGACGGCGAGAAGACGTCAAGGGCCTGGCGGGCGGCGAAGGAAACCACCTCTTCATGGTGTTTCGACACGCCGGGAACGCCGGTGGTCGCGTTATGCCACCACTGCTGGGTTAGCAAGAAGGACTGATAGAGCAGGTTGTACGGCCAGGGCTGCCATGCCGGCGCGGCGAAGCGCTTGTCCTGACTCAAAGGCTTGATGCAGGGCGTCACATCGGGATCGCTGGCGCAATGACAGCTGTGCAGCCACAGACGAACCACCTTGTGGAGGGCCTTTTCGGCCAGCTTGGCTTGTTTGCCCGGCGAAATCGCCAGATGGCCCGCCCAATCGTTGTAGGCCGCCATCAGCGCGACGGGTGAAAGCCCAGAGGTCATCCGCGCCAGCGCGGCGTGCACCTGTCGGTCAATGGTTTCGTCCTGGACGCCGCTGCGCAAGGGGTGCGCCGTCTTGGCGGGCTTGGTCGTCTGGCGGGCGACGACCGGCGGCGGGGTTTGCGCCCGCTGCTGCCGGGCCGCCGGGGCAGTCGGCGTCAAATCATCGGAAAGCCTTTCGGCCGGCGGCGGCGTTTTCCGCGCCTTGCTGCTGCTTTTGACCATCGCCAAACTCCTCTCGTCCACATCATGGCAATCGGGAGCGGGGGGCGATCGGAACAGCCATGGCCCGACAAGCACGCCTGGCGCATTGCGATCACTCCCGCTTGACGCAGAAACCGGTGCCGAACCCTGGAGGCGCTTTTTTCGTTTTGGTCGCGCACCCTTGAAGGGGTCAGGAAACTACCTAAGAGGGCTGACCGCTGATGCGGTCGCCGTGCAGGTCCAGCCATCTGATTGCTGCGATGCACAAATCCAATATAGGCAGTGGATCGGACGCCAGCAACTCATTTTGTTGCAATGCGGCATAGGCGGAACCGACGGACAAAACAACGGCAGGATCGGCGATCATCGCGGCCCTCGGTCGGGGCGGGGGGGCGCCGGCGGCGCCACAACAACTCTCGATCTGGTTGTTGGGGCCGCACTGGGCCGCGCCGCAGTGGCCATCACGGTTGGCGGACTTCCCACAGCAACCCGATCAAAGCCGCCGCGGCAGCCAGCCAAATCATCACGATGATGAGTGCCGCGCGTCGGCTGGTGGGCCGCGCCACGCGCCGCGCGGCCTCGTCGCGGAGTTCGGCCAGAACATCGGCGGGGATCAGGCGAACGGCCAGCAGAATGCCCAGCGGCAGGATGATGAGGTCGTCAAGATATCCCAGCAGCGGAATGAAATCGGGGATCAGATCGATCGGACTGAGCGCGTAGCCGGCGACGCAGGCCGCCAGCGCTTTGGCGTACCATGGCACCCGTGGATCGCGCGCCGCGAGATAGAGCGCGACCGCGTCTCGCTTGATCCGGCGGGCCCAGCCCGCAAGCTTGATCCGGCGAGCCCAGCCCGCAAGCCGCGCGCGGCGGCCAAGGGTCTTTGGTTGACCGGTTGGGCCGGTCTTCGCGCCCGCTTCAGGGTCCGCCCCAAGATCCGTCCCACGGTCCGTCTTGGGGTCCGTCCCAGGGTCCGCTTTGGGGCCCGTTCTTGGCTTGTCGGCCCGGTTCATCAGCAATCCCATCCTTTGGCAGCGGTTAAATTCCAAGGCGGCGGCGAAGTAAAGCGCCGGTCGGACTTTCCGCCGTGAGGGGCCTGCCGCGCGCTTTTGCCGCGCCCCCTGGCGGCGTCAAGCCGGTTCGGCGGCGGCCAGATCGCGGATCAGCGCCAGCGCCGGGCCGAACAGCTCGGCGTCGGCGTCGGCCGGGTAGACCAGGTAGGCCAACAGGGAAAACTCCGGCGCGCCCCTGGGGTTGGTCACGCGGCCCTGTTCGAGGTCGGAGCGAACGAGCCGCGCCGGGAAATAGCCCGCGCCGCCGTTCTCGATGATGTGCCGCAGTCCCAGCCAGCCGATATTCGCGGTCAGGGCGGGCCCGATGAAATCCGGAAAGCTGGCGCTGTGCTTGGCGTAAAACTCCGGCCCCCAGTCGATATAGACATAGCCCGGCCCCGGCTCGGCTTGGCCCGCCGGATCGGTGGAAACCAGGATCAATCGCTCGGTCAGCAGCGGTTCGACTTTCAGGCCCGGGCGGCTTTGCGGGGTGTACATCACCGCGATGTCGAGGTGGCCCTCGACAAGTCCCTGCATCAGATCGGCTTCGAAACCGATCACGGCGCGCAGCGAGACGTCAGGGGCTTGCGCGCGCATCAGCGCCAGCCAGCGTTGCAGAAACTGGTCCCACAGGCCAAACCGTCCGCCGACGCTCAGCGCGGCGCGAAAGCCCTTGGGGACGCCGACGTCGTGGCGGGCCTGCGCCACCGTCCGCACCAAGGTGCCGGCGTGTTTTTGAAACTGCCGACCGGCCGGGGTGAGGGTTGTTCCGGCCTTGTTGCGAACGAAGAGCTTGCAGCCCAACTGCGCTTCCAGCGCGTGGATCCGCGCGCTGATCGTGGACTGGGTGACATGCAGCCGGTCGGCGGCCTGGACAAAATTGCCCGCCGTGACAACCATCAGGAAGGTGCGGGCCAGTTCGGTATCCATCGACGCTGCTCCAAGCCGGGGGCTGTTGGATTTTATATCGCCAATATCGATACAACCAGCAATTATTTATCGTTTGTCTAATTTATGGCGTCTGGTTAACCTATTGTCGAAAGACAAACCGGAAAGGACCCGCCGGACATTCTCGATCGCTGATGGCGAGGGAATGGGAGGGGTGCGATGGGAGGCGACTCTTGTGGTTGTATCATTGCAAACTGGTTGACTTTGGCGATGCCGCGCGATCCCTGTCGTCACGCCGTTCGGCCGGTCTGGCCCTGTTGCGCGATCTCTGGGGAACGCCCACCAGCCCGTCGCAGTACCAGCGGCAGCGCGCGCTCGCGGTGGCTCTTGCCTTTGTCTTGGCGCTGTTCCTGCCCCACGCCGGATGGTGAGCCGCGCCGCCCCCTTGACCTTGCTGTTCGGCGCGAAGGACCGCCGCCACAACAACG
>CAXBMB010000010.1:0-67510 GCA_963976695.1 uncultured Rhodovibrionaceae bacterium
CTGTGCGTAAAATCATCCGGGCAGCGAAAGGCGGAAGAAGCGATACCTTGTTCTGGCTTGCCGGCAATTGGTGGGGATTGCTGCGCGCGGGACATCCGGGCCGGGCTCCAGCAGGTCGGTTGCACCCGGCGGCGGAGCGTTGCCAGCGGGGGCGGCTTCGGCTATTTCAGGGTCGGGCAGGCACAGCCAGGGAAAACCTGCCGCGGGCAACGTGACGAAGCCCCTTCTCGGGCCTGCCGGTTGAGAATTGCTGAACGGCAGGTCAGCGCGTTTAAACCATGAATTCAAAGGCATGACGAAAGAAACGATGAAACCAGTCCATGTTATCGGTGGCGGCCTCGCGGGCAGCGAAGCGACCTGGCAGCTTGTCCAAGCCGGCGTGCCCGTGATCCTGCACGAAATGCGTCCGACGCGAAAAACCGACGCGCACCATACCGACGGGCTCGCCGAACTGGTCTGTTCCAATTCCTTTCGGTCCGACGATGCCGAAAACAACGCCGTCGGTCTGCTGCACGAGGAAATGCGTCGGTGCAACTCGCTGATCATGGCCGCCGGCGACGCGGCGAAGGTGCCGGCCGGCGGCGCCCTCGCGGTTGACCGCGAGGTATTTTCAGACCGGGTCACCGAGGCGCTCAACAGCCACCCGCTGGTGACAATCGACCGGGAAGAAGTCACCGGCCTGCCGCCCAAGGAATGGGATTCCGTGATCATCGCGACCGGTCCCTTGACCTCCCCGGCGCTGAGCGAGGCCATCGGCCGGATCACCGGCGAAGAATCACTTTCCTTCTTCGATGCCATCGCCCCGATCGTTTATCGCGATTCCATCGACATGTCGCTTGCTTGGTTCCAATCCCGCTACGACAAGGGCGACAGCAAGGACTATCTGAACTGCGCCCTGGACCAGACGCAGTACAAGGCCTTCATCAAGGCGCTGCTGGCGGCGGAGAAAACCGAGTTCAAGGAATGGGAGAAAACACCCTATTTCGAGGCCTGCCTGCCAATCGAGGTGATGGCCGAGCGCGGTGAAGACACCCCGCGGTTTGGCCCGATGAAGCCGGTTGGCTTGCGCCACCCCGACAGCGACACCCCTCCCTACGCGGTCATTCAGTTGCGTCAGGACAATGCGCTGGCCACGCTCTACAACATCGTCGGCTTCCAAACCAAGATGAAGTACAGCGCCCAGGTCGAGATTTTTCGAACCATTCCGGGACTGGAAAAGGCGGAGTTCGCCCGCCTCGGCGGCCTGCACCGCAACACCTTCATCAACTCGCCGCGTGTGCTGGATCAGCGGATGCGCCTGAAAGCCGATCCCCGGCTGCGCTTCGCCGGCCAAATCACCGGGGTGGAAGGATATGTAGAGAGCGCCGCCATGGGCCTGCTGAACGGTCGGCTGGCGGCGGCCGAACGGCTGGGGCGGGACCTGGCCCTGCCCCCGCAGACCACGGCCCTGGGGGCGCTGGTCAACCACATCACCGGTGGCGCCAACTCGGAGACCTTCCAGCCGATGAATGTCAACTTCGGCCTCTTTCCGCCTGTCGGCCCCGGCGCCAATGGCAAAAAGCTAAAAAAGAAGGACCGCAAACCTGCCTATTCTCAGCGCGCCCTGGCCGATTTGAATAGCTGGCTTGACCAGCAACAGCTCACCGCAGCCGAACCGGAATTGCAGCGCCACAACTAATCCCATCATCCCACAACCCCAGAAAAGGAACAGCAGGTGTCGATTTTCGGGCAGCTTCGCGAAGCGATTGAGCAGCAGACTCAAAGGGTGCGCAACCGCTCTTTCCTGGAGGCGACCATGGCAACCTGTGCGTTGGTGACCTTGGCCGACGGCGTGGTGACCTTTCCGGAACGCATCCGCATCGACCAGATGTTGGAATCCCTAACCGACCTCCAAGCTTTCGATCCCCATCAGGCAATCGATCTTTTCAACGGCTATGTGGAAGATCTTCAGGAAGACCCCGAAAAGGGTCACGCCCGCGCCCTGGCGGCGGTTCGCGCCATAACCGACAACCCCGAGGCGTCGCAACTTATGCTGCGCATCGCCTATGAACTCTCCAAGGCCGATGGCGCGATCACCCAGTCGGAACGCCAGCGGATAGACGAAATCGCCAGACTGCTGGAAATTGCGCCGCCAACCCTTCCCTAGCGACCAGTCCTGCGGCGCTTCTTGTTCAGTCGATCATCCGCGCGCGTCGGATCGATGGCGCTGATTCATAGGCCGGATCAATAGCGATGGCGCCAGGCCGACCAGGCCAAGGCGAAGATCGAGGCGGGCGAAAGGGCGGCGCCATCCAGCGAGAACACGTCGTAATCATGCCGCCGCAATAGACTAAGGTTGCGTTCGGCCAGCCGGGCCGGCAGCAAAACCCGGCGGGCCGCAAGCGGCAGTTCCTCGGTTACCTTTCGCGCCTCGGCCAGATGCTCGGCCGCCCGTTGGGCCAAGCGCATGACCACGCCGTCCAGTTGGTCGCTGCCCTTGAGATCGAACAGGTCGGCCCTGTCCA
Organism: uncultured Rhodovibrionaceae bacterium; assembly: GCA_963976695.1. Lineage (GTDB taxonomy): Bacteria > Pseudomonadota > Alphaproteobacteria > Kiloniellales > DSM-21159 > CAXBMB01. Next base: position 2,505 of record CAXBMB010000010.1, read on the forward strand.
CCTGGGCAACGATCATATGGTCCTCCGGCAGCAGGCAGCGCTTCCGGCGGGCCTGATACGGCAAGGCGCGCAACGAGCCGCTCAAGCCATAGGCCAGCGCCACGTGGCGCGCCGCGCGCTGGGCCGCACGCTGAACGATGGCGGGCTGCGCGGCATCGGGTTGCTCGGCGGGATTGTCCGCGGCCATCTCCAGAGCCAGGTAGAGCAGCGGCGCGCCGCTGGCTTCCAGATACGCCTCCAAATCTTTCAAGGTGGCGAAGGGCTGAAGATCGAGATCACGGCGGCGGGCGTCGATAAGCTGTTCAAAATATTGTTGGCTGAAGCGGCGGCGCGCCAACAGATCGGCGAGTGGCGCCAGAACCTCATGCTCGGGCGGTTCCTGATCGTCGCCTGGATCCTGGGAAAAAAGCTGGGCGATGGCGTCGCGCCACCACTGCAGGCGAATTTCCCCCAAGGTCGCTTCACTGACCACTTCCGAGGTTTTGGCGATTTCGTGATTGAAGGCGTAGAGCGCAAAAATCGCCTCGCGGCAGGTCACCGGCGCAAAAAGGCTCGCCAGATAGCGGTCGTTGTCGACGCGTTTGAGAACCGGAGCAAGAGAGGTTGGTGCCGCCATATCGCCCCAGGATCACTTCACGAAAAGCATGTTTGGATCTTTACGCAACAGACTCACGGCTGGGCGATCAGCGCCGCCGCCACCTTGCGCCCTTCATTGGCCAAAAGATTGAAGGTCTTGACGGCGTTTGCGCTGTCCATGCCCTCCAAGGCGACACCGGCGTCGCGAAACAGCGCCGAAAGCGCAGGGGGCAGCATGCGGTTCTTCTCACCGCAGCCGAGCAGGACGAGCTCCAGGTCGCCGGCCTTGTTTAACAGCGGCCGCAAGTTCTGCGCCGTTGCCTCGTCGAGGTCGGCCACCGGCCAGTCCAATACCTCGCCCAGCACCAGAATCTGGGACCCTTGATACCGCTTACCGGCCACTTGAAAGCCGCCCCCGCCATAGCTTTCGATTAGTTGCTTGACTTCATTTGACCCATGGAGGGCGGACGACCCTTGTAAAGCGGACATTGGTCAGTTTCCCGGTAGACGAAAGTGAACCACAAAAGCAAACCGGGAAGAGGCGAACCAGTCCCCTTCCCGATCCAACCAACCTAATTTCAGATCAGCCGGCGCAACAGCAAATTCGTGCCTTTAGCGACATTTTTTTGACCCACCGGCCCGACGCGGACCTGGGGTTGGGCCTTTCAAGCCGCCCTGGGCAATGCCCCCAATCGCCACCTGGCCGATCGACAGCCGCGCCAACCCGACGGCTCAACTCTGCTCGACCGTCTGCGTGTCGCTCTCCTCCTCGTTGAGGACCAAGTGTTCGCGCCGCAAACGGAAGGTGTGGAGCAGTGGAACAGCCAAGGCGATCGACGAGTAGGTGCCGATAAAAATACCCCAGATCAAACCCGCCGAAAAGCCACGTATCACTTCACCGCCGAAGAGATAGAGCGCCACCAAGGCCAACAGCGTGGTGAACGAGGTCAGCAAGGTGCGCGACAGTGTTTGATTGATGGAGTTGTTGAGCAACGCCAGCATCGGCATTTTTTTGTAGCGCCGCAAATTCTCGCGCACCCGATCGAACACCACCACCGTATCGTTGATGGAGTAGCCCGCAACGGTCAACACCGCCGCCAAGGTGGACAGGTTAAACTCGATCTGCAGCAGCGCGAAAAACCCAACCGTCGCCACCACATCGTGGATCAACGCCAGCAAGGAAGCGGCCGCGAACTGCCATTCGAAGCGAAACCAAATATACAGCGCGATGGCGCCCAGGGCCAAAACCGTGGCCAGGAAACCCGCCTGGCGCAGTTCCGCGCCCACTTTCGGGCCAACGAACTCAACCCGCCGGTATTCAGCAACCCGATCTCCTAATGTTTCCTTGACCAGGTTGATCGCGGCAATCTGTTCCTTTTCCTCACCATCCTGCCGTTGCAGGTTGATCAACACATCGGTCGGCGTGCCAAATTCCTGCAGCGTGGCTTCGCCAATGCCCAGGTCGTTGATTTGGGCGCGCAAGGCCCCCAAATCCGCGACTTGCTTGGTGCGGATTTCAATCAGCGTACCACCCTTGAAGTCGACGCCGAGATTGAGCCCCCTTACCAAGACCGAACCGATGGAAAGCAAAATCAGCAAAGCGGAAAACAACAGAAAAAGTTTCCGCTGATCGACAAAATTAATGCCCAGATCCGTGGGCAGGCGTTTGATCAAAGCCATCTCATGCGCCTCCTTAAATGGGCAATTCTTGCACGCGTTTGCGGCGCAGCCATGTCACCACCAGCAGACGCGTTACCATGATGGCCGAGAACATCGAGGTGATGAGACCAATCGCCAAGGTGACGGCAAAGCCGCGCACCGGCCCGGTGCCGAAGTTGAACAGCAACAGCGCGGCGATCAAGGTGGTCAGATTGGAATCGAGAATCGTGGTCATCGCCCGGCGATAGCCGGAATCGACGGCTGAGACCGGACCCCGACCCGCACGAACTTCTTCGCGTATGCGCTCGAAAATCAACACATTGGCGTCCACCGCCATGCCGATAGTCAACACGATCCCGGCGATGCCCGGCAAGGTGAGCGTGGCCTGCAGGACCGACAGCAGGGCACCCATCAAAATCAGGTTCACCAGCAAGGCAAAGCAAGCAATACTTCCGAACAGCCCATAGACCGCCACCATGAAGACGATCACCAGCACCAGCCCCAGCACCGACGCAAATTCACCGGCGGCAATCGAGTCCGCGCCCAGACCCGGCCCGACCGAACGCTCCTCCATCACCGTCAGTTCGGCCGGCAAGGCGCCGGCCCGCAGCAACAGCGCCAGATCCTGTGCTTCCTGGGTGCTGAAACTGCCGGAAATGATGCCTGATCCGCCCAGGATGGGCTCGTTAATTCGCGGCGCGGAGATTACCTTGCCGTCGAGAATGATGGCAAAGAGGCGGCCAACATTTTCCCGCTGGGTGGCCTTGGCGAATTTCTGCGCCCCCACCGTATCAAAGCGGAAGGAAACCACCGGCTGGGCGTCCTGAAAGGTGGCTTGCGCATCGACGAGATTTTCGCCGCTGACAATCACCCGGTTGCTGACGACGTAAGAAAACGGCCGCCCGGACGCGCCTTGATCGGCCGACGGCAGCAGCTTGTGGCCCGCCGGGACGCGATCAACACCCGGGATAAGGTCGCTGTTGACGAACTGGAAGGTCAACTTGGCGGTCTGGCCAATCAGGTCCTTCACCCGCTCGGGATCGTCGATCCCGGGCAATTGGATGAGAATGCGATCATCGCCTTGCCGCTGAATCGTCGGCTCCTTGGTGCCGGTTTCATCGATCCGTCGGCGAATGATCTCGATCGACTGCTGCATCACCGCGCTGCGCCGCTCTCGCTGGCTCGCCTCGCTCAGGGTAATGCTGCCATCGCCGTTGTCTTCAAACAGCAGCAGGTCCTGCGGGCCGAGCATCGGCCCCAGCAAGGCGCGCGCCTGATCGATCTGAGCCGGATCCTTCAAGCCAAAAAGGATTTTACTGCCTTCAATGCGAAGATTGCGATAGGTAAACGGCTTGCCAGCAGCATCCTTGTTCGCGCGCAGTTCACCGCGAACACTGTCGACAATCGACTCGAGCTGTTCGCGAAAGACGGTATTTACGTCCACCTGCAAAAGAAGATAACTGCCGCCGCGCAGGTCGAGGCCGAGATTAATCTGCTGACTGGGCAACCAACCGGGCAGAGAATTCAAGGTATCGCGCTTGACGAAATTGGGGGCAGCGTAGACCAGCCCAAGCAGAATCACGCCAAAAACGACGAACCACTGCCATCGCGGGATCTGAATCATTGCCTGACCTTATTCAAAAAGACTTAATTTCGCGACCGGCCGGACTCCATAGGAGTCCCGCTCTTGTGGTCGCTATCCGATGGAAAACAGGCAGTCCGAAGTCCGCCCGCTTCACAGTCTCAGGCTCAATCCTTGGCGAGGGTCTTGCTTTTCTTGCTTTCCGCCTTGGGCGCGTCGCCCGCGGATCTATTCAAAACATCGCCCAAGGTGTGCTTTGCCGCACGAACCTTGACACCCTCGGCCAGTTCCAGCTCGACCACCAAGTCATCAACCACCTTGGTCACCTTTGCATAGAGCCCACCGGCGGTGAGAACCTCGTCGCCCCGCTTGACTGCGGCGATCATTGACTTGTGCTGTTTCGCCTTCTTCTGCTGTGGCCGAATCAGCAGAAAATAGAAGACCGCAAAAATCAAGATCAGCGGCAGAAAGGAGGTCAGCAAATCCGCGCTGCCAGCTCCACCGGCGCCCTGCGCAAAAGCTTGGGAAATAAACATCTTTGTTCCTTACCATTTTGTTTCATGGCGCTCTGCCGATCAGACACCGGCGGCCGTGTGGCAACGCACCCGCGCGGACTATAGCGCCACCGACGCGAATTGCAATGTTCGCACAGGCCCAGCTTCGCCAGTCCTGCGCCGCCGGCTTTCACGTCACCGGCAAACAGTCCGCTTTGCCAAAATTACCCGGCGAAGGGCGGTCGCGCAGCGCCGCCGCCGCCTTTTGCGCAAATCAGCCGTGCCCAGCCGTCTGTTGACCCGGAGGACAGCTTTCTCTTAGGGTCAGCGCCACCGTAACCGCTTCGTCTAAATGGCGTTGAATTGAAATTATTCAACAGAGATATTACACTCAAGATCAATAGGTTAACGCAAAATTATCTTGCGTCGACCGCCAACGACTGGCACGGCGCAACGCCGCGTGCCGATCCGGTTCAACAGAAAGCGCCCCATGAGTTCCACACCCGCCTTGCCGACCAAAGACGCCACCCATGACCTGCTGCTTCGAATCACCGAGGCGCTGGAACGCCTTGCGCCGCTGGAAACCCGCCGATTCGACGTCGATCAGGCCGATGTTTTTGTCTGGCATGCCGATTCGGAAATATTGGAGCCGGTCGAGAAGGTCAACCGCGTGGAGCTGGAACTGCTCAAGGGCATCGGCCCGCAGGCCAACCAACTGCTCGAGAACACCCGGTTTTTCGCGGCCGGCCTGCCAGCCAACAACACCCTGCTGTGGGGCGCGCGGGGTACCGGAAAATCATCGCTGGTAAAGGCCGCCCACGCCGCCGTTTCCCAGGAACGGGCCCAATCCGGTGCGGCTGGATTGCTCAAGCTGGTGGAGATCCACCGTGAGGATATCCCCAGCCTGCCGCGACTGCTGACCGACCTTCGCAGCGTAACCGAGCGACAGTTCATCCTCTTTTGTGACGACCTTTCCTTTGACAACGACGACGCCAGCTACAAATCGTTGAAGTCGGTGCTGGACGGCGGCGTTGAAGGCCGCCCGGCCAACGTAATTTTTTACGCCACCTCCAACCGGCGGCACCTGCTGCCCCGCGACATGATCGAGAACGAACGCTCCACCGCCATCAACGCCAGTGAAGCGGTGGAGGAAAAGGTCAGCCTGTCCGACCGCTTCGGACTGTGGCTGGGTTTTCACAACTGCGATCAGCAGACCTTTCTGGAGATGATCTATGGCTATGCCCAGCACTACGATTTCAATCTCAGCCAGGAAGAACTGAAAACCAAGGCTATTGAGTGGTCGGTTACCCGTGGCGCGCGTTCCGGGCGGGTCGCCTGGCAGTTCGTCCAGGATCTGGCTGGTCATCTCGGCAAAAAGCTCGATTGACCTCCCGGCTGGCGGACACCCTCCCTCTTATCGATTGAACAGAGGCGGATTCAGCTGGCGACGTCTTCGAGCAGCGCGACGGGATCGAGCGGTCGAATGCCTTTGCGCAATTCAAAGTGCAGTTGCGGCCGCGAGACGCTGCCGCTGCGCCCGACGCGACCGATGGGTTGACCGCGCCGAACCACCTGCCCGCGCGACACCGTAAGACTGTCGGCATGGGCATAGGCCGAGACCCAGCCGTCGGCGTGTTTCAGCAGCAAGAGATTGCCAAAGCCGCGCAGGCCGTCGCCCACATAGGCCACCACGCCGTTCTCGGCCGCCAGGATCGGCGTGCCCTTGGGCGCGGAGATGTTGACGCCGTCGTTGTGCAGCTTACCCGCTTGCGGGCCATAGGGCGTCAGAATGGGGCCGTTGACCGGCCAGGCGAATTTTTTCCCGGCGCGCGCGGGCGGTTGGGGCAAGGGGCCGGTCGTCCAGGGTTTTTTGGCCGCCGTGCCGACCAGGTTGACCCTTTGCGCCGGCGCCGGAGTCGGTTCGCTGGCGCTGGCGGGCCGGCTGCCGGCGCCAAGCCCGGCCGGCGCGCTTGGCGATTGGACCGGGTTCACCGGCTGGGCCGCTGCCGCCTGCAATGACGGCCGGGACTCCGGCAGCAGCAACAGCTGGCCCACGGTCACGCTGTAGGGCGCAGCCAAGCGATTGAGGCGAACCAACTCCGAGCGATCGACGTTATAGAGACGGGAAACGCCATAGATGGTGTCATCGGCAACGATCCGGTGGATGCGCTGGGTTGGCGCCTGCAACGCCTGACCGACCTGCAAGCCATAGGGTGGCCGCAGGTTATTGCTGTCGATCAGCGCGCGCAGCGGAACATTGAGCCCGCGCGAAATGCCATAGAGGGTATCGCCGCGTTGCACCACATAGACGCCGCCCTCCGCCTTGAGAGGCCGCCGGAGCCGCGGCGCGGTCGCCTGAGCGGCTGGGCTGCGCACGGTCTTGGCGTTCTTATTCTGCTCGGCCAACAGCCGGTCATACTGTCGAATGCGTTCCGGATTGGAGCAGGCTGAAAGGGCGACAAGCACCACGGCAAGCGCCAACAAGCCGCCGCGATATCTTTTTCCTGCCACCGCTAACCGCCCCACCCCTTGCTCCCCATCAAACCGATTTCCCCGCGCCCCGGCTTGGCTCAAAGCCAAAGTCTTGGGCCCGGAGTCGCGGGCCTGTTTCGCGGGCCTGTTTTGTGGACCTGGTCCACAGCGTCGGACCGCCCGTTCAATGAGAACAAAATAAGGGGCAGCGGAAATGACACAAGGAAAGATCGGTGAAAGAGCTTTAAAAGATCAGCAATAGATCAGCCTGAAGCGCTTTTTTCGTCCGGCAGTTCGGCCACCAGCGGAACAAAGCGCACCAGGCCCAACTCTTCCCTGGCAATTCCTTCGGGCGTTTTGGTCAGGCGAACCAGCATCTGCTCGCGTCCCTGCCCGCCCACCGGCAACACCATGATTCCGCCGTCCTTCAGTTGCTTGAGCAGCGGCTCGGGGGCGAACTCGGCGGCGCAGGTCACGATAATGCGGTCGAAAGTCCGCTGTTCGGGCCACCCCTTGCTGCCATCGCCGAAGCGCGCGGTGATGTTGTGCAGCCTGAGCTGCTGGAACCGCTTTTCGGCTTCGGTCAACAGCTCGCGGTGGCGCTCAATGGTGTAGACCCGGCGGCAAACCCTGGACAGGATGGCCGCCTGATAGCCGGAGCCCGTCCCGATTTCCAGTACGGTTTTCTGCTTATCGGTCTTCAGCGCCTGGGTCATCATGGCGACGACCTGCGGCTGGCTCAGCGTCTGCCCAAGACCGATGGGCAGGGCGATATTCTCGTAGGCCTGATCCTGAAAGGAGGGCGGCACGAACAGCTCGCGCGGGATGCGCTCCAGCGCGGACAAGGTGGCGGTATCGTGAATACCACCGCGTCGCAACTGCATCAGCAGCCGAATTTTACGCGGCGGATGTGTCACCCCAACAGCTCCTCAAGTTCCCCAAGCATCCCTTTGTGCGTCAGATCCAGATGCAAAGGGGTAACCGAAATATGACCTGAATAGATTAACGAAAGATCAGTGCCAATGTTCGGGGACTGGTGATCGGCGAAGTCGCCGATCCAAACATAGGGTCGACCGGAAGGCGCCTTGCCTTCGACCAGCTGAACCTGGGCGGCGCGCCGTCCCTGGCTGCCCACCTTCACCCCCTTGACCTGTTCGGCGGTCAACGGCGGGAAGTTGATATTCATCAGCGTGTCGGCGGGCCAGTCCTGGGAGGCAAGCAGTTGGATCAGCCCGGCCGCATAAACCTTTACCGGGGCAAAGTCGGTGTTGCCCTCGGGCCGACGCACCTGGCTCAGGGCAAAAGCCCGCACCCCCAGCAAGGTGGCCTCCATCGCCACCGCCACCGTTCCCGAATAGCCAACATCCTCGGCCATGTTGCCGCCATGGTTGACCCCGGACAGCACCAGGCCCGGTTTTTTGTCCGCCAGGATTTTGTTCACCGCCACGACCACGCAGTCGGTGGGCGTGCCATCGACGGAATAGCGTTGCGCGCCGAGCCGGCGGACAAAAACCGGCCGCCGAATGGTAAGTGCATGACTTGCCGCCGACTGCTCGGTTTCAGGCGCCACCACCCAAACGTCATCGCTCAGTTGCCGGGCCACCTCCTCCAGCACCTTAAGGCCGGGGGCGTGAATGCCGTCGTCATTGGAAATAAGGATTCGCTGGCCGGCCAACGGTTTGGATAGATCAGTCATTGGTTGTCAGAACCTCCAGGCCACCCATGTAAGGCCGCAACGCGGCGGGGATTTTAATCGAGCCGTCGGCCTGCTGGCCATTTTCCATCACCGCGATCAGCGCCCGCCCCACCGCCACGCCGGAGCCGTTGAGGGTATGCACGAACTCGGTTGACTTGCCCTGAGCCGGGCGGAAGCGCGCCTTCATCCGCCGCGCCTGGAAGTCGCCACAGGTCGAACAGGACGAAATTTCGCGATAGGTGTTTTGGCCCGGAACCCAGACCTCCAGGTCATAGGTACGGCGCGCGGCAAAGCCGGTGTCGCCGCTGCACAGCTTCATCACCCGGTAATGCAGTCCCAGGCGTTGCAACACGGTTTCCGCGCAGGCCGTCATGCGCTCCAGCTCTGCTTCCGAATTGTCTGGATGGACCACGGAAACCATCTCCACCTTGTCGAACTGATGCTGACGCAGCATGCCGCGGGTATCCTTGCCGGCCGAGCCGGCCTCGGAACGGAAACAGGGCGTCAGCGCGGCAAAGCGCAGCGGCAGCGCTTCCTCGCTGAGGATTTGCTCGGCCACCAGATTGGTCAAGGGCACCTCGGCGGTTGGGATCATCCAATGATCGTTGGTGGTCCTGAAAAGGTCCTCGCCAAACTTCGGCAGCTGGCCGGTGCCATAGAGCGCCGCGTCGCGCACCAGATAAGGTGGAATGACTTCGGTGTAGCCGTGTTCGGTGACGTGAAGATCAAGCATGAACTGGCCGATGGCCCGATGCAGACGCGCCACCCCGCTGCGCATCACCACGAAGCGCGCGCCGGACAGGCGCGCAGCGGCGTCAAAGTCCATGCCGCCCAGGGCTTCACCCAACTCAAAGTGCTGTTTCGGCGCGAAGTCCAGCACCGGCCGATCACCGACGACGCGGATCTCGGCGTTGTCGGCCTCATCGTTGCCGTCGGGCACGTCGTCATACAGGCTGTTGGGCAGGCCGCCGAGCAGGTCGAGAAGCTCGTGGCCCAGTTCCCGGTCTTGCTCTTCCAACGCCGTGAAGCGGGATTTGATTTGGGCGACCTCCGCCATCACCGCGCTGGCGTCCTCACCCTTGTGCATCAACACACCGATCTGCTTGGAGATCTCGTTGCGCCTTGCTTGCAATTCCTGGAGCGTGGTCTGGGCTTGGCGGCGCTGGCCGTCGAGCGCCAAAACCTTGGCGGACTGAGGCTCGAAGTTCCGACGCCGCAGAACGGCGTCAAATTCTTCGGGCGCTTCACGAATCCACTTGAGGTCATACATTGCATCAGTCTCATGGCTAGAGTGTGTTCGGCTTGGAACGACGCGCGTCGCGCTTTGCCCCTGGGGTCAATCACCCTCCAATCGGGTGATAAAAGGCGGAGTCGCGGCGCCCATGCCGGTCGGGCGTGAAATACCTCACCCAATCGGTCAGGCGCTTATAGAACCTTCCGCCGCTGGCGTCCACGCGTCGCAACCGGCAAAAGCCGATGTTTTGCCATTCGGCCCGACCCACGCGGTGGGGTCAACGCGGTGGGGCCAACGCCCGAGGACGGGGCTGCAAAGCAAGAGGCCGCCCCTGCCCTGGTAACAGACAGCGGCGGCCTCGTTCACAAGCCGGCGGATTACTGCGGCACCCTACCCCGGCGCATTACTGCGACAGTGTCGATGGCCATTCCAACCAACCGCCACGCCGATCAATCGTCATCCAGTTCCGCCTCGGCTTCCGCGCGCTTCTTTTCCACCAACCGCGCCAGGATAATTGAGATTTCGTACAGCAGCACGATCGGCACGGCCAAGCTCAACTGGCTGAGCGGATCAGGCGGCGTAAAGATCGCGGCGACGACGAAAACACCGACGATGGCGTACTTCCGCTTCGCCTTCAGCCCCTCGGAAGTGGCCAGACCGACACGGGCCAGCAAGGTGATGATCACCGGCAACTGAAAGCTAATCCCGAAAGCAAAGATCAGCTTCATGGTCAGCCCCAGGTATTCCCCGACCTTGGCTTCCAGTTCAATCGGCAGAAGCCCCCCGCCGCCGCTTTGTTCGAAGGAGATAAAGAACTCCCAGGCAAAGGGCATGATCACGTAATAGACCAGCGACGCGCCGGTTAAAAACAGCAGTGGAGAGGCAATCAGGAAGGGCGCGAAGGCGCTCTTTTCATCCCGATAGAGACCCGGCGCCACAAACAGCCAGATCTGGGTTAGGAAGATCGGTAGGGTAACAAAGGCCCCAAAGAAAAACGCCACCTTGATCTGGGTGAAGAAATACTCCGTCAAGTCGGTGTAGATCATCCTCGGATTGCGCCCCTGATCCAGGGACAAGAGGATATCCGCCAGCGGCGCCACGAGAAAGTTAAACAGCGGCCCAGCAAAGTAAAAAGCCACCAGAAAAGCCAGCAGCAGCGCCAACACGGAATAGAGCAAGCGCCGCCGCAACTCGATCAGATGCTCCAACAGGGGCATCTTTTGCACATCTTCGTCAATTGTGTTTTCGGTCATCACCCACGGGCCCCGGAAAGCTTCTTTTCCTCGCCATCCTTGGCGACCTGGTCAACGGCGGTGTCGGCGGCGGTGTCGGCGGCGGTGTCGGCTGCCGCAACATCATCGCCCGACTGGCTGTCGGGCCCGGCTGGCGGCGGCGCTGCTGTCGCGCTCTCCTTTGCTGCCGCCCCCTCCGCAGCTGTCGCGCCCGCATCCGCTTGCGGCGACGGCGAAGGATCGGAAGACCGGCTCTCGGCTTCATCCCGCCGGGCGGCGCTTTCCACCTCGCGCAAATCATCGGCCAGGCTTCCGGTCGGATCAACCGTCTCTTTCAGGGTCTTTTCCATGCTGAAATTGCGACTGGACTGAACAGCCTTGCGGGCGTCCTCCAAGTCTGCTTCCCGCACCATATCGTCAATGCCCGATTGGAATTCGCGGGTCAGCGACCGGGCCTTTTTCACCCATTTCGCCATTGACTGCATGGCTCGCGGCAGGTCCTTGGGTCCGATAATGACAATTGCCAGCAAGACAATCACAGCCATTTCGGACCAACCGATGTCAAACATCGCGCAGCCTAATCAATTAGAACCAAAGAGAACGGCTCACCAGATCTCAAGGGATCCCTAGCAAGTCGAAAAAAAGGGCCACCACTTAGCGGGTAGCAGACGGCCCCTTTCGCTCGTGCCGCCTTAGGAGGCGTTTTTAGTGTCTTCGCTGGCCGACCCAGCGATCGTGGATTCTCTGTCCTCGGAAATCGACTCCTTAGAGAGATCAGCCGACTTCTTGTCTTCTTCCTTCAGACCCTTTTTGAATTGATTGATTCCGGATCCCAAATCTTTCATCAGTTTCGGAATCTTTCCACCACCACCAAAAAGAACCAACACGACCGCCAAAACGATCAACCAGTGCCAAATGCTAAAACTACCCATCTTGGGCGCTCTCCATACCAGGGACGCAAACTCCAGGGACGCAATGCCTCGAAACGAGATCGGACTATGGCAAAAAGACCCGGACCCTGCAAGATTGACCGGGCCGGGTGCTGACCTTTCCCCCCCGCCCCCGCCGCTTGTCAGGCTTTGTCGGGATCACGACAGCGCCGAGGCGCCCGCCGGCCATCATCAGACGTAATCTTGAAAAACTATTGTAAACTATTGACAAAAATATAGAAAATCAAATTTCTCATCGGCCCGATAATATCCGCGGCGCCAACACCATCGCCACCACCGGCAACCGCGCGGGATCGAGCGAGAAAGCCGCGTTTGGCGCTTCGACTCTGTCGTCAAATCCCTCTCCAACGCTTGATCAGAGGTGGCTTCACGGATCCAACAGCATTGCGACGTGTGTCCATTCAAAGCGCGCCGACTCTACGGCTATCGCGCCGCAGGGTAAAAATATCCCGCCAGCTTTTCCTGGCAAGGCCAGAGAAACCGGCCGGATTTCGCCGGAGCCCACGCAAAGCTATCGCGGAAAAACAAAGGTTTGCATCTTATCCAAGTCCAAGCTGAATTCGTCACCATCGGCCGGCAAGAATCGGCCCGGCACCCGCGCGTGAAAATGCAGCGGCGGATCATAGAACCCGTTCATCGACAGATGGATCAAAGAGGATCGGCCCAGCATTCTTGAGGCAAGCACCTTGGCCAGGCCCTGCCCGGTACCGATGCTGTCGCCCGGCGGCAGCAGTTTGACCCCTTCCGGGCGCACCACCACCTCAACCGGCTGACCCTCGGGCAGATCCCGCGCCCCCAGGATTCCCAAGGGACTGATGACCTGGTTATTCTCCACCCGGCTCTGGAACGAGTTGACCTCACCGAAGAACGACGCGGTAAAGCTGTCGACCGGATGAAAATAAAGGTCGCTGGGGCTGCCGATTTGGACAATCTTTCCCTGTCGCATCAAAGCGATACGATCCGCCATGAACATGGCTTCTTCAGGATCGTGGGTCACCATCAGGGTCGCGGTTTCGCTTTGCTTTAGCACATGAAGGGTCTGGTCGCGCACCGACGCGCGCAGACTGACGTCCAGGCCGGAAAACGGCTCGTCAAGCAACATGATCTTGGGCTGCGGCGCCAAGGCGCGCGCCAAGGCGACCCGCTGTTGCTGCCCGCCGGAGAGTTGATGGGGAAAAGCCGCCTTGTAATCCGCCAATCCGACCTGCTGCAGCGCCCGCGACACCGCCTCGTCACGCGCGGCAGGTTTCTTGGCCAGGCCAAAGCCGACGTTCTTGGCGATCGTCAGATGGGGAAAGAGCGCATAGTCCTGGAAAACCAGGCCGACGGAGCGGTTCTCCGGCGCCACCGACAGACCGGGCCGGGCCACTTCGGCGCCGTCGATCGTAATGCGGCCTTTCTGGAGCGTTTCCAACCCCGCCGCCAGGCGCAAGGCCGTGGTCTTCCCGCAGCCGGACGGGCCGAGCAAACAGACCAACTCTCCAGCCTGGAGCGATAAAGAAAGATCGTCCAGAACAACCGCATCGCCAAACCGGTGACGCAGCCCCTCCAGGGTCAATACCTGCATTGCCTATTCCACACAACCGAGCCTCGGAAACTTCCGGCAAGCCGCTCCCAGATCACCGATGATCCCAAAGCCGCCGGATCCGGTCCGGTTCAGGACGGAATCTAGAAGATAAACAACTTGATGACAATTCTCATTTGCATAAAAACCTGCGACGAAAAGCCCGACCTGGGGAAAAGCGCCGCCGCGTCCGATTGGGCGCCCCTGTCACCGCCGCGCCGGGCTGCCTTCGTCATCGTCGACAAGGTCTTCGCCGAAATCTTCGTCCAGTAAATCGAATTCGGCCTGCGCCGCATCGTCATCATCATCCAGCGGCGCTTCGGCCGCCTCCATCGCCGGCAAAAGTCCCCGTTCGCCAAGCGACGTAATGGCCGGACGGCTGTCCATCAGTCCCGCCGCCTTCAACTCCTCCAACCCCGGCAGCGACTCCAGGCTCTCCAGGTTGAAGTGGTCCAGGAAGGCGGTGGTGGTGCCCCAAGTGAGCGGCCTTCCCGGCGTGCGACGCCGTCCGCGCGGCCGCACCCACTGGGCTTCCAGCAGGGTATCAAGGGTTCCTTTGGACAAGGCCACCCCACGCACTTCCTCTATTTCGCCGCGCGTGATGGGTTGATGAAACGCGATGATCGCCAGGGTCTCCAGCGCAGCCCGGGTCATCTTTTTCTGGGTCATGGTTTCCAGGGACATCAAGGGCGCGACGTCGGCGGCGGTGCGAAAGGCCCAGAGGTCCTCGATCTGTTCCAGCACCACGCCACGGTTGGCGTAGAGCCCCGACAGCTCCATCAGCATGCCGATCAGATCCGTGCCTTCCGGGAAAAAGCGCGCCAACTGCTTGGGACTCTGCGGCGCGCTTGCCGAAAAAAGCAGCGCCTCCAGCAACCGCATGTTCTCAAAACGGGAGTCGCTCATGACGGCTTGTCAGTCCCTGGTTGCGCGCCGGGGTCGAGCTGTGGAATTTCGGTCTCCTGCCGCTCGGCCTGGCGTAAGTAGATCGGCCCGTAGGTGCCGGCCTGCCGAATATCCAGCTTGCCGGACTTACAGAGTTCCAACGACGCGACGAAAGTCGAGGCGATTGCCGAGCGCAGCATGAGATTGTCCCTCAGTTCCGCCGGTAAAAAGGTCGACAGTTTCTGCCAGCCCGGAAGCCGCCCGACCAGAAAAGAGAGGCGCTCCAAGGCCTGCTCGACCGAGTAGAGGTTCATCGCGACGATCTTCAAACCCCGTGGCCCGGAGCGTTGCCGGGTAAAGCTGTAAGCCTTTAGAAGATCGTAGAGAGACGCCTGATAAGCGACTGTTTTTGCTTCTATTATCATCTCCGGCTGACCGCGTGGGAAGCGGCGGTATCCCAGCTGGGCGCGCGCCGCCAGGGCGTGCCCCGCATCGCGCATGGCCTGCAAGCGTTGCAGTTGAAACTTGAGCGCCGCGGCCATCTCCGCGCCGCTGGGCTCCTCCCCATCCGCTTCCAGATCCGGCAGCAGCAGGCGCGACTTCAGATAGGCCAGCCAAGCCGCCATCACCAGATAGTCGGCGGCCAGTTCAAGGCGCAACCGCCGCGCCGACTGAACAAATTCAAGATACTGATCGGCCAGTGCGAGGATGGAAATCTTCGTCAGATCGAGTTTTTGGTCCCGCGAAAGTTCCAGCAGCACGTCGATCGGCCCCTCATAGCCATCCAGGTCCAGCACCAGCTTTTCGCCAATACGGACCGGTGGCGGGGAATCTTCACTGAAAATTTCACCCTTCACCCTGCTCACCCCATTTATCCCGGCTCACGCCGCCAATCCCACGGCCGCGCCTCGGGATTGCGGAAAGCAGATTAGCGGCTGTGGCGCGGCCTTGTCGAGCAGCAGCGGCAAAGTTCTTCGCCTAACCCAGCAAGGCCTTGTATTCACGCCCTGCTTCCGCCGGATCAACCGGGGTGTGGCGGGCAAGACTTTCGGCCGAGCGCCAGCGCCGAACCGCCGCGGCGTCGAGCGGACCGACCTGGGTCATCACCGCATCCATCTCCCGCGCGTCGCCATTGCAGTGGAGAACCAGATCACAGCCGGCCTGGAGGCTGGCTTTCGCCCGGCTGGCCAAATCGCCTTGCAGCGCCTGCATCGACAGATCGTCCGACATCAACAGGCCATCGAAGCCGATGTCGCTTCGAATCACCTGCTGGATTACGGCGGCGGAGGTGGTGGCGGGCCGCTGGGGGTCGAGGGCGGTGAAAATAACGTGAGCAGTCATCCCCAAGGCGAGATCAGACAGTGCCTTGAACGCGGCGAAGTCGCTGTCACGCAGCACCGCAAGCGACTGGGTGACCCGCGGCAGAGACAGGTGGCTGTCCACCGGCGCCCTGCCGTGCCCCGGCAAATGCTTGATCACCGGCAGCACGCCCCCGGCCATCAGACCTTCGGCGCCCGCCCGGCCCAAGGCCACCACCCCAGCCGGATCGGCGGCGAAGGCCCGGTCGCCGATGACGCCGTGCCCCTCCGGCAGCAGCAGGTCCAGGCAGGGCCAGCAGTCGACGTTGAAGCCCAGGGGAAACAGGTCGGCGGCCAGCAACCGGCCATGCAGCCAGGCTGCCCGCCGGCCTTGTTGCGGATCGCGCTCATACAGCTCGCCAATGCGCCGCGCCGCCGGAAGCTCCCGCCAATGCGGCGCGCGCAGCCGCTGCACCCGGCCGCCTTCCTGGTCAACCAGCACCAGCGCCTGATGGTCCACGGTTTCCCGCAGATCCCTGATCAGCGCGCGCACCTGCTCGGGATCATCGATGTTGCGGGCAAACAGGATAAAACCCAACGGCGCGGCGGCGCGAAAAAAATCTCTTTCCCCGGCGGTGAGCCGCAGGCCAGCGCAGCCAAAAATCGCAGCGGAGGGGAGCGTTTGGGCCATCTTGAGTTCCTCAAAAGAACGGGCCGAAAGGAAAGGCCCGGCGGAACAGAAAAAGGGACGCCGGAAAAGCCTGTCGTCCCTTTTTCGCACCGCTTCAGATCGCGCTATTGGCGGACGCCTGACGACAGAGCCGGCGCGCCCGGCGCTTCTTCCCCCCGTCGATTACCAGCTAGCGCTGCTTGACGATGCAGTCCCCGCCCGCCTGCTTCAAGCGCAAGCAGAGATCCTGCGCCGTTGACTTGTTTGGAAAGGGACCGGTCTGGATCCGATAGTAGGTCCCCCGGGTGCCCAAGTCGGCCTTCTGCACCAGCAGGGGAAGCGCACCCAGCAATGCGCTGTACTTCTTTTGCACCCGATTCCATTCTGACTGCGCCGCAGTTTCCGACTTCACCGCCGCCAACTGCATGATAAAGGCCCCCTTGGGCGGCTCCGGAACGGAGGGAACCGCCGCAACCGTCGTCGTGGCGGCGGTCATCTTCTTCGACGTCGCGCTCGCATCAGGCTTGGCCAGCAGGCTTTCGACCTTCTTGACCGGCGCTTCCGCCTCGACCGGCTTTTTGACGTCTTCCGCCGGTTTTTGGCTGACGACCGGATCGGCGGCCTTGGCTTGCGTGCCGCCCAGCGGCCCCTGAATGTCGTCGATCGGTTGGTCGGCGGGCTGCGGGGCTTGCTTGGCGTCACGCCGCACGGTTGGCGGTTCGGGAATGGTCGGCGGCTCTGGGATGACCGGCGCGGCCGGTTGGACCGCCGACCTGCTCCCGCCCTTGTCCACGTCGGTCAGCAGACTTTCCGCGCCCGCCGAGGGGCTTGGCTCGTCCGTCCCGCTCAATTCCAGTCGCGGCGGTTCGCCAATGGTGGCATCCGCCACGCTCCCCAAGCTTTGCGGCGATGGCGTGGTCGCCTCCGGCATCGCGCCCTCCAGGGGTGATCCAGGCAGCTGCGGCGCTTCGGACGGCGGTAAAAGATTGCCCTCGCGTTCGCCGCCATCGGCTTCGTTAAGGAATACCTTGTCTTGGTTGAGGACCTCCATGCCGCCGCGATCTTCCGGTCGTTCCTTTTCCGCGCCCTCCGGCGCGGCCACCACCGGAATCGAGCCTTCCGAGCCGCCCGAACCCACGGCCAGGTTATAGGCATAAAGCAGAATGCCGCCAAATCCGGCCAAGGCGATGAAGGCAATGATCAGGGGGACCATCTTGCTGCGCCGGGGCGAACCGGCAAGACTGGGGTCGCCATCCAGGTCGTAGGGATCCATCTCATAGGAACTTTGGTGCGCGCCGAAGTAGTCTTCCGACCCCTCCGGATCGGGAGTCGGAGCAGCGCCAGGACCTCTGCCTTGCGCGCCACGCTCATCGCTATCCAGAAAAGGCTTTGGCGCCTGTCGTCCGGGAAAGTTAGGGTCGTTGTCGCCTTGTCGTGCCATCAGCGCATTTCCTCCACTGGCTCCACCCCGTAAATCCGTAATCCTGAGGCTATCACGCCCGCCGTGGCCTTCAACAGCGCCATCCGCGCCGCAGTGACCTCGCGGTCTTCCTCAATCAGGAACCGCAGGCTGGCATCGCCCTTGCCCTTCGTCCAGAGGGCATGAAAAGCCGCCGCCACCTCCTGCAGGAAAAAGGCGATCCGATGCGGCTCCTTCACCTCGGCGGCGGCTTCGATCAAGCGCGGCCAACTGGCCAGCTGTTTAATCAACGCCAGTTCGCCCGGGTCGCGCAAGCGCGACAGCGGGGCGGCCGCCAAAGCCTCGGATTGCTGGTCGATGGAGGCGAAGGCCTCGCCCGCATGGCGCAGCACGGAACAGGCCCGGGCGTGGGCGTACTGCACATAAAACACCGGATTGTCCTTCGACTGCTCCTTAACCTTGTCCAGGTCAAAGTCCAGCGTCGCGTCGTTCTTCCGGGTCAACATGATAAAGCGCAGCACGTCCTTGCCAACCTCCTCCACCACCTCTTGCAGGGTGATGAAGTTGCCGGAGCGCTTGGACATCTTAACCTCCTGGCCGTGCCGGGTCAGCTTGACCAGTTGACACAGCAGGATGCTCAGCTCGCCCTTTTCCTCGGTCAGGGCCCGCACCGCCGCCTTCATCCGCTTGACGTAGCCGCCGTGGTCAGCGCCTAGAATATCCACCTGCTGGGCAAACCCGCGCCGATACTTTTGCAGGTGATAGGCCATGTCATTGGCAAAATAGGTCCAGGAGCCGTCGGACTTCTTCAACGGCCGGTCGACGTCGTCACCGAACTGGGTGGCGCGGAACAGTGTCTGCGGCCGCGGCTCCCAGTCGTCAGGCAACTTGCCTTTCGGTGGCGGCAGCACGCCAACATAGACCAAATCGCGCTTTTCCAGAGTCTCCAGCACGTCGTTGACCGCGCCGGCCTCGACCAGTGCGCGCTCGGAGGTAAAGACATCCTGCCGGATGCCGGCGGCGGCAAGATCGGCGCGCACCTGCGTCATCATGGCGTCAATGGCGAAGGGACGCACCACCGGGAGCCACACCGCCTCGTCGACCGACATCCACTTGTCGCCGTCGCGCACCGCCAGGGCCTGCCCCACCGGGACCAGATAGCTGCCGGGATAGTAGCCTTCCGGAATCTCGCCGATGTCCTCGCCCCTGGCTTCGCGATATCGCAGGTAAACCGTGCGCCCCAGGGTGTCCACCTGGGATCCGGCGTCGTTGATGTAGTATTCGCGCGTCACGTCATAGCCCGCGGTTTCCAGCAACGACGCCAGCGCATCGCCCACCACGGCGCCGCGCGCGTGTCCGACGGTCAGCGGACCGGTGGGATTGGCGGAGACATACTCGACATTGACGGCTTGGCCCTGGCCCAGGTCCGAACGGCCAAAGGCGTCACCGGCCCGCAGCATCTGTCCGAGGTATGCCTGCCAGAAATCCGCCGCCAGGCGCAGGTTTATAAACCCGGGGCCGGCAACCTCGGCAGCCACGACCCGCTCTTCCGCCGCCAGCAGGGACACCAGCTTTTGCGCCAGATCACGGGGTTTCACACCCGCCGCCTTGGCCAGCACCATGGCCGCGTTGCTGGACAGATCGCCATGGCTGGGATCGCGCGGAGGCTCCACCGTGACGCGGCTGGTATCCAACCCGTTGGGCAGATCGCCCGAGTTGGCCATGACATCAATCTTGGCAAGAACAACGTTACGGAAGTCTTTGAATAGGTTCATTTTATCGTTCAAAACTGGAGATTAGATACGGACATAAGGATCAAAAACTTTTTCATGGGCTTCCAAGGCGTAGCGGTCGGTCATGCCGGCAATGTAGTCAGCCACCACCCGCGCCTTGGCCTCGCGTCCAGCAGCCTGCTCCACCTTGAGACGCCACTGGTTGGGCAGGCAGTTGGGCTGGTCCAAGAAAACGTTAAAAAGATCCCGCACAACCCGGCGCACCTTAAAGGACATGCGGTTTACCTTGTAGTGGCGGTAAACGCGCTGGAAAAGAAAGTGACGAAGGGTTTTCTGGTTCTGCACCATGGTGTCGGAAAAGGCAACCGTGGCCCGCCCGGCGCGGCGAATGTCATCGGCGCTGTCTGGTCGCAGACCCTTCAATCGCCGCCCTGTTTCCGCCACCACGTCTTCAACCATGATCGAGATCAGCCGCCGAATGGCTTCATGGATGAGGCGGCCCTTTTCCAGCCCCGGGTAGAGATCCGCGACCTGCTTGAACACCTCGCCAACAAACGGCAGCTCAAAAATTTCCTCCAGCTGGATCAACTCCGCGCGCAGGCCGTCATCGATATCGTGGTTGTTGTAGGCAATGTCGTCGGAGAGCGCCGCGACCTGAGCCTCCAGGCCGGCGTAGCTGTCCAACTCCAAATCCATCTTCGCGTTGAACTCGGCAAAGGTGCGGCGAAGGTAACGTACCGGACCGTTGTGTTTGGCAAGCCCCTCCAGGCTTTCCCAGGTCAGATTCAAGCCGTCGAAAGCGGCGTAGCGCCCTTCCAGCTGCACCACCGTTCGAAAGGTTTGCTCATTGTGGTCAAACCCGCCCAACTCTTTCATCGCCGCCTGAAGCTCATGCTCGCCGGCATGGCCAAAGCAGGTGTGCCCTAGATCGTGAGCCAGGGCCAGGGCCTCGGCCAAATCCTGATCCAGCCGCAGGTCCCGCGCGATTGAGCGGGCGATCTGCGCGACCTCAAGCGAATGGGTCAGGCGGGTGCGGTAATAATCACCCTCGTGATAGACGAAAACCTGGGTTTTATACTGTAATTTGCGGAACGCGCCGGAGTGAACGATACGATCTCGATCCCGTTGGAAAACCGAACGCGTGGCGCTTTCGGGCTCGTTGACCAGACGACCGCGGCTGGCCGTTGCCTGGGTGGCATAGCAAGCAAGCTGCCCCTGAGGAATGGCGGAGTGATCTAAATCCATGAGCAAAAACCTACGCGCGGCCGCGATGGGCTGCAACGCGCAAATGCGGCGCGCCAAAAAAGCGTGCGCATTATCCACGCCCGTCCCGCTCAACCGCATCTGTGCGCGACGTTTTCGCCTATCGTGCGCATAGCTGCAATTCCCGCAGCAAGTCATTCCACCTCTTGGTTTGACAAGAAACCAACCTAAATTACACTGATGGGTCCCGGCGCCGTAAATCCGATAGCGAAACCTTTGCCCCGCAATGGACAGATGGCTGTGGTACAAGACTCGGTATCGGATCGAGGCAAGCCTGAATGGAACGGGGCGAACCGACGACGACACCGGACGTTACCCGACGACCCGCGTTTCTGGGCCTGGAAGTTCCCGCCCGGGCGCTGCTGGAAGGATCTCGGGTGAAAAGGCCCGCAGAACACAACCGACGAACGGACGAACGAGCCATGATTGAGGCGACTGAACAAACCGGCGCCACCACGACAAGCGAGCAGGCCTGCTTGCTGCTCAGCGAAAACGCCGCCAAGCGGATCGCTTACCTGGCGCAAATGGAAAAGCTACCCAAGGCCCAACTGCGCATTTCGGTCAGCGGCGGCGGCTGCTCCGGCTTCCAGTACCATTACGACTTTGACGCCCAGGTGAACGACGACGACCGTCTTTTCACCCGCGACCAGGCGGCGGTTGTAATCGATGAAACGTCCCTGGAGCTGCTCAACGGTTCTGAAGTCGATTTTGTCGAGGACCTGATGGGCGCCTACTTCAAGATCGAGAACCCCAATGCCGCCAGTTCCTGTGGCTGCGGCTCCTCCTTTTCGGTCTAGCCGCCCGCGCCGCCGGCAGCGCAAAGGGCAATTCAGAACAGCAAGAAAACCCGCCAACCGTTTATTTATGCTGATGAAATCCCCATTGTTTTTTGGGGATTTTTTTTGCCCCACCGCCCGCCGGGCCAATTGGTCGACAAGGATGCTTTTCCTTTCATCCAATAGATGCCACAAGATTGGCCTTGGATAGGTCGCCTTGTTCCGCTGCCCCGCCGCCGCCCCTGCTCCGAAATTCGAGGAAACAAGAGGACAGTCGATCATGGTTAAGATTGCCACCTGGAACGTCAATTCGGTGAAAGCCCGTCTGCCCATCCTGTTGGATTGGCTGGCGCGCTTTTCCCCCGACATCGTGATGCTGCAGGAGCTCAAGGGCGTGGCGGAGAATTTCCCCAGGGGCGAGGTCGAGGCTTTGGGTTATCACGCGGCGGTGGTTGGGCAGAAGGCCTACAACGGCGTGGCGCTGCTGTCCAAGCAGCCCTTGGAAAAGATCGTCGACAGGCTGCCCGGCGATGACCAGGACGACCAGGCGCGCTATGTCGAGGCGACAACCTTTGGACTGCGCGTCGCCTCGCTTTATCTGCCCAATGGCAATCCGGTGGACAGCGACAAATATCCATACAAGCTGCGCTGGATGGCGCGCCTCCAGCAACAGGCCCAAGCCGCCCTGGCAAGCGAACAACCGGTGGTTTTCGCCGGCGATTACAACATCATCCCGGAAGATCAGGACTGTTATGATCCCAAGGTCTGGGAAGACGACGCGCTCTTTCGCCTGGAAAGCCGCAAAGCCTTCCGCCGACTGATCAATCTGGGATATGTGGACGCTTTTCGCGCCCTGAACCAAGACTCGGACGCCTACACCTTTTGGGACTACCAGCGCGGTGCCTGGCAAAGGAACCACGGCATCCGAATCGATCACCAGTTGCTGTCTCCGCAAGCGGCGGACCGGCTGCAGAAGGTTGGCATCGATAAGGCGCTCAGGGATTTGCCGAAGGCCTCCGACCACACCCCGCTGTGGATCGAACTGGCCGACTGAGTCCCACCGAACCCCACCGTACCTCACCGACATTGAGCCGCGCGGGCCCCGGGGCCAGGCCCCAGGTCCAAGCCTGGACCAAACCGGAGCCAAGCCTGGACCAAGCGCCGGACCCGGCGCGGTCGAATTTTCTCGGTACAAATTCTTCTTTTGCGCTTCTTTTCAAAATATTAGGAAATTAAGTCTAATTTTAGAGAAATCCTCCATTTTCCCCCGTTCCCAAGAAAACCGAAATCGCGGTAAACTTGCTGAGACAACAACTTTCACAATCTTCAATCAGTAGGTGTCCAATGGTTCGATCAATTGATTGCGCACCACAACTGGAAAGCGCGCAATCGGAGTATTGCCTAACGCAGGATCAGCTGGTTTTCCTGAACTATTGGCGTGCCAAAATCCACCTTGGCCGCCTGCCCGGACGGCACGACATCGACCCGTTGGAGTTTCCCAAGCTTCTTCCGCGAATCGGGCTGGTCGATGTGCTTCGCAACGACCAGGCGGTCGACCACCCGCTGGTCTATCGCGCCCGGCTGCTGGGGACGGAAATCACCGCGCATTTCGGTCGGGACGTTACCGGCAAAGTGGGCCAGCAACTTTACGATAACGCCTATCTTCGCCAGATCGAGGCCATCTACGGCCAGGTGGTCGCCGATGGCGTGCCGCTGCTTTGTCTGTGCCAAGTTCCGATCAAGGACGGCGGCGGGATGACGACCTACAGCCGCCTGATCGCGCCGCTGGCCGCCAACGGCGAAGATGTGGACATGCTGTTGTCGCTTTTTACCTTCCCGCCGAGCGAACCGGCGACAAGACGGCAACTTGCTTGCGCCAAGTCAGTCTGGCAGGTCGCCGCCTATCGGGAATCAGACGTCAGCATTCCCTCGATGACGGCGGGCTGATCGGCAGGCCAGCGGACTTTTTTCTTTTCAACTGTTTTCAGTCCGCCTCACGCAAGCCGCGCCTTGACTCCAATCCCGCTATTTCAGCTCTCTTGCCCGGCCCGACGCGGCATGATGCGCAGGTCCTTGCGCAGGTTCCGATAGTCCAACTGATGATGGTCAACCAGATTGGGGCCCGGCGAGACCGCCACCAGCACCGCCTCGGCAATCGGTTGGAAGTCGGCTCTGAAGTGGACCGAGGATTTTACCGCCACGATGGCGCAGTCCGCCGGCTCCACCCCCAGGTGTCGAAACATCGCCTGATCGGCCGTCTGGGTTTTCTTCGTCGCCAGCGCCACCTTGACGCCCGCCACCTCCAGCAGCGCCATCGGCCCCAACTGCATTTTCGCCCCTTTGTAGAAGGGACCGTCGCATTGGAAGCATCCATCCCCCAAGCGCAGCACCCTGACTTCCTTTTCCAGCGGCTTATGGCCGGGAAGGCCGCTCTTGGCGCCGATCGACAGGGTCACAACGGCGCCTTCACCGGCGCGGTGCGCCGCCGCCGCCGCCGCGCCGTCGATAATCAGACCGATCACCGCATTGGGGGCCTGCTGCCGGATCATTTCCGCCAGCAGGCCAACCGTGTCGCCGTTGCCGCCGGCGCCTGGATTGTCCTGGGTATCGGCCAGAATGATCGGTCGAGAGGCCGCCTGCGACTTGATGATTGCCTGACGCACCGCCTTCGCGGCCGGCAGCACGCCGGCGGCAAAGGCGGTTTCCTCGCCGACCACCGCGTCATAGAGCTTGTTACAGGCGTCCTCGGCCCGTTGTTTCGAGGGGTCGTAGGCAAATACCGAAGGGCCGCAGTGATAGATATCGGCGGGACTGAAGCCGGCGGCGAACGAGAGGGTCAGAGCTTCTTTGCCCTCCATCTGCCCGACCTGCCGATAGAGATCGGCGGCCGGTTCAATCAGGCTGCAGCCACTGTTTAGCGGAATGAGGA
This sequence comes from uncultured Rhodovibrionaceae bacterium, assembly GCA_963976695.1. Lineage (GTDB taxonomy): Bacteria > Pseudomonadota > Alphaproteobacteria > Kiloniellales > DSM-21159 > CAXBMB01. The sequence continues at coordinate 26,938 of CAXBMB010000010.1, forward strand.
ACGGCAGCTGGCGATAGGCCTTTTCAACCTTGAGGCCGTCGAGCAGCTGCAGCAACAGCGCGGCGGCCTTGTCGCCGGTATCGGCCATGTCGACATGCGGATAGGTCTGGTAGGCGATAAGGCCGTCGGCCAGTTCGACCATTTCCGGCGTGACGTTGGCGTGCAGGTCCAAACTGGCCACCAGCGGCCGCTCCGGCCCAATCAGCGCCCGCACGCGGCGCAAAATCTCCCCTTCACCATCCTGATAGCTTTCGGTCACCATGGCGCCATGCAAATCCAGGTAAACCGCCTCCAGGTCGTCCAGACCTTCCTGCAGTCCCGCCAGAACAACGCCGGTGATGCGTTCGAAGGCGTCATCCGTCACCTGGGCTGACGGCGTGGCGCCGGCCCAGATCAACGGCAAAACCTCCTTGCCCGCCGCGAGAAACCGCGCAAGAGCCCCAGATGCCGGAATATTGGTCGCCTGAAACCTGTCAAGAATGGCCGCGCCTTGGGTCAGCTCCGGATAGCCCCCACCGACGACAAAGGCGCGGTAATCGGCTTTGGAGGGCGCAAAGGTATTGGTTTCATGTTGAAACCCGGCAACGGCAATGGTCATCTTTCGGCGGCTCCCCTGGCGCCGGCACGGCAGCGCCAAGACTAGAGTGTGATCTGAGGCGGTTTCACGAGTTAAACCGATCTGACTCTAACGGGCGACGCGACAAACCCCAAGCTGGCCGGCGATCATCCCGCAGCAAAAGTCTTGTGCGAAACAGGTCCTGCCGGCTGCCGGGTCAGGAAAGCCGAAGCTTGCGGCGCAGAAACCGGCCCGGCGCGGCCAGTTTCAACCGGCCTGTCGCGGACTGTTGAAAAACCCATCCGCGCCGCGCGAAGGCCTTGGCCAACCAGTAGGTGGTGAAGGCCGCCACCGCGCCGCCGGCCAAGACGTCGCTGAGATAGTGGGCGTTCACCACCACCCGCTGGAAAACCAGCCAGCCGAAGATGATCCAGGCCGCCGTTTGATAACGCGGCAGGAACAGGCCAAAGAGAAAAGCCAGCACCATACCGGTGTTGGCATGCCCGGAAGGCAACGAGTTCCAAGCCGATCCAAAGGAAAAGGGATCGAAACCGAAAAACCCCTCCTGCTGGTAGATCTTCGGACGCGCCCGCCCGATGATAACCTTCAGGATGTTGGTTAAAATTCCCGACCCGGCAATCGCCACAAACCAGAACCCGGCGGCGGCGGCAATCCAACCATCAAGCCGCGCCGTCGGTTTATGCCCGCCAAAGGCGCGGCGATAGCCGAAGAACAACAGCAGCAGGCCACTGGGGATCAACCACCATTCGGCTTTAAGCAGATCGGTCACCGCGCGCCCAAGCTCGACCACCGGCCCCTCGGCCCAGCGGAAGAACAGCGACAGCGGCAAATCAACGAACAGCATGGAAATAACCATGGCCACCGCGACAATTCCATAGCGACCCAGCGGGGACAGTCCCCGCCACAGCCGCCGGGGACGCGAAAGCGAGTTGAATAAACCAGTCATCGGGGGCTATCACCTACCGTAGCGGGATCGGGGGCCTGCGGCTGGCGCGGCGCCGCGCCTTGCTGTTGGTCGCCTTGTCCGGTTTGATCGGCCAGGCGGTAAAAAGTCAGGGTCAGTGGCTTGCCCTTGGAATAGTTCACGCCGGAAAGCGACCGCAGGCTCTCAACCGGCGCATTGGCCTGGGCCATGTAGGTCTTGAAGTAGCTGTCGTATTTGTCCGACACCAAAGCAAGACCGCAGGTTCCGTCGTCGATCAGACGTTGCCCGACGGCTTCCGCGTTGCCGAAATGCACCGTTTTTCCGAACAGGAAAACCAACGAGGGCTCGCCATAGCCGGCCACCGTCAGTTGGGGTTTGTCACAGCGCTTGAGAGCCTGAACGTCGGCGACGATGCGCGGCGACAGCCAGACACTCGAAAGACTGGGAAGAACCCACTGAAAAGTTGTCGCGAACAGCAGCGTCCCGCCGGCCAGACAAAGGCCATAAAGACCTTGCGGCGAAAGTTTGTCGCGATACCTCAGCAAGCCGATCAGGATGGCCAACGGTCCGAGTAACCCCAGGAAGGACCAGAGATTGGGTCTTCCCTCGGCGACCCAATAGACCGCGGGAATCGCCACCATCAGCGCAACGGTGACCAGCAGGAAGACCCCCAGCAGGATCCGTTGCCGCCAAAGCGCCACCTTTCCCGCACTGTCGCGCCAACCAAGCGCCATGCCCGCCGCCGCCAACAGGGCGATTGCCGGATAGGTCGGCAAGATGTAGTGCGGCAGCTTTGTCGGCACCAATTCAAAGAACAGCCAGGGCAAAAGAATCCAGGCGAAGCAGAACAGCACGCCCGGGTCTTTCCGATGCCGCCAGATATCCGGCATGACCAGCCCGGCCAACAGCGAGAAGGGCCAGAACGTCAGCCAGAAAACGCCAAAATAATATCCGGGGGGCGCGCCATGACTTTCCTGGCCGCTGGCGACTTTCCCCAACAGATCCTTGCCCAGCGCCTCGGTGAAAAACGCCCCGGAAGTCTCATAGCTGATGGCGATATACCAAGGCGCCGCCAGCAGAAAAAACAACAGCAGGCCGCGCCCCCATTCAAGCCGCTTCAACCAGCCGACGCGCCGTTCCGCGCCGATCAGAAACAGCAGCGTTCCACCACTCACCAGCAGCGCCAGGGGGCCTTTCACCAGGAACGCCAAAGCCTGCGCCAGCCAGAACAGATAGGCCGGTCCGCGCCGCCTTTCCTGTCCCGCCTTTTCCGACATATATATTTTCGCCAGCCCCCCCTGCGCCATCAGGATGAACGCCAGCTGCACGGCGTCGGTCTTCGCCATTCGGGCTTCCACCCCCAACAGCAAACTTCCGGCCATCATCGTTCCGGCGAGAAAGGCGACGCGCCGGTTGAACAGAAATCCCCCGATCCAGGCGGTCAACAGAACCGACAGCATCGCTCCCATCAGCGAGGGCACCCGAAACATCCAAATCTCCACCGGGCGGTCCTGACCCAACAGCGACACGGCGGCGGCCTGCAGCCAATAGATTCCCGCCGGCTTTTTGTAGCGCGGCTCGTCCTGGAAACGAATGTCCACGAAGTCCCGGGTTTCCAACATCTGCTGGGTGGCCTGGGCGAAGCGCGCCTCGTCACGATCAATCGGCGGCAGGGTGAAAAAACCGGGGAGAAACAGCCCCAGGGAGATCACCAGCAAAAAGAAATAGGTGACAGGCCCGGCGCCGCGCTGCCGGCCCCTGGTCGAGGCGACCTCCGGTTCCGGCGCAGTCCGCATGTCGTCAGACGGTTCTGCTACACCTGAAGACATGGCGCTTCCTTGTACCTTCAATGGATTTCTGTCGCTTCAATGGATCAGGGCCGAACAGCGCCGCCGCCATCCCGCCGAAAGACCGGCGGATCGAAAAGGCATCGAAAAGACACTGCGCCGCGAGCGGCACCCGTTCTTAACATATAAAGCAGGACCGCCGACACAAGGGCTTGCGCGGCGGCAATTCTAGCCACGGTTCAACTTTACCCGCCAGATGAAATATATATTTCGTGAATAGATAAACAGTCCGGTCAGTTGGCCGAGGATAATTGGCGGGTCGGCCCGATGAACGGCATAGGCCAACATCATCAAGCCGCCGACGAGACTAAAATACCAAAAAATCTCCGGCACGACGGATTTGCGGCTCTTTTCCGTGGCAATCCACTGGGCGAAGAAACGCATGAAAAACATGGCCTGCGCGCCGAACCCAAACAGCAGCCAGCCCAGCTCAATGGTGCCGACTTGCGTCCACCACGCTTCAAGGCCTGACATAAAATCCGTAAAGAAAGACACTTGGGTTCCCCTTGCCATCACCGCCGATCCGCGCCGCCGACAAGCATCCACCGCCGACGCGGCAAGCAACTACCCCCATGAGAGGGCAAAGAGCAAGCCTGCTGACACGACAGCGTGCGAAAACCGGTCAGACGCGGGCTTCCCGCAACGCATCCTCAGACGCGCGTTTCCCGCACGGTGTTTGGCGCCGGGCGGGTGGTACGCTGCCGCAGCCAGATGACGCCCAGCAAATCGACCAGTCCCTGCAGGGCGCGGCGCAGGTTGGTATATTTCGACTGCCCGGCGCGGCGCTGACGATCCACCACCGGCAGCAGCGCAATATCGTAGCCCTGCTGCTTCACCAGCGCCGGCATAAACCGATGCAGCGCATTGAAGGCGGGAAGCGCAAGAAACAAATCCCTGCGCATGACCTTCAACCCACAGCCAGTGTCGGGGCAATTGTCGTGCAGCAGGGCGCGCCGCAGTTTGTTGGCGAACCGCGACGCCAGGCGCTTGGAGGCGCTGGCCTTTCGACCCTGTCGCACGCCGTTGACCAGGCCGACCCCTTGGCTTTCGCGCGCCCGGGCCAAGGCCAGCATTTCCGGAAAATATTTCGGATCGTTTTCCCAGTCGCCGTCCATAAACGCCAGCCAAGAGCTTTCGGCGTAACGGGCGGCGGTCACCATGCACAGCGACTTGCCGCAGGACGAAACATGATGGATCAGCCGAACCTGGGGAAACCGGCGCTGTCGCGCTTCGATTTCGGCGACGGTGCCGTCGGTGCTGGCGTCATTGACGATAATCACTTCGGCCGGCGGATCATCGGCCAGCACCTCGAAGATTTCGTCCACCAGCGGGCCGATGTTGCCTTGTTCATTGAGCACCTGTGTGATCACCGCATAGGGCTCCCGGCCGACCGGATCTCCCGGTGCATCAGCCTTCTTTTCCGCCATTTTCGCTTCAGTCCTGAGCTTGGAAACCTGATCCCGAACCGCTGTCCAGGCATGATCGGGACAATAACAGCCTGCAAGGGACTTGCAAGTTCCCACCCCAAAAAGACGGGCGGCGCCGACCAACGCCGGCGCCGCCCATTATTTATCTTCTGGTCCCGAGCCTCATGGCTTCGGCTCAAGGCCGGTCGCGCAAGCGATCAGATGTCGGCGTAACAGTGTGTTTCCGCCGCGCCGCCGGGATGGGTTACCGCGCCGTTCTCGGCCGATCCCACGGTCTGCGCATATTTCCACAGCGCGCCGGAGTTGTAGTCGTGACCCCGAGGTTTCCATGCCTGGCGGCGGCGCGCCAGTTCTTCGTCGCTGAGATCGACGGAAATGTCACCGCTGACCGCGTCGATGGTGATCATGTCGCCGTCTTCAAGCAAACCAATCGGACCACCAACCGCAGCCTCCGGACCCACGTGGCCGATGCAGAACCCACGGGTCGCGCCGGAAAAGCGGCCATCGGTGATCAGCGCCAGCTTGTCGCCCATGCCTTGGCCATAGAGCGCGGCCGTCGTGGCCAGCATCTCACGCATTCCCGGGCCGCCTTTCGGCCCTTCGTAGCGGATGACCAAGACCTCGCCTTCCTTGTAGTCGCGCTGCTGCACCGCTTCAAAGCAGAGTTCTTCGCTGTCAAAGCAGCGGGCCGGACCGGTAAAGAGCAAGCTGTCCATCCCGGCCACCTTCACGATCGCCCCTTCCGGCGCCAGATTGCCGCGAAGGCCAACCACGCCACCGGTCGGCGAAAGCGGATCGTCGGTGCTGCGCACCACATCCTGAGTTTTCGCCACCACCGTGTCGCGCAGGTTTTCGCCCAGGGTCTTGCCGGTCACGGTCATGCAGTCGCCGTTGACGTAGCCGCCGTCGATCAGCGCCTTGATGATCAGGCCAACGCCGCCCACCTCGAAGAGATCCTTGGCCACATAGCGTCCGCCTGGCTTGAGATCGGCGATATAGGGCGTGGTTTTGAAGATTTCAGCCACATCATGCAAATCGAAGCGCAGACCGGCTTCGTGGGCCATGGCGGGCAGGTGCAACGCGCCGTTGGTCGAACCGCCGGAGGCCGCCACCACGCGGGCCGCATTCTTCAGCGATTCCATGGTCACCAGATCACGCGGACGAATATTTTTCTCGAGGCAGTACATCACCGCCTCGCCCGAGGCCTCGGCATACTGGTCACGGCTCTCATAGGGCGCGGGGGCGCCTGCCGACCCTGGCAGGGCCAGGCCGATGACCTCTGAAACGCAGGCCATGGTGTTGGCGGTGAACTGCCCGCCGCACGATCCGGCGGAAGGACAGGCGGTGCATTCCAGCTCATGCAGGTCCTCGGACGACATATTGCCGGCGGAATGGGACCCCACGGCCTCGAACACATCCTGCACGGTGACGTCCCGGCCCTTGAAGCGGCCAGGCAAAATCGAGCCGCCGTACATGAACACCGAGGGCACATTCAGCCGAATCATAGACATCATCATGCCCGGCAGGGATTTATCGCAACCGGCCAGGCCAACCAGGGCATCATAGCAATGGCCCCGCATGGTCAGTTCGACGGAATCGGCAATAATCTCCCGGCTGACCAGCGAGGACTTCATGCCCTGGTGGCCCATGGCGATGCCGTCGGTCACCGTGATGGTGGTGAATTCGCGGGGGCTGCCGCCCGACTTGTCGACGCCAACCTTGACCGACTGGGCCTGGCGGGACAGGGAAATATTACAGGGCGCGGCTTCGTTCCAGCAGGTCGCCACGCCAACAAAGGGCTGCGCCACCTGCTCTTCAGTCATGCCCATGGCATAGTAATAGGAGCGGTGCGGGGCCTTTTCCGGGCCAACCGAGACATGACGGCTCGGCATCTTGGTTTTATCAAATTTCGGATTCTTGTTATCGAGCGGCATCCATGTTCTCCCCGCGCTGTTTTCTAAATTTTCGCGCCACGCTGTGTCGCGGACTCTCGGCAGCGCAGACTAGCCCCTCGCCTGGTAGGGTCCAATGACTTTTCACGAAAGTCTGCTTTGCAAAAATTAGTCCGCCGCCGCGGCAAGGGGAATTTTCTTACCTTCCGGCGCCCGAAATAGATCAGCTTGCGCGGGTTCCGCCAGTCCGGCGCTACTTGGTCGTGGCCTGGAAAACCGTATCCCAGTCCTCGCCGGGCGGCTGGGTTGCCAGATGGTCGAGCCGCGCCATGAACATCGCATGCAGAAGATCCAGCTTGCCGTCCGCCAACTCCCGGACGCGGGTGAACTTTTCTCTCGCCCCGGACCAGTCCTGCGCCCGGTAGGCCGCCAGCGCCAAGTCCTGGGCCGCCTGCAGGTTCTGGAACGTCGCATCGGCGGCGACGCTTTCATCGCCGAACAGCGCGAAAATCCGAACCGGCTGCTGCTTGCCGATCACCCGGATCAAGTCCAGCTCCAGGAAAGCCAACTCCGGACAGCGCGACCGGGTCGCCTCGCCCAGCAGGATTCGCACGCCGTAGAGCTTGGTCATGCCTTCCAGCCGCGACGCCAGATTGACCGGATCTCCCAAGGCGGAATAGTCGAAACGTTGCTCGGACCCCAGGTTGCCGACGCAGCATTCGCCGCTGTTGAGGCCAATTCCAATCTTGATCGGCACAAAGGTTCGTCCCGCCGCCTCGGCCTGCTGTCGCCAGATGGGCAAGCGCTCTTCCAGGCGGGCTTGCATCTGTAGCGCCGAAAGGCAGGCGTGGCGGGCGTGCGCCGCATCGTTCAGGGGCGCGTTCCAGAAGGCCATGATGGCGTCGCCCATGTACTTGTCGATGGTGCCATCGTTGGACAGCACCACATCGGTCATCGGGGTGAGGAAGGCATTGAGAAAGCCGGTCAGCTGCTCCGCGTCCATCGCCTCGGATATGCTGGTGAAGCCGCGAATATCGCAAAAAAGCAGCGTTAAATCGCGCATTTCGCCGCCCAGCTTTAGCTCGCCGGCATGGTTGGCCAGCCGCTCCACCAAGGCCGGGGCAAGATAGTGGGTAAAGGCCGAACGCACCCGCCGTCTTTCTCGCTCGCTCAACAGGTAGTGGGTGGTCGTGACAACCAGATAGACCAGCAGCGCCGAGAAGGCGGGATAAAAGGGATCAATCAGCAATTGCGCCTGGGAGTAGGCCAACCAGGAAGCCGATACCGCCGAGAAGGCGACCACCCCGCCCAGCACCGCGCACCAAATCGCCCCGAGCAGCGGCATCAGCGCCACCATCACGCCGCCCACCAGGAACAGCGCCACCAACTCGGCCCCTTCGGCCCAATCCGGTCGGTTCAGATACTTCCCAAGAACAATCTGCTCAATCGCCTGAGCCTGAATCAGCACCCCCGGAACGCCGTTGGCCAGCGGGGTGGGCCGCAGATCCCGTAATCCCGGGGCGGAGGAGCCCAGCAGAATAATTTGCCCCTCGACCCAGGGCTGCAATTGCCTGAAGCCGGGATCCAAGAGCTGCCAGGCAGGAAAGGAACGCTCCGCCACCTCCGGCGCATAGTACAACCAAAACTCCCCGCCACTGCTGGTCGGCACCTCAAAGGCGCCGATCTTAACCGAGGTAATTCCCTGCCCGCCGCCCAAATCCACCTCACCGGAGGCATTGTTGGCGCGCAAGACAAAGGTCGAGGCGCCTTGCGCCACCCGCAACGCCTCGGCGGTCAGCGAGGGGATGATTTCACTGCCCTGCCTGGCCATCAGCGGCACCCGTCGGACCACGCCATCGCGATCCGGAACCAAGCTGAGATTGGCGATTCCCTTGGCGGCGTTTTCCAGGATCGCAAGATTGCGCACCGAATAGTCGAATTCCGTCAGAAGTTGGCGGGGATCGCTCCCGGCGTAAGCGATTCCCGCCTTGCTCGGCGGCGGCGCGGCGCTTGCGGAGGCGTCCTCCGACAGCATAAAGCCAGCCACCACCGGGCTGCGCGCGAAGGTGTCGGCCAAAACCTGGTCGTGATCGGGCAGATCGGCCAGCAGTGCGGACAGCGCGCCAATTTCAGGACTATCGCCCCAAGTCTTCAAGGCCCACTGCGGCGAGGTTCGATCGGGTTCGGAAAAAACCATGTCGAAAGCCACCACGACGGCGCCCATCTCGGTCAGTCGCTGCACCATCTGCGCCACCAGGGTGCGCGGCCAAGGCCACTGGCCGACTCGGGTCAGCGATTCGTTGTCGATATCAACCACCCGCACCGGTGCGGTCTGGTAAGCTCTGGGTTCGATTTTCTGATAAAGATCGAAGACCGCCAGGCGGGCGTAAGCCACGGGCGCAAAATCAACCACCCGCAGCGCAAGGGCGAGCATCAAGGCGATCCCCCCCACCAGCACCCCGTAGTAGCGGCCCTTCATCGCCACGCTCTCCCCATCCCGAAACGCCACCGCCCGATCCGCGACCCCCGGATGCGCGTTCAGGCTAGAGTCGGATCGGTTTAAACCGAATCATGTCGTGATTCCGCTGACGCCGCGGCTCCGCCTCTTGTCAGTCTAGTCGAGGGCTATTCTCGACAGAGCCAAAGCGCGTCGCGCTTCTTTGCCCGTCGACCGCTCTCTTGCATGACAACTCGGCACATTGGCGTCGCCAACGCAAGCATTCATTATGGAAAGACCCGCTACCGGCGGCCTGCCGTCAAAGTTCGCACCTCCCGCAAAATCCCCCGTCTCTGGCTCTAGCCGCCAGGGACGGGGGGCGGAGGCACTGCGGCGGCGGGGCGGCTTACAAGCCGACCAGCCGCGATAAAGCAGCCTGCAGTTTCTCAATGGTTTGTCGGGCGTCGTCGCGACGACTGTGCTGCTCGGCCACCACGGTCACGGGCGCTTTGGCCAGGAACTGCGCATTGCCGAGCTTCTTGTTGATCTTGGTGATTTCGCCGTCGAGCTTGGCAATTTCCTTACCCAGGCGCGCCCGCTCGGCGGTAATATCGATCACCTCGCCCAGAGGCAGGCCGAAGGTGGCCTCGTCCACCACCAATTGGACCGCGTCCTTGGGCAGTTCCCCGGACACAATGGTGAGCGCGTCCAGACGCGCCATGGTGGCGATAACATCGCCATTGGCCGCCAGCCGCCCTTCGGTTTGCTCCGACGGCCCCAGGGCCAACAGCTTGACCTTAGCGCCGGCGGGCACATTGGTTTCGGACCGCAGGCCCCGCACTCCACTGATCAGCCGAATCAGCCAGTCGATTTCTTCTTCCGCCGCCAGATCAACCAACCCGCTGTCCAATCCGGGCCAGCGCGCATTAATCAACAGGCCGGAATCGCCGCCGCCAAACTTTCCCCAAAGCTCTTCGGTGACAAAGGGCATGAAGGGATGGAGCATCCGCAGCAGATTGTTGATGACCCAACCGGTGGTGCGGCGGGTTTCAACAATCGCCGCGTCGTCGTTGCCGTTGAAGATCGGCTTGGCAAACTCGATGTACCAGTCGCAAAAAGAGTTCCAGGTGAACTGGTAGAGCAGACTGGCCGAGTCGTTCAACCGATAGGCGTCCAGCGACGCCTGCAGATTCTTTTCCAGGCTCGCCATCTTGCCCACCACCCATTTGTTGAGGGTCTGGGTGACCGTGGCGGGGTTGAAGTCGGCCGCCACCTCGGCGCCGTTCATGTCGCTGAAGCGGGCCGCGTTCCACAGTTTGGTCGCGAAGTTACGATATCCCTCGATGCGGGCCGGATCCAACTTCACGTCGCGCCCCGGCACGGCCAAGGCCGACAGGGTGAAACGCAGGGCGTCGCAGCCGTATTTTTCAACCAATTCCAAGGGGTCGATCACATTGCCCTTGGACTTGGACATTTTCTGGCCGTGCTGGTCGCGCACCAAGGCGTGGATATAGACGTGCTTGAACGGCACCTCACCCATGAAATGGATGCCCATCATCATCATGCGGGCGACCCAGAAAAAGATGATGTCAAAGCCGGTAACCAACACATTGCCTGGATAGTAGTGCGCCAGTTCTTGCGACGTCTTGGGGTCGTTCGAGGGCCAACCAAGCGTGGAGAAGGGCCAAAGCGCCGAGGAAAACCACGTATCGAGCACATCGGGATCGCGCACAAGCGCCCGAGCTTCACCATAGTGGGCCAAGGCCGCGGCCGCGGCGCCGGCTTCATCCTCGGCGACGAAAATCTCGCCGTCGGGACCGTACCAGGCGGGAATTTGATGCCCCCACCAAAGCTGTCGGGAAATGCACCACGGCTGGATGTTCCGCATCCAGTCAAAAAAGGTGTTTTCCCACTGCTTGGGGACAAAGACCGTCTTGCCTTGTTCCACAGCGTCAATGCAGGGTCCGGCCAGAGCCTCGGCGTTGACATACCACTGGTCGGTCAACCACGGCTCAATCGCCACCCCGGAGCGATCGCCGTGGGGCACGGAGTGGGCGTGATCCTCCACCGCCGCCAGCAGGCCGCGCGCTTCCATGTCGGCGACGATTTTCTTGCGCGCGTCATAGCGGTCCAGGCCCCGATAAGCGGCGGGGATGAACTCTTCATCGAGAATTTTGGCGTCCTGGTCCAGGACGTTGATCCGCGCCAAGTCATGGCGTCGCCCGACCTCAAAATCGTTGAAGTCGTGGGCCGGCGTGATCTTCACCGCGCCCGAGCCGGTTTCCGGGTCGGCGTAGTCGTCGGCGACAATGGGAATCGGTCGCTCGACAAGCGGCAGGATCACCTGCTTGCCGACCAAAGCCTGGTAGCGGTCATCTTCGGGGTGAACCGCCACCGCCGAATCTCCCAACATGGTCTCCGGCCGGGTTGTGGCGACGGTGATGTAGCGCTCTTCCTCACCGACGACCGGATACCTAAAGTGCCACAGGTGCCCGTTGATCTCGGTTTGCAACACTTCCAGGTCGGAAATCGCGGTGTGCAGCTTAGGGTCCCAGTTGACCAGCCGCTTGTCTTTGTAAATCAGACCTTCTTGGTGCAGTTGAACGAAGACCTTGCGAACCGCGGCCGACAATCCCTCATCCATGGTGAAGCGTTCACGCGGCCAATCCGCCGACGCGCCCAAGTGGCGAAGCTGCTTGATGATCGTGCCGCCAGACTGCGCCTTCCAGTCCCAGACCTTGTCCAAGAATTTGCCGCGCCCCAACTGGTGCCGGGTCAGGCCCTGCTCGGCCAACTGCCGCTCGACCACCATTTGGGTCGCAATCCCCGCATGGTCGGTGCCGGGCTGCCAAAGGGTGTCGCGCCCCTGCATGCGATGGTAACGAACCAGAACATCCTGAATGGTGAAGGTCAGCGCGTGGCCCATGTGCAGACTGCCGGTGACGTTGGGCGGCGGCATCATGATGGTATAGGGCGTTTTGCCGGACGTGGGATCGCAGGCGAAGGAGCCGGCGTCTTCCCAGCGTTGGTACTGCTTGGCTTCTACCGCATCCGGGCGGTAAGTTTTGTCCAGTTCCGCCATAGCGGGATCGGTCCTTCCAGTCATCACGCGTTGATGTCACGCGAAAAGGGGCGCTACGGGAGCGCCCTTTGCTACAAAGAAAAACGCCGTCGGGAGTAAGCCGACGGCGCTTGGTTATTCGTCTTGGGCGCGTCTGGCTAGGCGTCGTACCTCATCACGCACGACTCGCTCGACCAGATCCGCCAGATTTTCATCCAACCACGCCTTCAAGTGCGGCTCGAGCGAATCGCGAACCAGTCGGTCCACCGTCAGGCCGCCGAAGCTCGCGGCTTCTTCCCGCCGGCTGCTGGCGACCGCCTGACTGACCTCGCCGAGCGCCCGCGACGCAATCGAGGCTGTGGCGGCGGAGACCAAAAGCTCCTCCACCTTGCCGTCGGTCGCCGGTGTGGGATCGGGACTCACCGGATCGGGCAGATCGACGACGGGCTCGGCTTCCGGCTCCGCCTCGGTGAAGGCGATGGTTTCCCCCTCCAGTCCGACTTCCGGCTCGGGTTCGATTTCGGGTTCATGTTCCGGCTCGGCTTCGGCTTCCGGCTCAGATTCCGGCTCGGGTTCAGGTTCCGGCTCGGGTTCCGGCTCTTCCGCGTCCGACGCAACATCATCGGTCAGATCAGGAACCGCCTCATCCTCGATTACCTCGGTCAGGTCGAGCACCGCTTCCTCCACGGGCGCCACCGCTTCCGAATCCTCTTTTGCGTCCGCCTTCTTATCCGCTTTTGCAGTGGAGGATTCGTCATCGTCCTCTGAAATGATTCGGCGGATCGATGCCAGAATCTCTTCCATTGACGGTTCGTTTTGGCCTTCCGGTTCGCTCATATTACCGACTCTGAATACCCGGTCTGTTGATTGGAGCTCTGTTGTTACTACCGAAGTACCTTATTCATCATTAATGCTCAAGCCGAACCATTTATTACGGGTTTTGTCGTAATCCACGGAGGGCTGATAAACATCCACCGCCAAGGCCAATTCTTCGGCGGAAAGACGCCCCACCGCCGAGAGCAGCTGGAAGCCGGCGACAATCTCATCACGTTGCGCGCGCACCAGGGAGACCTTGGCGTCGAGCAACTCCTGCTCGGCGTTCAGCACGTCCAGCACCGTGCGCGAGCCCACCTGGTTTTCCTGGGTAACGCCATCCAACGCGATTGTCGCGGCCGAGACCTGGCTTTCGAAGGAGCGAATCTGCGCCTTGGCCGTCAGCAGAGCTTCCCAAGCCGTGACCGTTTCCTGTTCGATTTGGCGGTCAACCGAGATTCTAACCAACCGCTGTTGGTTGTTGTTGTACTTGGCTTGCCGGGCGCGGCTGTAGACAGCCCCCTTCTGGTAAACCGGTATGGAGACCGACGCCAGAACGCTGCCCTGATTGGTTTGCGTGCCGCTGACCGTCGAATTGAGGTTCCGGGCGAACGATCCTTGCAATGCCACGCTGGGATATAGCTCGCCTTCCACCAGACGAATCGCCTTTTCCGATGCGCGCTCATCGAATTCGGCGGCCAATACCGCGGGATTGTTGCTGGCAGCTTGACTGATCGCTTCGTCTTGCGAGCTTGGCAGACCTTCCAAAGGAATGGGAGCCTGCAGATCCTTCGGTTCGTTGCCGATCACCTCCAGATAGACCGCCCTGCTGGATTCCAAGATCCCCTCGGAACTGATCCGATCGGCGGTGGCGCCGGCCAAGCGTGATTCAGACTGCGCCACATCGGTACGGGTGATCTCCCCCACTTGAAAGCGGTCTTGGCTGGCCTCCAACTGCCGTTGCAGAACCTGCTCGTTGTTGATGTTGAGCTGCAGTACCGATTCATCGCGCCAGACGTTCATGAAGGCCAGGACGCCGTTCAACAGCACCTGTTGTTCCGAGGCGCGCAACCGGGCCCGCTCCGCCTCCACTTGAAATTCAGCCTCTTCGACCTGCGCAACCGTTCGGCCGCCACGGTAAAGCGGCTGGCTGACGGCGATCGATCCCGAGGTGGGCGTGGAGTTGTTGTAGCTGCCGTCGGACGACGACAGGCTGCTGTTGTAGATCTGCTTGCCCGTCGACCCACTCAAAGAAACGGTCGGCCGCCAATTGGACAGGGCTTGAGGGACTTCCTCGTTTCGGCTCTTGAGCTGCTCGCGCGCCGACGCAAGATCGGGATTGCTTTCATAGGCTTCGGACAAGGCCTCCACCAAGGTTTCCGCGGAGACCGGCTGAGCGACGGCAAAGACCAAGGCTGACGTCGCCAGCAAGAAGATCTTTTTCACGCGACCTGCGACCAACCAGCGGGTTAAAAGCGAATCTGTCATGGCGTCCCCTGCCAAAAATTTCAAACAATTACCAGCGCGCGCAACGGCGACGAAAAATCCACTGAAACAGTGGCATAGCGCAAGTCGGCGCGGTTGTCAGCGTTTTTACCACGAACAGCGCCACGAACGGCGCCCCGATCGGCCAACACAGGCGCCCTTTAGGTAGGCAGACAGCGGCGCAACACCAAGGTTCGCGCCGGCGGCCACGGCGCTTCTTCGCCGCGGCGCACCGCTGAACCACACCGTTAAACCGCACCGTTTGGCTAAGACGGCGCGACAACCACAAGCGCCGCGATAGCGCCGAAGCGCTTCTTTTCCCGTCGGTCACACGCTAAAAAACAAAACCCTTTTCCCGGGTAAATTCCGACAACAGCGGAACCGACGCGTCGAACAGATAGCGCGACGACACGATCTCGCCGTCACGACGCATCAGGGTCGCGCGGCCCACGCCTTGTTCATCCTGGATAACGGCAAGCAGGCGTCCGCCATCGGCCAACTGCCCGGCCAAAGCCTCGGGCACTTCCTCGACCCCGCCATCGATCAGGATCAGGCTGTAGGGTCCCTGCTTGGCGTACCCGTCCTTGAGCGGGCCTTCCACCAGCACGACGTTGTCCGCCCCCAGTTCCTGCAGCAGCGCGCTTGCTCTGGCGACCAGTTCGTGGTCGCTTTCCAAAGCCACCACGGTGGTCGCCAAATGCCCCAGCAGCGCGGCGCTATAACCGCTGTTGCAGCCAACCACCAGCACCATATCGTCCGGTTGAACGTCGGCCACCTGCAACAGCCGCCCCAACACGCGCGGCTCCATCAGATATCGCCCGGCCCCAACCCTGATATCTTCGTCCAAATAAGCGAAGTGCTGTGCTGAATCCTCGACGAAACTCTCTCGCGGCACAGCGCCAAAAGCTTCCAGCAGCTGCTCGTTGATCACCTGATTGGGACGCAGTTGGCTCTCAACCATATTCAAACGCACCTTGGTGTAGTCCACGTTGGCCTCTTTCTTCCTAACAAGCGACCCCTTACCCACCCCAAATCTTGATCGGGCAGGAATTCCACTGGTCGAAGATAAAACGGAGTTTGATCCTGTTCGCATCACAGCAGTTTTATAGAACCCAATAGACGGCAAGACAACGGATCTGCACCAGGAAAATCCGGTGCGCTCCGCGTTTCACTCGCAAGCCGCGCCGAAACCGCATTGTCGCCGCGCCGCGGACCCGCCACAGACCTGGCGCGAACCTGGCGCAGACTTGGCGCGGACCTGGCGGCTTTTTGTGGCGCGCCGCCATTTGGGTGCTTGACCCTACCCCCTTGGCCTCATTATATCTGCGCCTCCGCCAGCGACCTCACCACCGCGCTGGCAAACAGGATGGCCCGATGGCGGAGTGGTGACGCGCCGGATTGCAAATCCGTTTACGCCGGTTCGATTCCGGCTCGGGCCTCCAACTTTTCCCAACCTATTTTCCCAGTTTATTTTCGGGGCCTGGTTTTTTTCCGGCCTGGACCTTCCGCCCATCACACCGCTCCAGGCCCCGCCGGCGCGGCGCGTGATCGATTATACTGACTTGCCGCCGGGTCGCGGGGTCCGGGTTTTTGCGGCAATTTTCCAATAAAGCATTATAACTACTCAGCTAATTGGAAAAAATCCTGCCCCGGCGCAAAAAGGTGTTTGCAGGGGTTCAATCTCGGTGCTAGAAACCCCTCCGCCGGACGACGGAAGTCGACTGAGGAGATAACTGATCCGAGGTAGCTCAGTGGTAGAGCAGGTGGCTGTTAACCACCTTGTCGGGGGTTCGAATCCCTCCCTCGGAGCCAATTCCAAAAGCCCTTTGAACCTAATGGTTTGAAGGGCTTTTTCTATTGCGCCGACCTACTCCGCCAGATCGACGCCCTTGCCGTCGTGACAGCGCGAACAGCCTTCCAGCCCGGTGGAGGTGGCCAGGCAGGCCTCCAGCTGTTGTTCCACCAAGATATGGCTCTGGGCGCGGTCGTGGCAGGCCGCCAGCAGCTCGGAAATGTTATTTCTTTTCCCCCAAGCGAAATACTCTGAGGTGGCCAATCCCAACCGATTCAACTCGATAAACAGATAGATAGGCAGCTTGTGATGCCCCCGAAGCTCCATCATCGCCTCATTCAGGGTGATCCGACCGCATTGTTTTGAAAGCACGTAGTTGCGCAAGAAAACCAACTCATCCTCAGCCATGACAAACAGGTTGGCGTAAAGGTAGGCAATCGCCCGGTCCCGACCGACATAGCTGTCCTCGATGCCTTTGGCCAGACAGCGGCAATCCGCCGACTTATAGCCGTCGCTGGCGGTACAGCGTTTGGCAAACGATCTGGCCAAATCCCCCTCCCCAACTTGCGCGGCGGCGCCCGGCACCGCCAGCAACCAGACAGCCAGCAGCAAAGCAATCGCGCGCCACTGCCGTAAACTCCTGCCCGCCGCATCCTGCAATAAACAACTCATGGTTGCGCCCTTTCCGCTAAAAAACCGAGCCGGCATAGACCCCTCCGCCGCGAAGAACGACAACTCCGATCCTCTCTTGCATTTGGCGTATAGCCCGCTCCATAAACAGCTACGAATTGTCGCACAAGATCAATTGGGAGCCACAACAAGCGCTTAGCGAAGGTTATCCCCAAAGGCGCGTCCGGGCCGCTTAGACAAGCCTATCATTACCCTTAAAAAAGCATTACTTTACCCGACCAGACAAACAGGATGGCTTGGGAACAGGTGAACGCGGCACCGCGCCCCTTGTTCCGAACTTGCCGAAGAAGATTTGTCGAAGGAGGATGTCATGACCACACCCTGTGTCGACTCAGCGGCCATCACCCCGGCCTCCTTAGCGCCGTCGAAGCGGAGCAAATCAGCGGCCCGGAGTCCAAAGGACCGTCCCCGGTCATCGCGATCAATCGTCAATCTCGGACTGTTGCTCGGAAGCGCCGGCCTCGGCGGCCTGGCGATCATCGCTTGGTTGCTGATGGTCTTTTAAACGGCTGCGAGAGCCCGCTCAAAACATACAATAGTCGGCAAACCCAACACAGCGATGAAAAAGCGGACGGGAAACGACCGCGCGGCTGAATTTTTATCCGCCATCAAGAATAAAAAACCGGCGAGCCATAACAGCTTGCCGGTTTTATTGTGCCCTTCGTAGAGGGGCTGGAATTCGGTCGACCATGGCTTTTGTCTCAGACAAAGGCAACGATCATGCCGAGAACCGTCAAAGCAATAACATGAGCCAAACCCACGGTGAGATTTGCTTGCATCGGACCTGCTCCTTTGTTGGATCCCAAAACGCCAAGTAACGGCGAGATCGCGCACCCGCGTTCTGGTGATGACATAGGCCTCCGCCCGCCCGCTGTCCATTGCATAAAACGCATGGCTTTTCCGGAGTTCTTGCACGGGTGGTTTAAAATCTGCTGAACTCCTTCGCGCGCCACGTCACGACACTTGAATTCGGGGAAACAGAATGCCTGACAATGCGAACCCGCCATCACCCCACGCCGCACCGCCTTTTGGCCCCAAGGACGTTGAAATTCTCAACCGGCAGGTCGCCTTTGACGGCTTCTTTCGCCTGACCCGCTACCAAGTCAAACATCGCCTCTATGCGGGCGGCTGGTCGGCGGCGCTGCAGCGGGAGGTTTTGGAGCGCGCCCCCTGCATTGCTCTGCTGCCATACGATCCGCTGCGCGACCGGGTGGTGATGATCGAACAGTTTCGCCTGCCGGCCCATCTCGCCGCCAGACCGGCCTGGCAGTTGGAAATTATCGCCGGCATCATTGAGGCCGACGCCACCGCCGAGGCCAGCGTCCACAAGGAGGCGCAGGAAGAAGCCGGCTTGGAAGTGAAGACCCTGGAGCGGATTTGCCGCTATATGCCCTCCGCCGGCGGTTGCACGGAAAATATTGATTTGTTCATTGGCGGCGTGGATAGCCGTGGGGCAACTGGCCTGTTCGGCCGATCCGACGAAGGAGAGGATATTCGCGCCATCACCCTGGAGACCGACGAGGCCGTTGCGCTCATCGACCAGGGGCGGATCCAACAGTCGGCCGCGCTTATCGCGCTGTTGTGGCTGAAAAGCGCGCGGTCGCGGCTGCGCGAGAGCTGGCTCGATCCGCACCAACGATCACGCTATTGATCTGGGACAAGAAAGAATAACACATTTGAAATAGGTGTTATTTGATATTTCCCCGACAAATACGATATTTCTTCCTCAACCACATGTCAGATTGAGATATTTTATGGACCTTCGCGACGGCTTTATCGGCACCATCGGCAACACGCCGCTCATTCGCCTCAACCGCCTTTCCGACCTAGCCGGGTGTGAAATCCTGGGAAAGGCTGAATTTCTCAACCCCGGCGGCTCGGTAAAGGATCGGGCGGCGCTGGCGATTATCCGCGACGCGGAGCGCCAGGGAACCCTGCGGCCCGGCGGGGTTATCGTCGAAGGCACGGCGGGCAACACCGGCATCGGCCTGGCCCTGGTGGGGCGGGCATTGGGGTATCGCTCGGTTATCGTTATCCCGGAGACGCAGAGCCAGGAAAAGAAGGACATGCTGCTCTTGTCCGGGGCTGACCTGAGACAGGTTCCCGCCGTCCCCTACAAAGATCCGAACAACTATGTCCACTATTCCCGCCGACTGGCCGAGGAACTGGCGGAAAGCGAGCCCAACGGCGCGATCTGGGCCAACCAGTTCGACAACGTCGCCAACCGCCAAGGCCACTATGAAACCACCGGCCCCGAGATTTGGAAACAAACCGACGGCAAGGTCGACGGGTTTGTCTGTTCGGTTGGAACCGGCGGCAGTCTGGCCGGCGTCTCCTTGGCGCTAAAGGAACGCAATTCGAAGATCGTCACCGCCCTGGCGGACCCCGGCGGCTCGGCCCTCTATGGCTTTTACGCGGACGGCGCGTTGAAAGCCGAAGGCGCCTCCATCACCGAGGGGATCGGGCAAGGCCGCATCACCAAGAACCTCGAAGGCGCCCCGATCGACCACGCCTTCCGGATTTCCGACGAAGAGGCGCTGCCGGTGATTTTCGACCTGCTGGAAAAAGATGGCCTGTGCGTCGGCGGCTCCACCGGCATCAACCTGGTTGGCGCCTTGCGCCTGGCCAAGGAAATGGGGCCGGGCCACGTTATCACCACACTGCTTTGCGACTATGGCACCCGCTACCAGTCAAAGCTGTTCAACCCGGCCTTCTTGAAGGAAAAGAACCTGCCGACACCCAGTTGGCTGGCCTAGCGTCGGACCGGTTCAACGGGAACCACGCGCCCCCGTGGTCCCCGTTGAACCGTGGCGCCGCCGCTTCGTCCCCTAAATTTCCGATTATGGCTTTCCGGTCATGACTTTCCGATCATGATTTTTGATCATGACGTTGCTTTCGTCTCCGGTCTTTCTCGGCTAGAAGTTTAGCCCTTGGCTTCGATCCGCCGGCGCGCCCGCACCACCGCTGCGCCCGGGCAGGAACGAGCAAAAAACACCTAAAGAGAGGCCCCCATGGAACTGCTTTTTCGCAATGACGCCTATCTAAAAGCCTGCGACGCCGACGTCATTCAGGCGGATGAAACCGGAGTCCGCCTTAGCCGTACGGTTTTTTATCCTGAAGGCGGGGGCCAACCCGGCGATACCGGACAGTTGGTCTTGGCGGACGGCAGCACACTGACGGTCGTCGACACGAAAAAAGGCGAAGACCACAACGATGTGATCCACAAGCTGGCCGACGGCAGCGCTTTGCCCGCCGTCGGGGCGTCGGTGACCGCGACCATCGATTGGGCGCGACGCCACCGCCTGATGCGGATGCACACCTGTCTGCATCTGCTTTGCGCCCTGGTGGACGGTGACGTTACCGGAGGGCAGATCAGCGACGGCAAGGGCCGGTTAGACTTCAATTTGCCCGACACCGCACTGGATAAGGAGGCGCTGCGCGCCGGCCTCAACCGGCTGGTGGCGGAAGATCACGCCGTCCAGACGCTTTGGATTACCGACGAAGAACTCGACGCCCAGCCCGAGCTTGTGCGCACCATGTCGGTCAAGCCGCCGCGCGCCGGCGGCCGGATCCGGCTATTAAAAATTGACGCCGTCGACCTGCAGCCCTGCGGCGGCACCCATGTGGCCCGCACCGGCGAAATCGGCTCGATTGACGTCGGCAAGATCGAAAACAAGGGACGGCAAAACCGCCGGATAAATCTGCGCTTTGCGTGATCCGCGCGGCCGCCCGCGGCCACCAGGCGGACGTCTGGCGTGTTCGCCGGGCAAGCCGCCTGTGATCACAGGCTAGCGTGGTTGCGCGCGACTTTCGGTGCGCAGCGCCCGATAGGCATACAGCAGATTGATCGCGCCGAGGGTGGCCGATTGGGCAATCGCCAACCACAGCACGCCAGACAGGGTTGTGACGTCAAACAACAGCAGGAAGAGCGTAAAGGAACCCAGGTTGCCGGCCACAACCCAGATCGGAGACAGGATGTGGCCGCGCACCTGCATCAGCTTGCCGGAAACGGATTCGATCACCAGCAAGCACAGGCCGATGGCCATCAACACCAAAGCCTGCTCCAGCCCTAGGTAGTTGCGGCCGAGCAGGGCAAGCAGTTGCCCCGGCACCACAAAGGTCATCGCCAAGAAGCCGAGCGGCACGGCCGTGGCGACCGCGATCAACAGGAAATAGGTCGCCAGCAGGTGCCCCTGTCGATCACGCTTGGCGTAGTAAGGCAGGAAGATGTTCCCGACAACCAGGCTGACAAGGGTGGTGATCACGCCGAAGCGCTCCAACGCGCCGAAGGAGGCGACGGTCTGGGCGCCCCCGAAAACCGCCAAGAGGGTGAGTTTCGCCAACCCGGAAAAGATATAGAACAGGTCGTTGGGCCAGGAACGCAGGATAAATTTGCGCGCCCGACCCCACGCCATGGCCGCCCGCGCCTCGGACGAATTGTCGACGGCCTCGCCGGTCCGCCAGGGCGCCTTGCGGCGGCAAAACCGACCGTAGTTCCTGAGTTCGATAAAGATCCCCGGCACCACCGCCAGCAAGGCCAACCAAGGCTCGGTAACAAAATAAAGCAAGGGCCCGACGACCACCAAGCGCGACAGCGCCGCCCAAAAATTCGTTCGCATGATGAGCGGCAACTGGCCGTGCAGGCGCGCCACCTCCAAAAACAGCGAAGACAGCGCCATCGTCAGCGCCAGACCACCCAAAATCAGATAGTAGGGCAGCACCACCGGCAGCAAAAAACCGGTTTCGCGCAGCAGGTAGTAGACGAAGGGAAAGGCGACGACAAAAACCACCGGAAAGAGCCGCTTGAGAATGCGCAGCACCAGGCGCAACGACTGGCCCAACTGGGTCGGTTCCCGCCAGTTTGGCCCGCCGTCGAACAGCAAAATCTGCACCAGGCCGGACGACCCCAGCAGCTTGACCGACATGGTCAGCATCAAAACCAGCGTATAAAGCGCATAGTCGTTCACCGACAAGAGATTGACGATGAGAAAACCGCAGACCATGTTCATCAGCTGAATCAGCCCCATGGTGACGGAAAATCTCGACAGCCGCGCCAAGCGCCCGGTGAGCTTGCCCCGATCGAGCAGGTCCATCCCGGCCGGCTTTTTTTCTCGCGCCACCTTTAATTCATCTCCACGGCTATCCAACTCCCACAGCGTCGCGGTCTCCAGTACTGGCCCGCAGCAACGCGCGTTGCCGGCCGATTCACCGCCGGACACCGCCGGCCGGCTTTGCCGCCGGACCCCGCGCCGCCCTTTGCGGCGCCACCTTACCAGCCCGAACGGCACAAAAACACCGCAGCTTGTTTGCCGCCGCCAAGCGGCCACCACTTTTGCGCGCCGCCGCCTGCTTTGCCGCGCTCCGACTTCTTGCTATAAATTCACCCTGAATCGCGCGCGCATTTACTTGGCAAACACACGATTGAGCCATAAGTTTGTGGCTCGCGGCTTATCGGCTGATCTCTTTCCGGCTTTTCCTTGAATTTAGGTCACAGTGCAATGATGTCTCTCGCCCCTCTCGTGTCCACCGAATGGTTGGCTAGAAATTTCTCATCCCCGGATATCCGGGTGGTCGATGCCAGCTATTTTCTGCCCAACGAAGACCAAGACGCCCGCAAGCTCTATGAAGAGGAACACATTCCAGGCGCGGTGTTTTTCGATATCGATGCGATCAAGGATCCCTCTTCGCCCCTGCCCCACATGCTGCCCGCGCCGGAAATTTTCTCCAGCAAGGTGCGTAAACTGGGCTTGGGCGACGGCCTGCGGATTATCGTCTATGACCGCCGCGGCATGATGTCGGCGCCGCGGGTTTGGTGGTCCTTTAAGCACTACGGCCACCATGACGTCTATGTCCTCGATGGCGGTTTGCAAAAGTGGAAGGCCGAGGGCCGGGCCCTGGATGACCACCCCATCGTTCCGATGGAGCGGCACTTCACCCCGCGGATGAATTCCCTTTTGCTGCGCGATAAGGAGCAGATGGTCGCCAACCTGGCCAGCGGGCGCGAACAGGTGGTTGACGCCCGCGCCCAGGCGCGGTTTGAGGGGCGCGCGCCAGAACCCCGCCAGGGACTGCGAAGCGGACATATTCCACACAGCCGCAACCTGCCCTGGAACGACCTGGTCACCGCCGACAGCACCCTGAAGGATACCGCCGGCCTCAAGCAAGCCTTTGAGCAGGCCGGGCTGGATTTGACCCGCCCGATCGTCGCCAGCTGCGGCTCGGGGGTCACCGCCTGCGTCCTGCTGCTTGGCCTGTCGTGCCTTGGCTTGAAAAATCTGGCGCTCTATGACGGATCCTGGTCGGAATGGGGGCTGGACGACAGCGGCGCGCCGATCGAACAGGGGCCGGCGGAAAGCCTGGAAAATTAGATGACCAGTACCGACGCCCAGCCCAAAGCGGCACTGACTTTTCGCGCCTTTCAGGACGCGGACGCGCCCGCCTGCGTCAGCCTCTGGCAGCGCTGCGACCTGACGGTTTGGTACAACGATCCGCTTCAGGATATCACGCGCTTCCAGGCAAGCGACAACGCGCAGATTACCGTGGCGCTGGACGCGCAAGGAAAACTT
This sequence comes from uncultured Rhodovibrionaceae bacterium, assembly GCA_963976695.1. Lineage (GTDB taxonomy): Bacteria > Pseudomonadota > Alphaproteobacteria > Kiloniellales > DSM-21159 > CAXBMB01. The sequence goes on from CAXBMB010000010.1 coordinate 50,450, forward strand.
TGCGGCACGATCTGCCACGGCCACGACGGCCATCGCGGCTGGATCTACTATCTGGCGGTCGACCCGGACCATCAAGGCGCCGGACTGGGCCGTCAGCTTTGCGAAGCGGCGGAGCGCTGGCTGAAAGATCTCGACATCCCCAAGATCCAGTTGATGGTGCGCGCCAGCAACCACAAGGTAGCAAGCTTCTATCAAGCCATCGGCTATGAGGAGGAGCCGCGAAGGGTCTTCGCCAAGTGGCTGAAAGACAAAGGCCTTCCACCAGAAGAACTACGTCCCGACATTCCGCAAGGGGCCGATGTGGACGAGGACGTGGTCGACAAGAACAACACCCTGATCGTCACCGTCACGGACCTGGAAATGCTGACCCGGCCCGAGCATCCGCCGGCCCATCCGCCCTCCAACTTGCACATCGCGCTGCTCAAAACCAGGAACTGCACGGTTTCCTTCTATCGCTACCTGTACAACACCGTCGGGCAACCCTGGCTGTGGTACGAGAAGCGCCTGGTCAGCGACGAAGCACTGGCAGCGCTTCTGGCGCGGGAGGAAACCCAGATCTATGTGCTTTATGTCGAAGGCGTGCCCGCCGGGTTCTTCCAACTGGACCAGCTTGACAACCACACCATCGATCTTGCCTATTTCGGGCTTGCGCCCGACTACATCGGCATGAAGCTCGGTCCCTACCTGATGGACAGCGCCATTCACATCGCCTGGGACAAAAATCCCAAACGGGTCACGGTCAACACCTGCACCCTGGATCACCACAAGGCCTTGCCGCTATATCAGAAACTGGGGTTTACGCCGGTCCGGCAACGGGTCAAGGCAATTGTCGACCCGCGCAGCAAAGGCATCATGTAAGCCGCCTTCGGTACAGCGCCCCAGCGATCCGAGCGGCGGCTTGGCCTTCTTTTCCCACAAAAACAATGGAATGAACGACAATGATTTTTGGCGTGGCTCGCGAAATCAAACCGCAAGAGGGCCGGGTTTCCCTGCTGCCCGCCCAGGTTGAAACCCTGATCCAGGCCGGCCATACGGTGCTGGTGGAAAGTGCGGCCGGCAAATTCAGCGGCGCGAAAGACAGCGCCTACGAAGCGGTCGGCGCCAAGATCGTCCCAACCGCCGCCGAGCTCTACGGCAGCGCGGAAACCATCATCAAGGTCAAAGAAATCCTGCCGCCGGAATACGAACTGCTGGAGCAGCGGCACATCATCTTCACCAACCTTCACACCGCCTTGAACCGCGACCTGACCGACAAGCTGCTGGAGGTGGGGTGCACCGGACTGTCGGCCGAGGAAATGCATCAATTCGGCACCCCCAACTCGCCCCTGGCCGGCGAGGTGGGAGCCTTGGAGGGCTTGCGGCTTTGCCTGGCGCCCCACGGCGGCACCGGACGACACTTTCTGCCGCAGTACGGCTCCACGGCCACCAAAGCCGTGGTCATTGGCCTGGGCGGCGCCGGTTTGGGCGCGGTGCGGGTTCTTACCGCGCTGGGCTGTAGCGTGGTGGGCTTGGACGACCATGCCGGCGCGCGCTACAAGGCCGACATTCAGTTTGCCGGTCGCAACTTCAGCACCGGCAACATCGAAGGGCTCGACAGCCTGCTGGACGACCTGGACCTGCTGGTGAATTGCGTGCGCTGGGACAAGACGCGCACCGACCACCTGCTGTCCCGCGCCGACCTTGCCAAGACCAAGGAAACGCTGGTGATCGCCGATGTTTCCTGCGACGAGGCCGGCGCCATTGAAACCAGCCGTCCGACATCCTGGGAACACCCGACCTACCACGCGGAGGGCCGGCTTCATTTCGTTGTCGACAACATTCCAGGCGCCGTGCCCGTGGCCGCGTCGGCCGGCTACGCCAATGCCCTGCTGCCGTTCCTTCTGGAGCTGGGGGAAAAGGGCGTGCTGCCGGCCTGTCGGGACAACGCCTGGTTGGCGCGCGGCCTGACCTGCGTCGCCGGCGAGCTGATCCTGCGCGAAACCGGACTGCTGCAACAGCGTGACTATCGCGAGCTCGCGGCGTTTCTCGCCGGATAGGAGGAACCGGTTTCTTGCGGCGGCGTCCGGATTGATCCGTTTCCAGGTTAATCCATTCCCGGGTTAATCTACGTCCGCGTTACTCCACGTCCGGGGCGGCCTTGCCACGCACCGCGCCGTCGCCAATAAGAAAGCGACCTCTCCCGAAGGAAAGGTCGCTTTCTTCATCTGTTGTTACTCAAGGATCAATTGTGAAGGATCTGGCTGAGGAACAGCTTGGTCCGGTCCGATTGCGGGTTGTTAAAGAACTCTTCCGGATTGTTTTCTTCAATGATTTCGCCTTCATCCATGAAGATCACCCGATTGGCCACCTTGCGGGCAAAGCCCATTTCATGGGTCACGCAAATCATCGTCATGCCGTCTTCGGCCAGACCAACCATCACATCCAGGACTTCGGCGATCATTTCCGGATCCAGCGCGGAGGTGGGTTCATCGAACAGCATGATCCGTGGATTCATGCAAAGCGACCGGGCAATGGCCACCCGCTGCTGCTGTCCACCTGAAAGCTGGCCGGGAAACTTCAGCGCCTGCTCGGGAATTTTCACCCGCTCCAGGTAGGTCATGGCAATCTCATCGGCTTCCTTTTTGGGCATGTTGCGAACCCAAATCGGCGCCAGGGTGCAGTTCTCCAGAACCGTCAGATGGGGGAACAGATTGAAGTGTTGGAACACCATGCCCACTTCGCGCCGAACTTCCGCGATGTTCTTCAGGTCATTGGTCAGTTCGATACCATCGACGACGATGTCGCCCTTTTGATGTTCTTCCAGGCGATTGATGCAGCGAATCATGGTGGACTTGCCGGAACCCGATGGGCCGCAAACGACAATTCGCTCGCCCTTGTTCACCGTTAAATTGATGTTCTTCAAAACATGAAAATCACCATACCACTTGTGCATGTTTTGAATGGCGATGGCCACTTCATCCGAAACGGACAGTTGGACGCTTTGCGCATCACTCATGGTGTTACCCCCGTTTAGCGCTTATGGCCGGTATGCAGCTTCTTTTCCAGATAGATGCTGTACCGGGACATGGAGAAACAAGACAAAAAGAACAGCAGTCCGACAAAGACATAAACCTCGTCGGCCAAGCCAATCCACTTGGCGTCGGCGATCGACGCCTTGGCGACGCCCAACAGATCGAAAATGCCGATGATCAGCAGCAGGGTCGTGTCCTTGTAGAGACCGATGAAGGTGTTGACGATTCCGGGGATCACGATTTTCAGCGCTTGCGGCAGGATAACCAGCCGCATCGACTTCCAGTACGTGAGCCCCATGGCCTCGGCCGCTTCATACTGTCCCTTGGGAATGGCTTGCAGGCCGCCGCGCACCACCTCGGCCATGTAGGCGGAGGAAAACAGCGCAATCCCGATCAAGGCTCTGAGATACTTATCGAAGTTAACCCCTTCCGGAAGGAAGAGCGGCAGCATCACCGAGGACATGAACAAGATGGTGATCAAGGGCACGCCGCGGACGAATTCGATGAACCCGACACAAAGAGTGCGCACCACCGGCATGTTGGAACGCCGGCCCAAAGCCAAGGCGATACCGATCGGCAGCGACGCGGCGATCCCCACCACGCCGGAACTCACGGTCACCAGCAATCCGCCCCACTTGGAGGTTTCAATTTCCGGCAGGCCAAACCCGCCATTCAGCAGATAGAAGGCGATGATCGGAAAAATCAGGGTGTAGACCAGCCAGGGCTTGCGGAACGGCACATTGTTGAACAGCAGCGGAACAAGCGCCAGGATCAACCCGACAAAAGCCAGATTCGGCCGCCACCGCTGATCAACATCGTAGAAGCCGTACATGAACTGGCCGAAGCGCTGTTCGACGACGGCCCAACAGGCGCCGGCCTTCACGCAGTCCTGCTTGCTCTCGGCGCCCCAGTTGGCGCTGATGAACGCCCAGTCCACAACCGGCGGCACGACAATGTAAAGAAGATAGAGGCACAGCAAGGTTATGACGCTGTTGCCGACGGAGTTGAAAAGGTTGTTCCTGATCCAGGCGAGCGGCCCCACCGTGCCCGCTGGCGGCGGCAGATCTGGATGTTGGCCTGGTGGATAAATGCCGGGGCCAGGATCCTGGGAGGCTTGGGAGTCTTCTTGGGACATGGCTCAGCGCTCCACCAAAGAGATTCGACGGTTATACCAATTCATGAACATCGAAATGGTAAGAGAGATCGTCAGGTAAACCAGCATGGTGATGAGAATGGTCTCCACGGCCTGGCCGGTCTGATTGAGCGTGGTGCCCCCGAAAGTGGCCACAAGATCCGGATAGCCGATGGCCACCGCCAGCGACGAATTCTTGGTCAGGTTGAGGTATTGGCTGGTCAGCGGCGGCACCACCACCCGCAACGCCTGCGGAATAACGATCAGACGCATGGTCCAGTTCGGCTTTATGCCCAGCGCGTAAGCGGCTTCGGTTTGCCCGTGGCTAACGGCTTGAATGCCTGAGCGAACGTTTTCAGCGATAAAGGCGCCGGTATAGAGGGACAAGGCGGTCAGCAGCGCCATGAACTCGGGCTTGATCACCAAGCCGCCCTTAAAATTGAACCCCTTGAGGACCGGAAGCTCCCAAGAAAGCGGAATCCCGGTCAGCAACAAGGTCAGGATCGGCAAGCCGAGCACCAGCCCCGTGCCAACAAGGAAAGAAGGGAAATGCTGCCCCGTATCGATCTGCCGCTTTTTCGCCCAACGGCCCACCAGCCAGGCCAAGACCACGCCGACCAGCAACGCGATCGGCGTCAGCGCAAAGCCGTCTTCATAGATTGGCTTGGGGAACTGCAGTCCGCGGTTGTTGAGAAAGAAACCGGAGCCCATATCCAGCGCCTGCTTTGCTTCCGGCAACGCCAGGAAAATCGCCCACCAAAAAAGAATTTGTAGCAGCAATGGTATGTTACGCAGCGTTTCGACGTAGACGTAAGCCACCCGTGAAACCAGCCAGTTGTGCGACAGACGCAACACACCGACGGTAAAACCAATGAGGGTGGCCAAGACAACGCCCAGTCCCGAAACCAGCAGCGTGTTCAACAGCCCGACGAAGAAAACCCGACCGTGGGTGTTGGAGGAGGTGAAGGGGATAAGACTGCTGGAGACGTCGTAACCAGCAGGCAAGTCCAAGAAATCAAAGCCTGAGGCGACGCCAAGACGCTCCAGATTCACCGTTGTGTTGTACACAATGAAGGCGAAGAAGGTGCCTACCAGGCCGATCGTAAGTGCTTGATAGATCAATCCGCGAAAGCGTTGATCTTGCCACATTGACCCAGTTCTGCGCCCGCCGCCTACCGCGTCTTCAGCCATTTTGCTGCTCCCGTTAAGATGCGGTTGCCGAAAAGACATGCCGGGCGCGAAGGCCCGGCATACCTTTTTCAACTACGAAGGATAACGAAACCCTATAAGATCAACGCAAGGGCGGCGCATAAAGGATACCGCCGTCCTTCCACTGGGCATTCAGGCCGCGCTCCAGCGCCAGGGGTGTGTTCACACCGATATTGGCTTCGAAGACTTCGCCATAGTTGCCCACGGTTTTGACGACGTTATAGGCCCACGCATTATCGAGGTCCAAAGCTTTGCCCAGCTCGCCTTCCGTACCCACCAAGCGGCGGATGGCGGGATTGGGGCTGTCCATCATGGAATCGATATTGGCGCTGCTGATGCCAAGCTCTTCCGCATTGATCATCGCATTCAAAACCCAGCGGCCAAGATCGCCCCAAGCCTGGTCGCCATGGCGAACCAGCGGCCCGAGAGGCTCTTTGGAGATGATTTCCGGCAGAATCTTGTGCGCGCCGGGTTCCGCCATGGCCGAACGCTGCGCGGCCAAGCCGGAGGCGTCGGTGGTATAAACATCGCAGCGATTGGCCGCGTAAGCTTGACGGCCTTCCGCGGAGGTCTCAATCACCACCGACTCATAGGACATGCCGTTGGCTTTGAAGAAGTCAGAAAGGTTCAGCTCGGTGGTGGTGCCGGTCTGAATGCAAACGGACGCGCCGTCCAACTCCAGAGCGGAATTCACCCCAAGATCCTTGCGGACCATAAACCCCTGGCCGTCATAGTAGTTGACGCCGACGAACTCAAAGCCCAGCGCAACGTCGCGCGAGAACGTCCAGGTGGTGTTGCGCGCCAGCACGTCGATTTCGCCAGACTGCAAAGCCGTAAACCGCTCTTTCGATGTTAGCGGTGTGTATTTCACGTTGTTGGGGGTGCCGAAAATCGCCGCCGAAACGGCCCGGCAATAGTCGACATCGAAACCCGTCCAGACGCCGGCGTCATTGGGAACGGCAAACCCGGCCAGACCAGTGGTCACACCGCATTGCACGAAACCTTTTGCCCGTACGTCGTCAAGAGTTCCTGCGGAAGCTGCACCCGCTGCAAAAGCAGACACGGCTGCAGCAGCAACAAAAAGCTTAACAAGCCTCATTTTTCTCCGACCTTCCCTGTCAATAGGTTGGTATTCTATGAAAATGTCCATCGGATGCTCACTGAATGACCTTGTTGGCCATCTTTTCGCCGCTGGCGCTCGGCATCCGTGAAAGTACCATGAAGCATTTAATCCAGAAAGGCAACACACCTGACATGCAGCTTGTTCAAGGGTTTGGGGCTTGACTTCTCCCGAAAATTTGCCTGGGGTTGAACGTCAGGCAGGCTGAAGTCAAGAGAAAACCACGGGTTCAACACCCCCAAAGATGGTATCTCGACTTCATCAAAAATCCAATCGATCCGCGACCCTGTTCACGCCAAATTGTGACCCTTCAACAACCTTTCAGGCGAGGTATTTGTGGCAAAAAAACCAACACCGCCCCTGCACCCGCAAACACAGCTCACCCATCTTGGCCAGGATACGCAGGTCAAGGGCGGCTATCCCATCAATCCGCCGGTGGTTCGGGCATCAACCCTGGCTTTCGACAGCGTCGCGGCCCTCAATGACCGCGTTGCGGCCAAAAGCCAGAAAAATTACGCCGGATACGGCATCTACGGCACCCAGCCGCAATTTTCCTTGGATGAGGTTCTCTGCGACCTGGAGGGAGGCGCGCGCTGCATAACCCTGCCCTCCGGACTTGTCGCCTGCGCGACGGTCCTTATGGCCTTTGTCGAATCCGGAGATCACATCTTGGTTACCGATTCGGTCTATGGCCCAACCCGCAGCTTCTGCAACGGGTTCTTGGCGCGATTCGGCGTTGAGACCACCTACTACGACCCGCTGATCGGTGGCGACATCGCCAAACTGTTCCGCACCAACACCAAGTTGGTTTTCATGGAGTCACCGGGGTCCTGGACCTTCGAGGTACAAGATGTCCCGGCCATTGTCGCCGCCTGTAAAGGACGCGGCATTCGCACGGCGCTTGACAACACCTGGGCCACGCCGCTGTTTTTCCGGCCGCTGGACATCGGTGTGAACCTTTCCGTTCACGCCGGCACCAAGTATATCGCCGGCCATTCGGACCTGCTGATTGGTCATGTGATCGCCGGGGATGACGACAACTTCCAGGCGGTCCGCCGCCAGTCGGACCTGCTGGGCTTGAATACCAGCCCGGACGATTCCTATCTGGCCCTGCGTGGCCTGCGCAGCCTGGACGTGCGCCTCAAGCGCCATGAGGCCAATGCCATCGGCTTGGCCAGTTGGCTCAAGACTCGACCCGAAGTGGCCCGTGTCCTCTATCCCGCCCTGCCGGACGATCCAGGCCACGCCCTCTGGAAACGCGACTTCACCGGCGCCAGCGGTCTTTTTGGCCTGGAGCTTCACCCGGTATCCGACGCGGCCGTCGCCGCTTTTGTGGAAAGCCTGAGTCTCTATTACATGGGCTTTTCCTGGGGCGGCTACGAATCTCTGATCATACCGACCTATCCAGAACGACATCGCACCGCCGTTGCCTGGACCGCGGCAGGCCCAACCTTGCGGATCCATGCGGGTTTGGAAAATCTCGAAGACCTGAAGGCCGACCTGGCCCAAGGTTTCGACTGTATGAAAAAAGTGACCGGCTAGAGTCGAATTGGGTTACGTGGAACCACGCGGGCGGCTATTCAAGTCGGTCACCGAACCATGCAAACCATGGGGAGCCGCCGGGACAGCAGGAAAAATGGCGTGACGGAAGCAATGACGAAGAGAAATCGGACCCCGCACCTGCGGGTCTTGCTTGGCTCGGCCATCGCCATGGGGCCCGGCAAGGCCGAACTTTTGGAGGCCATCGACAAGACGGGCTCGATCAGCAAGGCCGCCAAGTCGATGGGCATGTCCTATCGCCGCGCCTGGCGTTTGGTGGACACCATGAATTGCAGCTTTAAATCCTGCCTGGTTGAGACGAATCGCGGCGGCAGCGGCGGCGGCGGCGCCCAGCTTAGCGACCTCGGTCATGAAGCGCTCGCCCAGTTCCACAAGATGGAAGAAAAAGCGACCGCCGCCTTGGCGTCGGACATGAAGGACTTCACCCAACTCCTGCAAGACGATTAGCCTGCCTGGCGTTGCCCACTATGCTCGCCTTCTATGCTCTCGTTGCGCTCGATCAATGAGCGACGCCGACCGCTCGTTTAAACTCGGCGCAAAGTTTGTTGTGGCTCTTCGCGTGTGATCGACGCGGAAACACGCCGGTCACGTCGATCACACTTCAGATTCCGTGAGGTCCCCTCTATGCTTCGATTCTCGGCCCTGCTTGTTGGGCTCCTGCTGGCGGTGCTGCCCGGCCCGGCGGCCGCCTTCACGGTCTTCGCCGCCGCAAGCACCAGCCCGCTGTTGGAAAGCCTTGCGCAGCAGTACCGGGCGCAAGGGGGGGACTTCCGGGGAGTCTATGCGGCCTCTTCGGCCCTGGCCAAACAGATCGAGCGGGGCGCGCCGGCCGACCTCTTTATCTCGGCGAGCCGGAGCTGGGTCGACTATCTGGAAGGAAAAGGCCGTCTGGTCCCCGGGAGCCGCCAAGCCCTGTTTCGGAACAGCTTGGTTTTGGTGGTGCCGGCCAGCCGCGCCGCTGTTGCCCCGCTGCATGACCTGTCGACTTTGCCGGCAGTGCTTGGCGACGGACGACTGGCGGTCGGCGATCCGGATTTTGTGCCGGCCGGGCTCTATGCGCGTCAGGCCCTGGACTTCTACGGTCTTTGGTCGCGGCTCGGTTCGCGCCTGGCCCGCGCCGCCAATGCCCGCGCCGCCCTTGCGCTGGTGGAAAGCGGTGAAGCCGCCGCCGGCATCGTCTATGCCACCGCCGCGCTCAACAACCCGAAAGTCCGACAGATCTTTGCGTTTCCCGCCGCAAGCCACGCACCGATCGTCTATGAACTTGCCCGGCCCAAGGACAGCGACAGCAAGGCGGCGGAAAAGTTCCTGTCCTTCCTGTCGCGCCCACCGGCCCGCGCCCAGATCATCGGCTTCGGCTTTTTGCCGCTTGACTAAATCCGCCGGGAACCTTGACCCTTGTCCCGGCGGATTCGCTAAAGCCATCCGGCCCAATGACCCCCGTTTGAAAGGCTCAACGCCCGTGGAGTTGCTGTCACCCCTGGAACAGGAAGCCTTCCTGCTCAGCCTCAAGGTGGGACTCTGGTCGGTTGTGGTGAGTCTGCCCCTGGGTCTTGCCATGGCCTGGGCCCTGGCGCGCTGCGCCTTTCCCGGAAAAACCCTCATCAATGGCATCGTCCACGTGCCGCTGGTGGTGCCGCCGGTGGTGATTGGCTACCTGTTGCTGCTGCTTCTCGGGCGCACCGGGCCGCTGGGCGGGTTGATTTATGATCTGACCGGCCGAACCATCGCCTTTACCTGGCAAGGCGCCGCGATCGCCGCCGCCGTGATGGCTTTTCCCTTGATGGTCAGAGCCATGCGCCTGTCGCTCGAAGCCGTCGATTCCAAGCTGGAAGACGCCGCCCGCACGCTGGGAGCCAGTCGAACCACGGTCTTTCTCACCATCACCTTGCCGCTCATGTCGCCCGGCATTCTAACCGGCGCGCTACTGGCTTTCGCCCGCTCGCTGGGCGAGTTCGGCGCCACCATAACCTTCGTCTCCAACATTCCAGGCGAGACGCGCACCCTGCCCTTGGCGCTATTTACCGCTGCCCAGCAGCCGGGCGGCGAAGCCGCCGCCCTGCGGCTGGTGATCCTGTCGATCTTGCTCGCCCTCCTGGCCATCGCCCTGTCCGAAGTCCTGGCGCGCCGGCTGCAGCAGCGAATAGGAGCGCCGCAGGATGGCTGAGGTTTCGGTCGAAAAGCGGTTGGGCGCGTTCCAGCTTTCCATCAGCACCCAGATAGCGGCCCACGGCCTGACCGCCATCTTCGGGCGATCGGGCTGTGGCAAAACCACCCTGATCAACACCATCGCCGGCCTGATCGCCCCCGACAGCGGTCGCATTCAGATCGGCGATCGCCTGCTGTTTGACAGCCAGCAACAAATCAACCTCAAGCCGGAGGAGCGCCGGCTGGGCTATGTCTTCCAGGAAAGTCGGCTTTTCCCCCATCTCAGCGTGCAGGAGAACCTGCTCTACGGCTATCGGCGCGCAAAGCGGCAAGACCGCAAGATCGCGCTGGGCGATATCGTCGACCTGCTGGGCGTTAAAGCGCTTTTGGCCCGTCGGCCCGACCGTCTTTCCGGCGGCGAGAAACAGCGGGTGGCGCTGGGGCGCGCGCTGTTGAGCAACCCGGCGGCGTTATTGATGGACGAGCCGCTGGCCGCCTTGGATCTTCCACGAAAAGAAGAGGTCTTGCCCTTTATCGAAAAGCTGCGCGACCACTTTGGCCTGCCGATCCTCTATGTCAGCCACTCGATGGAGGAAATCATGCGGCTGGCCGATTCCATGCTGCTGATTTCCGAAGGCAAGCTGGTCGCCCAGGGCACCGTCGAAGAGCTGACCAGCCGTCTGGACCTGCGCCCGCTCACCGGCCGCTATGAAGCCGGCTCGGTTATTTCCGCCAGGGTGGAAGCCCAGGACCCGGACTACGGCATGACGGCGCTGTCTTTTTCCGGCGGTCGGCTGATGGTCCCAAGACTGGATCTTCCGTTGGGAACCGGCCTGCGGCTACGCATCCGGGCGAAGGACGTGTCGCTGGCGCTGTCGGCGCCGCAGGACACCTCGATCCAAAACATCCTCAAGGGGGTGATCATCGAGCGCGGCGAGGAAAGCGGCGCCCAGGTGGACATTCTGCTGGCCGTCGGAGATACCACGCTGTGGTCGCGGGTTACCAAAAGATCGCTGGCGGAACTGGGGCTGGAGCGGGGCTCGGAAGTCTTTGCCCTGGTCAAGGCCGCCGCCATCGACCGCCACAGCCTGGGGCGCGGCGGCCAGAAAGATCGCTTCCTGGAATAACGCCGGATGCCGAACCATCGAGGAAAGCGCCACGCCACGGCAAAGGATCGCGCCGCGCGAAAGTCCAGCGCTGTCCCCCGTATCGTTCCCGGATCACCCCAGCGCCGGGCTGAAGCGCAGCAGGCTTAAGATTTCGAACAGCAGTTGCGCCCCGGCGTGGGCGGTATTGCTGGTGCTGTCATATTCCGGCGCCACCTCCACCACATCGCCGCCGACAATGTTCAGGCCCTTGAGGCCCCGCAGCATTTCCAGCGCCTCGCGGGTGGTGACCCCGCCGATTTCCGGCGTCCCGGTGCCCGGCGCGTAAACCGGGTCCAAGCAGTCGACGTCAAAGCTCACGTAGGTTGGGCCGGCGCCGACCACTTGGCGCGCCTTGGCGATCACCGCTTCAAGCCCCAGTTTGGGAAGCTCCTCGGCATGAATCACCGTCATGCCCGAATCCTTTGAAAACTCCCAAAGAAATTCCGCCGCGCCCCGAATCCCGATCTGCACGCAGCGCTGCGGATCCAGCACCCCTTCCAGCACCGCCTCGCGGAACGGGCCGCCGTGATGGAACTTCGAGTGATCAAAGGCGCCGCTGGTGTCGCAGTGCGCGTCAAAGTGCACCATACCCAGCGGCTGTTGCGCGCCCAGCGCCTTCATCACCGGCAAGGTAACCGAATGATCGCCGCCCACCGACAAGGGGATCACGCCGGCCGCCACCAGCTTATGGTAGAAAACCTCGATATCCTGATGGCACATTTCCAGCGAAAAACGACTGCGAAAGGGCACATCCCCCACATCGGCGACCCGCAGTTCGCCGACCGGGGCGCACTGCAAGACATGATTGTAGGGTCCCACCCGCTCGATGGTGCGCACCGCCCGGGGGCCGAAGCGCGCGCCGGGCCGATTGGTAACCCCCAGATCCATCGGCAGCCCGATCAGCGCCACTTGCAGGTCGCCAAAGTCCGGGTTCTCGGGATCGAGGTGGCGAATTGGCGCGTCGAGAAAGCTGGAAATGCCCGAATAGGGCGCCTTGCGCGACCCCGACTCGTCGATGATCGCCGCCGCCACCCGCTTGAACAGCGGATCGTGTATTTCCCCCGCGTCGCCAGAATACTTCAGTCGCAACCGCGCCAGTTCGTTCGCGTCCATCACCCTGCCCCATGCCGTCCCTGTTGTTGTTGCAAGTGCGCGTGCGCCGCCAGCCTCAGCCACCCGTCCGATCTACCCGCCGGACACACCAGCGGTTGGAGTTTGGCAAGAACCGGCCGCCGACACCAAGCGGTCTTTTACCCTAGAGCTTATGAAAAACGGTCATTGATCGGCCGTCGGTCAAGCAGGGGCGGAAAAAGACCCCGAAAAGAGGCCGGGAAAGGAGCCGGGAAAGCGGACGCAACCCCGTCCGCATAAGACGGACACAAAAAAAGGGACGGCGTACCGTCCCTTTCGCATTTTGTGACTAAAACGTCTTGTTAACAGGCAACGTCCAAGTCCAGATGATCTAAGCCACTTCAGATTGCATTATCCTTGTTGGTTGTGCAAGTCTTTTGTAAACAATTCATTAGGGAGCGTGATGATGCAGTGGCGTTTGGGGCTGGATATTGGGACAAATTCCCTTGGTTGGTGGGCCTTTGAATTGGCCGACAGCCCGACGGGCATGACGGTCTTGCGCTCACTCGACGGTGGAGCGCGGATCTTCCACGACGGTCGGGAGCCCGGCAAGGCGGGCCGAGTCGGCGACAGCCGGGCGGTGGCCCGGCGACAGTCCAGGGGCATGCGGCGCAACCGGGATCGCGGGCGCCACCGCCAGGCCGAGCTGATCCGGGAGCTGATCGCCCTGGCGTTGCTGCCCGGCGACCGACAGTGCCGCGACGCACTGTTTCAAACTCCGAAAACCACCGATTTGACAGCCCGGAACGCCAGCAACCCCTATCACTTGAGGGATCTGGCGCTGCGCGAAGTATTAACGCCGCACCAGTTGGGCCGCGTCTTGGCTCACTTGGGCAAAAGACGCGGCTACAAGTCCAACCGCAAGGAATCTTCCGACGACGACGGCGGCAAGTTGAAGGAGAAAATCGACGCCTTCACCAGCGAGCTTGGCGACCGGACCCTGGGACAATACATCTGGCAAAGCCATCACGCCGAGGTCCGTCAGGAGAAATCGGCCAGCGCGCAGGGTCCGCGCAGCAACGCCCGGGCGGTGCGCTTCACCGAAGACAGTCCCTACCGCCCGACGCGCGAGCACTATGAAAAGGAATTCGATCGAATCCGGGAAGTGCAGGCCGCGCACCACCAGCTGACAGCGAAAGACTGGGATCGGCTGAGAGACCGTTTTATTCTATTTCAATGGCCACTCAAGGAGGTCGAACGCGGGGCCTGCGAATTCTTCGCCGACGAGCCGCGCCACTGGGTCGACACCCCCATTGGCCATGACTTCCGACTCTATCAGGAAGTCAACAATCTTCGTTGGATCTCCGACGCAACCCAGCAGGCCCATAACCTGACCATGGCCCAGCGGCAGGCGGTTATCGACAAACTGTTGAGCCAGAAATCCGAGGTCCCCTTCAAGACGCTACGGAAACTGAAAGGCGCGGACAAACAGCTGCTGTTTCCGAGCGACAGCCTCTTCAACCTGGAAAGCGAAAAACGCAAAGGGTTAAAGCCCCACAAACTGGCGGTTCGCTTAGCCGAAAACCCACTTCTTGCCCCCCTCTGGCAGGCCCGCGAACAAAACAATGACGATTTTCTCGATCGGGTCTTCGAATGGCTGTTCACGGCCGAGGACGACGCCCAGGCGCTGGAAAAGCTGCAGCGTTCGACAGCCGAGGACGGCTTTGGCTTGTCGCTGGCCCAGGCCGAGGCGCTTTGCGCGATCAAACTGGGGCGGCAAACGGCATCGGTGAGCCGCAAATTTATGGAAGATATAGTGCCGGTCCTGAGGGACCAGGGCCTGACCTATTCCGACGCGGTGGCCGAACTGCGCGACGCGGCGGGAAACCCATTGCACCATTCGCTGCGGGACGACAAGCGCCGCTGGCCACAATTACCTTATTATGGCGAGGTCATTCCCCAGGCCATGCTTGGCAAGGACCCAAAAAAGCACCCGACCGACGATCCCGAGGGTCACTTCGGCCGCATCAACAATCCAACGGTTCATGTGGCGCTCAACCAGGTTCGCAAGCTGGTCAATTGTCTAACCGAGCGCTTCGGTTCGGCCCCCGCCGAAATTCACATCGAGCTGTCCCGCGACCTCAAGCTGTCAAGAAAACGACGCGACGAGGAAACCAGCCTCCAGGCGGCCAATCAGCGCAAGAACGAAGGGCTGCGCAAAAGCTTCGAGGAACTGGGCTACCAGCAAATCTCGGCGCGCGATCTCAGGAAAGCCCGGCTGTGGGAGGAGCTCGGCCAGGATACCTTGGCCCGCCGCTGCGTCTACAGCGGCCGCCCGATTTCCCATTCCCAGTTGCTCAATGGCGAGGCGGAGATTGAGCATATCCTGCCCTTCTCGCGCACGCTCGACGACGGGCTGGCCAATCAAACCCTGTCGCTCCGCTGGGTCAACCGGTTGAAAGGCAACAAAACGCCCTATGAGGCCTTCGGCGCGGACCAGCACAAGGACAAGGGGATTGTCTGGGAAGAGGTGATGGCGCGGGCCCAACGCCTGCCGAAACAAAAACGCGCGCGTTTTGCGGCCAAGGCCATGGAAAACTACGAAAAGGATGGCGGCTTTATCCAGCGGCAGATGACCGACACCGCCTATATGGCCCGCACCTGCGCCCGATACCTGCGCGGATTGGAGGGCGTTCAGCGCATTGTGACCGTACCGGGACGGCTGACCGCGCTGGTGCGCGGCAAGTGGCAGCTCAATCGACTGCTGCATGACCACAACCGCAAGAACCGCGAAGACCACCGGCATCACGCCATCGACGCCGCCGTGATCGCCTTGACCACCCGAAGCCTGCTGGAGAGCATTAGCCGCGACAGCGGGCGCGGCAGCGACGACCAGCTCCACCTGCAGGTTCAGGACATTTCAGATGCGCTGCATGAGCAGTTGGAGCAGCGCATCCAGACTATGTTGGTGTCGTTCAAACCCGATCACGGCGTCCAGGGCCGCTTCTTCAAGGAAACCGCCTATGGCTTCGTCGAAGAAGACAAGCGGGATCCGGACCTGCCGAAGCACGGTCTTGTGGTGCGCAAGCCGCTGACCAGCCTGAGCCCGAAGGAGGTTTCCGCCATCCGGGACCCGGGCCTGCGCCGCAAGTTGGCCAGCTATCTGAACGACGGACCCGGCCAGGGGGTCAAACTGGACAAGGCGCTGGTTGGCTTCGGTCAGCAGGAAGGCGTCAAACGGGTTCGCATTCTGGTGACGGAGCAGACGGTCAAACCGGTGAAATCAGCGCCCTATAAGGGCTACGCCCCCGATGCCTACCTCTGCTGCGATATTTGGCAGGTCCCCGATGGCAAGCCCGGGAAATGGAAAAAGGGCGAAACCAAGTATCAAGGCGTCTTCTGGTCCTATCTGGAGGCGGCGGGCGCCCAGCCCGACAAACTGCAGCGCCAGCCCCATCCCGCGGCCCGCTTCATCTGCCGGGTCTTTAAACACGACCAGGTGGCCTATTTTGAAGAGGGTGCCTGGCAATTCCGCCGGGTGGCGGGCTTCAGCACGACGAACAACAGACTCGATTTGCGCGAAATCAACAAACCCGAACCCGATCAACAATACCGTTCCATCAACACCCTGGGGGGCTTGCAGCTTCACCGAATAAGCCTATCGCCCGACGGACGGCTTCGTAAGTTTCGGGGGCAAATTGCATGATCGCCGGACTGGTGGAGATCGCCGAGCCGGGTCGCCAGCTCGAGCTCACAAGAGGTTTTTTACGGGTTGTCGACCGAACGACCGAGGCAAAGCAAGAACTGGGGCGCGTGCCGCTGGATCAAGTCACCGCCTTGATTATCTCGGCGGCCGATGCGGTCATCACCCGCCAGCTCTTGGTCGCCCTGGCCGAAAGAAAGGCTGTGACGATCATCTGTGACCGGAACTGGCTGCCGCTGACCCTAACCCTGCCGCTGGATGGCCACCATGAATCAGCGGGCATTCTCTACGACCAAATCGCCGCCTCACAGCCGCTTCAAAAACGTCTCTGGCAGCAAATCGTCCAGGCGAAAATCAAGAATCAGGCGATCATTCTACAGCGCCATCAGCCAAGCCATGCGTCAGGTTGGTCAAAGGTTGACGACCTCACGCGGCTGAGCAGACGGGTCAAGTCCGGCGACCCGGAGAATCTGGAGGCGCAGGCGGCCCGGCTCTATTGGCCGGCTTTGCTGGGAAAATCCTTTCGCCGCCGGACAGCGAATGGCCCCAAGCAAATCGACGAGGAGGACATGAATGGGCCGCTGAACTACGGCTACACGGTTTTGCGCGCCGCGACCGCCAGGGCGGCCTGCGCCTCAGGTCTAAATACCGCCCTGGGGATACACCACCGTC
Source organism: uncultured Rhodovibrionaceae bacterium (assembly GCA_963976695.1). Lineage (GTDB taxonomy): Bacteria > Pseudomonadota > Alphaproteobacteria > Kiloniellales > DSM-21159 > CAXBMB01. Next base: position 67,224 of record CAXBMB010000010.1, read on the forward strand.
AACGGGGCAACGCCTTTGCTTTGATTGATGACCTTATGGAACCCTTTCGGCCGCTGGTGGATGATGTGGCCCTGTCGCTGAAAGAGGAATACCAGTTGACCGGCATGACGCCCGAGGTGAAGCGGGCGCTGGCCGGGCTGTTGCGGCAAGACCTGATCACCGATCAAGGCCTATCCCCTCTCTTCAACTGCTTGACCCGGCTGTGCCAATCCCTGGTGCGGTCCTTCGCGCGCAAGCAAGCGCTACTGGAGTTCCCCCGGCTGCGCCAGCCAGACCAGCTTTTCTAG
>CAXBMB010000011.1:0-66833 GCA_963976695.1 uncultured Rhodovibrionaceae bacterium
CGCCGACGCGGCGGGCCGGGAAGTGGTTCTCTGGGTCGATACTTTCAACACCTATCAAGAACCGGAAAACGCCCGCGCCGCCCTGAAGGTTCTGCGCGCGGCCGGCTATAAGGTGCATTGTCCCAGCCCCGCCGATGGCGGCCGCCCGGCCTGTTGCGGCCGCACCTTTCTTTCCGCCGGCCTGGTGGCGCAAGCCAAGGCCGAAGCGTCCCGGTTGATTGAAACGCTGCGCCCTTACGCCGAACGGGGGCTTCCAATTATCGGGCTGGAGCCGTCCTGCCTGCTGTCCCTGCGCGATGAATACACCGTGCTGTTCGACAAGCAGTTGGTGGACAGCATCACCAAGCAGTCCTTCCTGCTCGAGGAATTTCTGGTCGCCGAGCAGGAGAGCGGACGCCTCAAGCTGGCGCTGCACGCCGGCGCCGCCGAGAAGGTGCTGCTGCACGGCCACTGCCACCAAAAGGCGTTTGGCGTCATGACCGCGGTGGAAAAAGCGCTGCGCCTGGTGCCGGGCCTGGAGGTCGAAACCGTTGCGTCGAGTTGCTGCGGCATGGCGGGCAGCTTTGGCTATCAGGCGGAGACCTATGACCTGTCGATGAAAATGGCCGAGGCCGACCTTCTGCCGGCGGTCCGCCAAGCCGACCAGACCACCATGATCGTCGCCGACGGCACCAGTTGCCGGCACCAAATTAAGGATGGCAGCGCGCGCCAGGCCGTGCATGTCGCACGCCTGCTTGAAGCCGCGCTGGCCAAGCAATCGTGACAGGCCAGCTTCGCTTGACCGGACCGCCGGTTCATCGGATAAAGCGCGGCGCCCGAACCGGAACAACGCGGCTTGACCGCGCCGCGCGGTGCAAAAGATACGGCACACGACCCAGACCAGGCCGCACCAGATGAAAATTTTACTCCATGAATTCAAAGTCTTGTGGTTCAACTATTTTCAACGGCCGCTCCCATGGGTTACAAAGACTGGTTCTGTTTTGATCTGTTAAAGTTGGCGCCATGACAGCACCCGACGATTCTCTCATTGAAATACCGTCCGACCTTTCACCGTCCGGCGACGGTCTGTCCACGCGTCCGCCGTTGCATGGCAAGGTGGTGGCCGAACTGCGCCAGTTGATTATTGAAGGCGCGCTGGCCCCCGGCGAGCGCTTGCCCGAGAAGATGCTGTGCGACCGCTTCAACATCTCCCGCACCCCGCTGCGTGAAGCCATTCGCATGTTGGCCGCCGAAGGTCTGGTGGTGTTGACGCCGAACCGCGGGGCGACCATCTCAACGGTCACCGTGGCCGACATCGATGAAATGTTCCCGATCATGGGGTCACTGGAGGCCCTGGCCGGCGAATTGGCCTGTCAGCACATCACCGAAGACCAGCTGGCTGAAATTCGCGCCTTTCATTTCCAGATGGTTCTGCACTATCGCCGCCGTGAGCTGGCCGACTATTTCCGCCTCAACCAGGCGATACACAATAAAATTCTCGCCGCCGCCAACAACCCGACCCTGACCGCCATGCACGCCAACCTGGAAGTGCGGATCTGCCGATCGCGGTATATGGCCAACATGTCCGAGACCCGCTGGGCCAATGCCGTCAGGGAGCACGAAGAGATGCTGGAAGCCCTGGACGCGCGCGATGGGCTTCGGCTGGCCGACATCCTGAAGAAACATCTGGAAAACAAGCGCGCGACGGTTAAGGAAGCGCTGCTGAGGAAAATTCAGCAGGCTTAGACCGGCTGCGGCTGGCCGCGAAGGCTACCGATGGCCACCGACGGCGGGTTTCTTTTTGCCCGGGCAAAACCGGCCCGGCCCCGAACAAATGTCGGAAGAGAGCGCGGCGAGCGCGCGGCGCGACCGGGCGAAAGCCGCCTTTCCCAACCGTCCAAAAATTTCCCGGCAATTTCTGCCCAGCCGGCTAAATACAGCCGGAAGAATTCGACCATCTACGATCAAAATAAATTAATAACCCATTGATATTAATAAAAACTCCAAGTTGGCACGTCCTCTGCATCCCTGTTGTCGTCCCTGAGGATCGGCAAGGCGCAGAGCACCGATTTCGGGGATTGCCGGCAGCGCCAACCAATCGGCCTGGCAGGACCCACGGAACGGGAAAATCGGACGATGGAAAATACAGGCTACATTGGACTGTCAGGACAATCCGCGCTGAACCGGGAAATGGCCGTGATCGCCAACAATATCGCGAACATGAACACGCCCGCGTTCCGCGCCAAGTCCGTGATGTTCGTCGAGTACCTGCAGGAAACCACCGACCCGACCACCGGCCGAAAAACCACCCTCAGCCAGGTTCAGGACGTGGCGACCTATCCCGACCTGAAGGAGGGTCCGCTGCTGTCAACCGACAACCCGCTGGATTTGGCGATTTCCGGTCAGGGCTACTTCACCATCGAGACCGAGCGCGGCGAGCGCTACACGCGCAACGGCCAGTTCACCATGGACGTCGACGGCCAGATCGTCACCGCCTCGGGCGATCCGCTGCTGTCCAAGACCGGTCGCCCCTTCAAGGTCCCCCTGGGCTCCACGGACATTCAAATCACCCGCGACGGCACCATCTCGGTTCGCGACCCGATCAACCGGGCTGCGTCGATTGTGCTGGGGCAGATCGAAATCGTCTACTTCGAAAATGAATATCAGTTGAAGCAGGGCCGCGACGGGCTGTACAAGCCCCAGCCCGGCGTCAAGCCCGAGAAATCGGAAGAGGTCGACATCGTCCAAAACATGATCGAACAGTCGAACGTCAAGGGCGTCATTGAGATGACCAAGTTGATTGATGTCGTTCGGCGCTATGAAGCCTCCAGCAACATGATGGAAGACGAGCACAAACGGTTGCGCGACGCCATCAGCACCCTCACGCAGAGTTCCGCGTAACCTCGACCGCTTCCTGAAAGGATACCCCCATGAGAGCTCTTTCCATCGGCGCGACCGGCATGTTGGCCCAGCAGCTAAATGTCGAGGTGATCTCCAACAACATCGCCAACATGAACACCACGGGCTTCAAGCGCGGTCGGGCGGAATTCCAGGATCTGCTGTACCAGGACATGCGCCGGGTCGGCGCGGCCTCGTCCGACGCCGGCACCATCGTTCCCTCCGGCGTGCAGATCGGCCTGGGCGTGAAGCCGGCCGCCATCTACCGCATCGGCGAGCAAGGCAATATCGATGTCACCGACAATTCCCTGGACCTGGCCATCAACGGCAACGGCTTCTTTCAAGTCGAACTGCCCGACGGCTCGACCGCCTACTCCCGGGCCGGCAGCTTCCAGCTCAGCCCGAACGGCGATCTCGTAACCGCCGACGGCTACACCGTCATGCCGGGGATCACCATTCCGATCGACGCCGTTGGCATCACCATCAACGTCAACGGCGAGGTCTATGTCGATCAGGACGGCCAAGTCGACGCCACCAATGTCGGGCAGCTGGAGTTGGCCGTCTTTGCCAACCAGGCCGGTTTGGAAGCCGCTGGCGACAACCTCTTCCTGGAAACCGCGGCCTCGGGCGCGGCGACCTCCGCCACGCCCGGCACCCCGGGCTTCGGTTCGCTGATCCAAGGCGCGCTGGAGACCTCGAACGTGAACGTGGTGACGGAAATGTCAAACCTGATCTCCGCCCAGCGGGCTTACGAGATGAACTCCAAGGTCATTCAGGCCGCCGACGAAATGATGCGCAACACCTCACAGCTCCGTTAAATCAAACCAAAGTGAGCCCCCGTTAAAGGAAAGGCCACCGCCATGCGTAAACTGCTCCTTGCCACCGTTATTGCGCCCTTGTTCCTGGCCTCGCCAGCGGTTCAAGCCGGCACCGGGACCGACGCGTCAACGCAAGCGCCACAGCAAAACGCCCTGCAACGCCTGCTGGCGGGCCAACCGGAAACCGAGCAGGAAACCCACCGGAAATCCGCCACCCTATCCGGTGAGGCGACCGGTGAGGCAGCCAGCGAGACAGCCGGTGAGAACGTCAGCTATCCGGCGCCGGTCGGGCTCAACCCGACGGTTCGGGTGCAGGGGCAGATCGTGCGTCTTGGCCATCTTTTCAGCGGCCTGGATGATCGCGCCAACACCCCGATCGCCCGCAGTCCCGACCTGGGACGCACCGTCGAACTGACCGCCCAGTGGCTGGGCGCCGTGGCGCGGAGCTACAACATCGACTGGGCGCCGCGTTCCACGTTCGACGTCAGTCGGGTCGAGCGCGCCAGCTTGACGATTACCACCAGCGACATCGTGCCGGTTCTGCTGGCCGCGCTGGATAGCGACGGCGACGGCGACACCAGCAACATCGACCTGCAATTGGACGACCCCAACGCCACCTTCCTGCTCCCCGAAGAGGCGGGCAGGACCCTGTCGCTGATCGCTTTTCGCCAAGACAGCCGCACCGGTCGTTTCGCCGCCACCCTGGACCTGGGCAGCAAGGGCGTCAACCAGCGCCGCGTCGAGCTGAACGGCCAGTCCTACGAGAAGATTCGCATTCCGGTGCTGCGGCAACGGCTGGGCGAAAAAGCCGTCGTATCCGCCGGCGACATCGACTGGCTGTCGGTCCGGGCCGACCGACTCGCCAAGGGCAGCGTCACCGACGAAGCCGATCTGATCGGCAAGGCCCTGCACCGCCGGGTTCGCGCCGGCCAGCCGATCCGGCTGTCCGATCTTGGCGACCCGGTGACCATCAACAAGAAGGCCCCCGTCACCATTCTGGTCAAGGAAGGCTTGATGCAGCTCACCGCCCAAGGCCGGGCCCTGGAAGACGGCCAGGTGGGCGAATCGATCAAGGTGATGAACGTGTACTCGAACAAAACCGTTTACGCCGTGGTGGTCGACGAGAACCTGGTGGAAGTCAGCCTCTCCAGCAAGCAAACCGCCTTTGTCACGCAATAGTCCGCGGCGAACGGTCGCCGACAAGCCGACTTGCTGCACCGAACCAGCGGGTCAGATGAGTGAAACGGCGCCGCGCGTCGCGCGAAGCCGAAAGAAAAAAATATTCCCATGAGGAAAGCCATGCGCAACTCAAACAGAAAATCGCAAATCCTCCGCTTAGCCAAGACAACCGCCGCCTTGCTGTTGGCCGGTTCGCTGAGCGGCTGTCTGTTTACCGAGCGCCTTGCCAATGTCGGGCAGGCCCCCGCGCTCAGTCAGATCGACAACCCCGCCAAGCTGAACGGCAACCGGCCGTTGGTGCTGCCAATGCCCCAGCCGGCCGAAGAGGCGTACGTCCAGGAAGCCAACTCGCTCTGGCGCCAGGGCAGCCGTTCGTTTTTCAAGGACCAACGGGCCCGCAACGTCGGCGACCTGATCACGGTCGACATCCAGATCAACGACAGCGCCAACCTCTCCAATGAGACCGAGCGCACCCGAGACAACTCGGAAAACGCCGGCCTGACCAACGCACTCGGCTGGGAAACCCAACTCGGTGAGGTGTTGACCGGCGTCGATCCGACCTCGCTGATCAACGCCAACAGCGACTCCAAGTCCAACGGCAAGGGAACGGTCAAACGCAACGAGAGCATCAAAATGACCGTCGCGGCTATGGTCACGCAAGTTCTGCCCAACGGCAACATGGTGATCGCCGGGCGCCAGGAAACCCGCGTCAACTTCGAAATCCGTGAGCTGCAGGTGGCGGGGATCATCCGCGCCGAGGACATCACCAACACCAACACCATATCCTTTAATCAGATCGCCGAAGCCCGGATTTCCTATGGCGGACGCGGCCAGCTCAGCGATGTTCAACAGCCCCGCTACGGTCAACAGATTTATGACATTCTCTGGCCGTTCTGACCGCCAGGCCCGCCTTCCGTACGCCGGCAGCGCGCCGGCGTGCGCTGCCGGCGGGCGGCGCACATGACCCGGCCGGCCCGACCCCGGCGCGGCGCGATTTTTTCAACCCCAGAGGTTCCCGTCACCCCTCACCCTTCGCGGTCGCGCCACCGGCGCGGCGGCTCAAGAAGCACCGGTTTCCTCATCCTTGGCAGTGCCGAGAACAGGAAACCAGCGCATGGCAAAACTTCGGCCGGCTCCCTTGGGGCCGGCCCCTTTTTTTTGCCCGCCGGGCCAGCTGCCGATCTCGTGGTTGGGAAAGAGCCGGCGACGACCGCGCGCTCACGGCGCAAAAAAAGGCTGCCGGTTCGGGCAGCCTTTTTTACTTAACCAGTCAACGGGATCACCCCGAGCCTTGATCAATCGTCGCGCTGGGTTTTTTCCGCCCGTTCGTGCCGTTCCTGCGCTTCCACCGACAGGGTGGCCACGGGCCGGGCTTCCAGACGACGCAAGGAAATCGGCTCGTTAGTTTCCTCGCAGTACCCGTAGGTTCCGTTATCAATTCGCTCCAGCGCCGAATCGATCTTGCTGATCAGCTTGCGCTCGCGATCCCGCGTCCGCAACTCCAGCGAGCGATCGGTTTCCAAGGTCGCCCGATCGGTCAAATCAGGCTCCGCCAAGCTTTCGGACTGAAGGTGGTTCAGCGTTTCACCCGATTCGCGCAGCAATTCGCTACGCCAATTCAGTAGCTTTTGCCGAAAATACTCCAGCATCCGCTCATTCATAAACTCTTCGTCTTCGCTTGGAAGATATTCTGGTGAAAGTGTAACCGTCATTCATAGCACCGCGTTGAATTGAGCATTCGCGGCGCGAGTATAGAAATTTTTTGCTGTCGCACAAGTCATTCCGCAAAGCGGCGCGTATCGCGCCTGGGATAAGTCGGTTTGGCATTGGCCGCGCGCCGGTTTATCGGCGAGATTGTCCGGCGCGCCCGGCGGCGTCCAACCGCAAAAATCAACCGGAGGCCGGGAGGTCAGCGCCCCAGCTTGGCCAACTCCACCGCGGCGCGGATCTCGATTTCATCCAAAACATCCAGCAGCTTCGGATCGGAGACCTGTTCTCGTTTGCTGGCGGCCAGCCGAACCAGCCGTTCGATTTGAACCGGCGCCAGTCGGCCCTCCAACAGGCCGAGACGGATCTGGTCGAGTTGATCCAACAGATCTTCTCCGCGCTGCTGCGCCTGGGCCTGACCGCTCAAGGCATCCGGCACTTCCTGCAGGGAAAGCAGCGCATCGACGGTGGCGACCGGCGCCGCGCCGCTCGCCGCCGAGGTCTTTTCCTCGCCTTCAAGCGCCTTGGCAAAAGACTCGCCGCCGGACGTCTTGGACTTGTCCTTGCGCTTAACGCTGGCTGTGCGAATTTGTGCGTTTGGATCGATTTTCATATCGGTTGTGTTTTATCCCCGGCATCTGCCGCGATCGAGGGTGATCATCGACCTATAGTCCCCCAGTTGCGCCACCGCATCAAGGTGGCAGAGCCAATCTGTTTTTGTTTCAAATTCTGTCGGACATTCGCTGCCCGCCACATCGGCCCGTCGCACTGGCGACCAGCGTGGCCCCAACAGCGGTCGGACAAAACGCCGACCGGAAAGGCGCTTGGCGACAAGCTGCGCCAACTGTCGTTAAAAAGTCGTTAAATCTCCGGTCAAACCTATGAAATCATAGGGATCAATTCTTGCTTGCGCCGGTCTGCGGCGCGCCGCCCAATCACCGCGCGGAAGCCGTCCTGCCTTAACGGCCCACAGCCGGGACGGCGCCAGCCGGCGCCCGGCGGTAAAAGAAGCGCATCGCCTTATCGCCGCGCTGGCAGATTTTCCCCGGCGAGGGCAAATCCGACTCTAGGCAATCTTTGCCCCCGCCGGCACAGATTTTCTTGCCTAGCCTCGCGGTTTACCCGGTAATTCGCCGCAAAACAGTTCTGAGAAATTTTACTATCTCATTGATATCACGCATTATTTATAGATGGCACGGTTTTCGCATATCAGTTGTCGAAATGCGACGCAAAAAGCGTCAAAGGAAGAAGCAAAGCCATGCGCACATCCGATCATATCAAACGATTTTCTGTCCTGCTGTTGCTGTTGAGCCTTGCGCTTTTCAACACCTCGGCGACCGCCCAGTCGCGCATCAAGGACGTTGCTGATTTTGAAGGTATCCGCGACAACCTGCTGGTCGGCTACGGCTTGGTGGTTGGTTTGAATGGCACGGGCGACGACCTGGGCGCGGCGGTTTTCACCCGCGAAAGCCTGATCGGCATGCTGCAGCGTCTGGGGATCAATGCCCGCAGCGCCGACCTGGACACCGACAATGTGGCGGCGGTCATGGTCACGGCTTCCCTGCCCCCCTTCGCCCGGCAAGGCACGCGTATGGATGTGCACGTGTCGGCCTTGGGCGACGCCTCTAGCCTGCTTGGCGGCACCTTGCTGGTTACCCCCCTGGTTGCCGCCGACGGCGAAATTTACGCCGTGGCGCAGGGGCCCTTGGCGGTGGGCGGCTTTTCCGCCCAGGGCGAGGGCCAAACCGTAACCCGGGGTGTGCCGACCACGGCGCGCATCGCCAACGGCGCAATCATCGAACGAGAAATCAGCTTCGAACTCAACACCCTGACCAGTGTTCAAGTTGCCCTGCGCAACCCGGATTTGACCACGGCCCGCCGAATTTCGCAGGCCATCAACGCCTTTCTCGGGCAACCGGTGTCGCAGCCGATCGACCCCGGGACCGTGGTGATCGACGTCCCGCAAGACTATCAGGGCTCCACCGTCAGCCTGTTGACCGACATCGAGCAGTTGCCGGTGCGAACCGATCAAGTCGCCCGCGTGGTGATCGACGAACGGTCGGGCGTCATCGTGATCGGCGACAATGTGCGCATCTCCCAAGTGGCCATCGCCCAGGGAAATTTGACCATCCGGATCTCCGAATCGCCGCAGGTTAGCCAACCCAACGCCTTCGCTCGCCAGGGCAACACCGAAACCGTGGCCCGCACCGACATCCAGATCGAGGATGACAGCGACAAGCGCCTCACCGTGCTTAAGGAAGGCGTCAGCCTGCAGCAGTTGGTGGACGGTATGAACGCCTTGGGGGTCGGTCCCCGCGATATGATTTCGATCCTACAGGCGATCAAGGCGTCGGGCGCCCTGCAAGCAGAAATCGAGGTGATGTAATGGATCCGACCGCAAACCAGGCGCTCTTTACCTCGCAGGGCAGCAGCGCCGCCGACTTCACCGCGATCGCAACCGCCCGCGCCCGCTCCGGCACGATGACGGAAGAGCAAGCGCAACAGATCGGTCGGGACTTCGAAGCCATGTTCGTCGCCCAGATGATGGCGCCGATGTTTGAAGGCCTGGACACCGATGGCCCCTTCGGCGGCGGCATGGCGGAAAAGACCTTCCGCTCGCTGCTGCTCGACGAGTACGGCAAGGAAATCGCCAAATCCAACAGCCTGGGCATTGCTGATTCAGTAGCCCGTGAACTCTTGCAGCTTCAGGAGGTACAGTGATGCACCCGGAACTGACCACCCCCCAAGTGCAAACCGTTGAAAAGCCGGCGCCGTCGCGCAGCAGAATTCCCGAGCTCCTGCAAATCACCAGTCGGTTGATCAAGGTTCTGGAGGACGAAATCGGCCTGCTTCGCTCGATGAAGCCCACCGATGTGCAGGACCTTCAGCAGGAGAAAATCGTCCTGGCCGCCGCCTATCAGGCCGCGATGGAGGACCTGCACAACAATCCGACGTGGCTGACCCAGTTGCCGCCGGAACAGCGCCGCGAGCTGCGCCAAATTTCCGAGCAGTTCCAAAAGGTCCTTAACGAAAACGCCCGGGCGCTGCGCGCCGCGCGGGACGTCACCGAAGGGCTGCTTCAGCACATCATGCAAGAAGTCAAGAGCAACAACAGCAACCCCACCGCCTACTCGGCCCAGGGGAAAATGATGACCGGTTCCTACGCCGGCGCCAGCGTACCCAAGCCCGTTACCCTCGATCGAAGCCTCTAGCTTCCGGCCGCTCAACCCAGCAGACACGGGCGCCCCACAGCGCTTGATCCACACGACACTCACTACACAGGATACTCGGCGCCACGCTATTTCAAGCCGAACCGCCGAAGAACACGACAAAGGATAGAACACCATGTCGGTCGGACTGACACTCAACACGGCGATATCAGGCCTGCAAGCCAACCAGGCCGCGTTGACGGTGATTTCCAACAACATCTCCAACGTCAACACCCAAGGCTACACCGCCAAGTCGGTGAATATGTCGTCGCGGGTGCTGGATGGCGCCGGGCGCGGGGTGGAAATCGCCAATGTCGATCGCTTCGTCGATGCGCGCCTGCAAGCCGAACTGCGCGCGACCACCGCCAGCATGGCGATGAACGAAACCACGTCGAAATACTTCGCGCGAACGCAAGATCTGTTTGGTTCGCCCGATTCCAACAGCTCGATCAGCAACAATCTCGCCGATCTGGCCGCCGCCATCAGCGCCCTTTCGGCAACGCCGGAAAGCCCCAGCCTGCAAACCTCCGCAATCAACGATCTGCAGCAGGTTACCAGCCAGATCACCAGCATGAGCGACACCATCCAGAACCTGCGCCTCGATGCGGACCGGGAAATTTCCGCCAACATCGACGACATGAACGTCAACTTGAAAGCCATTGCCAAGCTCAACCTGGAAATCTCCACCGCGATGGCTCAGGGGATCAACACCGCCGACCTCGCCGACAAGCGCGACACCGAGATCGCCACCCTCGCCGAGAACATGGACTTCAGCTACTACACCCGCAGCACCGGCGAAGTGGTGATCTTCACCAAGGACGGCCTGCAGCTGGCCGACACCAGCGCGACTCCGCTCAGTCACAACTCGGTAACCGCCATGGGGGCCAGCAGTTCCTACGCCGGCGGTCAAATCGACGGCATCGACCTGCGCGGCCGCGACATCACCAACCAATTCGGCGACGGCGCCATCGCGGCGCTTGTCGAGATGCGCGACAGCACCCTGCCGGACCTGCAGGCGGAACTCGATCGACTCACCGAAATGCTGCGCAATGAAGTGAACGAGCTTCACAATCAAGGCACCTCCTTCCCCGCCCCCAACAGCCTCACCGGCACCCGCAGCTTCGCCGACACCTCGGTGGATACGGTGACCCTGACCAGCGACACGCGCATCGGCGTGCTCGATAGTGGCGGCGACTTTGTCGACTACTACGATCTGCCGGCGGGAAGCTACACCGTCGACGCCATCGCCGCCGCCATCAACACCAACCTCGGCGCCAACGCGACGGCCTCGACCGCCAACGGCAACCTGCAGATCGGCGCCAACAACGCGGTGAACAGCCTGGGCATCGTTGACCTGGGCGATCAACAGGTCACCTTTGGCGCCGACACCTACAACGGCCTTTCCTATTTCTTTGGCCTGAACGACTTGCTGATTACCGGCGGCAACTCCCCCGGCGACGCCATCGGCGGAATTGCCGGCGGGCTGAAAATTCGCAGCGACATCGTGACCACGGAATCCTATCTGGCGCGCGGCACGCTCAACAAGGACAGCGGCGCAAACGCCCCCGCGCTTGGCCAGTCTGGAATCGGCATGGGCGACAACTCCATCATGGTGAGCCTGTCGGAGCTGTTTGAGAAACCCCTGGTGTTCGGCGCGTCGGGCGACCTGCCCAATCTGAAGACCACCCTTTCCGGCTATGCCGGCGAGATAATCGGCAACAATTCCGTCGCCGCCAACCGCGCCAGCAAGGACACCGAATTTCAGCAGGCGCTCTTCGAAGAGATCAGCTATCGCTACAGTTCCTCAAGCGCCGTGAACCTGGACCTCGAACTGTCCAACATGATCGTCTTCCAGAATGCTTATCAGGCCTCGGCGCAGGTGGTGAACGCCGCCCAAGAAATGCTTGATACCCTGCTCAATATCCTCCGCTAAAGGAGAAGCTTAGATGTTTCGCGTATCATCAGCAGCCGTCAGTGATTTTTCCGCCTATCGCAACATGGTGACCCAAAGTCGCGTTCAGGATCTGCAAATCCAAATTTCCAGCGGCAAAACCAGCCAGAGCTATGCCGGGATCGCCCAGGACGCGCGAAACCTTCTTTCCCTTGAGGACGCGACAACCAAGTTTTCCGCCTATCAAAAGAACATCACCACCACGCAAACCCGGCTGAATCAGATGGAAACGTCGGTCTCCCAGATGGAGGAGATGGCCGGCGACATCCAACAGCTGCTGTTGAACGGCCTGAACTCCGGCAATGCGGATGATTTGGCGCTCGACACCCGGGCCAGCAATTTCATGGAGCAGTTCGCCTCCTTGCTGAACGTTCAAAGCGATGGCCGCTTTCTGTTTTCCGGCGGCCTGACCGACACCCGACCGGTCGACCTCAGCAGCTACAACCCGGATAACATCGGCTACGATCCCCTCGACCCCACGGTGGGAAACGCCGGCTATTACGCCGGCGACAGCCTGGTTCAATCGGCCCGGATCGATACCGCCATGACCCTGGACTATGGCATTACCGCTGACATTCCGGCGTTCGAAAAGCTGCTGCGCGGCCTGGATATGATCAAGGACGCCGGCGCACCCGGCTCGGTCGACACGGTCGAATTGAACAACGCCTTGGCGCTTGTGCAGGAAGCCGTGGACGAATTACCCAATGTGCGTTCGGAAATTGGCGCGTCTCTTGCAACGCTTGAACAGACCGATGAGCGTCTGAGCAACACTCAGATCTTCCTGGACGAAAACATGGGGGAGGTCGAAAACGTCGACATCGCCGAAGCCATGACCCGCCTTTCGTCCCAGAAGACCCAACTGGAGGCTGGCTATCTCATCACCACCCAGATGCAGCAGATCGGACTGTGGAATTATTTGAGATAGGCCAAGTTTCTTTCATCGACCATTAACCCCGCCGCGGCACACTGGCCGGACTAGGGAGAGTACAAATGCACAGCACGCAGGCCACCGCCGAAACACAACCACAGTTTGGCATCCCCCCCGCCAGCACCATGGTGGAAACCCGCTTTGGCGTTTACGAGTTCACCGCCGCCAACTCTCTCTATTTGCCCCAGGGTCTGCTGGGTTTTTCCCGCAGCAAACACTTTGGCTTGGCCAACCTGCCCCAGCCGCAACTGGCCACTTTCAAGTTGATGCAATCCTTGGAGGACCCTCAGCTCTCCTTTATTGTCACGCCGTTGATGGAAGAGTCCGGCCTGGTCGCGCAGGCCGACTTGGATGAGTTGCTCGTGATCCAGGGAATCGACAGCGCGGACGCAGCCTTTTTGCTGCTGGTCACCCTGCGGCAATCGCCCTCCGGCTTCGATATGACCGTCAATCTACGGGCCCCGGTGATCGTCGATTTGATCAACCGCACGGGCCGTCAGGTTGTGCTGCACAATTCCGACTATGACCTGCGTCACGCCTTGCCGCTGCACGATAACGATTGACCGGAACGCCTGACCGGGCCGGCCGCCCCGGGCGGCTTGCCGGGCAGGCGACAGCTAGCGGCGTTTCACGGCCCTGATACGACAGCCTGGAAGAAAAGATCGGCGCGCCGATCTTTTCTGGTTTTGGGCCCGGTCGGGCGGTCCTTCTTGACCTGACTTGACTTGACTTGACTTGACTTGACTTGACTTGACCCGACGCCACGGCCCGAGGGTCGGCTAGGCAAAAACTTCCCCTTGGCGCGACGATAGCGGAAGATCCTCCCCGGCAAAATTTGCCCAACTAGGCAATATCTTCCGCTTTTTCTCACGGCCCGCCGGGAAAAAATTGCCGCACCTTTCCATAACCTAGCGCATTTGATCGACGAAGTTGGTATTTTCCAAATTTATTCAACGCGTTAACCAATGACCTGGAAAAAATTGCCGGTCCTGGCACGTACATTGCGTAGCATTTAGCGCTGCCAGGTAGGCGGTGTCTCGGCAGGAAGCCGGGGCTTTCCATCCCATCCAAGTAGGAGACTTTAAAATGGCCCTTAATATCGTATCTAATGCTGCAGCCGCGACGGCACGCCGTAACTTGGCTGCTTCTGATGCCGCTGCTTCGAACTCCGTGGCGAAGCTGTCATCCGGTACCCGGGTGCTGACGGCCAAGGACGACGCCGCTGCCATGGCTATTGGCTCTCGTCTTGAGTCTGAGGTTAGCTCGCTCAAGCAGGCGCAGGTCAACGCCGGGCAGGCCACTTCAATGCTGCAAATCGCAGATGGCGCGATGTCACGTACCCAGGACATCCTGGTGCGGATGAAGACGCTGGCCGTGCAGTCTTCTTCCGGTCAGTTGTCCGATACCGAGCGTGGCATGCTGGACAAGGAGTTCCAGGAGCTGCTCAGCGAAGTTGACCGTATCGCAACGGATACCGAGTTCAACGGCACCGCGCTGTTGAAAGGCGGTGGCCTGTCAACCGGCACACTTGGCACCACGATCGATGCCAGCGTTGGCTTGACCAACTACAACTTCGCCGGCAACACCCTGATCAAAGCTGGCGACGATGTTGACATTGGCTACGATGCAACCAATGACCGCATGACCGCCACTGTCAATCGCGGTGGCGTTGCAATTGCCAGCCAGACCCTCACCGGCGTTGACGGTGCGAACACGGCGACGCAAACCATCAACTTCGACGCCATCGGCCTGTCCCTGGACATGGAAGTCGCGTTCGATCAGACCGTTGCCATTGACTCCACGCTGGCGACATCTGACTTCACCGTCGCTGGCGGCGGCAGCTCCCTGGGTCTGACCTATCGGGTCGGCACCGGAACCATCGCCCAGGATGAGATCGCGGTAACGATCAACTCCGCCAAGGCGGCCGATCTTTCGGCCAGCTTGGACACCTCCGACATCACCACTTCCGCCAATGCGGAAACGGCGATGACCCGGATCGACACCGCCATTGATAAGTTGGCGGAAAACCGCGCCTCTGTCGGCGCCTCCCAGAACCGTCTTGAATTTGCCGCGGCAAACATCTCGACGGCCATGGAAAACTCCGAATCGGCCCGGTCGGCCCTGATGGACTTGGATGTCGCAGCGGAGATGAGTTCCTTCACCTCCAAGCAGATCCTGATCCAGGCAGGCGTGTCCATGCTGTCGCAGGCAAACCAGCTGCCTCAGAACCTGACCCGACTGTTCGGTTAAGGTTTTTCAAGAAAGCGGAGAGGGGTCCCCCCTCTCCGCTCTCCTTCCGCTGCGTCTCCATAAAAAATAACAGGGAAAACTGTCTCTTCGGAAGATGGCACGATTACTGCATGTAATTGAGCACCGAAGACTTGATGTGTCACAAGGGGAAAACCCCGGCGCTCAGGGATAGGGGCAGAAGAGGAGGCGCAGGCCCAAAAACAGCCATGCGCGAGACGGAAAATGGAACCAGTCCATTCAAGGTCTCAGACTTTCGATCAAGCCAGCTACACCCGCTCTCAAGCGGAAAGTCGGCCCAAAAAAGCCGCTCAACTCCTCCAGCAGGAGGCGCCACGGGCGACAGAAAGCCTGAACCAGACCGAAAAAGCAGAGGCCCAACCGCCTCCAGCCCTTCCACCCATTTCCCCAACCAAAGTCTCCTTGGACTACGATAAGGAAACCAACCAGGTTGTTGCGGTTTTCGTCGACAAGGAGAGTGGTGAAGCAACGCATCAGATACCGGCCGAAGAACTGTTGAGTTCCGCAGCCGCGCTTCGACAATACCTAGAAGACCTCAAAGTCGACTTGAAAGTATAGCGCGATGTCTGATCTCAGTTTCAACACAGTCACGGATGATGCCGGCAAGGTTCGCTTTTCCGGTATCGGGTCTGGCATCGACTACAATGCGCTCGTCGAAGCCACCATCTCGGCGAAGCGGATTCCGATCGATTCGATTGAGGCCAAGATCGAAACCAACCAGGCGCGAATCGACGCCCTTGATGAACTGACGACCTTGACCGCCGCCCTGCAGGGATCTCTACGCGACCTCTACGGCAACGTGACCTTCGGCAACTCGGGAGATATTTTCGAAGCAAAATCAGGCTACGCCTCGGCCAGTCGCACAGACACCCTGGCCGCCAGCGATCCCGCGAGCATCGTCGGCTTCACCGTTTCCAACGCGGCGCTGGTCGGCTCCCACGAAATGGAAGTGCTTCAGATCGCCAAGGCCAATCGCTTCGCGACCGCCAACGCCACGACCTTGACCGACGACCTGGGTTTGGCGTTCGGCGGCGTTTCCGGATCGATCTCCGGCAGCTTTGACATCAACGGGACGACAATCACGGTCGGCGCCGCCGACACCCTGAAGGATTTGCGCGATCGCATCAACAACGCCAATACCGGCATCAACGCCACCGGCGTGTCCTCTTCCATCGTCACCATCGGCACCAGCAAAAATATCCTGGTGGTTACCAGCGACAAGACCGGCGTCGATATCGCCGTCACCAATGAAATCGGCGGCGTGCTCGCCGACCTGGGAATTTCAATCGACGCCGGGGTAACCTTCGCCAACGAATTGCAAGCGGCGCAGAAAGCGCAATTGCGTGTCGATGGTCTGCTGGACGCCAACATTTGGCAATCGGCGCCGATTGTCAGCGGCAGCGACCTGCTCAGCAGCTATGGCGTGACCGCCGGCACCTACGCCTTTGATATTCGCGACAGCGCTGGCGCGCTGCTTGGCACCGTCAGCTACAGCGACACCGACAGCGTCACCACGCTCGCCAGCTCGATCAGCGCCATCGCCGGCGTCACCGCCAGCGTGGTGCTTGATGGCGGCGTGCAAAAACTTCAGATCGTCGGCGACGCCGGTGTGGAGCTTAATCTGCTCAACGACACCGATACCGTGCTGACGGGCCTGTCCATCGCCAAGACCGATCTCATCGTCGAGCGGGCCGAAAACACCATCGACGATCTTTACGAGGGGATCACCCTGTCGCTGTTCCAGGCCGAGGTCGGCACAACCATAAAGTTTGATGTCGAACAGGATCTCAACGGCGTCAAGACCGCCATCACCGACTTTGTCGAGGCCTACAACGCCGTCAAGGTGTTCGCCAACAGTCAAACCCTGGTGGATGAAAAGACCGGCGAGAAAATAAACGATGCTGGCGCGCTCTTTTCCAGCCGCGCGCTGGCCGACGTCGAGTCGCAGCTTTCGTCGCTTTTGGGCGCCGGCGCGGATGGAACCTCGACCGCCTTTTCGGTGTTGAACCAAATTGGCATCTCCTTTGTCACCGACAGTGGCCTGTCCGATCCCAGCCTGCTCTATACCCTGAAAATCAATGACCAAGAGCTCAATGATGCGCTGCTGAACAACCCAGTCGACGTCAAGCGACTCTTCGCATTGGATTTCTCGTCGAGCGACCCGCGGGTGTCACTGCTGGCCTTCGACAGCAGTACGGCCTACAGCGCGACAGGCTACACCCTCAACATCGGACAGATCGGCGCCGGTCAGTATGACGCCGTTGAAATCGCCGATTCGACGGCCAAGCTCAATGATGCCGTCAACTCCTTCGGCGCCACCACCACCGGCAGCTTCACCATCAACGGCACCGCCATTGCCTATGATGTGACGACCGACAGCCTGGACAGCCTGATCACCGCGATCAACACCGCCTTTCCCACCGGGGACGTACAGGCGCGCGCCGTCGAAGACAGCACGACCTTGCGCGACACACTGCAAATTCTCGGGACATCGACAAATCTCGTTGTCGGCGGCGACACCGGTGATCTGCTGACCAGCCTCGGTCTGACGCAGACCGAAGACTTCATCATCTCAGCCAACATCAACGGACTGGCCGATGGGTCTGACGACGGCTCCGTGATCACCGATGGACGGTTGCTGACCGCCACCAGTCTAACCAACGCCAGCGGCCTGTCGCTGCTCTATGACGGCACCACCTCGCTGAGCGGCGTGCAGCTGGATTACTCGGTTGGTTTTGGCACGAAGATGTACTTCGCGCTGGAGCGAACCCTGGCCGGCGGCACCGGGGCCATCGACGCGGAAAGAAACGCGTTGGAAGCCAGCAACATCACCGGCCAGGAGCGCGTCGACTTCATGAACGATCGATTGGAGTACGAGCGCGACCGGCTGATTGAACGCTACGTGAGTATGGAACGCGCCCTGGCGTCGATGAACACACAAAAGAACTACCTGACACAGATCACCGACGCGATGTTCGCCAGCTAGCGATTCTCGCGCCCCGCCGTTAGTGCTTGCCTAACCTTTAAAAGTTAAACTGACACCAGTTGAGATCCGTAAGATAAACGCTCGAGATTCGGGCAAGGAGTAAAATCAGTGACCAGAAACGCTGCCAGTATCTATCAAAACCAACAGGTAATGATGGCGTCGCCGGCCAAGCTGGTGGCAATGCTCTTTGACCGTGCGATACGCGCATTGAATGACGTCATCCGCTGCATTGAAAACGGCGATATCGAAGGGCGGCACAAAAACAACAAAAAGACCTTCGACATCATCAACCACCTCGACATCACCCTTGATATGGAGCGCGGCGGGGAAGTGGCGAACAACCTGGCCAACCTCTATGGCTTCATTCTTCGCAAGCTGCCTGATATCGACTTCAAGAATGATAAGGAAGTCGCCCAACAGATTATCGGCCTGCTGACACCGATTCGCGACTCCTGGAATCAACTGGCGGCGCAAAACACCCCCATGCCGGGTGGCGCGCCGCGGCAAATGAATGGCGCGACCAGCAACCGGGTATCCAATCCCAAGCTGTCCAACGGCGCCCAGGATTCCATCGCCATCTTGCTGACCGGCTGAGCGACCAGCCGGCAAACACGCCCGTCGAATTTCGTTGAAACGCTCCCCGCTACTGCCGGGAGCGTTTTTTTTTGCGTCGGGCCGTGCTCGCTCCGCCGCCGCCGCCACCGGCGTTGCTGTCTTGCTCTTGATACCGCCGCTGCCGCCCGCCTGGGCAGCCCAACCGACAGGGTGCCGGGCGAAACCGGCAAAAAAGACCGCGAAAACCAGGAACTATTTGCCCCCGGCACCCTGAAATTTTTTCTTTCTCCCCGGCCTTTTTGCCAAATCTACTCAGATAATTCGTAAATTTATTAAGTGAAATCAATTCGTTACTAAGTATTTTTAACTTGGCACGGGCCTTGCTGTTTAGAGTTTGTCTTTCTACGCAAACCATCCGCGCAGCAAGGCAAAAATTGACTTAGACCCCAATCACCCTGGTCTCGGCTTTGCCGGACCAACTTAGGAGAAAAGGAAGCCTCACACGAGAGAAGCAGGCTTCTCTGAGGCTCCTCAGAAACTCCGAAGGAGACCCTGGCAATGCCACTTAATGTGATCTCCAATTTTGCAGCGAACGTTGCCCACCGGCAACTTGCTATTGCTGACAAGGAAGCGACCAACTCGGTCGCCAAGCTTTCGTCCGGTTCGCGTGTGTTGTCCGCCAAGGATGATGCGGCGTCCCTAGCCATCGGCTCGCGCCTCTCCGCGGAGGTCAAGGCCCTACGGCAGGTGAACGTCAACGCCGGGCAGGCAATTTCCATGCTGCAGATTGCTGACGGCGCCATGTCCCGGACACAGGACATCTTGGTGCGAATGAAAACCCTGGCGGTTCAGGCCAGCTCAGGCCAGCTTTCCAATACGGAACGCGGCATGCTGGACACCGAATACCAGGAGCTGGTGAAGGAAATCGACCGCATTTCCTCCAACACCCAGTTCAACGGCACCGCGCTGCTTGCAGGCGGTGGTCTGAGCACCGGTACGCTCGGCACGACCATCGATGCGTCGGTGGGCCTCACCAACTATAAGTTCAGCGGCTCGACCCTGATCCAAGTGGGCGATGACGTCGATATTGGCTACGATGCAGCCACTGACCGCTTGACCGCCAATGTGAACCGCGGTGGCGTGCAGATCGCCAGCCAGACGCTGACCGGCGTCGATGGCGCCAATACCTCGGCGATGACCCTTAATTTTGACGCCCTCGGCCTTTCCCTCGATATGGAGGCCTCGTTCGACCAGACCGTTGCCATTGACTCGACCCTGGCAACCTCTGACTTCACCGTCGGCGGCGGCGGATCGAGCCTGGCGCTCAGCTACCGCATCGGCACCGGCATCGGTCTCGATGACGTGATTTCGGTCAGCGTCAATGCCGCCGACCCGGCCAACCTGGCTGCCGGCTTGGAAAGCTCCGACATCACAACCCTGGCCAACTCTGAAACAGCGATGGGCCTGGTAAACGCCGCTATCGACAAATTGGCGGAAAACCGGGCTGAGGTAGGCGCGTCACAGAACCGATTGGAGTTTGCCTCGGCCAACATCGCCACCACCGTGGAAAATACCGAGGCCGCCCGTTCGGCGCTGATGGATTTGGACGTGGCGGCGGAGATGAGCAACTTCACCTCCAAGCAGATCCTGGTTCAGTCCGCCGTATCGATGTTGGCGCAGGCCAACCAGTTGCCCGGAAATCTGATGCAGCTCTTCCAGTAATCTCTTGGCGCGGCCAGATCATCCTGGCCGGCCAAGCGAGCGGCGAAATCCGATAGCACGCGATGTCGCCGAGCAACCTGGAATTTGAAGGAGAAGAAAATGGCCTACGCCATGAGTCAGATCAACACCAAAGACCTGCTCGCGAAATCGCCAGCCAGCATGATCGTCTTCCTGTACGACGAGACGATCGCCAATCTGCGCACGGCGATTGAAGCGGTGAATCGCAATGACATCGAAACCCGGTGCAATTCGGTCAACATGGCCTATGAGTTCCTGGCGACGCTCTACAACTGCCTGGATGAAAAACAGGGCGGTGAAGTCGCCGGCAACCTCGGCAAGCTCTACAGCTTCTTGATGGCCCGCCTCAGTCGCATCAACCTCTACAACGACGCCCAGGTCGCCGTGGACGCCATCCAACTGTTGGAGCCGCTCCGGCGCTCTTGGTCCGAACTGGACTCGCAGATCGCCCGACCGAACCGGAACGAAGCCAGCCTTCACGCCAGCTAGGCGGCGGCTGACTTCGCCACCGGGCCGGCGAATTGCCCGTGACTCACCGGTTACGCACCCTTGAATCACGGCTGTTTTTGCCCGGTCCCGTTCCGATCCCGGCCGTCGTCGGCCACCACGTCAACGCCAAGCTAAGAAGAGCCAGAGATGTTGGACATACTTTCCGTCACTCGGTCCCCTTCCGCCGGTGGAGCGGTTTCCCGAAGTTCCACCGCGGATGCCAGCGATTTCTTTGCCCAGATGGTTGCCGAATCGGCTGCAAGCGATGGCAAGGACAATGCCCGAGACACAACAGAAAGCCGCAGATCCGAGCCCAGGTTGAAAGACCGCGCTGACGGCCCGGACGCACGGTCCAGCCAAAACCGTGATGCCGATCGAACCGTCGACTCGGATCGATCAAGGTCACGCGCAACGGACTCTCGTTCAACAGACGCCCGTCCAACAGACACCCGCGCGGACGATGCCGACGCCGAGGCGCCGGTTATCGGCTCCGATGCCGCTGAGGCGGGTAAGACCGACGCGCTTGACTCCGGCGACGCCCAAGACAACGCCAAGCAGGAGTCTGCCAGCCAGAAAACCGCCGCCGATGGAAAGCTGGCGACCGACACGGCGACCGATACAGCGGCGGAAAACGCAAACGAGGACAGCGCCGACCCAACCGATCCGGCGGTCTCAGCCGCTGCAATCCTGGCGAGTTTGGCGCAAACCGCGCCAGCCGCTCTGGCCGCCGGCGGCACCGCAGCGACCGCGCCAGCCGTCCCGCCGGCCGGCAGCACTGCGGCGGCAAGCCTGCAGGCCAATATCCTGGCGCAGATTCAGCAAACCCTCAGCGGAAAAACCGGCCCAGCCGCCGGATCTCAATCCCCTTTTCTGACATCCGACGACCAATCCTTGGACGGGCCGGACCAGGACAGCGCACTCTTGCAGCGCCTGATCCAAGGCCAGCAAAAACAAGGCTTGCTCAGCCAAATCGCGGATCAGGACCTGGATCTCTCGCTGACCGTGCAGCGGGGCGGCCTGGACTCGCTGCCGCAGAATAAAGTTGGCGGCGACGCCCTGTTCTTGGCGCTGGCCCAGGGCAACAGCGACGGCGCGCCCGCGGATTTGAGCCAACTGCTGGCCTCTGGCGCCGCCAAGGCCAAGCTGGATGGCACGGCCTTGGCTGGACCGCTGGCGGGACTGGTCGGCCCGGGTGACCCGACGACCTCCCCGGCTGCGACCAAGACCGGTGATGCGCCCTTAACGCTACAGGCCGTCTTGCCGGGCGAAATCACCAGCAGCCGCGGCGTCAACGCCGCGACCCAAGCCGCCAAGCCCGCGGCCGGCTTGGTTCCGCCCGCCGTCGATCAAGTCGCCGCGCAAATCAACCGCGCGCTGTCCGGCGGCAAGGATCGGATCACGCTCCAACTCAATCCGAGCGAGTTGGGCCGGGTCGACATCAAGCTGGACCTGGGAACCGACGGCTCGGTCAAGGCCGTGGTGTCCGTTGACCGGCCCGACACCCTGGATCTCCTTCAGCGCGATCTTCGGGGCCTGGAAAAAGCCCTGCAGGACGCCGGCTTAAAGCCCGACAGCGGCTCGCTTTCCTTCAGCCTGAAGGGAGAGGGCCAGAACAGCCAGGGCCAGGACACGTCCCACAACACGAGCGGCCAGGCCGATTGTTCGGCCGAGGAAGACATCCGCAGCAGCAACCTTGATGACCCGCGCCCGGCGGCGGCCAATCCATCGGATTGGCACGAGGGTGTGGTCAGCATCGCGGTGTAGGGAGCCAGAACCATGACAGACATTGGTCAAGTTAACGGCGTCGATATCGTCACCCCGAAATCCGGGTCGATCAACGACAAGGAAACGCTCCAGCAAACCATGGACGACTTTTTGCTGCTGCTGACCACGCAGATGCAAAATCAGGATCCGTTGGAGCCGATGGACAGTGAAAAATTCACCGACCAGCTCCTGAATTTCAGCGGCATTGAACAGCAAATCAATACCAATACCAAGCTGGACCAGCTGCTTGACCTGACCAGCTACAATCAGACCATGGGGATGGTGGACTATATCGGCACCACCATCGAATACAGCAGCAACCAGCTCTCGCTATCCAGCGGCCAGGCCTCGTTCAACTACACGCTCAGCAACAACAGCGCCGCGACGATCATCGCCATTTCCGACCAAAACGGCAACATCGTGCGAAGCCTGGATGGCGAGACCGAAGCCGGCGACTACAGCTTGCAGTGGGACGGAAAGGACGCCGACGGCAATCAATTGCCCGACGGCATCTACAACCTGACCATCAAGGCGGTCGATCAAAGCGGCGCAACGGTTGACGGCAGCATGAGCATGATTGGCCGGGTAACCGGCGTCGAATCGCAAAACGGCGTCATCCAGCTTCTGCTGGGAAATCTACCTGTTGATTTGAGCCAGGTTGTTGGCGTCCATGAAAGTTCCTCGGAGGGAGACCCTACCGTGACGGATCCGACCGACAGCGACACCTCGCCTCAAGCCTGAGCCCCAAACCTGGCTCCCAGAGTTGACCCACGGCCCTGACCCAGTAACCCGTTTACTCCATTCAGGAGAATGTTAAAATGAGCATCTACGGTGCAATGTATGCAGGCGTTTCCGGACTTCGAGCCCAAAGTTCGGCCCTCGGCATGATCGCCGACAACATCGCCAATGTGAATACCGTCGGGTACAAGTCGTCAAAGGCTTCTTTCTCGACGCTGGTCACCGAATCCGCCTTCAACACCCAATACACGTCCGGCGGCGTGCGGGCGAGCCAAAGCCCCGGCGTCGACAAGCAGGGTCTGTTGCAGGCTTCAACCGCCAACACCGATCTGGCGGTCGCCGGCAACGGTTTCTTCGTGGTGCACGAGAACGCCAGCAGCATCGATGACGGAACCTTTCTCTACACCCGGGCAGGGTCGTTCAGAAAGGACGCCAGCGGCAACCTGGTGAACTCGGCGGGCTACTACCTCAAGGGCTGGGAGTTGGATCAAAACGGCGATCCGATCGGCAACACCTCGGTGCTCAGTTCGCTTGAGACCATCAATATCGCCAATCTGTCCGGCTCGGCTTCGGCCACCAGCAGCGTGGAGCTGAACCTCAACCTGCCCTCCACCGATGCGACCGCGACAACCCACGAAGTCTCCGTTCAGGTTTACGACGCCCTCGGCAATGCCCACGACTTAACCATCGAATGGAGCAAAACCGCGGAAAACGCCTGGAGCTATACCGTACAGGATCCAACCCTGGCCGAAGACGGCGTGGTCAGCGGCTCGATCACGGCCGGCGCCACCGGCTCGATTACCTTCGACGGCACCGGCACGCCCATCGGTCCGGACGCCGATGCCGACGGCATCATCGACACCACCGACATTGTGGTGGACTGGACCACCGGCGGCGCGAACGACAGCACCATCAGCTTGAACCTGGGCTCCATCGGAGAAGCCGATGGCGTGACCCAATTCGCCGGCGACTACGCGATCACCTTGATCGAGCAGAACGGCGTTCAGTTTGGTCAGTTCACCGAGGTTTCGATCGGTGAAGAAGGCATCGTGACGGCGATCTTCAACAACGGCGAACGGCGGGATATTTACAAGCTGCCGCTGGCGTTGTTTGACAACGTGAACGGCTTGGAAGCGCGCGACGGCAATGCCTACCAGATGACCGACCGGTCCGGCGACCTGATCTTGGTCGGGGCGGCGACCGGCGGGGCTGGACGCATGGTCTCCGGAACCCTGGAAAGCTCCACCGTCGATCTGGCGGAAGAGTTCGCCAACATGATCGTCACCCAACGGGCCTATCAGGCCAGCGCCAAGGTCATCACCACGGCTGACGAAATGCTCGACGAATTGCTGCGGATCTAACAAGCACGTCGGCCGACCGGCGCGGCCCGCAGCAGCCGCGCTGTGCTTTCTGGTCATAATAATTTTTACCGAGGTTCAAGATCCGCCTCGCCCGCTACCAGTTCCGGGTGGTTCCCGGGGTCTCGGCAACCCGGTTCACGGTCTCATCCCTGGATCGGGTTGCTGTGTTCTTTGGTGTCGGATCGGGACAAAGGGAAGCGCCGCGCGCTGCTTTCTTCGTCGACCACGCCTTCGGGGTGGTTTTTCCCGCCCCAACGCCCGAACTGCGCCGCCAAATGACCGTGAAAAATCATTGTTGTATAGGATTTTAACTAAATCAAACTCGAATGGTTGATTTAGGAGAATGTTAAGCGACGCTTCCTAAACTCGCCTTCTGCATGATCCAAGCAAGTAGCGGAGTACACGATGCCAATTCAAGGTCCAGGTAGGCCTGTCTATACGATTGGTCCTGTGGGAACACCTTTAACATTGGACGATCTGCCTGCCCCCAATACCAAGCGTTGGGTAATCCGTCGCAAGGCAGAGGTGGTCGCCGGGGTGCGCAGCGGGTTGATTTCCTTGGAAGAGGCTTGCGCCCGATACAAACTTTCCGTCGAAGAATTCCTGTCCTGGCAGGCGCTGATCGAAAACCATGGGGTTCCGGGCCTTCGCACCACCCGGCTGCAGGAATATCGCGAGTCCCAAAACCTTGATCCGCGCCCCCTTTCGGTCGGCGACTAAGCCCGACGCCGTTGTCCGTCTTCTATTTTAAGGCGAAACTGTCGCGCGCGGCGCGGGCCAGGGGCCCGGCCGGATCGACCCCTGCGACAATCGACGCCGGCGTCTTGCCGGGACACCCCGATATCTATTTGAAATCTTTACAATTTACGCGCAGTTCGCCGGTCTTCTTCCGTCCCGCCGGCCGACTGCCGGGAAAATTTTGCCCACCACCCGGCAAAATCTTCCCCTTGTTAACCGCGCCTTTACGCTAACGGCTCTATTTTGGCGTTCGTGATATCGCACGGGCTTGGCTTGCTCGGTCCCGAACCGACGCCCGCCAGCCGAAATTCAGCGATTTACTGACAGCAGTTGGGACGGTCAGCGTGAACACCCTATTTGATACTTTCCGCAGTCTTGGACCGAGCCGCCTGGCGGTGATGGGCGGCGTGGCGACAGCCATCCTCGCCTTTTTCGTCTACTTCGCCAGCCGCGTTTCTCAGCCGGAGATGCAGCTGCTCTACGCCGATTTGGCGAGCGGCGACAGCGCGCAAATCATGGCGCAACTCGATACCCAAGGCGTGCCTTATGAGCTTTCGCCCGAGGGATCGCGCATTATGGTTCCCGCCGACAAGGTGGCGCAGCTCAGGATCACTATGGCCGAGCAAGGGGTGCCGAGCGGCGGCTCGCTGGGGTATGAAATCTTCGATAAGGAAGAAGGCCTCGGCAACAGTTCCTTTCGACAAAACATCAACCACCTGCGCGCGTTGGAAGGCGAACTGGCGCGCTCAATCCGCACCTTGCAGGGGGTAAAACAGGCGCGCGTCCATCTTGTTTTACCGCAGCGCGAGCTCTTCACCCGGGAACGCAACGAACCAACCGCCTCGATTATTCTTACGCTGCGGGGCAACCGCACGCCGACCAAAAGTCAAATCGCCGCAATCCAGCAGTTGGTCGCCGCGGCGGTGCCGGACATGAAAACCGACCGGGTGGCGATCGTCGACGACAAGGGCAATCTGTTGGCGCGCACCCGGGGCGCCGACGATGAAATGGAAATCACCAACAAAGCCGACGAGGCCCGACTGCAGTTGGAAAATCGTCTAGCCACCGAGGTTGAGCAGTTGTTGGAACGTTCCGTCGGCATGGGCAATGTCCGCGTCGAGCTCTCGGCGGAGTTGGATTTTGATCGCATAACCGAAAACTCCGAAACCTATGACCCGGACGGCCAGGTGGTGCGCTCCACCCAATCGGTTGAAGAGAGCAATCTCGACAGCGCCGGCGGCGGCGATCCGGTCACCGTGGGCGGCAATCTACCCGATGCCAACCTGGGCGCGCTGGGCGGCGGCGGTCCAAGCAACCAGTCCTCACGCACAGAAGAAACGGTTAACTACGAAATTTCACGCGTGCAGCGCACCTATGTGCGCGAAAGCGGCTTGGTGCGACGGCTGTCCGTCGCCGTGCTGGTCAACGGCAGTTGGGTCGAAAATGAAAACGGCGACCTGGTCTACCAGCCGCGTAGCGACGAAGAGATGCAAAAATTGGCGTCTCTGGCCCGCTCGGCCATTGGCTATGACGAGGAACGCGGCGACAGCTTTGAAATGGTCAATTTAAAATTCTCGGAAGTCGCCAGCAATTTCGGCACCGCCGCCAGCACCACGCTATTCGGCATCGATCAACAGGAACTGCTGCGCGTCGCCGAACTGCTGGTGCTGGGCATTGTCGCGGTGTTGATCCTGCTGTTGGTGGTCAAGCCGCTGGTTACCCGACTGCTGGAATCCAAGCCGGCGCTGACCAATCCCGACGGCTTGCTCGAGAACACCAAGGGCAAGCCGCTCTTGGCTTCCGCCGTCACGGGTTTAACCGGCGTGGTCGGCGGTGGCGTGACCGGCGGCATGGTGCCCAACAATGGCCTGGCGGGGATCCCCCAGGCTCCCGGCCTGTTGGCCGGCGGGGGCGGCACGGGAACCGCCATTGCTTCCCAGCCCGGGCTTGCCGGCGTGCTGCCCAGCAATGAGCTGGATGCCGCCAGTGAACTTGACCAGAAGATTGACGTATCCAAGGTTGAGGGGCGCGTTCGCGCGTCGTCGCTGCGCAAGCTGGCCGAGATGGTCGAGCAACACCCCGAAGAGACGGTGGCGATCGTTCGCAGCTGGCTCTACCAAGATAAATGAACCGCTGAGCCCTCCAGACAAGAGATCTAGATCCGATGAACGTTCGTGAAGATTTTCGTGGCCTAAACGGACCAGAAAAAGCCGCGCTGCTGGTGATGTCAGTTGGCGAGGAAAACGCCGCACGGCTATTTTCCTTGATGGATGACGAGGAGATCAAGGAGGTCTCCCAGATGATGGCCAGCTTGGGATCGGTCGGATCTCAGATCATCGAAAAGCTGGTGGTCGAATTCGTCGAGAAGATCGCTTCGTCAAGCTCGGTTGTCGGCAACTATGACAGTACCGAACGGCTGCTCAAAAAGGTCATGGAGCGTGATCGGGTCGATGCCATTATGGAGGAGATTCGAGGCCCCGCCGGTCGGACCATGTGGGACAAGCTGGGCAACGTGAACGAGCAGGTTCTGGCCAATTACCTGAAGAACGAATATCCGCAGACTGTCGCCGTGGTGCTGTCAAAGGTAAAGGCCGAGCACGCGGCTCGGGTTCTCGCCTTGCTGCCGGAACCCTTTGCCCTGGAAGTGGTGATGCGGATGCTCCGCATGGAATCGGTCCAGAAAGAAGTGCTCGACGACATCGAACGCACCTTGCGCAACGAGTTCATGTCCAACCTGGCGCGCACCAGCCGGCGCGACAGCCATGAAATGATGGCCGACATCTTCAACTGCCTGGACCGCTCGGTCGAGAGCCGCTTCCTGACCTCCCTGGAAGAACGGAACAAGGATGCCGCCGAGCGAATCCGAGCCCTGATGTTCACCTTCGAGGATCTCACCTCGCTGGACGCCACCGGCACGCAAACCCTGCTGCGCGAAATCGAAAAGGACAAGCTCGCCATCGGCCTGAAAGGCGCGTCGGAGACCCTGCGGGAGCTGTTCTTCTCCAACATGTCCGAGCGCGCCGGCAAGATCCTAAAGGAAGACATGCAAGCCATGGGCCCCGTGCGACTGCGCGACGTGGACGAAGCCCAGTTCCATATCGTGCAAAAGGCCAAGGAGTTGGCCGACCGCGGCGAAATCATCATCGCCGACAGCAAGGGGGAAGATGAACTGGTCTACTAGGCCGGTTCGGACAACAGCATGATTGCACGCAAATTCCTGTTCGATACGGACTTCGAAACTCCCGACAGTGCTGGCGGGAAAAAACCGGCGGAGAGTCTGCCGCCGGAACCTGAATTCCTGGAGGAAGAAGAAGCGCCACCGCCCGCCCCGGTCTTCACGGAAGAAGATCTGGCGCTGGCCCGTCAGGAGGCTTTTCAGCAGGGTCTGCTTCAGGGCCAGCAGGAAGGCCTCACCCAAGCCGCGGCCTCGCAGCAAAACGCGCAGAACGAGGCCCTGACCCGGATCGCCGAGTTGATGCACGAACTGCAGCAGAACGCAAAGCATCAGAAGCTGAAAGCGGAAGAAGTCGCCGTCGCAACCGCGTTGGCGGTGATCGGCAAGATGCTGCCGACCTACAGCCGCAAGCATGGGTTTGGCGAGGTGGAATCGCTCATTCGGACCTGCCTGCAAAACCTGCAGGAAG
The DNA here is from genome assembly GCA_963976695.1 of uncultured Rhodovibrionaceae bacterium. GTDB lineage: Bacteria > Pseudomonadota > Alphaproteobacteria > Kiloniellales > DSM-21159 > CAXBMB01. The sequence goes on from CAXBMB010000011.1 coordinate 28,953, forward strand.
AACCGCGGATCGTCATCCGCGTGGCCGATAGTCTGCTTGATTCACTGCAGGAAAAAATCACGGCGATAACCGCCAACATCGGCTTTGACGGCAAGGTGGTGCTGCTGGCCGACGATGAGTTGGCCCCCAGCGACATCCGTATCGAATGGGCCGATGGGGGCGCCGAGCGGGATTCACGGCGTCTCTGGCAGGAAATCAACGCCATCATGAGCCACGTGCATTCCGCCGCCGATCTGCCGCCGGAAACGACGCCACCGCCAGCCGAGCCCGCCGTGGGCCAGGTTTCGGAAACACCGCGGGCCGCGACCGGCCTGGACAGCAATCCCGAAAAGCCCCCCGAAGCCGTCGAAACGTCCTCTGCGGCCGTCGACGCTTTCGAGCATCTACCCGAGTTTTCGAGCCGGCCGGGCAACGCCCAGCCTGCTCCGGAAACGCCCCCCTCCCCTCAACCGGCAAGCTTTGAAGAGGCTCTGTCGACAGCAAGCGATCCAGCCCGGACCGCGCCCGCTGGCCTCCCGCAGAAAGAGAGCTAAGTTATGGCCGAAGAAGCAAACCTCGATCTCACCGAACTGGAAGATACCCCCAACACCCACGCTGCGGACGACGCGGCGAATGAGTTGGAGGCGCCAACCACCGCCAAGGACCTGGAGGCGGTCTACGACATTCCGGTTCAGGTTTCCGCCGTTCTCGGCAAGGCCACCATGCAGGTCAGCCAGCTTCTGAAGCTGGGGCGCGGCGCGGTGGTGGAACTGGACCGCAAGGTCGGTGAAGCAATTGATATCTACGTCAACAACCGCTTGGTCGCCCGCGGCGAGGTGGTGGTGGTGGAAAACCGCCTCGGCGTCACCATGACTGAAATTATCAAGTCGGATCGCTCTTGATCCGTTTGTCGACCGGCCGCCCCCGGCCACGTCGACAGCCAACAAGGAACACCTGATGGCGAATGTTGATCACGCCGTTGATGACAAGCAAGCCGCCAACAACAGGGTCGTCCTGAAGAAGGCGAAACTGAAACTGGACTACGCCACTCTGCTGGGCACGCTCGGCGGCTTCGGCTTGATCGCGACCGCCATGATCATGGGGGGGTCGGCGGACTCCTTTATCGACCTGCCGGCGCTGCTGATCGTCTTTGGTGGTTCCTTCCTGGTTACTTGCATTTCCTTTTCGCTGCGAGAGGTCACGCGCGCCCAACGGGTGATGCTGCACGCCATTGCCTATCAACCCCAGAATCCCTCAGCCGCCGCTCTTCAGATTCTCACCTTGGCCGACACCGCGCGGCAAAAGGGGGCACTGTCTCTGCAGAACGACTTGCCATCGCTCAAATACGACCCCTTTCTGCAGAAATCCATCGGCCTCATCGTCGACGGCCTGCCCGGGGACGAGGTCGAACGAATTCTGGAGCGGGAAGTCGACGCCACCATGCGGCGCCATGTCCGCGCGGCCGGCGTGCTGCGCAGAGCCGGTGAAGTCGCGCCGGCCATGGGGTTGATCGGCACGCTGGTTGGCCTGGTGCAGATGCTGGGCAACCTGGAAGATCCGGCCTCCATCGGCCCGGCAATGGCGGTGGCGCTGCTGACCACCTTTTACGGTGCGATCCTGGCCAACATGGTTTTCCTGCCCGTGGCCAACAAGCTGGAGCGCAACTCACATGAAGAAAGCCAGGTCAAGCAAATCTACGCCATTGGCGCGGCATCAATCGGCCGCCAGGAAAACCCGCGGCGCCTTGAAATTCTTCTGAACTCGATTCTCCCACCGGAACATCGGGTCCAGTACTTCAGTTAACCAGAAGAAACTGTGTTTAGACGGAGCACTTAGACTATGCGCTTACTGATTGTAGGGTCACTTGACGGGCACATCGCCACGGCTGGCAAGATCGCCTTGGACCGCGGCGCCAAGGTCGCCCATGTCGACGATCTCGAAACAGCCATGAACGCGCTCCGTTCTGGTCAAGGCGCCGACCTGCTGATGGTCGATGTCGCCCTGGACGTGGCTTGGCTGGTCAAAAGACTTGAAAGCGAGCGCTTTTCCTTGCCGGTTGTCGCCTGTGGCATCAAGGCGACGCCCGCGCAGGCCGCCACGGCGATTCGCGCCGGCGCCAAGGAATACATCCCCCTTCCCCCCGACCCCGAGCTGATCGCGGCGGTTCTGGCGGCGGTGACCGAGGAAACCACCTCCTTCATCTGCGCCGATCCAATGATGGAGCAGGTGATCAAGCTAGCCACCCAGGTGGCCGCGTCGGACGCCTCGGTGATGATCACCGGCGAATCGGGCACCGGCAAGGAGGTCATGGCGCGCTACATCCACGGAAAGTCCAAGCGCGCCGGCAACATCTTTGTGTCGGTGAACTGCGCCGCAATTCCGGAAAACCTGCTTGAAAGCGAGCTGTTCGGTCATGAAAAAGGCGCCTTCACCGGCGCCCTGGCGCGCCGCATCGGCAAGTTTGAAGAAGCCAACGGCGGCACCTTGCTGCTCGACGAAATCACCGAAATGCACCCGCGTTTGCAGGCCAAGCTGCTGCGCGCCATCCAGGAGCGTGAAATCGACCGCGTCGGCGGCACCGCCCCGATCAAGGTCGACATCCGGCTGTTGGCCACCTCCAACCGTGATATCGAACAGGCCATCCAAGATGGTCAGTTCAGAGAAGACCTGTACTTCCGTCTGAATGTGGTGAACCTGGAACTGCCCGCCCTGCGCGCGCGGCCGCAAGATATTCCAACGCTTGCCCTGCACTTTCTAAAGAAATACGCCCACAGCAACGGCGTGCCCCAGCCCAGCTTGAGCCAGGAAGCGTTGAAGATCATTCGCGCGCACCCCTGGCGCGGCAACGTGCGCGAGTTGGAAAACGCCATGCACCGCGCGGTGCTGTTGGCGACCGACAATGTGGTGAGCGCCGACGCCGTGCTGCTCTATGGCAACCGACCGGCAAGTGCGCAGTCCGTCGCGCCCTTCCAGGCGGCGCAAAGCTATCAGCACTCCAGCGCCGCCGCCGCCCAGGCCTACACCCAGGCCCCAAGGGACGGCGGCTATGGCGGGCAGCCGGCGTCGGGAAATCATGGCCCGGCGGCGCACGCCCAGCCCGCCGACGACGCCCGCGCCCAGACGCCCGACAACGGCGGCGCAACCGCCAGCGCCATGGTCGGCAAAACCGTCGCCGAGGTGGAGCGGGAACTGATCATCGACACCTTACAGCACTGCCTGGGCAACCGCACCCACGCCGCGAACATTCTGGGAATCTCCATTCGCACGCTGCGTAACAAGCTGAAAATCTATTCCGAGACCGGCGTCGCCGTCCCCCTGTCTGGCAATGACATGGTCAGAGGCTGAAGTATCGCCGCCCCTGACGGGGCAAGCCACCAAACCCGGATCGATTCGGAAACCCAGCTCTTCTAGGATAACGGAAAGTACATGTCCGATAGCGGTGACAGCGGCGCAAGAAGCAACCTCAGCACGCTGATGAACAGCGACGGCGCTCTTACGCCCAACAAAGTGCTGACCGCGCTGAGACGTGGCGACATCGCCCTGGCCTTGGGCATGACGGCGATTCTGATTGTCCTCATCCTTCCGATGCCGCCTTGGCTGCTCGATTTCGGCCTGGCGATTTCCATGACCCTGTCGGTCTTGGTTCTGATGACCGTGCTGTTCATCAACCGGGCGCTGGACTTCTCATCCTTTCCAACGGTGCTGCTGATCTCGACCATGTTGAGGCTGTCGCTCAACCTGGCCTCCACCCGTCTCATTCTCGCCAAGGGCCACGAGGGCACCGCCGCCGCCGGACAGATCATCCAGGCCTTCGGCAACTTCGTCATGGGCGGTAATTTCGTCATCGGCATCATCATCTTCGCCATCCTGGTGCTGGTGAACTTTATCGTCATTACCAAGGGCTCGGGTCGAATCGCCGAAGTTTCGGCGCGCTTTAGCCTGGACGCCATGCCCGGCAAGCAAATGGCCATCGACGCCGACCTGTCCAGCGGCTTGATTGACGAAACCGCCGCCCGCCAACGGCGCAAGGACCTGGAAGGAGAAAGCACCTTCTATGGATCGATGGACGGCGCGGCCAAGTTCGTCCGCGGCGACGCCATCGCCGGTCTGCTGATCACCTTCATCAATGTGATCGGCGGCATCATCATCGGCGTCGCGCAGATGGATCTGACCTTCTCCGAGGCCGCCAACAACTACACCCTGCTGACCGTCGGCGACGGCTTGATCACCCAGATTCCGGCGCTGATCGTGTCCACCGGCGCGGGCCTCTTGGTCACCAAGGCGACGGCGGAAGGCTCGACCGACCAGGCGGTCTTCGGACAGTTGGGGGGCTATCCCCGGGCCTTGGCGCTGTCGAGCTTTCTAATGCTGGCGATGGCGATCCTGCCGGGAATTCCGGCCATTCCCTTCTTGATGCTGTCGGCCATTGCCGGCGGATTCGCGTTTGTCAGCAACCGTCGCCAAGGTGCGGCCGAACAGAAGATCCACGCGCGCGAGGAAGAGGAAGCCGCAGCGGTTCCGGTGGCCGAGGAGCCGATCGCCAACATTCTGCAAATCGATCAGGTTCGGCTGGAGTTGGGCTACGGCCTGCTGCCCTTGCTGAACAACCAAGGCGGCCAGAAACTGACCGACCAGATCAAGTCCCTGCGCCGCCAATTGGCGCAGGAGCTGGGCTTTGTGCTGCCCTCCGTGCGCATTCAGGACAACCTGCAACTTCCCCCCAACACCTACGTCTTGCGGCTGAAGGAGGTGGAGGCCGGGCGCGGCGAGATGCGGCCCAATATGTTGCTGGTGATGGATCCCCGCGGCGAGCCGATCGGGCTGCCGGGCGAAGAGACCGTGGAGCCGACCTTCGGACTTCCCGCCATGTGGATCGCCGAAAGCGCGCGCGAGGAAGCGCTATTTCGCGGCTACACGGTGGTCGACCCGCAAACGGTGATCACCACGCACCTGACCGAGATCATCAAGGACAACATGCCCGAGCTGCTGTCCTACAGCGAAACGCAAAAATTGATGGATGAACTGGACAAGGACCATCAAAAGCTGATCGCCGACCTGATCCCCAACCAGATCGCCGTGGGCGGCGTCCAGCGGGTTTTGCAAAATCTGCTCAACGAGCGGGTTTCGATCCGCGATCTGCCGACCATCCTGGAAGGCATTTCCGAGGCCTGCGGCTACACCCGCTCGGTGACCACGATCACAGAGCACGTTCGCTCGCGCCTGTCCCGGCAGATCTCCAACGACAACGCCACGGAAGAGGGGGTGGTCGCGCTGGTCAGCCTGTCGCCGGCCTGGGAACAGACCTTTGTCGAGTCCCTGGTGGGCGATGGCGAGGAAAAGCAGCTTTCCCTACCCCCCAGCCGCTTGCAGGAATTCATCAACGCGGTGCGTCAGACGTTGGAGAGACACGCCATGACCGGCGCCTCGCCGGCGCTGTTAACCTCGCCGCGCGTTCGCCCCTACGTTCGCTCCATCATTGAACGATTCCGCCCGGCTACCGTGGTGCTTTCCCAAAACGAAATTCACCCCAAGGCGAAGATAAAAACCTTGGGGCAAATATGATCGAGCAAATGGCAATGGGTAAAATTGCACAACCAAAGGCCGCCGTCCGATGAAGATGAAAAGCTTCAGCGGCGGCTCCTTGCCAGACGCCATGGCACAGGTGCGCCAGGTTTTCGGCGACGACGCGGTGATCCTCGACACTCAAAAAATCGAAGGCGGCGGGATCCGCGTCACTGCGGCGGTGGAGGCCGATCCCGGCGACCGGATCAGCCAAACCATCGAGACCACCGGCGCGGTGGTCGCCGAACTGGGCGACGTCTTGGAATACCACCGGGTCCCCATGGCCCTGGCCGACAAGCTGATGGCCGCGGCGGCGGCGCTGCTCGACGAACAGCCGGAGATAATGCTGGCCGGCGCGCTGGACTACCTGCTGCGGTTTGGCGCCTTGCCGGGCGAACGTCACCAGACCGGCTCCTCGATTCCGCGCCGCCCGGTCATGATGCTCGGGCCTCCCGGCAGCGGCAAGAGCGCCACCGCCGCCAAAATCTGCGCCCGTCACCGTGTCGCCGGCGAAGCGGTCCGTCTGATTTCCATGGACACCGTGACCGCCGGCGCGCGCGAGCAGGCCCAGGCCTATGCCCAGGCCTTGGATATCCCGCTGGTGATGGCAGGCGACGTTGACGCGCTGTCCGACGCTCTGGAGGCCGCCGGATCGAAGGAACTGGTGGTTATCGATACCGTTGGCATCAATCCCTTCGATGATGCCGACCGCGATCATCTTTGCCTGTCGTTGAACGCGAGCGGCGCCGACGGCGTGGTCATTCTGGCCGCCGGCGGCGACGCCTTGGAATCGGCGGAAACCGCCACGGCCTTTGCCGAATGCGGCGCCCGCCGACTGATTGCCACCCGGATCGACGCCGCGCGCCGCTTTGGCGGGATCCTCACCGCCGCGCAGGCTGGAAAACTACAGCTGTCGGCGCTGGGCATTTCCCCTTCCATCGGCAGTGGGATAATCTCCATTTCGCCGGTCAAGTTGGCGCGCTTGCTCTTGCCTGCCAGAGATGGACAAGAAGAACAGAACCACCTCGTAGCAGGATTGAGGCGATGAATAAGGTAGATTCTCTGATGGCACAATTGGCCCCCAATGGGGGGAAAAAATCCCAGCTTCTGGCGGTGGCGTCCGGCAAGGGAGGCGTCGGCAAGACGTGGCTGTCCATCACGCTGGCCCATGCGCTGGCGCGCCAAAACAAAAAGATCCTGCTGTTTGACGGCGACCTGGGCCTGGCCAACGTCGATGTCCAGCTGGGTCTTGCTCCCGCTGTTGACCTGGGCGGCGTCCTGGCCGGCACCTATGACCTCAAGGCCGCCACCTCCAGATACGAAGACGGCGGGTTCGATGTCATCGCCGGCCGGTCGGGCTCGGGCTCGCTGGCCGCCTTGCCGACGGATCGACTGCGCGCCCTGGGCAGCCAACTGACCAGCCTATCGCAGGACTATGATAGCGTGCTGTTGGATCTGGGCGCGGGCATTGATCGCACCGTGCGCCAGTTGGCGTCCCTGGCCTCGCCGATTTTGGTGGTGTGCACCGACGAGCCAACCTCCCTGACCGACGCCTATGCCTTTATCAAGCTGACCGTGGCGCAAAATCGCAACGCCGACCTGCGGGTGGTGATCAACATGGCCGGGTCAAAGAGCGAGGCCGAGCGAACCTACACAACGCTGCGCAAGGCCTGCGAAAATTTCCTAAAGATTACCCCGCCCCTGGCCGGCCTGGTGCGGCGCGATTCCCATGTCAAACAGGCCATTCGCGCCCAGTCTCCGCTGCTGCAACGCTTCCCCAATTGCGACGCCGCCCAGGATATCGAAGCCTTGGCGAAAAGTCTGCTAAGCTAGCGGCGGCGTGACAACGGAAGCGACGCGCCTTGCGCTTCTTTCCACCTCGGCCACCGTCCAAGACCCGGGGCTTTGGACGGTAGCCCATAATTGAGCAAGACCCGGTGATGGCGTTACCCGAGCGATAAATCACCGCCACTTTGTGCGAGAATTTCTGCGAGAAGGTTTGATAGAAAAAACATCCATTACGAGAATTGAGCGATGACCTGCTATCCTCAGACCAAGCTTGACCAGCAGTTGGTGGACGCGCGATGAGCGACGTGGGCGGCGGCGTGCGCATTCCCTCCACCGGCAGCGCCCCGGCCGGCCCCAGCGGCACGCCGGGACAGGTTATCAACCCGCCGCCATCGGCGCTCCAACTTGTTTCGGGCGACAACCTGGGCGGCACGGTGGTTGGGGCGAACAAGCAGGGGCAGTTGCTGATCAAGACCGAGTTGGGCCAACTGACCCTGCAAACCACCGCCAAGCTGCCGGTCGGCGCGCAGGTGAACTTGCAGATTCGCCAAACCGGCTCGGAACTCTATGTCCTGATCTTCCCCAGCTATAAGAAAGCCAAGGACCGGGTGGCGCGCCCCACAGCCGAACCGACGCCAAATCCCGGCGGCCCGGCCGCGCCAAACCGCACCGGCGCCAACAGCGGCGCGGCGCTGCGCCAGGACACCACCAGCTTGGGTCAACGGGTCAGCGCAACCCTGCAGGCGTTGCCGCCGCAGGACGGTAAGGCGGGGCAGCCGCTTGGTGGCGTCGCCGCCGCGCCGCCAGGAAGCGCGGGACGCCTCGGCCAGTCCAGCAGCGGCGCCTTGTCCGCCTATGCCGGCCCCACCGCCAACGCCCCGGTGTTACCGAGCGGCGGCCTGAGCGCCGGTGCCATGCTGACCTTGCGCATTCTTTCGGTCCTGCCGCCGCCACCAACCGGCCCAGAGCCCTTGGGCGGCGCCAGCAGCCTGACGACCCCCGAGAAACTGCCGCCCCCAGAGAAGCTGCCGGGCAATGTCCTGCGTTTCACCGGCCTGGTTATTGGTCAAAATGGCCAGGGGCGCCCGCTGCTGCAAAGTCCCGTCGGGCTCTTGGTGCTGAATTTGCAGGTCAACCTGCCGGTTGGCAGCCGCATCGTTTTGGAAAGCGAGCCGGTCAGCGCGGCGGCGGCGCGGCCGGTGGACTCGCCGCCGCTTGCCACCGGCCTTACCGCCGCCACCGATGGTTGGAAATCCCTGCAGGACGCCCTGATCATCCTGGGCGCGTCGACGACCAGCCACGCCGCTCAGGCGCTGAACGGCCGCCTGCCCAAGCCCGACGCCAAGCTGACCAGTTCACTGCTGTTTTTCATGGCGGCCCTCAGAACCGGCGACCTGGCCGCCTGGATGCCCTCGATCAGCCTCGCCTATCTCAAACAACTGGGCAAAGACGACCTGCTGCAAAAACTGGGGCAGGACTTTAGCCAACTTTCCCGCCTGGCCGGCGAACAGGACCTTGCCGCCGACTGGCGGCTTTTCCTGCTGCCCTTCATCGATGACGGTCAACTGCGCCAGATACGGCTGTTTTTACGTCAAGGCGGGCATGGGAGCGACGGGCACGACCAGGACGACCAGGGCCCCGAAGCCACGCGCTTCGTGCTTGATGTGGACATGAGCCGTCTGGGATCGATGCAACTGGATGGCCTGGTGCGCGAAAACCGCTTCGATCTCGTGCTGCGCAGCCGCCAGCAGCTGTCCCCGCAACTGCGTCAGGATATTGACGGGATCTTTAACAACGCCAATGAGATCGCCGGCTTCACCGGCAGTTTGAACTTCCAAAGTTCCAACCAGTGGCAGCAGATGAAATTACCCAGCGGCGCCGGCCCCAACGAAACGCTGCTGGTGTGACCCTACTGGTGTGACCCCTCTCGGGTGACCCTTCTCGGGTGACCGTCAGCGCCCGTTTGCCGCTCTCCGACAAGATATCTTCTTGCCGGAGGGTGATTGACCAACCCTCAACTGCAGTTCTTCCGGCGATGCAACTCCAGGCCCAGGTCATCCAGGAAGGACTGCTCCTTGCGCGACAGCTTTTGCTTTTTCTTCTTTTCCATGTTGGCGTGGGCCAACTCGTACTTTTTCAGCTCCCGGAAAGACTGGGCGACCTCCTCGCGGGCCTGATCAATTTTCCCCATCACCTGGGCCATCGAGGTCTTTAAATTTTCGCGCCGCTGAAGCGCGGCTTCATAGAAGGCGGTGAACCCGGTGGCCAGTTGGGTCGAATTTGTGGCCACGGCTTTTTCCTGCTCGACGGCCTGATCCAGGGCGAGGATATCCTGCTGAATTTGCTCAGCCAGCTTCTCCATTTCGCCGAGCAGGCGACGCTTCTCGTCCAACTTCCAGCGGTTCAGGCGCATCAGGTTCGGCAGCGAGGAAGACATCAGCCACTACCTCCCACCGGCGCGCCCGCGGCGGTAGCCCCGGCCTGCGGCGCCCCGCCATCCGGGGCCGCGCCCTGCGCTTCCAAGGCTGCCAGCGCGGCTTGCCAGTCGATCCCGAGAATTTTCGCCAGTTGGCCATAGCCGTCGTCCAACACCGAGCGCTCGTGCTTGCCCTGCGTGAGGAATTCCTCAATCGGCCCGTTGTAGCGAATGGCTTCATCCACCTGCGGGTCGCTGCCCTGCCGGTAGGCGCCGATTCGGATCAGTTCGGCCATATCCTCGTAGCTGGACAGCAGGGATCGCGCCCGCATCACCAACGCGGTTTCCACGGCATTGTTGCAGGCCGGCATGGTACGCGAGACGCTGCGCAGCAGGTTGATGGCCGGATAGCGTCCCCGCTCGCCGATCGCGCGTTCAAGGACGATGTGGCCATCCAGAATGCCGCGCACCGCATCGGCGATCGGTTCGTTGTGGTCATCGCCTTCCACCAGCACCGTAAACAGCCCGGTGATCGATCCCTGACCATTGATGCCGGGACCGGCCCGTTCCAGCAAACGCGGCAACTCGGCAAACACCGAAGGGGTATAGCCCTTGCTCGCCGGCGGCTCGCCGGCCGACAGACCGATTTCGCGCATCGCCATGGCAAAGCGGGTGATGGAATCCATCAGGCACAGCACCTGCTGGCCCTGTTCACGAAAATACTCCGACAGCGCCAGGGTAACGTGCGCGGCCTGGCGGCGCATCAACGGCGGCTCGTCGGAGGTGGCGACCACGACAACGGACCGCGCCAGGCCTTCGGGGCCCAGGTCGTCCTCCAGCCACTCCTGCACTTCCCGGCCCCGCTCGCCGATCAGCCCGATCACGTTGACATCCGATTCCGTGTAGCGCGCCAGCATCGAAAGCAGCACCGACTTGCCCACGCCGGAGCCGGCAAAAATTCCCATCCGCTGCCCCCGGCAGCAGGTCAGGAAGGTGTTGATCGCCCGCACGCCCAAATCAATCTTAGTGCCCACCCGCTGGCGGCCGTGGGCCGGCGGCGGTTCATTGCGCAAACGATAGGCCGCCTGCCCCATGGGCAAGGGACCCTTGCCGTCGATCGGTTCGCCGAGGGCGTTGATCACCCGGCCCAACCAGGCCTCGGAAGGCCAGATCACCGGTTCGGTCGACGCCAGCTCGGCCTTGCAACCCAGGCCGATGCCGTCCAGCGGACCAAAGGGCAACAGCAGCGCATGGCCGTCACGGAACCCCACCGCCTCGCAGGCCACCTGGCGACCGTTTCGGGCGTGCAGCACACAGCGTCCGCCAATGGCCAGAACACCATCCAGGCCCGCCACCTGCACCATCATGCCCAGAATGCCGGAAACCCGTCCGTAGACGCGATGATCCTGCAGCTGGTTTAGTTCATCAATCAGACCAAAGAGGGGAGAGGTCATCGCTAAGCTGGTCCACACCTTTATCGGCTATCGCTATCGCGGGATCGATAGTCCGAGATAGATTTCCCGCCTGAGAAGCGCGCCGCAGGGTCGTCTGAAGCGCCGTCGCGACCGCCAGTTTGACCGATGTCATTTAATTATTCGTAAACCATAGAACGACATTTCTGATATAGCCTTAACGGGATTATGGCGACTAACTTCCGCCCATACCGTGATTTTTCCGCCGTTTCCGCCTTTAAGACATTGAATTTTCGCGGCCGCCGGAAAGTGTACTTCACCTGAAAAGGTTAATGAGGTAAGGTTTTTTCAATAAAGATAACCAAAGATGGTTAACAGTCAGCCTGCCCATAGGCGGAATTGCGCGAAAGGTTAAGCTATGCGTGTACTTTTGGTCGAAGACGACACCGCTCTAGCTAAAAGCATTGAGATGATGTTGCGAGCCGATGGTTATATTTGCGACCTCACCGATATGGGCGAAGACGGCTTGGAAATCGGCAAGCTCTACGACTACGACATCATCATCCTCGACATCATGCTGCCGGATATTGACGGCTATGAAGTGCTGCGCAGATTACGGAGCGCAAAGGTCAACACGCCGATCTTGATTCTTTCCGGCCTGAACGGGCTGGACGACAAAATCAGGGGCCTGGGATTTGGCGCCGACGACTACCTGACCAAGCCGTTCGACAAACGCGAATTGGTCGCCCGAATCCAGGCCATCGTGCGCCGTTCCAAAGGCCATGCGGACTCGGTGATCCGAACCGGCAAGCTGAATGTGAATCTGGATTCCCGCATCGTCGAGGTTGATAGCCATCCGATCCACTTGACCGGCAAGGAATACGGCATCCTCGAACTGCTGTCGCTGCGCAAGGGCACCACCTTGACCAAGGAAATGTTTCTCAATCACCTCTACGGCGGAATTGACGAGCCGGAACTGAAGATTATCGATGTCTTCGTCTGTAAGCTGCGCAAGAAACTGTCCAGCGCCACCGGCGGCGAAAACTATATCGAGACCGTTTGGGGCCGCGGCTATGTGCTGCGAAACCCGATAGAAAACGAAGAGCCGCAGGCCGTCGCGAGCTGACCGCGCCCGCCGCGGGACGCGGCGATCTGGACCTATCGGCCTAGACGCAGTAATCGCGAGTAGTGATCGTGAAGCACCGCCCCTAGCGAGGCAGCGCCGACGCATCTTTTCCAGTCAATCGCGTCCCAATCAATCGAATCAATCGCGCGCCCGGGTCCGACCGGTTTAACGAGGATCGCCTGGTGATCCGGTTAAACCGCGACTCCGCCCCGCCGGCCGGTCGATCACACTAAGCCGCGGCGCTTTTGGGGCTCAGGCCATAGAGGCCCCGTTCGCCTTGGATCATCGAAAATTTACTGGTCACGCCCAGCACGGTTTCAGCCCCGCCGAGGTAGAGATTGCCGTCTTCGCGCATCTGGTTGGCAACCGCTTCAAGGACTTTCGTCTTGGTCGGCTGATCGAAGTAGATCAACACGTTGCGCAGGAACACCACATCAAAGGTGCCCATGCCCGCCGGGCTTTCCAGCAAATTGAACACCCGGTAGTTGACCATGGACTTGATCTCGTCAGAAATGATCCACCGGTCGCCTTCCTGCTTAAAGTATTTCATCAACAGAGTGATCGGCAGGCCGCGCTGCACCTCAAACTGGGTGTAAACGCCGCTCTTGGCCTTATCCAGGATATCGGTGGACAGGTCGGTGGCGACGATCTCGATCCGCCAGCCGGCAAGCTTGGCCGCCTGTTCCTTCAGGATCATCGCCAGCGAATAGGGTTCCTGCCCGCTGGAGCAGGCCGCCGACCAGATTCGGATGTGCTTCGACGCCGAGCGAGCTTGCAGCAGTTGCGGCAACACCTTGTCGCGAAACTGATCGAAAGGCTTCATGTCGCGAAAGAAGAAGGATTCGTTGGTGGTCATGGCCTCGACCACATCCTTGATCATCGCTTCCTTGCGCTGTAACCGCAGGGCGGAGATCAAATCCTCCAGATTCTGCTTTTCATACTTGCGCGCCACCGGGTTTAAGCGGCTTTCCAGCAGATAGGCTTTATCGGGACCAAGCACCAGGCCGGAGCGCGCCCTGAGCAGATCAGCGATGTATTGAAAGTCGCCAGTATTCATGCTGCGGACCTCATAAACATCTTGCTAATTTGAGGAGCGATTTCCTCCAGCGGCAGAACGGAAGAGCAAACGCCATTGCCGGCCACCGCGCCGGGCATTCCCCAGACCACCGAGGTGGCCTCATCCTGGGCGATGACCGTGCCGCCGGCGGCGACCACGTCCTGGCTGCCCTTCAGCCCATCCGAACCCATGCCGGTCAGGATCACCGTCAAGAGCCGGCTGCCATAGGCCTTGGCCAAGCTGCGCAACATCGGATCCACGGCTGGACGACAAAAGCTTTCCGGCGGCGTTTGCCGCAGCCGCGTCACCTTTTTGCCGTCACTATCCTCAACTATCATGTGGTAGTCGCCCGGGGCGACATAGATCCGTCCGGGCTGGACAGGCTCGCCGTCCTTTGCCTCGGCGCAGGGCACGCCGGAAATCCGCGTCAAGTGCTCGGCCAGCAGTGTGGTGAAGGTGGCCGGCATGTGCTGGGTGATGAAAATCGGCACGCGAAGCGAGTCTTTCAGTTCACCCAACACCTTGAACAGCGCCTGCGGTCCACCGGTTGAGCTTCCGATCGCCAGCACCTGGGGCGGAAAACGGCTCGGCGCCCGCAGGGTGATTTTCGGCTTGACCACGCCAAAGGACGACGTGATCGGGCTGTGTTGCCTGTCGACGCGGGCCGTGGCCACCCGGCCACCGCGCTTTTTCTGCGCCAGCGCCTTGACCTTGGTGACCAGTTCACGACGAAAGGAGTCGGCGCCGGTCAACTCGCTTCGCGAGGTCGGTTTGGGGATATAGTCCGCCGCCCCCATGCCGATCGCGCGCATCGAAATATCCGCGTTCTTGCGGGTCAGGGTCGAGGCCATGATGACCTGGATGCCGGGCTTGGCCCGCAGAAGCAAAGGCAGCGCCGTCAAGCCGTCCATCACCGGCATTTCAATGTCCAGAACAACAACCTCCACGTCCTGCCGCGCCAAAGACCTCAAGGCGATCTCGCCATTGGACGCCGAGGCGACCACGGTAATCGTCGGGTCCTCCTCCAGCGCACGGGTTAACAGCCCGCGAATGACAGCGGAGTCATCGACGACCATGACTTTATATGGCCCGCTCGCAAGGGTCATAAGGCGCTATCCTTTGTATAGCCAGTAATGAGGCGCCTAAAGCAGGCCAACCTGTGAAAACTTCGACTGCAGAATTTCACTATCGAAGGGCTTCATAATGTATTCGTTCGCCCCTGCGGTAATGGCTTCCTGGATGTGCTTCATGTCATTTTCCGTGGTACAAAAAACCACGATCGGCTGGACCACGTTCTGCAGCGCGCGAAGTTCATGAAGAAAATCGATGCCGCTCTTTACCGGCATGTTCCAATCCAACAACACAGCATCGGGCATTTGCCGACGGCAGGCTTCAATCGCCACCTGACCGTCTTCAGCCTCTTCGGTCTCGAAATTTAATTCTTGGAGAATCTTCCGGGCGACCATGCGTACCACGCGTGAATCGTCGACAATGAGACAGCGCTTCATCAAAATTTCCTTGCTTGCAAGAAACCGAACGACAGAGAAATCAAGCGGCCTTGATCGTTCCGTAATCCAGCAGGCGATCCACATCAAGAACCACGAGCAAACCTTCTTTCAGACGGTAAATGCCTTCGGAATACTCGCGGACCCGCGGATTCATTGTGGGTGGGTTGCGTTCATAATCGTTGGTCGAAAGCGGCAAGACCTCGCCAACGGTGTCAACGATCAGACTATAAAGCTCGCCTTCATGCTCGACAACAATCGACATGCCCTCGTCTTCGCCATCGCGCTCCGGCAGATTGAGACGGCGGCGGACATCGATGGCGGTGACGATCCGTCCGCGCAGGTTCAAGGAACCGGCGATCTCTGGCGGCGCCAAAGGGATGCGCGTGGTGTTGCAGTGGCTCAGGATGTCCTGCACCTTCAGCACAAAAATGCCAAACAGCTGGTTGGCGATCTCAAAGGTGACGAAATCCTTGGAGGCGCTATAGCCCTTGGTCGACTTCGATCGATTTCGGTCGTCACTCATGCCGCACCTCGCATATCGGTCAATGTGTCGTGGAGAGAGTTCAACAGGGCATTGCGATCAAACTTTGCCACATAGTCGGTAAAGCCGACCTCGCGGCCGCGCGCAATGTCTGTCGGCGTGGCATGGGACGACAGGGCGACCAGCGGCGTCTGCGACCAACGATTGCGCGCCACCTCCTCGGCGAAGGCATAGCCGTCCATCCCCGGCATCTCGATATCGGAAATGATCACGTCATAATCTTCACCAGCTTCGCAGCGGATCAGGGCGGCTTCCGCGCCGTCAACCGAGGTGACGTTGTATCCCGCCGCTGACAGCAGCGGCCCCAACAGGTTGCGGAAGAAAGGGCTGTCGTCGATGAGCAGGACCCTCTTTCCCTTGCCGTTGCCCTCGGCGGCGCTGATTTCAGAGTCGAACCAGTCCGGGAAAGCGCGGGTTAGATAGTAGCCGGTATCGATGATATCGGTGGCTTTGCCGCCAATCACCGCCGAACCGATGAAACCATCGCGGTTGCCGGCCAGTTCGATATCCAAGCGGTCTTCGACAATATCGACGATTTCATCAACCACCAGCCCCATATGACGATCCCGGTCGGCGAACACCACCACCTGCTGCCGTCCCTCACCGTCGGCTTTTACGTCGTCGGACATGCCGATCAAGGGCATCAACTGGCCGCGGTACTGCACCACCGCCTGGCCACTGGAGTATTCGACCGACTCCAACTCGACCTCTTCCAACCGGGCCACCAGCGCCAGGGGGACCGCCTTGGGCGACTTGTCGCCGGAGTGGAACACCAGCATCGCCACCTGCTCTTCGCCGTAGATCGCTTTCTGGTCTGGATCGTCGTCGACCACTCCTTCGGAAACGGCAATCTCGCCGGTCTCCGATGCGATACCATTGGGATCCAGGATCATCACAACCGAGCCGTCGCCAAGAATGGTATTGCCGGAGAAAAGCGAAATATTGCGGAGGATCGGCGCCACCGGCTTAACCACGATTTCCTCGGTGTCAAAGACCCGGTCGACAATGATTCCGAAGGAATAGGTGCCAACCTGCGCCACCACAATGAAGTGTTCCGTGCCGATCACCCCGCCCGAGGTATCGAGCTTCAGCAGATCGCGCAGATGGATCAGCGGCAAAAGCCGGTTGCGCAGGCGCAACACCGGCGTTTCATTGATCCGCTCGATGGTATGTTCGGAGTTGGCCGAGGCGCGCACCAGCTCGACAACCGACAACTGCGGGATGGCGAACCGTTCCTCGCAGCACTCAACAATCAGCGCCGACACAATCGCCAGGGTCAGCGGGATCTTGATCATAAAGGTGCTGCCCACACCCTTTTGCGAACTGAGTTCGATGGTGCCGCCAATCTTTTCAATGTTGGTGCGCACCACATCCATGCCCACGCCACGACCGGACACCGCCGTGACCTGTTCGGCGGTGGAGAAGCCGGCCTTGAAAATAAACTGCTGGATCTGCTGTTCCGACAAGGACTCCAGCTCATTTTCCGTGGCCAGGCCATTGGCGATGGCCTTGGCCTTGATCTTCGTCACGTCCAGACCCCGTCCGTCATCACGAATTTCGATGATGATATGGCCGCCTTCATGGAAGGCGTTGAGTTGAACCGTGCCCACCTCATTCTTGCCCTGCGCCCGGCGTTCCTCCGGCATTTCCAGCCCGTGGTCGGCCGAATTGCGCACCATGTGGGTAAGAGGATCCTTGATCAATTCAAGAACCTGGCGGTCCAGCTCAGTTTCCGCGCCCTTCATCGCCAGTTCGATCTTCTTGCCCAACTCAAGGGAAAGATCGCGAATGATGCGCGGCAACTTCGCCCAGGCATTGCCGATCGGCTGCATGCGAGTCTTCATCACGCCTTCTTGCAGCTCGGAGACCACATGATTGAGCCGCTGCAGCGGCGCGGCGAAGTCGCTTTCCTGATGGCTGCGCAGGATTTGCAGCAGTTGATTGCGGGTCAGCACCAACTCGGAAACCATCGTCATCAGGTTTTCAAGCAGTTCAACATTCACCCGGATCGATTGGTTGGCGACCGACGACTGTCGCGACCGCGCGTCCTCGCCGGGGCTTTCGGCGGGTTTTTCCGTCTTGGTCGTTGCCAGCGCCGCCGCCGGCTTGGGCGCTGGCGCGACTTCCTCCTGCTCGAAATTCGACTCGTCGACCGCCGCCATCGCCGCTTCCGCCGGCGTCATCGCTTCGTGCAACTCGTTTTCCATGGCGGCCGTCATGTCCAGTTCCGTCGCTTCGTCCGGTTCGGCATCCGCGCTGGGCTTTTCCGTCATGCCGCCGGGAACCAACGTCAGGTCCGCGCCGCCGGACGGCGGTGAATCGAACAGCATAGCCTCCATAGCCGCGGCCATGTCGGTTTCCGCTTCGGACTCCGCCGCATCGCTGGGCTCGAGATTGCCGTTCGCAACCACATTGAGGCGTCGGATCAGATCGACGTCATCGCCCTCGGGTTCTTTTTCCGTTTGCTCGAGAACCGAGAGGATCTCGCGAATACAGTCCAGGCACTCGAGAATGATCGACACCGTTTCGGCAGTGATAATCAGGTCGCCGTCGCGCACCTTGCCAAGAATGTTTTCACCCGCGTGGGCCACGGATTCCAAACGCGGCAATCCAAGAAACCCGCAGGTCCCCTTGATGGTATGCATCAACCGAAAGATATTGGAGAGCAAATCCGGATCATTCGGGTTTTTCTCCAGCTTGACCAGTTCGAGATCAAGCGTACCCAAACCTTCATTGGTTTCGGTGAGAAACTCGTTTAGCAAATCATCCATGTCGAGGTCCTGACTGTTCCAGCCCTTGCGGTCAAGGGAGCGACAGGTGCCGCCTGTTCACCTTGAATTTCGCAAAAAAAGATTAACCACGGGTAAAATTGCAGCGGTTCGGATTTTTCTAGTTTTGTCGCCGTAACATATTGATAAACATATCGAGTTTTGGTTTTACCGTCTGCTCACCTATGAATGCAAGCACCCAAGAGACCCGGGTGCATTAAGGATAACTGCAGTTATCCCACGGAAAAAGCCAACCGACAGCTCCCGCCAACCGTTGTTTTATTCGCGACCTTGCAAAAATTACTGCAAGGCCACGAAGGCGGGCAAAAGAATATCCACCCTGCGGAACCGCGCCGCTCAAGCCTGAGTCCGGCGGCGGTCCGGCGGCGGTCCGACGGCGCGGCCGCCCCGATCATCGGGCTGTCGCCGCGCCTGATCCGGCCTTTGGGGGCCCGGAAAACCAAAAGCGACTTGCATTACCTGAGATTTATTCGCACCTTCCTGGCCACAGCAAACCACGGCACGATCCAAAGGGCGCCCGCATGACGGTGACACCATCGACCATCCCCTCTGCCACCCCGCCCCTGCAAACGCCGGTCCCGGGGGAAGAAAGGCGCCTGTCGAAAGGCGCCTACCTGAGCGATCTGGGGAATTGGCTGGCCGGATCCGCGGTGATCGTCGCGCTGCTTTTTTCCATTCCCGTTGTCACCATTATCGCCTTTGTCCTGGTGCCCGCCTCACCGATTTGGGCGCACTTGGTCGCCACGGTGCTGCCGAACTACTTGATCAACACCCTGTTGATGGTTTTGCTGGTCGGCGGTGGCGTTCTGCTGCTGGGCGTGCCCACCGCCTGGTTGCTGACCCTCTATCGGTTTCCCGGTCAACGCCTGTTCGAATGGCTGCTGATCCTGCCCTTGGCCATGCCGGCCTATGTGATCGCCTACGCCTACACCGATTTTCTTCAGTTTACCGGTCCACCGCAAACCCTGCTGCGTGAACTGACCGGCTGGAGCGCGCGCGAGTACTGGTTTCCCAATATTTTCACGGTTGGCGGCGCCGCTACCATGTTGACCCTGGTGCTCTATCCTTACGTCTATCTGCTGGCGCGCAGCGCCTTCCTGGAGCAGTCGGTTTGCGCCCTGGAGGTCAGCCGGACTTTGGGCTGCACCCCCTTTCAGTCATTTTACCGAGTTGCGCTTCCCCTGGCCCGGCCGGCGATCATCGGCGGCATGATTCTGGCGCTGATGGAAACCCTGGCCGATTTCGGAACGGTGAGCTACTTCGGCATCCAAACCTTTACCACCGGGATCTACCGGGCCTGGTTTTCCATGGGCGACCCGGTCGCCGCGGCCCAACTCTCCTCCGCCTTGCTCGGACTGGTGGCGCTGATCATCCTGCTGGAGCGACTCAATCGCGGGTCCAAGCAGTACCATCACGCCACCAACCGCTATCAGGAGCTGCCCGGCTATCCCCTCACCGGCCTGCGCGCGCTGGGCGCCATTCTGCTCTGCGCCCTGCCGGTGCTGCTCGGCTTCCTGCTGCCCGCTGGAATCTTGCTTTCGCTGGCGTTCGAAGACGGCGACGCCCAGTTCGGACGGCGCTATTTCACCCTGATCGGCAACAGCTTCACCCTGGCCGCGCTGACCGCTTTCTTCGCCGTGCTTCTAGCGGTTTTGGTAGCCTATGCGGTGCGCTTGAAACCCAGTCTGCTGGTCCGCCTCGCCACCCGCGTCGCCAGCCTTGGCTATGCCGTGCCGGGATCGATCATCGCCATCGGCGTGCTGCTTCCGTTCGCGTGGTTTGACAACCAACTGGATCGCTGGATGACCGCGCAGTTCGGCCTGTCCACGGGCCTGCTGCTCACCGGGACGGTGGCCGCGCTGATTTTTGCCTATCTGGTTCGCTTCCTGGCGGTCGCCCTGCAGTCGATCGAATCGGGCCTGGGAAAAATCCGCCCCTCGATGGACGAAGCCGCGCGCAGCCTGGGGCGTGGCCCCTTCGCCACGCTGCGCACCATTCACGGGCCGCTGATGCGCGGTTCCCTGCTCACCGCCGCCTTGATGGTGTTTGTCGACGTGATGAAGGAACTGCCCGCCACCTTGCTGATCCGGCCGTTCAATTTCGACACCCTGGCCGTCCAGGCCCATAACCTGGCGGCGGATGAGCGGCTCAGCGAAGCCGCCACTCCGGCCTTGGCCATCGTGGTGGTCGGGTTGTTTCCGGTCATCCTGCTGTCGCGCGCCATCGCACGCTCGCGCGCCGGCAGTCAATCCAGCTGACAGGACGCCAGGTGGGGGCGCATCGGCGCGGCCGGACCCGACGCCAGGCCGCCATCTTGGCCGGACCGCTGCCGGGCGGGACCACCCGGGATCAGTCTCCGGTGGTCAGGATCGAGCGCTCGGCAACGGACCAGCTATCCTGCGGAAACCTTCGGCTGAGACGCCGAGTGAATTCAACGATCTTGGAAACGTCCACCTCTATGAACTTGTAGGGATGGCCGTCTCGGCGAATCAGGTATTCGCGGCGGTTTTGCTTTTCCATTGGGCAATTCCTTCCTAACTGAAGAGGACCGTGCCCTTTTCGAAGCATCAAACGTGCCAGCCGGGAGTTGGGTCGCGTTACCCGCGAGCGTCGGGCGCTGCTTTACACGCGCGCCGCGGCTTGCGGCCGGACCATCGCCCGGCCGCAACAAAAACCTCCCCCGGCTCGACCAAGCCGGGGGAGGTGTTATCGCTCGGATCGCGACGGGGGTGGATTATTTCCAGCCGGCGCGGTCGAAAACCTTCTGCGCCAGCGGCTGGTTGTCGCCGTAAACCGAAACGTTGACGGTGTCGATCTTCGGCTGACCCAGCGACTGCAACTGTGGGTTCTCCAAAATACCCGTCACAACCGGATATTCGTTGTTGCCGTTGGCCAGATAGCCCTGGGCGGCATCGCTGGACAGGTATTCGAGGAACTTCACGGCGGCTGCCTTGTTGGGCGCGTTCTTCAGAACGCCGCCGGCCGACACATTCACATGGACGCCACGGTCAGCTTGATTGGGCCAAACCATCTTGACGTTCGCCACAACCGCCTTGTCCTTTTCCTTCTCGCTCTTGAGCAAGCGGACGAAGTAATAGGTGTTGCCAATCGAAATGCCGCATTCGCCGGCAGCCACGGCGCGGATCTGGTCGGTATCGCCGCCTTTGGGGTCGCGCGCAAAGTTCGCCACCACGCCCTTGGCCCACTTTTCCGCCGCTGCTTCGCCATCGTTCTCGATCAGTGAACCCAGCAGCGACAGGTTGTAGATGTTGGAGCTGGAGCGAATGCAGACCAGGTCCTTGTATTTCGGGTCGGCCAGGTCCTCATAGCGTTGCGGCGGTTCAGCCACCAGCTTCGGGTTATAGAAGATCACCCGCGCACGGGTCGAAAAACCGAACCACTGCCCATCGGGATCGCGCAGATTGGCCGGAATCCGCTTGTCCAAAGTCTCCGACTTGGTGACGGCGAAGAGGCCGGCCTCTTCCGCCCGCCAAATGCGCCCGGCGTCAACCGTCAGGAAAACATCGGCGGGGCTGTTGGCGCCCTCGCTCTTCAGGCGTTCGATCAGCGCGTCGCCCTTACCTTCGATCCGGTTGATGCGGATGCCGGTTTGTTTGGTGAAGTTTTCATAAAGCGCTTCATCGGTTTGATAGTGGCGCGAAGAATAGAGGTTCAATTCCTCGGCGGCTTGCGCGGATAAACCGGCCAAGCCGGTGGCGGCCAAAACGGCCCCAAAGAGGCTGCGGCGTAGGCGTAATGACGTCATCTCACTTCGTCTCCAAGACAAAATCCAACAAAGGCCAGCCCTTGATATCCTCGGCGGGACACAAAAGCCGATTCAATCGCGCGGCGTCAACCAGGCTGACCTTATTCACAGGCAACCGGGAAGCTCGCGTGTTCGGTGGAGGCTTTCTAATCACTCTCGGCAGCGAATGCAACTTGTTATCAATTGCAAAATACGACAAGAGGAGAGATTGCCGATGAAAACCAAGGAAAAATCCATAAAAATCAATTTGTTATCAACGGAAAACCGCTCCCTGCGTCACCGGGTCACAGCGAAGCTTTTCGCCGCCGTCACCGGACTGGCTGATTGGCTCGTCCGGTCGCTGGATTGTCGGCTCGGCGGCTCATCGAGGGGGGGGACGCAAGTCTGGCGACCGGCGCGGGCAAGCAAGCCCGCACAGTTCACGCCAGCAATACCGAGATATTCAGACAGCCCGGCTCATCAGTGTGCAAGCTGAAGCAGCCGTTCATCCGCTCAACCAGTTGATAGAGGAAAAAAGCATGGACGCTGCGCGGGGTCAGCGCCGCCACCGAAATACCCGACGCCAAGCCGGACAGCGTTTCATCACGCAACCCGACTTCCGACCCGACGGCGGCGACGGACACGCTATACCCGGAGGTCTCTTGCCCCAGTGTCATTTCAATCACCCCGCCGCGCGGCAGGGCCTCGCTGGCCACGACGATTAGGTTGAGCAGCAATTTGCCCAAATTGTCCGGCAACATCGCGACCCCGTCACTGTGCCAATTGACCGTGACCTTGCGGTAGGAGCAAAAGCCGGCGGCCAGATCCTTGATCTGCTGCAACTCGGCGCCGACGCTTCCGCCGACCCCATAGGCGATGCGAAAGAACCGTAGCAACGTCGAGGCCTGCTGCGCCGAGCCCGCCACCAGCCCCTTGGCTTCATCGTCCATGCCCAAATCTTCTTCCAACAGCTCCATGCCGTTGCTGATGGCGCTTATCGGGCCCACCAAATCATGACAAAGGCGCGAAGCCAACAGTTCGGAAATGACCAAATCAGACATCAATTTGTTTTATCCTTTTTTTGCCTTTCGCAGCCGGAGCCGAGAAGACCTTGTCGGTTTGGGTGACGCCAAAGTCCCGCCCGGGCTCATCGGAGGCGGGTTAACCACGGCGGGTTAACCGCCGCGGGCCCCGCACGCGGCGCGACGGGGCGCATCATGCCTTCACTTTGGCGCATTTTGGAGTCAAGCTGAAGGCTGAATCGGCCGCGCGCCTGTTGCTTATAGAACAACGCCACCGAAACAAATAATTCATCAACAAATAATTCATCCGGCGATTTATTTGCTTCGGCCTGGCGCTCGGCACACCACGCCGCCGGATTGTCCGGAATCGGCCACCCGCCGAACATCGACCCCGCGCCGGCTGGGCCGCGCCATTTCGCTATCCCCCGCCGGGGCGGAAATGCAGCCGTCCGGTCGGTGGTGTCGCTCCGCTCTTCAACTGTGTCGCTTCCAGCCTTGGGGGGGGCAAAATCGGCCTATAGTCTGCCGCTAAAGTGTGATCGACCTGGAAAGAAGCGCTTGACGCTTTGACTCTGTTGTCGAGCACCCTGCAAAAGGTTGATAAGAGTCACTGCTTTGCTCAATGGGACACCACCATGTCTGAATCCCCCCGCAACCTCGATTTGGCCCCCGGCGCCTTTGTGCGACATCCAGATCGGCTGGACTGGGGTCTTGGTCAAGTTCAGTCCGCCATTGGTGACCGTGTCACTGTCAATTTCGAAAACGCCGGCAAACAGATGGTGAACACCAAGGTGGTCACCCTTGAGCCGGCGGAAGAATAATGACGTGCGGGGCCTCCATTGTCGGGGCGCCCCGCGGAAAGGCATTAAGGAGAGATGATGCCCGACGGAGGCTCCCGCCCGATCAAGCGGCAAATTCATCCCGGCTCCGGCCGACGCAAAGCTCCCATCGGCCCGAAAGGCCGGGGAACGGATCCCACTGCCCTGAAGGCCTTGCGCGCGCTTCTCGGAGATCGCCCACGGCGTCCGGATCTGTTGATTGAGCATCTGCACCTGATTCAGGACCATTTGGGCCATTTGCCGGAGCGCATGCTGGCGGCCTTAGCGGAAGAAATGTCCCTGCCACAGGCGGCGGTCTATGAAACGGCGTCCTTCTACGCCCACTTCGACATTGTTTTGGCCGACGAGACTCCGCCGGCGCCGCTCACCATTCGGGTCTGTGACTCGCTGAGCTGCGAAATGAACGGCGCGCAAACCTTGATGGCCGACCTGGCCGAGGAGCTGGGCGACGAGGTACGGGTGGTTGCGGCCCCCTGTATGGGCCGCTGCGACTGCGCGCCCGTCGCGGAGGTCGGGCACCGCCATGTGGATCACGCCACGCCGGCAAAGGTGGCCGAGGTGGTCGACAGCAAGCACCACGACGCCGTCATTCCCGATTACGTTGATTTCGACGCCTATCTGGCCAAGGGCGGCTATCAGGTGCTGAAAGCCTGCCTGGCCGGGGAGTACACGCCCGAAGATATCATCGCCAAGATGGCCGATTCGAATATGCGGGGCCTGGGCGGGGCGGGTTTTCCCACCGGAATGAAGTGGCGACTGGTGCGCCAACAGCCGGCGCCGCGCCTGATGGCGGTCAACGCCGATGAAGGCGAACCCGGCACCTTCAAGGATCGCTACTATTTGGAAAGCGACCCCCACCGCTTTTTGGAAGGCCTGCTGATCGGCGCCTGGGCGGCGGATGTCGCGCGCTGCTACATCTACCTGCGCGACGAATATCCGGCGGCCCACCACATCCTGGTTGCCGAGATGGCCCGCCTGGATCAAGCAGGCCTGCTCAAGGGCGTGACCTTGGACTTGCGGCGCGGCGCGGGAGCCTACATCTGCGGCGAAGAGTCGGCGATGATCGAGTCCATTGAAGGCAAGCGCGGCTTGCCGCGCCACAAACCCCCCTATCCTTCCCAGGTTGGCCTGTTTGGCCGTCCCACCCTGACCAACAATGTGGAAACGCTCTATTGGGTGCGCGACATTGTCGAAAAAGGGGCCGACTGGTTCGTCAGCCAAGGGAAAGGCCGCCACAAGGGCCTGCGCAGCTATTCAGTTTCCGGGCGGGTGAAAAATCCCGGGGTCAAATTGGCGCCGGCCGGCAGCACGATCCGCGAGTTGATCGAGGATCATTGCGGCGGCATGGCCGAGGGCCATCGCTTCAAAGCCTATCTTCCCGGCGGCGCATCGGGGGGCATTCTACCGGCCCGCCTGGATAATATTCCGCTGGATTTTGGCACCTTGGAGGAGTTCGGCTGCTTTATCGGTTCGGCCGCGGTGATCGTGCTCTCCGAACAGGACTCCCTCAAGGACGCAGTGAAAAACCTGATGCGGTTTTTCGAGGATGAATCCTGCGGCCAGTGCACGCCCTGTCGCACCGGCACGGAAAAGCTGGTCAAGATTCTCGAGCAGGACGACTGGCAGAAGTACCCGATTTCCGAGCTTTGCCAAACCATGCAAGACGCCTCGATCTGCGGTCTGGGCCAAGCCGCGCCCAATCCCCTGCTCTCCCTCTTACGCTACTTCCCGGAGGATCTGTAATGCCGGACGGCAGCGCCATCAAAACCACGAAATTCATCCTGGATGGCCGTGAAGTGGAAGCTTACGGCGACGAAAGCATCTGGCAGGTCGCCCAGCGCCTGGGCACGGAAATTCCCCACCTGTGCTACACGCCCGAGCCCGGCTACCGCGCCGACGGCAACTGCCGCGCCTGCATGGTTGAGGTCGAAGGCGAGCGGATTCTTTCCGCGTCCTGCATTCGCAAGCCAAACGACGGCATGGTGGTGGCCAGCAATTCGGCCCGGGCGGAAAATGCCCGCGCCATGGTGTTTGAACTGCTGGTGAGCGATCAGCCGACGCGCGCGACCAGTCACGACCCGGACTCCAAGTTCTGGAACTGGGCCGACAAGGTCGGGGTGGCGGACAGCCGCCTGCCCAAGGGCCATAAGCCGGGCCCGGACATCAGCCATCCGGCGATGGCGGTCAATCTGGACGCCTGCATCAACTGCACGCTGTGTGTTCGGGCCTGCCGCGAGGTGCAGTCCAACGACGTCATCGGCATGGCCTATCGCAACAGCCAAGCCAAGGTCATCTTCGATTTCGACGATGCGATGGCCGAAAGCACCTGCGTGGCTTGCGGCGAATGCGTTCAGGCCTGCCCGACCGGCGCCCTGATGGAAAAATCCCTGCTCGACCAACAGGCCGACAGCCGGGTCGTCTACGCCGACCGCACCGTCGATTCCGTCTGTCCCTACTGCGGCGTGGGCTGTCTGACCAAGGTCTCGGTCAAGGACAACAAGATCGTTCAGATTGACGGCCGCGACGGTCCGAGCAATCGCGGCCGGCTCTGTGTGAAGGGTCGGTTCGGTTACGACTACATCGATCACCCCTCGCGCCTCACCAAGCCATTGATCCGCCGTGACGACGCCCCCAAGCGCTGGGACGACCAGATCGACCAGATGAATCCGCTCACCCACTTCCGCGAGGCAACTTGGGAAGAAGCCTTGGACAAGGCCGCCAGCGGCCTGAAGACCATCTATCAACGTGACAGCGGCGCGGCGCTGGCCGGCTTCGGCTCGGCCAAGGGCTCCAACGAGGAAGCCTATCTCTTTCAGAAGCTGATCCGTCAGGGGTTCGCCACCAACAACGTCGATCACTGCACCCGCCTGTGCCACGCCTCCTCCGTGGCGGCGCTGATGGAAGGCGTCGGCTCCGGCAGCGTGACGGTGCCCTTTACCGACGTCGAGGAATCCGATTGCATTATTGTGATCGGCGCCCGCCCGGCGCAGAACCACCCGGTGGCCGCCACCTTCATCAAGAACGCGGCCAAGCAGGGAAAAGCGGTCGTCGTCATGGATCCCCGCCGCCAGGGGCTGTCCCGCTACGCCACCCACATGCTGCAGTTCAAACCGGGCCAGGACGTGGCGTTGCTCAACGCCATGATCCACACGATCATTGAAGAGGACCTGGTGGACAAGCAATACGTCCAGGCGATGACCACCGGGTTCGACGACTTGAAGGTCCACGCGCAGCAGTTTTCGCCCGAGGCCATGGCGCCGGTCTGCGGCATCTCGGCGCAAACCATCCGCGAGGTCGCCCGTCTCTACGCCCAGTCCGAGCGCGCCATTATTCTCTGGGGCATGGGGGTCAGCCAACACGTTCACGGCACCGACAACGCCCGCTGCCTGATCGCCCTGGCGATGATTACCGGCCAGATCGGGCGTCCCGGAACGGGACTCCACCCCCTCCGCGGCCAGAACAATGTACAGGGCGCCTCCGACGCCGGTCTGATTCCCATCGTCTATCCCGACTACAAGTCGGTTGAGGATGACAAGACCCGCCTGCGCTACGAGGCGTTCTGGGGCTGTCAACTGGATCCGAAAAGAGGCCTGACCGTGGTTGAGGTGATCGACGCCATCACCGCCGGCCAGGTCAAGGGCATGTACATCATGGGCGAAAATCCGGCGATGTCCGATCCGGATCAAAAGCATGCCCGCCAAGCCCTGGCCCAACTGGAGCACCTGGTGGTGCAGGACATCTTCTTGACGGAAACCGCCTGGCACGCCGATGTGATCCTGCCGGCCTCGGCCCACGCCGAAAAGGACGGCACCTTCACCAACTCGAACCGTCAGATCCAAATGGGCCGCCAGGTGGTGCCGCCGCCGGGCCAGGCCCGCCAGGATTGGGAGCTGATTCAGGAGTTGGCGCAGCGGATCGGTCTGGCCTGGACCTACCGCCATCCCTCCGAAGTTTTCGATGAGATGACCCAGGTGATGGACTCGCTCGACAACATTACCTGGGAGCGGGTGGGGCGCGAAGATTCCGTCACCTATCCATGTGACGGTCCCGACCAGCCGGGCAACGAAATCCTGTTTGGCGATGGCTATCCCACCGCCGACGGTCGGGCCAAGATCGTCCCGGCCAGTCTGGTGCCGCCAGATGAACTGCCCGATCAGGAATTCCCCCTGGTGCTGACCACCGGACGCCTGTTGGAGCATTGGCACACCGGGGCGATGACCCGTCGGTCGACCGTGCTGGACAGCCTGGAGCCGGAAGCGGTGGTTTGCATCAACCCGAAACAGATCGAGACGTTGGGCTTTTCCGCCGGACAGATAATCAAGGTGGCGACCCGGCGCGGCGAAATCGCCTTGAAAATCCGCCAGGATCGCGATGTGCCGGAAGGAATGATTTTCATTCCCTTCTGCTTCAACGAGGCGGCGGCCAACATGCTCACCAACCCGCAGCTTGATCCCTTTGGAAAAATCCCGGAGTTCAAATTCTGCGCCGCCCGGGTGGCGGCCCTGGAAGAAGACTCGCTGGAGGAAAACGCCCTGGAGGAAACGGCCCCGGCGGAGTAAGACAACCGTCTTTCAAGCTGCTTCCCGCTGCGGTTCGGTCGCCATCGGCGCCAGGTCGGATCGGGAAGCAGCCTGAGCACAGAGAAATTTTAGCGCGCGGGCCAATCTGGACCGAGGCGCGAAAGCGCAAGCAACAAGGTTGGACGGAATGTCACTACAAGCTCGTGTTGAAGCAATGCCGCTGGAAAACGATCCCCGGATTCTCAGCGGAAAACCCATCGCCGCCCGGATCCGCGCCGAGGTGACACAGGGCGTTCAATTGCTGAAGGAAACCGGCTGGAACCCGAAACTGGTGTCGATTGCGGTCGGCGACGCCGACGCGGCAGCGGTCTACATTCGCAACCAAAAGCGCGCGGCTGAAAAGGTCAGCGTGATCTTTGACGAACGCTTCTATCCCGCCGCCATCAGCCAAGAGGAAATGTTGGCCGTCATCCAGGGTCTCAACGCCGACCCCCGGATCACCGGCGTGATCTTGCAGCGTCCCCTGCCCGAGCATCTGTCGGTCAAGGAACTGCAGCGCGCCATCCACCCCTTGAAGGACGTGGAGGGCATGCACCCGGCCTCAATCGGCAACATTGTCTACAACGATCTGGTGATGGGCCCCTGCACCTCGGTGGCGGCGGTTGAACTGCTCAAGGAAACCGGCCTGCAACTCGAGGGGCTGGAAGTGGTGGTCATCGGCCATTCTGAAATCGTTGGCAAGCCGATCGCCTTTTTGCTGATGAGCGAAGGCGCCACGGTCACGGTCTGCCATCACATGACCCGCAATCTGGCGGTTCACTCCCGGCGGGCCGACGCGATCTTTGTCGCCGTCGGCAAACCCCGCCTGATCACCGGAAACATGCTCAAGCCGGGCGCCGCCTTGATTGACATCGGCATCAACCAGGTGAGCGATGAAAAGGGCAACAAGACCATTGTCGGCGACGCCGACTTTGCGACCTGCCACCCGATTGCCGGCTGGATCACGCCGGTGCCCGGCGGGGTTGGGCCGGTGACCGTCTCCATCTTGCTGCGCAACACCCTGGCCGCCGCGCAGCTGCAAAAGCAGCACTACGAACGCCAGTACGGCAGCACCACCTTCGGCGCCGGCGCCGATTAACCCACGCCAACCGTCCTCAAGGCGCGCGATCGGGGGGTGAGGGCGAAACACGGCAAACAGAGTAGAAGCGCTTGTACGTCGAAGAACTGCCCTTCATGGATCCGGTCCGGGCCTTTGCCCCCTTCGCCGACGACCCCGTCGCCCTGCTGCTCGACGGCAACGCGCCGGCGGATCCGCGAACCCGCTACGCCTATCTGTGCGTTTCGCCGGCCAAGACCCTGCTGGCCTGGTCGGATCGGGTGCGGATTGACGGCTTGCCGCCGCGCGACAGCGCGCGAACGCCTTTTGATCACCTTGCGGCCGAATTGGCCTGCTTCCAGCGCCCGTCCAACCCCGAGTTGCCGCCGTTCCAAGGCGGCGCCGCCGGTCTCCTGGGCTACGAGCTCGGGCGGCACCTGGAAAGCCTGCCGCCCGCGAAAGCCGACGGGCGCGACCTGCCGGAGATGGCGGTCGGATTCTATGATCTGGTTGTTGCCTTCGATCTGGAGGCGCACCGGCTTTGGGTGATCTCCTGCGGATATCCGGAAACCGACCGGGACGCGCAGTATCAGCGCGCCGTCGCCCGCGCCGCCTGGCTCAAAGCCAAGCTGGCGACCGCCCCGCCGCTGCCGGAACCCTGCTGGCAGGCCAAGGCCCAATGGCGGCTGGAGCACAGCCGCCAGGACTACGAAGACGCCATTTCACGGGTTATCGACTACATCTACGCCGGCGACATCTTTCAGGCCAATCTCTCCCAGCGTTTCCTGGCGGACAAGCCCCGCGCGTTGAGCAGCTTTGCGCTGTATCGGCGGCTGCGCAGAACCTCGCCGGCGCCCTTTGCCGCCTTTGCGCGCTGCGGCCCCGGGCAGGCGGTGCTTTCGGCCTCGCCGGAGCGCTTTTTGTCGCTCGACCGGCACGGCCGGATAGAAACCCGACCGATCAAGGGCACCCGCCCGCGCGGTGAAAACGCACGGGAAGATCGCGCGCTTGCCCGGGCCCTGCAGGACAGCCCCAAGGACCGCGCCGAAAATCTGATGATCGTCGATCTGATGCGCAACGACCTGTCGCGCGTGGCCGAGGTCGGCAGCGTCAAGGTCCCGGCGCTGTGCGAGTTGGAGTCTTTCGCCACGGTGCACCACCTGGTTTCGGTGGTCGAGGGCCAGCTTGGCAAGACGGCCTCGCCGGTTGACCTGCTGCGCGCGGCCTTTCCCGGCGGCTCCATCACCGGCGCGCCGAAAATTCGCGCCATGGAAGTCATTCACGAGCTTGAGCAGAAACCGCGCGGTCCCTACTGCGGTTCGCTGTTCTGGCTGGGTTTTGACGGCGTGATGGATTCGTCGATCCTGATCCGCACTTTGGTGGTGACGGACGACCAGGTGGTGGCGCAAGCTGGCGGCGGAATTGTCGCCGATTCCTCACCGGCCGAGGAATACGATGAAACCTTAACCAAGGCCCGCGCGATGCTCGAGGCGCTGGATCCCGACTGCAAAGAGGGGCGGAAATGGTCGAAGGCGCTGAAATGGCCGGAAACGGACAGCAGGTCTATCTCGCTGGTCGGCTGATTCCACTGCATGACGCCGCCATCTCGGTGCAGGATCGCGGCTATACCCTGGGCGATGGTCTGTTCGAAACCCTGGCGATCCGCCAAGGACAGGCGCTGCACCTGACGGCCCACCTGGACCGTCTGGCCAACGGCGCCGCGCAGCTCGCCCTCCCGCTGCCCGCCTCGGCGACGCAAATGGCGCGCCAACTGACCGACTTGATCGCCGTCAATCAGATCCGCGAGGGCAGCGCGCGCCTGACGGTGAGCCGGGGAACGGGCGACAGGGGGCTTGCACTGCCCGATCATCCGCGCCCCAGCCTGCTGATCACCACAAGCGCAAGCCGCGCGACCCCAGGCCCGCGATATAAAACCGCCGTGCTGTCGCAACGCACCCGGCGCAACGACCTCTCCCCGCTGTCTCGGCTCAAGACCACGGGCGGCTATCTGGATCACATCCTGGCGCTGCGCGAAGCCGAAGACCGTGGCGCCGATGACGCCCTGCTGCTCAACACCGCCGGACGGGTAGCCTGCGGCAGCGTCGGCAATCTGTTCCTGGTGCGCCGAGACGGCGGCCTGGTGACGCCGCCGATCAGCGACGGCGTTCTAGCGGGGATCGCCCGACAGCTGATTATAACCGGCCTGGGCGCGGCCCAAGCCTCGCTCCTGCCGGCCGATCTGCACCAAGCCCAGGGCCTGCTGCTCAGCAACTCGCTGGGGGTGACGATCATCACCGACTTGGAAGACCATTGCTTCCAGACGCGCCAAACGGCCAATCCGCAGGTGCTGGATTTGGCGGACAAAATGCTGGCGATCATCCTGCAGGACAAAGCGCCAAAAGTCGGATCGGGAGTAGATCGGGAGTAGCCGGGATCACCGCGCCAGTCGGTTCAAACCGATTCTGCGTGCGCCCGATATTGCTGTCCACGCAACCGCGGCTTGCCCCGATCACGGAAAAACCAACGCTCACCGCGCAAGACGACGGCGCGGGCTACTTGCTCTTGCTAAGCCGGACGTCGTCGCCGGCGAACAGCGTTTCTGATGAACTGTCCAACGTCCCCAAACCGATGGCGGCCATCCCCGCCACCAGGGCAATCGCGACCAAGGCTGCAACAAAGGCCTTCATCTTCGTAACCTTTCCCGGTTCCCACTTCGCTCACCATAGAGCCGGACACCATAGTATCGGATCGGTTCAATTGGAATCACCAAGCGCTGCTTTCCACGTCGATCGTCCTCTAGGGACGCTTGTTTTGGCCGTAGCTGTCGGCCAGCAGCGGAACCAAGTTCAACCAAACCTGTTCGGGATCGTCCCGGCGTTTCATCGTGCGCTTGGCGACCCCCTCCCAAAGCACCAGTCCCTTTTCCCGGTCCCGCAGCAGCGCTTCCAGGCTGGCAACCGGCCGATAGAGATCGGGCCGTTTCCGCGACGGGTCGGTTAACACGCTGCTTGAGGCGCGGCCTGGGCTTTGCAGGCCGCGATTGACAATCGATCGGTCGAGCCCGGCACCCGAGGACCTATCTTCATAAGAACTGTAGTTCTTGCCGTCAAAGCTGTAGCTGCCGTCCTCCACCTTGGGGTCCAGCAGCAGCTCCAACGGCGCATTGTCTTCAATCACCAAATGCCCGCGCGCTTTCAGGGCCTGGGCCATGGCGTCCTGCAATCTGAGATTAAATTCGGAATCGTCATAGCTTTCCACGACAAGTGGAAACCCCGGCGGCATGGGTTTGATCAGCCGCGCGGTAACCCGATTGCCGGCCTCCTGCGCCACCACCGGCGCGCCACCGAACCACGCCAAAACACCGGCCACCAGGAGGATGCCAGCCAGCCACCGCTTCCCCCGTCCGTCGCCCGTCGTTAAACTGCGCATACGCCCCCCATCAGATCACAGCCGGTCGCTGTCGTTGCTCAGCTTTTTTCACCGGCCATCGACTTGTTTTCCACCTCCGCCAGCCAAAGGCTGTGGTGCTCGCGGGCCCAGTTCTTGTCTACCTGACCCGAGCCCATGGCATCGAACGCCCCTTCCATGCCCAGCGAGCCGATGTAGATATGGCCCAGCACCACCGCGCTCATCAGCAAGGCCATGGCCGCATGCCACACGGTGTTGAGCTGCCGCTCCAGCAGCGGCGTCACCTCGGCGGGCAAATTGTCGATTCCAAGACTGCCGAGCAGCTTGAACGTCAGCCCCCAGAACGGCCAGTCGGTGGGAAACATCATGGCCAGACCGGAGGTGGCCAGGAACACGCTGCCCAGCGCCACCGACCAAAAAACCACCTTTTGCCCGGCATTAAACTTGCGCGCCGGCGGATGCACGCCCTTGGTGAAAAGGCCCCCGGCCTGGGAGAGCCAGCGCAGGTCGTCCCGGTTGGGAATATTATGACGCAACCACCGCACAAACATCAGCAGCACGCCGAGAATGAACGGAAAGGCGACGTAGTTGTGGGCGTACTTTCCCAGCATGGCCAGCGTCGCGAAGGCGTCCTTGCCCAACAGTGGAATGATCACATGACGCCCCCACAGCAGATTCATCCCGGTCAGGGCCAGGATGATGAAGCAGACCGCCATAACCCAATGCGCGAAGCGGTCTAGGTTGTTGAACCGCTCAACCGTCTTGCCCGCCGCGCCGGCTTCGATCCTAATCCGGCCGCGAAAGAGGTAA
Organism: uncultured Rhodovibrionaceae bacterium; assembly: GCA_963976695.1. Classification (GTDB taxonomy): domain Bacteria; phylum Pseudomonadota; class Alphaproteobacteria; order Kiloniellales; family DSM-21159; genus CAXBMB01. The sequence goes on from CAXBMB010000011.1 coordinate 62,571, forward strand.
AACAGCAGCAAAACAGCCAGCACCGCGCCGATCACCCAACCGCCGTACGGCTTTAGCACGTCATTGCGAAAGTCCCGCCACCTGTCGCCTTCCGCCTGCACCAGCACCTCGGCCTGCTTGTTGGGGATCGAAACCTTGCCGGTGACGCCGAGGCGGATGGCGCGCCAAACCTCGGTTTGCGAGGTGTTGCCCAGAACATTTCCAGGCACCCGACCCTGCGACGGCCCGGGGTCGGCGACCTCCCGACCTTCAACCTGCTGCGCGGTTGGGCTTTGCGCCCGCGCCGCGTCGCCCGCCCAGCCGGCCAGCGCAATCGCCACGGCAAAGAGCAAGCCCCTGCAAAGCAAAGTTCTTGTCAAATACCCCATTGGCGCCACCCCTTGTTGCTGTCAGTTGCCGCCTGTTGCTGCGCGATTCCGTCCCCGCCGGACCGGACCCCAGCCTTGAAGCGCCGGCCCGCCCGGGCAAAAAAAGGGAATGGCGCGGGACGGCCACCCCCTTTTTACTCGCCTTCCAAAGCCGGCCCCGCGCTGTTGCACGGGGGCGCAGGGGATCCGGCTCAAAACCCGCTGCTAACCGCCAACCTTGCGGCTATAGGCGGTCCCCCAGCCCCAAGCGCCCGCCCCGAAGCCACGGGCAACGATCCGCTCGCGATAAATGGCCGAGACCAAATCGCCATCGCCGGCCAACAGCGCCTTGGTTGAGCACATTTCGGCGCAGATCGGCAACTTGCCTTCCGCCAAACGGTTGCGGCCATAGGCGCGGAATTCCGCCTGGGAGTTGTCTTTTTCGGGTCCGCCGGCGCAGAAGGTACACTTGTCCATCTTACCGCGAGAGCCGAAATTTCCTGCCTGGGGATACTGCGGCGCGCCAAAGGGACAGGCGTAGAAGCAGTAGCCACAGCCGATGCAGAGTTCCTTGGAGTGAAGCACCACGCCGTCACTGGTCTGGTAAAAGCAATCCACCGGACAGACCGCCAGGCAAGGCGCATCCGAACAATGCATGCAGGCGACCGATATGGAGCGCTCGCCTGGCGAACCGTCGTTGATGGTAACCACCCGACGCCGGTTGATCCCCCAGGGAATCTCGTTCTCGTTTTTGCAGGCCGTGACACAGGCGTTGCATTCGATGCAGCGTTCCGCGTCACAGAGGAATTTCATGCGTGCCATGAGCGTTTTTCTCCTCCGCGCCTTATGCCGGTTCAATACGGCAGAGAGTGACCTTGGTTTCCTGCATGTTGGTCACCGAGTCATAGCCGTAGGTTTGAGCAGTATTGCTCGCTTCACCCAACACATAGGGATCGGCGCCGGCGGGATACTTCGACCGCTGATCCTCTCCCATCCAGTGTCCGCCAAAGTGGAAGGGCATGAAAGCCACGCCGCGGCCAATCCGATCGGTGACCATGGCCTTGACCTTGACCTTGGCCTCCTCGGGACCGTAGAGCCAGACCGTGGCGCCGTCCCGGATGCCGCCGTTGTTGGCGTCAACCGTGTTGATCTCGACGAACATGTCCTGTTGCAATTCGGCCAGCCAGCGGTTCGAGCGGCTTTCGTCGCCGCCGCCTTCATATTCCACCAAACGGCCGGAGGTCAGGATGATCGGGAATTCCTTCGAGAAATCCTGATCCTGGATCGACTTGTACATGATCGGCAAACGATACATCCGGCGATCCGTGTAGGTGGGATAGTCGGCCACCAAATCCCGACGAGGGGTATAGAGCGGTTCACGGTGGAGCGGCACCGGATCGGGGAAGTTCCACACCACGGTCCGCGCCTTGGCATTGCCGAAGGGCGCGCAGCCATGCTTGATCGCCACCCGCTGGATACCGCCGGAAAGGTCGGTCTTCCAGTTGGTTTTGTCACCCGCCACCTTGTCAATCGCCGCTCGCTCTTCGGTCGTCAGGTCGCCATCCCAGCCCAATTTTTTGAGCATCGCCATGGAGAATTCCGGATAGCCGTCCCGAATTTCCGAGCCGACCGGATAGCTGCCTTCGGCCAGCAGATTGTCGCCGTCCCGCTCCACGCCAAAGCGGGCGCGGAAGCACAGGCCGCCTTCGGCCACCGGTTTGGAAGTGTCATAGAGATTGGGGGTTCCGGGATGTTTCATCTGCGGCGTTCCCCAGCACGGCCAGGGCATGCCGTAGTAATCGCCATCGGCGGGACCACCCCGGGCCAGCAGGGAGGTGCGGTCAAAGGTGTATTGATTGGCCATGTGCAGCTTGAGCCGCTCCGGCGACTGACCGGTATAGCCGATGGTCCACATGCCCCGGTTGATTTCACCGGTGATGTCCTCGATGTTGGGCTCCGTGCCCTCGACCGCGATGTTTTTGAACATCTCCTCGGCGAAGCCCAGCTTCTTGGCGAAGAGATACATGATCTCATGGTCGGTCTTGCACTCGAAGAGTGGCTCGACCACCTTTTCACGCCACTGAATCGAGCGATTGGACGCCGTCACCGACCCGCGCGTTTCAAACTGCGTCGTCGCCGGCAGCAGATAGACCCCGTCGGTACGGTCGTGCATCACCGCCGTCATGGTCGGGTAGGGATCGACAACCACCAGCATGTCCAGCTTGGACATCGCCTTTTTCATATCCGGCAAGCGGGTCTGCGAGTTCGGGGCATGCCCCCAGAAGACCATGGCCCGCAGGTTGTCCGGCTGATCGATATTTTCCTTGGCTTCCAAGGCCAGATCGAACCAACGCGACACCGGCACGCCCGCGCTTTCCATCAGTTTCTGGTCGGCGAAGCGGTTCTTCAGATAAGCGTAGTCGGTTTCCCAGACCCGCGCCCAATGCTTCCAGGAACCGGTCTTCAGGCCATAGTAGCCCGGCAGGGTATGGCAGAGCACGCCCAAGTCCGTGGCGCCCTGCACGTTGTCATGGCCGCGGAAGATGTTGGTGCCGCCGCCCGAGGTCCCGATGGTGCCCAGAGCAAGCCCGAGAATGCAGTAGGCGCGGGTGTTGTTGTTGCCGTTGGTATGCTGGGTTCCGCCCATGCACCAGATGATGGTGAAGGGGCGATTGTTGGCCAGCGTGCGCGCCACCCGACTTAACTGCGACCCCGGCACGCCGGTCACCCGTTCGGTTTCCTCCGGCGTCCACTGCTTCACTTCATTGCGAATCTGGTCCATTCCCCAGACCCGCTGCCGGATAAACTGCTTGTCTTCCCAGCCGTTTTCGAAGATGTGCCAGAGAATGCCCCAGATCAGCGCCACATCCGTGCCCGGACGCAGGCGAACGTGCTCGCTCGCATGGGCGGCGGTGCGGGTAAAGCGCGGATCGCAAACGATCAACGGCGCGCTGTTCTGCTCCTTGGCTTTCAGCAGATGCTGCAACGACACCGGATGGGCTTCGGCCGGATTGCCGCCGATCACGAAGATCGCCCGCGAGTTGTGAATGTCGTTGTAGGAGTTGGTCATGGCCCCATAGCCCCAGGTGTTGGCAACACCCGCGACCGTGGTTGAGTGACAAATTCGCGCTTGGTGATCGACGTTGTTGCTGCCCCAATAGGCGGCCAGCTTGCGGAACAGATAGGACTGCTCGTTGCCGTGCTTGGCCGAGCCGAGCCAATAGACCGAGTCAGGGCCGGACGTCTTGTAGATGTCCAGCATCTTGTCGCCGATTTCGTTGATCGCCACATCCCAGGTGATGCGCGTCCACTTGCCATCGACCATTTTGACCGGATACTTCAAGCGGCGCTCGCCATGGGCATGGGCGCGCACGGCAGCGCCCTTGGCGCAGTGCGCGCCCAGATTGAAGGGACTGTCCCAGCCAGGCTCTTGCCCAACCCAAACACCGCCCTGCACTTCCGCGATCACCGTGCAGCCCACCGAACAGTGGGTGCAGACGGTCTTCTTGATCTCGACGGGCTCGCTGCTGTCAGCTGCCGCCTGGGCCGATTGAACCCGGCCAAAGCTGAGGGCTGACGCCGCCGCCAACCCTCCCGCCGTCAAGCCTGAGCGTTTCAAGAAAGTGCGTCGGTCAACCGCGCTGCCGACCAAACCGGCGAACGCTTTTGACAAACGGGGGCCATTCGCAACCCCATTCGTCTTCCTGGTTAACATAGACCTCTCCTCTTGTTCCTGCGGATGCAGGCGCCTTATCAACCCGGGCTCTTTGGCGGCCCCGGCGCCTTTCTGACTTTTCAATTGGTCCTGGCTGGTTCGATCCTTGTCTGACGCCTTGTCTGGGCTGGGCCTTCCCGGATTTACCCCTGGTGTTTGTTCTCTGGGGGTTTGTCCTCTGGGGTTTATTCCCTGGGGCTT
>CAXBMB010000012.1:0-66603 GCA_963976695.1 uncultured Rhodovibrionaceae bacterium
TTGGCTGCCTGTTCCGCAAGCGGGCGTCCGCTGTTCCGGCTTGCGGCAATCGGGAGTCTGGGATCGGGAGTCTGGGATCGGGATCCTGCTGGCCCGGCTATTGAACCTTGAGGGCAAAGAGTGCGCCGGTCGGATCCTTGAGCAGCGCGCGATCCTGTTGCTGCCTGATCAGGCCGGCGCCGAGCCGTTCGGCCCGTTTAATGGTGCCGGCGAGGTTGCTGACGCGCAGCGCCGGAACCCATCGCGCCGCCAGCAGGTCTTGGGCTTGGGCGGGCAGGAAGTCGCCGCGCGGCACCGGGCCCTGCAGGCCGTGGAAGCCCCGCATCAGCGGCAACTTGGCGCTTATAATCACAACTTGGTTGCGCGCCGGGTTCCACAGCCAACGGCGATCCTCGCCGTCGGACAGTTTCCCGTGGCGATCCTCGCCGCCGGACAGTTTCCAAAACCCCGCGCCGCGCAAACGCGCCTGCAGCAGGTCCAGGTCGTGGCTCAGCAGCCAGGCAATCCAGCGCGCTTGCTGCCTTGCGGTGTCTCCTTGCCGGAAGAATGCGGCGCGAAAGCTGGCCTGCCGGTGGATCTGCAGCGAGGTTTTTTGCGGGGCAAACAGCCGCCGTCGGGCGTCGTCGCTGTTTGCCGGGCTGATCAGCGGATCGGGCGGGCGCAGGCCGGGCCAGTAGAACAGACGGGAATAGAATGTTCTTGCCCGGTCGGGGGCGGCGCTTTCCTGGCTCATCCACACCACCGGCGTGGTGGCCAACTGGGTGCGACTGTCCGCGGCCCCGGGCCTGGCGGCGCTCAGCAGGACCAGGAGGGTCAGCAGGCCGACGCCGATGATTTGTTTGCTGTGCTTCCGTCCCACCCTCTTGGCCTCCCCTGCTTTGTCTGCGCGACGCTGCGCGCCACGTCGATCACGCCACGCTGATCGCTCCACGTTGATCACGCCCGGGAAAAGGAAGGGCCAGCCTATCGCAGTCTGATCGGGGTGTCCTCTCCCTTTTGGGGAGGCCGACGGGCGCTGTTTTTACCGGGCGCGCCACTTGCCAATTTACCATCAACGGGTCCTGTGAGATGGTTTGCTTGGCTTTTGACGCAAGTCGCCGCGCCAAGCGCGTCTTCCTTGGCCGCTGGCGCCGACCCGTCGATTACACTTCAGCGGTTGTCTTTTGGAATGAGGAAGCAGCGGCGTGAACGATTATAAAATCAGGCCCATGACCCGCGCCGACCTGGACCTGGCGGTGGCGTGGGCGGCCGCCGAGGGTTGGAATCCCGGCCTGCATGACGCCGAGGCCTTTTTCGCCACCGACCCGGAAGGCTTTCTGATCGGCGAGTTGGATGGCGCGCCGGTGTCCTGCGTTTCCGCCGTGCGCTACCCGGAAAACTTCGCCTTCCTGGGTTTCTACATCGTCAGGCCCGCCCATCGGGGCAAGGGCTTGGGCATCGCCATCTGGAAGGCGGCGATGCGGCGGCTGGAAGGCTACAATATCGGCTTGGACGGGGTGTTGGACCAGCAGGCCAACTACCGGCGCTCGGGTTTTGTCTTTCAGTACAGCAACGCCCGCTTCGCGGGTTCGGGCGGCGGGGCGCTGTTGCCGGATTTGCCCGCCTTGGGTCTGACGCGCGTCGAAGAGCTTGATCCGGCGGCCTTGGCGGCCTTTGACCGGGCGCACTTTGCCGTTGCCCGCGCCGCCTTTCTTTCCCATTGGCTTCAGCAACCCGCTGGCGCGGCCCTGGCGAAGCTGGAAGACGGGGAGATTGCCGGCTACGGCGTCATCCGCGCCTGTCGCCAGGGCCATAAGATCGGACCGCTGTTCGCCAAGGACATCCGGGTGGCCGACGCGCTTTTTACCGGTCTGCGCGCCACCGTTGCCGGAGCAGAAATCTTTCTCGATGTGCCGTTGGTCAATCCGGCGGCGCTGGCCCTGGCCGAGAGTCACGGACTGACTCAGGTCTTCGAAACCGCCCGGATGTATACCCGCGGCGATCCGGGCCTGCCCCACGCGCGGATCTTCGGCGTGACCAGCTTTGAACTGGGGTAGCGCGGTCAGGCCCGGCGCAAGACCGGTCGTCTACATGGCGGCAATCTGCTTTTGGAATTCGCCAAGTCGGTGGTTGAGCGCTTCGGCGTCGCTGGTCAGGCTTTCGGCGGCCTGCAAGACGTCGCTGGAGTTGCGGCCGGAGTTTTCCGCTTCCTGATTGACCTGGGCCATCAGCGACTGGATCGACGCCGCGCCCTCGGCGATCTGACGGACCTTACGGGAGATCTCGCTGGAACTGCTGTTCTGCTGGGCGACCGACTGGGAAATGGCGCTTTGCTGCTGGTTGACGCCGATGATGTTGTCGCGCATGCCGCCGATGGTCGCGCTCGCGGTTTTCAGGCGCTCGCGGATCCGCCCGACGGTGCTGTCGATTGACTCGGTCGCCTTGGCAGTTTCCTCGGCTAGCTTTTTCACTTCCGAGGCCACCACGGCGAAACCCTTGCCGGCATCGCCGGCCCGCGCCGCCTCGATGGTAGCGTTCAGGGCCAACAGCTTGGTTTGGTCGGCGATAGAGGTAATGAGCTCCACCACGTCGCCCACCTGGTTGCCGGCGTCCTGCAGTTGATTGATGGTGCCCACCGCGCTTTCAAGGTCGCCCAACGTGGCCTCGGCCTGCTTGGCCGCGGTCTTGGCGTCATTGGCGATTTGGTCGATGCCGCTGGCCAGTTGCTCGGCCGAGCCGGCCACCGCCTCGGTATGGCTGCGGTTGCCGGTCAATATCTCGGAGGCCTGGGTGACGTCGGCGGCAGCGGACTGCGAGGTGCTCTCCAGATCCCGGGCCAGATGGCGGAGCTGTCCGGCCTGGTCGCCGACTCGTTGCGATATCGCCTGGACGTCGTCCATCATCGATTGCGCCAGGATCCGGCTCCGTTCGCTGGCGGTCACAAGGCTCCAGGTTACCACGGCGTTGAGGTATCGCCCGGCCTCGTCGCGCACCGGCTGCATCTCAAGCGAGATGTTTTCGTCGGCCAGGTCCAAGCGGGTGGCGGCCAGGGGAAGGCGGGTTTCGTCGCGCGCCAGGGCGGGCAGGTCGAGCTGCGCATCGAACAGCGCCAGCGGCGATTCCTGGTTGCTGTCCCGGCCGGTAAAGCGACGCGCGTGCGCGTTCATGTAGGAAACCCGGCCATCCTTTTCGATGAGACAGGTGCCGGTCGCGCTGGTCTCGACCATCTGCTTCAGCGGCAGGATCTGGCGGACGCCATCCCGCAGCTCCCGCAGCGCGTCGGCCATGGTGAGGAACTCATCCTTGCCGGTGCGGGGCACGCGGAAATCCGTATCGCCTTCGGCAATGCGGTGCATGGCGGTGGCGAAGTTGCTGAACTTGCGAAAGACCGTGACCTTGAGCAGCAAGGCGGCGGCCAGACAAAGCAGGAAGAACAGGCCGATGACGGACAAGATGGCGGTGTTGCGCAGGTTGCTGATTTCGGTGGCGAAATTCGTGATGTCGCGGGTAAGGCGCGCTTCGGCCCAGGGTTGACCGAAGGAGTCTGGAACCACCGCGTTTAAAGTGGCGGTGGTTTGCGCGGCGCCCGGCGTCGCGGCGCCTTCTCGTTCCTTCGGGCCGTCGGTCGGTTGGGCAGCGTCACCCGCCTCCGCCGTCTCTGGTGTCTCGGGCGCGGCCGGGTCGGTGGAGACGGACGCCGAAGACCTGGCGGCTTCTTCGGCGGCGCTGGCGGCGGAAAGGCTCTCGAACACCAGATCGCCGCTTCGATTGAGCAGTTGCAAGTCGCCGCCGAGAACCGGCCCCAGACCGGTCAGGATCGGCAGCGGATCGGTGACGATCTCCAGGAAGCCGGCCAGGCGAAAACCGCCGATCGGAAGGATCATGGAGTGAACCACCTTGCCGTCTTTGGTTTGCCAGAGGAAGGTTTCGACCTTACGGGCCGCCGCCTTGTCGCGCTGTTTCAGTTGCGCCAGGGCCACGGCATGGTCAGCCAGGCTGGCGCCCGATCCGCGGGTGGCGCGGGCCAGCGGTTGCAAATCCTTGTCGTAGACCGTCGCCGCCAGCAGTCGGACTTCCTTTTGGGTGACCGCTGCGGTGGAAAAAAGACTGTCGGCCATGATCATGGCCTTGTCGGCGTCGCCGACCTTGGCCGCCGCGACGAAGTTCTTGTCCCGCGCGAACTCGTCGCCAAAGGGCCGTACCGACCGGCTGTAGTCCTTGATCACGCGCTCTTGCACCATGAAGACCAGGGAGGTGCTGCTGGCCTTGTCCAGGGTGTTGAGCGCGAAGCCCTTGAAGACTTCGGTCACCCAAAGCTGGCTTCCGGCAAAGGCCAGGGCCACAAGCAGGGCGAGCAAGATCAAAATCTTGCGGATGGTCCAGAAATCATGGCTGGGCTGGGTGCTCTTGGCGGCGGAGGTGGTCAGGTCTGTCATCGGAAAGCGAGGCCCCGGAAAAGCGAAACTTCTGGTTGATATTCATTGATTTCCAGTGATTAACCAGAGTGCGGCGCTTGTATGAAGAAGCGGTTAATAATAGGCTTGCGTATTAAAGATAATTCAGCGCTTTGTCGTCGGATTGGCGGGTTTTTGCGCGAAAAAGCATTCGAAAATAGGAATATTCGCCGAAGGCCGTAAAACGGGCGCGAGCGCTAGCAACGTGTTCTTACCGCCGGGAAATCCCGTTCTACGGTTAAAAACCCGTTCGTGGTAACAGGAATCCAATGGCTGCCGGCGGACAGCTGCCGGCGGGCGGCGCTTGGGTTTACCGAAGGCCGCCCGGCGGATTACCCGCGCGCCTTCGCCCAGGCGCAGATCTCCGCCACCAGACGGTCGACGTCGCCTTTTAGCCGGTCGAAGTTGCCGTTCTTTTCAACCCGCGCTTCGTCGAGATAAAGCCCACGATTGATTTCGATTTGGATGGCGTGGCGGTTTTCGGCCGGGTTGGCGTAGCGGCGCACCAGCTCCACGCCCTTGTAGGGGTCGTTGCGCTTGACGTCATAGCCCAGATCCCGCAGCACCGTCTCGATCATCGCTGTAAATTCGGGTGCGCAGGTGGTGCCGTCGCGGTCCCCCAGCACGAACTGGGCGCGCGGCACCGGCCCGTCTTCGGTGTTGACGTTGCCCATCGCCGGCATGGAGTGGCAATTGACATGCCAGACCGTCCCGTGGGCGGCGTAGGTGTTGTCCAGGGTTTGCTGAAGCCGACGGTGATAGGGCCGCCAGCAGGTTTCGATCCGATGAAGGACTTCCGCGCGGGTCAAGCGCCGGTCGTAGAGCGCGTGCAGGCCCATCAAGCGCGTCCAAACCAGGCCGATCCCGCGTTCGGTCTTCGGTCCCGGGGTGGTGGGCAGGTCCCAACCGCCGTTAATCTGCGTCGGGTCCAGATCTTCCGTCGCGCGGTTCGGGTCGATGTAGCTGCGCGGAAAGGTGGCGGCGATCAAGGGAGCGCCTTGGCCGGGGGCCGCGCTGAAGATCTCGTCAATGAAGGCGTCTTCGGCCTGGCGCAGCAGCAGGGGGTCGAGGGAACAGTTAAAGTCCGAGGGATAGTCGGTGCCGCTGTGCGGGCTGTCGAAGACCACGGGAAGGGCCTGGCCTTGGGGCGGCGAAAAGCGGACAGCGGAAGAAAGAGGATCGGCGGACATGGGAGTCTAAAACCTTGTTTGGATGGGGGCCCGGTGGTTGAACCCGGGTCGGGGTCGGGGTCGGGGTTGGATGGGGTCGGATAGGGTGGCGTACGGCCGGGCGATGCTAGCGGGTATCGTTGAGATGGCAGGCCGAACGGCGGTCCGGCGCGATCTCTTTGAGTTGCGGCATTTCCTGGCGGCAGCGGTCCATGGCGTGGGGACAGCGGGGGTGGAAGTGGCAGCCGCGCGGCGGATGCAGCGGCGAGGGGATCTCGCCCTTGATGGTGGTGAAATTCCGGTGCCGCGCCTCGATGCTCGGCACCTCTTCCAACAGCGCTTGGGTATAGGGATGATTGGGCGCGGCGAACAGCTCATCGGTCGGGGCGCTTTCCACCACCCGCCCCAGATACATAATCACCACCTGATCGGAAATATGCCGCACCACCCCCAGGTCATGGCTGATGAACAGGTAAGTCAGGTTCAGTTCTTCGCGTAGATCCATGAAAAGATTGAGGACCTGGGCCTGAATGGAGACGTCCAGCGCGGCGACCGCCTCGTCGCAGACGATGAAGTCTGGATCGACCGCCAGGGCCCGGGCGATGCCGATGCGTTGGCGCTGACCACCGGAAAACTGATGCGGATAGCGGCGCTGGAAACTGGGGTCGAGCCCGACCCGCAGCAGGGTTTTCTCCAACTTTTCGGCGAAGTCGTGATTGCTCCAGATGCCGTGAAAGCGCGGCGCCTCGCCGACGATCTCGTTGACCCGCAGGCGGGGGTTGAGCGAGGCGTAGGGGTCCTGAAAGATCATCTGGACCTTCAACTTGAAAGCCTTGGCCTCGGCCCGGGCCAAGGCGTCGATGGCCTTGCCGCGGTAGAGCAGTTGCCCGTCGCTGGGCGCGTGAACGCCGGCCACCACCCGACCCAAGGTGGACTTGCCGCAGCCGGACTCCCCCACCAGGCCGACCACGTCGCCTTGCTGGATGGAAAAGGAGACCTGATCGACGGCGTGGACGGTTTCCTCTTCTAAATCAGCCCCCATCAGGCGGGCCAGCTTCTCGGCAAGGTCGAGCTTCTTGGTGAAGCGCTTGGAGATGTCGCGAATTTCGATGATCGGGTGATCGCTCATGCGTCGCTCCCCGCAAATTCTTGGCCTGACCGGCGGGCCGGTCCGCCGGAATTGTCGGGCATGGGGTTGAAGCAGCGGACAAAATGGCCGGGCGCCAGTTCCTCGGTGGGCGGCGGGTTGTCGCAGGCTGGGCCGGCCCGTGGGCATCTGGCCTTGAAGGGACAGCCGTCGGGCAGGTTGAGCAGGGATGGGGTCATGCCGGGGATTTGCGCCAAGCGCTTGCCCCGGGCGTTGTGGCTGGGAACCGAGCCGATCAGGCCGCTGGTGTAGGGGTGGCGTGGGTTGTCCAGCACGGCGTCCACCTGGCCCTGCTCGGCCAGCCGCCCGGCGTACATCACGCAGATTTGGTCGGCCAACCCGGCGACGACGGAAAGATCGTGGGTGATCCAAATCAACGCCGTGCCGTGGTCCCGGCAGAGCTTTTGCGCCTCGTGAAGAATTTGCGCCTGGATGGTGACGTCAAGGGCGGTGGTCGGTTCGTCGGCGATGATCAGTTCGGGTCGATGCAGCAGCGCAATGGCGATGGCGACCCGCTGGCGCATGCCGCCGGAGAATTGATGCGGATAGGCGCGCAGCCGTTCTTCGGGCGCGGGAATGCCCACCATGCCCAGGGCTTCCACGGCGCGGCGGCGGGCTTCCGCCCGGCTGATTTTCTCGTGCGCCTGTAGGGTTTCGACCAATTGGGTTTCGATGCGCAGGACCGGGTTGAGGGTCATCATGGGGTCTTGGAAGATCATGGCGATGCGATTGCCACGCAGCGCGCGCAACCGCTTTTCGCTGGCCTGAACCAGGTTTTCGCCGTGATAAAGCACCTCGCCGCCGACAACGCGGCCCGGCGGGTCGACCATGCCCAGGATGGAAAAGCCGGTGACCGACTTGCCAGAACCGGACTCGCCGACCAGCCCGAGGATCTCGCCGCGCCGAACGGAGAAGCTCACGCCGTCGACCGCCTTGGCCAGACCCGCCTTGGTGAAGAAGTGGGTTTGAAGGTCCTTGACGGTCAAGGTAACGGGGGCGTTGCTCATGCCTGCTGTCCTCACTTCTGCAAACGCGGATTGAGCACATCCCGCAGTTGGTCGCCCATCAGATTGATCGCCATGATGGTCACCACCAGCGCAATGCCGGGAAAGAAGGAAATCCAGTAGCGGCCGCTCATCATGTATTCGAAGCCATTGGCGATCAGCAGTCCCAGCGACGGCTCGGTAATCGGCACGCCGACGCCGAGGAAGGAGAGTGTGGCCTCCAGGGCAATGGAATTGGCGATCTGCACGGTGGCGATGACGATCAGCGGCGGCAGGCAGTTGGGCAGCAGGTGCTTGAACAGCAGCCGGCGATGGGGCAGCGCCAGACAGGCCGCCGCCTCGATGTATTCCTTTCGGCGCTCCACCAGGGCGGTGCCGCGGACCGCCCGGGCGTAGTAGGCCCATTGGACAATGATCAGCGCGATGATCACCTTGTCCACCCCATTTCCGAAGATCGCCAGCAGGATGAGCGCCACCAGAATCGAGGGAAAGGACAGCTGAATGTCGACGAAGCGCATCAACAGGGTATCGACGGTGCCGCCAAAATAGGCCGCCACCAGGCCGACGGCGGTGCCGACGATCAAGGCAACGACCACCGAAAGCGAGCCGACCAGCAAGGAAATGCGCAGGCCGTAGAGAATGGCGCTGAACATGTCCCGGCCCTGGTCATCGGTGCCCAGCAGGTAGGTGTAGCCGGCCAACAAGGAGCTTTCCCCCGGCGGCAGTTGGCTGTCCATGATGTCGAGCTGGGCCAGGTCGTAGGGGTTTTGCGGCGCAATCACGGCGGCGAAGATCGCCGCCAGGGCGATGATCGTAAAGCTGGCCAAACCGACCAGCGCGGTTGGCGACTCGCAGAAGTCCGAGACGAAACGCTGGAGCGGCGTCTGGACCTTGATCTTGCCGTCGTCAAGCGGCGTGCCGGGCGCGGTAGTGGTGGTGGCGAGAGCAGGGGGCGGTGTGGTCATTTCGCGGCCTCCGACAGACGCACCCGCGGGTCGAGCAGCGAGTAGCAAATATCGACGAAAAGGTTGATGAGGATGAACATCACCACCGTCAGCAGCAGATAGGCCACCACGACCGGGCGATCCAGGTTGATGATCGAGTCGATCAGCAGCTTGCCCACGCCGGGCCAGGAAAAGACGGTTTCCGTCACCACGGCGAAGGCGATCATGCTGCCCAGTTCCAGGCCGACAATGGTCACAACCGGGATCATGATGTTCTTGAGAATGTGCACGAACACGACCCGGGTCCGGCTCAGTCCCTTGGCTCGGGCGAATTTCACGTAATCCTGCAGCGCCACCTCGCGGGTGCCGGCGCGCGCCAGCCGGATGATCAAACAGGTCTTATAGATTGCCAGGTTGATGGCGGGCAAAATCATGTGCTGCAAGCCGTTCCAGTTCAGAAAGGATACCTGCATGCCGAGAAAGGTCGTGGTTTCGCCCCGTCCTCCCGCCGGCGTCCAGCCCAGGATGACGGCAAACAGCATGATCAGCATCAGGCCCTGCCAGAAATTGGGCAGGGAAAAGCCGATGATCGATCCGGCCATGATGGTCTTGCCGGACATGTTGTTGGGCTTCAGACCGGCCCACAGTCCCAGACCGACGCCGATGAACAGCGCGATGAACAGCGCCATCATCGCCAGTTCCAGGGTTGCGGGCAGCCGCTCCAGGACAATCTTCATGGCCGGCTCATTGTGGAGGAATGACCGGCCCAGGTCGCCTTGCAGCGCGTTCTTGATGAAGAGAAAGAGTTGCTCGTAAAGCGGTTTGTCCAGCCCAAGACGGGCGATCGTCGCCTGCTGTTCTTGAATGTCGGCTTCCGGATTGATCAGCACATCGACCGGGTTGCCGATGGCGTAGACGCCAATGAACACCAGCACGGCCATGATGAACAGGACCCCCAGGCTTTGGCCGAACCGTCGGATTAGGTATACCAGCATGCAACAACTCCATGGGGACCAGGCTGCGCGAAACCCGGCCTGGACGTCGGCCGGTTGGCGGTGCGCGGCCGTTCGGCGCCGCGCCGAAGAAACGGCGAAAAAAACCGCGAGGCCGGGGCGGCGGGGACAGGCCGGTTAGACAGGCCGGAGAGCCCGGATAGGCGGGAGCCGGAGAGCCCGGATAGTCGGGAGCCGGAGAGCCCGGATAGGCGGGAGCCGGAGAGCCCGGATAGGCGGGAGCCGGAGAGCCAGGGTAGCGCGTTTTCCACGTCGGGGCATCCGCTATTGGTCACGGTCGAACCGTGATGGAGGGCAAGGACAAAGGAAGAAGCCGGGCGGTGGAGCGCCCGGCTTCTGTGTTCCCAATGTTGGGATCTAGTTGGTCGACTTGACGCCCGTGGCCAGGGTGTATTGGTCGGCGCGGGCATCGTAGGTCAACCCCTTGCGCAGCGCCCAAGGGGTCACCTCGTAGTGCAGCGGTAGGATGGCGTAGTCTTCCATTGCCACCTTGGAGGCTTCCATCAGCAGCTTTTCGCGGGCTTTCTCGTCCACGGTCTGCAGCGCCTGTTCGATCAGGCCATCCAGCTTGGCGTTGGAGTAGCGGCCCCGGTTGGTGCCGCCGTAGCCTCTGTCCTTGTCGCGGGTGGCCACCAGGGCGCGCAGCGGCGAGGACATCTCGCCGGTGCCCGACCCCCACCCGGCCATGTAGAAGGAAAACTCGTACTTGTTTCGGCGCTTGAAGAAGACCGATTTGGTCGAGGCGTCCACCGTGGTCTTGATGCCGACGCGCGACAACATCTGCGCCACCGCCTGCGCGATCTTCTCGTCATTGATGTAGCGATCGTTGGGGGTGCCCAGCACCAGGGTGAAGCCGTCGGGGTAGCCGGCCTCCGCCAGCAGTTTCTTGGCGCCCTCGGGATCGTATTTCTCCACCTTCAGGTCCGGATTGCTGCCGAACATCCCCGGCGGCAGCAACTGGCCCGCCGGCTGCGCGATGCCGCCCATGATGCGCGCGACGATGGCTTCCCGGTTGATCGCCTTGGACACCGCCTGACGAACGCGAACGTCCTTGAAGGGGTTCTTGCCGGTACCGCCGTTGACGCCCGGCGTTGGTTCCTGCTGATGATCGAAGTGCAGGTAGATCACCCGATTGGACAGGCCGGTGACGATATTGATGTTTTCGTTGGCCTTCAGCTGTTCAATGTCTTGGGTCGGCGGCTTGCCGATCATGTCGACGTCGCCGGCCAGGAGGGCCGCCACACGCGGGCCATCGGAGGGAATCGGCTTGAGCACCACGTGGTCCCACTCCGGTCGGCCGCCCCAGTAATCGTCGTTGGCTTCATAGACCAGGCGGTCGCCCCTGACGAATTCAACGAACTTGTAGGGACCGGTGCCGATCGCCAGCTTACCGTTGTTGAAGTCCTCGGTCTTCGGCCAGTCCGGGGCTTCCCCGCCTTTGGCCTTGTAACCCGCGACGGCGGCTTCCGAGGTTTCCTTGGAGATGATGCCCAGATTGGACAGCTCCACCGGCAGCAGAGGCCGGGGGCCGGGGGTCTTGATGATCAGGGTATAGGGGTCTTTGGCTTCAATCGATTCAATCGATTTGGTGTAGATGGTGAAAGACGACGGACTGTTGGGCACGTTGGGAATGCGCTGGATGGTGTAAATCACATCGGCGGCGTCGAAGGTGGTGCCGTCGTGAAATTTGACGCCTTGGCGCAGCTTGATTTCCCAGGTGCTGTCGTCGGTCGGCGTCCAGGACACCGCCAAACCCGGTTGCAGGTTTTGGTTGGCGTCCATTTCCATCAGCGACTCAAAAACATGCCGCCGGCTGGCGTTGTTGGGTCCCAAATTGTGGTAGTGCGGGTCGATGGAGCTGGGCTCGGACGGCAGACCAATCTTCAGGTCGGCGGCCAGAGCGGCCGTGGCGCTGATCAGCCCCACGGCCAGTGCGCTGATCAGCGCGGTGCTGCGAAAAAATCTCATTGTTCTCCCCTTAAACCTCCCGTTGGTTGGTTTCGGTTGCGACCGGCTTCTTTTCTCTCGCCGGTTATCGCGCTTGGTTTGTTTGTTACAGCATCTCGCCCCCGTTGTTCGCAGGCAAGATTGTCGCAACCATACTCTAGATTTCCAGACAACCAGAGTCCGACTATCGTGGGCCCGAACGGGTGGCCGCGACCGGACCGGCAGCGTGGCGCATTTGAGGCAAGACTAATATGATGGTAAATTATTGTCAGGGGAGAATCATATGTGTTTTGATTATATGGTCATGCCCCCCGGAGTGATATTTCTCGGGAGTAACATTTCTTGGGGGTGGGGCGTCGAGCCGAGACGGCGCCGCGCGCCGCGGCCGGTCGAATTGGAGCTGTGGTTAGATGAACAAGGACGTGAGTGACTGGCCAAATCTGCGTGAGCTGGAAATCTTTCGGGCGATGATTGACGCGCGAAAGACAACGGCGGCCGCCCAGCGCCTGGGAATTTCACAGCCGGCGGTCAGCCGCGCCCTGGCCAGCTTGGAGGCCCGCATGGGGCGGCTGCTGTTCGAGCGCGATTCTGGTCGTCTGGTGCCCACGCTGGAGGCGCTCGCCCTGAACAAGGAGCTGGAGTCGCTGTTTGACGTCTTGGCGCGGATCAACCAGTCAAGTTGGGAAGATGCGCCGAAGGAACCGCTGCGAATCGCCGCGCCGCCAACCTACGCCCATTGTTTTTTGCAGCCGCTGCTGTCGGCCTACATGCGCGAAAATCCGGATCAACTGGTGTCGCTCGACATCAATGCCACCGACCGCTTGGTGCAGAGCGTGGCGGAGTGTCATTCGGAGATCGGATTTACCGACGCCTCCATCACCCATCGCGGCGTGGTGATGGACTGCTTTCGCGAGACCGAGGCGGTTTGCGTCATGCCGGCGGGTCACCGCCTGGCGAAGCGCGAGGTGGTGCATGTCGAGGATCTGGAGGGGGAGCGCTTCATCAGCTCGACCCGGCGACATTCGGTGCGCGGGTTCCTGGACCGCACGTTCCGCGAGGCGGGGATCGAGCGCCGCGTAACGTTTGAGGTGGCGACCTCGCTGGCCATGTGTGATTTTATTCGTGACGGCCATGGCGTGGCGATTCTCAATCCCTTTCCGGTGATGCAGCGCTTGGACCCGCAATTGGTGGTGCGTCCCTTCCGGCCGACACTGGTCTATCGAAGTTGCTTCGTAATCAATGCCGATGTGCCCTTGACCGGCGTCGCGCTGGATTTTATGCGCTTCATCCGCCAGCGGGTCGCCCTGGGTTGCCGGGCCAAGGTGGTGTGATGGCGCGCGGTCGACACCCCCCAGTCGCGGGGCCTTGCGGGCCTCCCCGGCCTTGCTTTTGCTGTTGAGATTTGCCCGGCGCGCCGCGTCTCGTCTTCTGTCAGAAAGAAACCACCGTGAACACTGCAACACTTGACTATGCCGTTGAAATCGTCGCCCCCGACATCTCGGACCACAAGGCCTCCAACAGTGGCGTGGACTACATCTGGACCTTCGAGTCCGGCAAGCCTGGCCCCCATGTCATGGTGTCGGCCGTGGTACATGGCAACGAGCTTTGCGGGGCCGTGGTGGTGGACGGGCTGCTCCGCGAAAAGGTCCGGCCGCTGCGGGGCAAGCTGTCGCTGGGTTTTATGAATGTCGCGGCCTTTCTTAGCTTTGATCCGAGCAAACCGTTCGATTCGCGCTTCGTCGACGAGGACTTCAACCGGCTTTGGACGGCGGAGGTGTTGGACGGCGGGCGCCAGTCCGTGGAGTTGACCCGGGCGCGCCAGGTGCGGGGCCTGATCGACAGCGTGGATTATCTGCTGGACATCCACTCCATGAGCCACAAGGTGCCGCCGCTGATGATGGCCGGGCCCCTGGCCAAGGGGCGGGCGCTGGCCCAGGGCGTGGGGGTGCCGGAAATCGTCGTCACCGACCAGGGACACGCGGCGGGCAAGCGCCTGCGCGACTATGCCGACTTTGCCGACCCGGCCAGTGCGCGCAACGCGCTGCTGGTGGAATGCGGTCAGCACTGGGAAGCGGGGGCCGTGCCCTTGGCGCGGCAGGCGACGCTGAGATTTCTCCAGCACCTGGAGATGCTTGACCCGGCCTTTTTGGCCCGACACCTGCGCGCTGGGGCGCCGCCGGCGCAGCGGTGCGTCGAGGTGAGCGAGGTGGTGACCATCCGCAGCGAGGACTTTGCCTTTGCCGCCCCATTTGTCGGCGGCGAGGTTATTGAAAAGGCCGGGACCGTGCTGGCCCATGACGGCGCGGAAACGATTGTCACGCCCTACGACGACTGCATGTTGATCATGCCGACGCCGCGCCCCAAGGTGGGGCAGACGGCGGTGCGGCTGGGCCGCTTCGTCTAGAGTCGGAGCGGGTTAAAGCCACGCGCCTGCCAACGCGGATCCGGGCGTTCAGGCGGTGAAATAGGGGCGGAGGCGAAGGCCGAGCCAGTTGCCCGGCAGGGCCGCGACCAGCCAGACCCAGCCGTGCAGGCTGCCCGAGGCGATGCCGCTGAACAGCGCGCCGATGTTGCAGCCGTAGGCCAACCGGGCGCCATAGCCCATGATCAGGCCGCCCAGAATGGCCGACAGAATTGCCCGGAGCGGGATTCGCGGGTTGGGCTTTACCTTGCCCGCCAAGGAGGCTGCGGTCAGCGCGCCGACGATCAAGGCGATGTTCATGATCGAGGTGGTGTCGGCCAGGATCGAACGGGCCAGCGCGGTCTGCTGAAAGCCGCCGCGCCAGAACAGGCTGCTGGCGGGATCCCAGCCAAGCACCGCGGCCACCTTGGCCGCCCAAAGGGAAAAGGCCCAGGTGATCGACCAGGGATGCCCGGCGACCAGCAAGGTCGCCCAGTTGAGCAGCGCCAGGCTGGCGGCGGCCAGCAGGAAAGGCCAGGGCCCCCGCAGCAGGCTGCGCCAGGTAAAGCCCTGCGCCCGATCCCACCAGAGCGGCTGGACGGCGCGCGCGCCGTAGAGCCTTAAAACCAGGTAGATGGCCAACAGCATCGCCAGTTGCAGCGGCAGGGCAATTCCCCAGCCGAACTTTTGTGGCAGCGACACCACGCCGATGCCGGGAAATTGGGTTTGCCACCAGATCAGATCCAGGCTTCCCCAGAACGACCCCACGCAAAAGAAGATCAGCGCCAGCGCCATGCGCAGGTTGCCGCCGCCGGCGCTGAAAAGGGTTCCCGACGCGCAGCCGCCGGCCAGCTGCATCCCCACGCCAAAAGCAAAGGCGCCGAGCGCCATGGACAGGGACACCGGCGCGAGCGCGCCGGACACGCCGCTGCCGAAGACCTGGCCCTGCTGCAAGATCGGCGCAAACAGCAGCATCGCCAGGGCCAGCATGATCAACTGCGCGATAACGCCGGAACTGTCCTTTTCCACCCAGGCTCGGCGGTAGGCGGAGGTGAAGCCGAAAGCGGCGTGATAGAGACTGAACCCCAGCCCCAGGCCGATGAGAAACAGCAGGCCGCGCTTGGTTTCCTGAGCGAAGAGGAAAACAGCCAGGCCGAGGGCGATGGCGAGCGCCAGCAGCAGCCAGGGCCTTTGGATGGTGGGCAGGGCGCGGGCGGTTGAAGACAGCGAAGACATTGGCATCCTGAATATTCTGGCGTGCGACCGACCGGCAAAGCAGCGCTTCGCGCGTTGCCTTTGTCGTCAAGCGCCCGCTCATGGGCTGACAAGCGGCGGTGTCTTCTGTGTAGCAGGTCTGGCGGCCTTTGGGGGCGGCGTTGACGCAGTCGTTACCTGCCGCGAAAACCCCGTGAAAGCCGCGCCGATCATGGCGGCTGTGATGCTGGCTGACGCGGTTTGAGCGCGGCGCAATAAGCGATGGGGCCCGCCGACGGTAATTGTCGGCGGGCCCCGAAAGCCGGCTGATGAAGGGGAGCGGCCGGCTTTGCCGTTGTCGCCCTTCGCAGGGCGAGAGCCAGACGCTAGTCGGCCACCAGGGCGGCGTGGTCGAGAACCTCGCCCCGGGCCGGGTAGTCGTTCTTCAAAACGAAGTCGATCGCCGGCAAGATGTCGCCAAAGCTGGGCCGGGCAAAAGGCATGGTCTGAACCGTGCCGAAATACAGCGTGCCGTCGGGGCGAACCAAGTAAAGGCCGGGCTCAGCGAACAGCGCCGGCTCATCAACGCCGATCGACGTCTTGCCGCGGCCGGTGGAGATGTAAAGCCCCCACTGGCGCGCGGTGTCCAGGCTGACGCCGTACCCCACGGTCAGCTTGTCCAATTTCCACCGCTGCTTGGCGTCGGCGGCGCGCTCGGCGTCATCGCTTGACAGCACGATCACCTCCACGCCGCGCTGCCTGAATGCGTCGATCTTGCTGTTGAGATCGGCCAGGTATTTCGAGCAGATCGGGCAGTGCAGGCCACGGTAGAACACCACCATGGTGAAGTTTTCCGGTGTCTGCTCGCCCAGGGTCCAGTGCCCTCCGTCCACGGTCGGCACCGACAGGGGCGGAACGGGGCGGCGCGGGTAAAGCGGGGTAAGATCAGTCATTTTTTTCCGTCCTATTCAGAGCTGTTTTCGCCGGTGCCGACGCGGGACGCCGGTGCCGAATTTTCCTGTTAACAGATATCTGGAACGTTCATTCCAAAATCAACCTACTTTTGCCTGCTGGCGTCCGCCAAGAGTTGTTCCGGACAGGCGAAAGCAGATCGCCGGCCCGGGTGACAGGGCGGAATTGCGCCCAAAAACACCCGGTTCCGCTGCGATTTGGCGTGTGGTCGACCGATGAGAGGCGGAGAAAAATCGCTTGGCGCTTCGGCTCCGTGGTGAAGCGCGCGTCAGGAAAGCGCGCTAAGCGTCACCTTCACCGCGTTGCGCAGTCTGGCTTCCTCCTCAGGGTAGGCGCGGGTCAGAACCCGCAGTCCCTGGATCTGGCAAATCAAAAAATGCGCAAGGGTCTGCGGGTCTTTTTCCGCTGAAATATCGCCTTCCTGTTGGGCGCGGCGGATCAGCTGCTCGAACCGCGTCTCCATCCCCTCCACAACTTGGCGGAGGCGCTGATAAACCTTGCCCCGGCGCGGAGAGAACTCGACCGAGGAGTTGGTCACCAGACAGCCCAATTGGCGGCCTTCGCCGATGGCGAAGTCGACCAGGGAGTTCAGATAGGCGGTGAGAATCTCGTGCGCCGGGTTCTCGCTGTTCAACAGCTCCCGACGGTTGCTCTCGCTGGAGTCGATGTAGCAATCCAGGCTGGTCAGATAGAGCTGCTCCTTGTCGCCGAAGGTGGCGTAAAGCGAGCCTCGGCTGATGCCCATGGCGTCAACCAGTTCCTGGATTGAGGTCCTGTCGTACCCCTGAGCCCAGAAAAGGCGCATGGCCCGGTCGACGACTTGCTGCCGGTCAAAGTTTCTTTGGCGTCCCATGGGCTATGACATGTGACATTTCGCTTTCGCCTTCAAGCCAAATTGTCAGGCGCGCTGCAGCGCGCCTTCCGCCGCGACCCGTACTGGCGGACCAGGCGACAGCGGGGTGGCGCGACCGGCGGCAATTCTACTGCCGCTGGTCGGGCATCTGTGCTAGGGCTCTGATGGGGCCGGAGCAGACTGCGCGCCGAGATCGGTTGGGGAAAAGAACAAGTCATGGGACGCGGGGGCAAAGAGGTCGACGACGAGGCGCAGATCCGCCGCCAGGCGGCGCGATCGCTGGCGGACGTGTTCGACCGGCTCTATGAGGGGGCGTTCGCCATCGATCTGGAGGGCCGCATCTCCTGGATGAATGGTAAATTCAGGGCGCTGATCGGCTGGAACGGCACGCAACCGGTGGAGGGCCGTCCGGTTGAGGAGGTGGTTCCCGAGTCACACATGCGCGAGGTGCTGCGCACCGGTGAAGCCCAACTGCTGGACGTTTTTGTGCTGGGCAATCACCAACTGGTGGTCAGCCGCATTCCGCTGACCAACGCGGAGGGGCGGCTGACCGGGGCCATGGGGGTGATCCTGTATCACAAGCTGGCGGCGCTCAAGCCGCTGATCGACAAGTTTCAAGCCATGCAGCGCGACCTTTCCGCCGCGCGCCAGGAGTTGGCGCAATCCCGGCGCGCCAAGTATGGCTTTGGGTCGATTGTCGGAAATTCCGAACCTATACGCCAGGTAAAGCGGGACGCCCGCCGGGCCGCCGAGCGCGAAACGCCGGTTTTGCTGTTGGGCGAAACCGGCACCGGCAAGGAACTGCTGGCCCATGCGATCCACGCCGCCGGGCCGCGCGCCGCCGCGCCGCTGGTTCGGATCAACATCGCCGCCATTCCGGAAGGCCTGCTGGAGGCCGAGCTGTTCGGCGTCGCGCCCGGCGCCTTCACCGGCGCGGATCGGCGCGGTCGGGCGGGCAAGTTCCAGACCGCCGAGGGGGGGACGCTGTTTCTCGACGAAATCGGCGACCTGCCGCTGACCTTGCAGCCCAAGCTTTTGCGCGTGCTGGAGGAAAAGGAGATCGAGGCCCTGGGCTCGGACAAGGTCCGCCCGGTGGATGTCCGGATGATCTCGGCGACCAGCCGAAACCTGGCACAGCGGGTGGAGGACGGGCTGTTCCGCGCCGATCTCTATTACCGTCTCAACGGGCTGCCCCTGACCCTGCCGCCGCTGGCCGAGCGGCGCGGTGACATTCCGCTGATCGCCGAGGCGCTGCTGGACCAGCTGCGCGACGCCGAGGGGCGCGGCGCCTTGGATATCGAACCCGACGCCCTGGAGCTGCTGGCGCGGGCGCGCTGGAAAGGCAATGTCCGGGAACTGCGCAATGTGTTGGAGCAGGCGCTGATGCGCATGGATGAGGGCGGCGTGGTGACCCGCGCACTGCTGGCAGACCTGGTCACAGAACCGCCGCCGTCGGAGGCTAACCCTTCGGTCGAGCGGCGCGCGGCGGCCGCGTCCCCGGCGGAGATTCGGCCGTTGAAGGAAACCCTGGCGGCGGTGGAGCGCGAGGCGATCCGCCAGGCCTTGGCCGCGACCGGCGGGGTGCGGAGCAAGGCGGCCAAGTTGCTGGGCATTTCGCGCGCCCAGTTCTACCAGAAATTGGCCAACCTCGGTTTGACCGACTAGCGCGCGATTGCGGTATTCCGCCAGATCGGCGCCAAACTGTCTTGTAATAGAGACAGAGGTCGAGACTGTCCGTTTTTCCAGACAGCCTTGCCAAGGTATTGAAAAACAAGAATTTAATCGAAAGGTCTGCGCAACTGTCTGTTTTTCCGGACAGTTCGGCAACGATTTTTTCCGTCTAGCGCGCCGGAAAAAACAGCAAGACCTTGACTTAACTGCATAAAAATTTGTTGGCATGACCTTTGCTATTGGACTGATGCGTTTGTTTGAACTGATGCGTTTGTTTGGCGTGGTGCGGTCGTTTGGAGTGACGCGTTTGTTTGAAGTTGCGCGGCCGGTTCTTGTGGAAGCGGCATTCGTTGTGCTTGGCGCTGTGGGGTCGCCGCGCCGCCGGTCGCCGCCAGCCGCGGGAGGAGAGTGAGGTGTGATCGACATGCAAAGCGTCGCCGCGCGCGGCGACAGCGGTGGTGAAGCACTCACCAAACCGGCGACAAGAGGCGCAGTCACGGAGCAGACCGGCTCACGACGCAAGTCCCGTCCGAACCGATCCGACGGTGGAAGCAACAAGGACGGTGGAAGCAAGAAGATCGAGGCAAAAAATACGTCGCAGAGGTCGAGCAAAACAACCTGTGCGATATCATAAGCCGATAACAAGGAGGAAACGATGATGAAGAAGCTGCTGTTGGCCGGCGCGCTAACTGGCTTTGCGTTGGCATCCTGGGGTGCCTTGGCGGGTGAAACCATCAAGATCGCACATGTCTATGGTAAGACCGGGCCCTATGAAGCCTATGCCGCACAGAGCCATCGCGGCCTGATGCTGGGCTTGGAGTACGCCACGGGCGGGACCATGGAAGTGAACGGCAAGAAGATTGAGGTGATCGAGAAGGACACCCAATTGAAGCCGGAAAACGGCCGGGCGCTGTTGGCGGAAGCCTACGGCGACGACGAGGTGACCCTGGCGATTGGGCCGGTGTCCTCGGGGGTGGCGCTGGCCATGCTGCCGGTGGCCGAGGAGTATGAAAAGGTGCTGATTGTCGAGCCCGCCGTGGCCGACTCGATCACCGGATCCGAGTGGAACCGCTACATCTTCCGGACCGGGCGGAATTCCTCGCAAGACGCCATTTCCAACGCCGTGGCGCTGGGCGGTCCCGATACCGCCATCGCCACCATCGCGCAGGACTATGCCTTCGGCCGTGACGGCGTCTCGGCTTTCAAGCAGGCCTTGGCGGACACCGGCGCCAAGCTGGTTTTCGAAGAATATGTGCCGCGCGACACCACCGACTTCACCGCCTCCGGGCAACGGCTGTTCGAGGCGCTGCAAGCCGCCGACGCCAAGCGCAAGATCATTTTCATGATCTGGGCGGGCGGCAACAATCCGCTGAGCAAGCTGCAGGATATGGGGCCTGAGCGCTTCGATATCGAATTGGCCACCGGCGGGAACATTCTGCCGGCGATGGTTGCTTTCAAGAAAATGCCCGGCATGGAAGGGGCGACCTACTACTACTACGAAATCCCGAAGAACGAGGTGAACGACTGGCTGGTCAAGGAGCATTTCGCCCGCTTTAACGAGCCGCCAGACTTCTTCACCGCCGGCGGCATGTCCGCCGCCATCGCCGCCGTCGAGGCGCTGAAGAAGGCCGACAGCGAAGACAGCGATGACTTGATCGCCGCGCTGGAAGGCCTGGAGTTCTACACCCCCAAAGGCAAGATGGTTTTCCGGCCGGAGGATCACCAAGCGCTGCAGTCGATGTATCATTTCCGGATCGCCGCCAAGGAAGGGGTCAAATGGGGCGTGCCCGAATTGGTCCGCGAGTTGACGATCGAAGATATGAAGATCCCGATCCGCAATCAGTAAACGCGCGATCGCGATCCAAGCGGGCGCCACGGGCTGTACAGCCGGGGCCTGCTTGGTCCGCCTTGATCCGGCAAAGGCGGCGCAACCACGACGCCTTTGCCGGTCGGGTCGGCAGCCGACCCCCAAAACTGACCAACCGGTTCAAGTCCGCGCCAGGCGTGAATTCCTTGCCCGATTTGATTTCACCGGTCAGGCTGCCGGTTGTCGGGCAAGGAGTCGCCGGCCCGGGCGGTGTGGCGCGCCGTTCGCGCGTGGCAGTGGTTTTCAGCTTTTGACAGATGAACGAAATGCATGACCTGACAGCAAAGACGGCACGGCCCTCGTTGGATGAGGAAGCTCCGGTTTTGGAGACCGAGGACCTGACGATTCGCTTTGGCGGCCATGTGGCGGTGAACGCGGTCAGTTGCCGGTTTCATCGCGGGACCCTTACCGCCATTGTCGGCCCGAACGGCGCCGGCAAGACCACCTATTTCAATCTCATTTCCGGTCAGATCAAGGCCAGCGCCGGCAAGGTGCTGCTGTTTGGCGAGGATATCACCCGGCTGGCGGCGGCCGGGCGCACCAAAAAGGGCATCGGCCGGGCCTTTCAGCTCACCAACCTCTTTCCCAACCTGTCGGTATTGGAAAATGTCCGTCTGGCCGTCCAGGCCCGCGTCGGTCTGGGCATGAACCTCTTTTCCCTGGCGATCAATCATCGCGAGGTGAGCGAACAGGCCGAGCATTTCCTCGCCCGGGTGGGCCTGATGGCGCGGGCGCAGGAACGGGCCTCCAGCCTGTCCCACGGGGGCCAGCGCCGACTTGAGGTCGCCTTGATGCTGGCGCTGGAAAAAGACGTGCTGATGTTCGACGAGCCGACCGCCGGAATGAGCGTCGACGAGGTGCCGGTGGTGTTGGATCTGATCCAGGAGATTTGCCAGGACCAGAACAAGACCATCTTGCTGGTGGAGCATAAAATGGACGTGGTGCGGTCGTTGGCGGACCGGATTATCGTCCTGCACAACGGCTATTGCGTGGCCGACGGCGCGCCCGCCGAGGTGATCGCCTCGCCGATCGTCCAGGAAGCCTATCTGGGGACGGGGGCCAGCACCCATGTCTGATCCACAGGCGCAACCGAGCGGCAAGCCGCTCGACCAGGGGGGCAAGCTTGGCGTCCCCGGCGCGCCGCTGCTTCAACTCAGCGGCGTCCACACGCACATTGACCAGTATCATATTTTGCAGGGCGTGGATCTGGTGGTGCCGCGTGGCGGGATTACCATGCTGCTCGGGCGAAATGGCGCCGGCAAGACCACCACGATGCGCACCATCATGGGGTTGTGGCGCGCGTCGCAAGGACGGGTCGATCTGGCCGGCGAGGAAATCAACCAACTCGCCACGCCGGACCGCGCCCGTCGCGGGATGGCCTATGTTCCGGAAAGCATGGCGGTATTTTCCGGTCTGACGGTCAAGGAAAACCTCACGTTGGCGGCCCGTAGCGGAACCTTCGACCCGGATCGACTGGCCTGGATCTTCGAGGTGTTTCCCGCCATGAAGACCTTCTGGGATCTGCCGGCCGGCAACCTGTCGGGCGGGCAAAAACAGATGCTGGCGATTTCGCGGGCGATGATCGAACCGCGGGAGCTGCTGCTGGTGGACGAGCCGTCAAAGGGTCTGGCTCCGGCCATCGTTCAGTCGCTGATCGAGGCCTTTCGGCAGCTCAAGCAGGCCGACACCACCATTTTGCTGGTGGAGCAAAACTTTCATATGGCGACATCCCTGGGCGACAGCGTCGCGATCATGGATGACGGCCAGGTGGTGCATAACGGCGCCATGGATGAATTGGCAAACAACCGTGACCTGCAGCAGTCGCTGCTCGGTCTGAGCATGGATTCGCACCAATGACGGACCACATCATCAAGCCCACCATTGAGCGGAAGTCCCTGCTGGCGCAGTTGCAAGCGCGCCTGCCTCTGTTGCTGACCCCGCTGTTGGCGCTGGCGGCGCTGGCGTTGATCGGCCAGCCCTCCACCTGGATAACCCTGACCGTGGCGGGCCTGGCGATGGGGGTGATGCTGTTCATCATGGCGTCCGGCCTGACCTTGGTTTTCGGCCTGATGGATGTGCTGAATTTCGGCCATGGGGCCTTCATTTCACTGGGGGCCTACGTGGGGGTGAGCGTGATGCTGGCGCTGGGCGGTTTCATGGCGTCGGACAGCCTTTGGATCAATCTGCTGGCCATTGCGCCGGCGATCATGGCGGCGGTGCTGGTGTCGGGCTTGGCCGGCTGGGGGTTCGAGCGGCTGTTGGTGCGTCCGGTCTATGGCGCCCATCTCAAGCAAATCCTGATCACCATGGGCGGGCTGATCGTCACCGAGCAGTTGATCCTGGCCCTGTGGGGGCCGGAGATGATCGCCATTCCCCGTCCGGTCAGCCTGCAGGGTATCTTCCTGATCGGCGATGTCACCATCGAGCGCTACCGGGTCTACGCCACCGTGCTCGGCCTGATCATCTTCCTGGCCATGCTTTGGGCGATGAAAAAGACCAAGCTGGGACTGTTGATCCGCGCCGGCGTGGAAAACAGCGAGATGGTCGAGGCCATGGGCTATCGGGTGGGGATCCTGTTCGTCGGTGTCTTCGTCGTCGGGTCGGCGCTGGCCGGTCTGGGCGGCGTGATGTGGGCGCTCTACGACGAGGTGATCACCGCGAGCATCGGCCAAAGCCTGATGATCCTGGTGTTCATCGTGGTGATCATCGGCGGTTTGGGGTCGGTGGAAGGCGCCTTTATCGGCGCGCTGCTGGTCGGTCTGATGAGCAACTACACCAGTTACCTCTATCCGACCCTTTCACTGGGGTCGACCATCTTGGTGATGGTGGCGGTGCTGATGTGGCGCCCCATGGGGTTGTTTCCCGTGGTCAAAGTGAAATAGCGGAGCGAAGTTGATGTTGACGTTCCTTCTTTCTGGAGATCAGCCGCGCAGTCGGGTGTTGAGCGCGATTCTGCTGCTGATTCTGGTCGGGCTGGCCTTCGCTCCCTTTCTGTTTCCGGGAACCCGCTCGCTGGAAACCGCGGCGCGCATCTCTATCTTCATTGTGCTGGTGGCCAGTTACGACCTGTTGCTGGGCTATACCGGCGTGGTTTCTTTCGCGCACACCATGTTCTTCGGCCTCGGGGGCTATGGCGTGGCCATTGCCTCGACCAACCTGGGGCCGGGATGGGGGTCGCTGATTCTGGGCGGAACTCTGGGGGTGTTGGCGGCGGTTGTCCTGGCCTTGCTGATCGCACTCTTTTCGCTGCGCGTCCGGGCGATTTTCTTTGCCATGGTAACCTTGGCGATCGCCTCGGCCTTTCTCATTCTGGTGTCTCAGCTCTATCAGGTCACCGGGGGGGAGGATGGCTTGATCTATAAGGTTCCCAAGGAGCTGACCCCGGCCTTCAAGCTGTTCGAGGAGAAAGTTTTCGGGGTGCGGATCAACGGCAGGTTCCTTGCCTACTATCTGGTGTTCGGCGCCTCGCTGGGCCTTTTCCTGCTGATGCTGCGGGTGGTGAATTCGCCGTTCGGGCGGGTACTGCAGGCGATTCGTGAGAACGATTTCCGCGCCGAGGCCTTGGGCTATCAGACGGTGCTCTATCGGTCGCTGGCCACCTGTCTGTCGGCGACCTTTGCCGCGTTGGCCGGCGTCATCATGGCAATTTGGCTGCGCTACACCGGCCCGGATACCTTCCTGTCCTTTTCCATCATGCTGGACATTTTGCTGATGGTGGTGATCGGGGGCATGGGGACGCTGTACGGCGCGGTCCTGGGGGTGACGATCTTCATCCTGGCCCAGAACTATCTGCAAGGGTTGATGGGGGGCGCCGCCGAGGCCACCGCGGCGATTCCGCTGGTGACCGATCTGCTGCAGCCCGACCGCTGGTTGCTCTGGCTGGGGGTCGCCTTCGTGCTGGCGATTTACTTCTTCCCCACCGGGATCGTCGGCCGCCTGCGCCGCGAATAAGTCGCCGCTGCGGCTCTTCTCAGTCTATTGGCAGGTGAGTTACCAGGTGAAAAGCTGCGCAAAGCGCTTCTGTTCATCTCGATCACACTCTAGAGCCGGATCGGTCCAAATGGCATCACTTCGTGATTCCGTTTGGCCCGTGAATCCGCCTCTTATCAGTCTATTAGAGGGTGATTCACGACGGAAAAGCTGCGCAAAGCGCTTCTTTTCACGTCGATCACACTCTAGGCTGTCCGACCGTGCGGATTTCCCTGTGAGGGTTTCCTTTTTTTCGCGGCTCGGGCAGGACCAGGTGTCGGCCCGCCGACAGGAGGCGCTATGACGGCTGTTCATCCGGAACACCCCCAATCCTACTATCTGGCCACGGCAAAGCGCCTGATCGCCCGGCCGCCGCTGACCGGTGAGGTTTTCTGCGATGTCTGTGTCATCGGCGGCGGCTTCACCGGCCTGTCCTCGGCGCTGAATTTGGCCGAACGCGGCTATCGCGTCGTGCTGCTGGAAGCCCGGCGGGCCGGCTGGGGGGCGTCGGGACGTAACGGTGGACAGGTTGGTTCCGGGCAACGGCTTTCGCAGGCCAGCCTTGAAAAGAAGCTGGGGGCGGACGACGCCCGGCTGCTGTGGGATCTGGCCGAGGAATCAAAGGCCGAGGTCAAGGCCCGTATCGCCAAGCACGACATCGACTGCGCCTTCAAATCCGGCATTCTCCACGCCGCCTG
The DNA here is from genome assembly GCA_963976695.1 of uncultured Rhodovibrionaceae bacterium. Lineage (GTDB taxonomy): Bacteria > Pseudomonadota > Alphaproteobacteria > Kiloniellales > DSM-21159 > CAXBMB01. Next base: position 25,283 of record CAXBMB010000012.1, read on the forward strand.
GAAGCCGGGTGACGTGGCGGAGTTGCAAGCGGAAGTCGCTCATCTGCATGACCGCTACCACTACCCCCATCTGCGGTTTGTCCCCAAGGCCGAACTGCGGGAGATGCTGGGCAGCAAGGTGTACCACGGCGGCAGCCTGGATCTGGACGCCGGTCACCTTCACCCGCTCAACTTCGCCTTGGGTCTGGCGGCCGCGGCCGAACAGGCCGGGGCGCAGATCTATGAGCACAGCCCGGCGGAGAAAATGACCCGGCTTTCCGGTAAAACCGTCATCCAGACCCCTGGCGGACAGGTAAAAGCGACCCACGTCGTGTTGGGCTGTAACGGCTACCTGGCGCGCCTGGAGCCGCGAATCATGGGTCAGATCATGCCCATCAACAACTTTATTCTGGCCACCGAGCCGCTGGGGTCGCGGGCGCGCGAGATCATTCGTGACGATGTGGCGGTGGCCGACACGAAGTTCGTGATCGACTATTACCGACTTTCCGAGGATGGGCGGCTGCTGTTCGGCGGCGGCGAGAACTACAGCCTGTCCTTTCCCGAGGATATCGCCGGTTTTGTGCGCAAACCGATGCTGCGGGTTTTTCCACAGTTGGCCGATGTCAAAATTGACTTCGCCTGGGGCGGGACGCTGGCCATCACGATCAATCGAATGCCGGCCTTCGGCCGCTTGCCGGGTGACATCTACTATGCGCAAGGCTATTCCGGCCACGGCGTGGCCATGGCGACCCTGGCCGGCAAGCTGATTGCCGACGCGCTGAGCGGCGACAGCGCCGGGTTCGACCTGATGGCGCGGGTCCCCACCCCCCGGTTTCCGGGCGGCGCCTTGCTGCGCCATCCGCTGCTGGTGATCGGCATGCTGTATCACGCCCTGTTGGATCGGTTGTAGCAGCCGGGGGGCGCTTTGCGCTGCGGTCGCCCGGGCGGCCGCCGGCCGTCGGATCCATTGACTTCTCGCCGGCCGCTAGGCACAAATCGCTCCTCCAGCGTGATTGATTTACCTTGCAGAAAAGGCGCCGCAGCATGAGCGATATGGATATTTTGTTGAAAGCCCGCGATGCCTTGAAGATCGCCAAGCACGAGCCGGGGCGCATCCGCCTGAAGTTCGGCCTGGATATTTTGGACAAGGCGCCGGAGCTGAAGGAAAAAGAAGGCCGGGCCAAGCTGCGGGCCATTGACGGCATCGAGGGGATCGAGATCAACCCGATCGCCTTTTCCCTGGTGGTGACCTATGACGCCGACCTGATCGCGCCGGAAACCTGGGAAGCCTTGATCGAAGGCAGTGAAGACGAAGCCGCCGCCGCGGTCGCCATGGTCGTCGCCATTCAGGGGTAGCGGCACAGGACACTTGCACCGGGCGCCGCGCAGGGCGGCGCAGGGCGACACAGGGCGGCACAGTGGAATGAACCGGTTCGCGCCGGCGGGTTTGGCCACCGCTTCCGCCCGCCCGTTGGTTCTGACACGCCTAATTTTGTCCTGCGGGGCGAAAAACAAAACTTGACTAATATTGACTCGCGACAATTGCGCGCATTTGATAGTTAGAGTTTTGATAAATATCGGAAAAGGCGTTCATTTCCGGTTTGTCATGCGGGCGCAGCGACACAAGATCGTGTCTCTCCCGTCCTGGCTTTTTTGTAATGCTCCAGGCATACTCTGGGCTCAAATATTGACGAAGAGGCGTTACGGCCCGTCATGAAAGACAGTGTATGTCGGCGCTTGTTTGGAACGAAGAGGAGAGAAAAATGAAGTTTGTTGCCAAGACGGCTGCTATGGCCTTGATTGCGGGATTTGCTTTGGCTTCCCCGGCGCTGGCCAGCGAGGACGGCTCGGCCGCCAAGGGCGCCAAGGTTTTCAACAAGTGCAAGGCCTGCCATACCGTTGAAGCGGGTGGCAAGAACAAGATCGGCCCCAATCTGTTTGGCGTGGTGGGACGCAAGGCGGGCTCGACGGAGGGCTACAAGTACTCCAAGGCGATGCGCGAATCCGGCCTGACCTGGGATGAAGCGACGCTGCGGGAATTCCTGAAAAAGCCGAGGAAACTGGTCAAAGGCACGAAAATGTCTTTCGGCGGGATCAAGAAAGACAAAGATATGAACAACCTGCTGGCCTTCTTGAAAGAGGCGACGGAGTAACGCGTTCGCCGGTCGCTTGTCCGGTGGCTTGATAGAGAACAGAGGCGGTCCGCATCGCGGGCCGCCTTTTTCTTCGACCGGAAGCCGCAAGATCCGACCCGGGGCGGCCGGATCATTCTCGCGCTTGGCGCAGCCGATCCCGACTGTCATAACAGGAAGGTGCGAACGAGTTATTTGGGGGCAAGATCGTGAATTTCTCGGACATCCAAACACCGGCCCTCCTGCTGGATCAGCAGCGGCTGCGGCGGAATTGCCAAGCGATGAAGGCGCGTGCGGCGGCGGCAAAGCTGCTGCTGCGGCCGCACCTCAAGACGGCCAAGTGTTTGGAAGTCGCGCGTTTGGCCACCCAGCAAGACCAGCCGGCGCTTACCCTGTCCACCTTGGCCGAGGCCCGCTATTTCGCCGCTGGCGGTTTTACCGATCTTACCTATGCCGTCGGCTTGACCCCGCAGAAAGTGGCTGAGGTGGCGGCGCTGCTGAACCAAGGGGTTGGGCTGACCTGCCTGACCGATAACCTGGCGGCCTTGCCGCTGCTGGCCGGGGAGGCGCGCCGCGCCGGCGTGACCCTGCCGCTGCTGATCGAGATTGACTGCGGCGGCGGCCGCGCCGGCGTGGATGCCGATGGCGCGGAGCTGCTGGCCTTGGGCCGCGCCATCGCCGTGAACCCGGCGCTGGAGCTGCGCGGGGTGTTGACCCACGCCGGCCAATCTTACGCCTGCGGCAGCATTCTGGAGATTGCCGCCGTGGCGGAGCTCGAGCGCTCGGCGGTGGTGCGGGCGGCGCAACGGCTGCGCGCGGCGGGCCTGTCCTGTGCGGTGGTGTCGGCGGGCTCGACGCCGACGGCGGTGCACGCCCGCGACTTTACCGGGCTGACCGAGATTCGACCGGGTGTGTACTGCTTCTACGATATGGATCAACAGGGCATCGGTTCTTGCGGTCCGCAGGACCAGGCGCTGTCGGTTTTGGCGACGGTGATCGGCCACAACCCGCGTCGCGGTCGGATTCTGATTGACGCCGGGGCCCTGGCGCTGTCGAAGGATCTGTCGGCCGGCGCGTTTTTTGATCACCTGGGCTATGGCTTGGTCTGCCCCGAGGGATCGCTGACGCCGCTGCCCGGGCTCTATGTGTCCGAGGCCCATCAGGAACACGGGATGATCGCCGCGCGCTCGGGCGCGCTGCCCTACGCGCGCTTGCCGGTGGGCCAGCGGGTGCGGATCCTGCTCAATCACGCCTGCATCACGGCGGCGGCCTATGATCGCTATCATCTGGTGGACGGCGGCGCGACCCCCCGCGTTGTGGGGCACTGGTCGCGCTTGCGCGGCTGGTGATGTCGGGACTGGTCGGCGATCCGCGCTGTCGGTAACATGCGGGTCAAAAAATATAAGGGGAAGAGCCGGTGCAAAGAAAGCTGTCAGGCGCGGATCGGAAAATACTGAAGGTTCTGCAAACCGAGGGCCGCTTGCCCAATGTGGAGCTTGCCGAGCGCGTCGGCATGTCGCCGTCGCCCTGTTTGCGTCGGCTTCGACAGCTTGAAAGCGACGGGATCATTTCCGGCTACACCGCCCAGGTTGACCGCCGGAAGGTGGGGCTCAATGTGGAAGCCTTTGTGCGGGTCAATCTCGAACGACACAAGGATACCGACGCGGCCAATTTTGTCGCGGCGGTATCGCGGATGCCCGAGGTGGTCGCCTGCTACATGATGGCCGGGGAGATGGATTTCCTGCTGCGGGTGGTGGTGGCGGATCTGGACGCTTTTGGCCAGTTTACCCGTGACCGGTTGACCCGGGTGCCCTCGGTGAAGGACGTCCATACGTCCTTTGTTATCGAGGTGGCCAAGGACAGTCCGCGGGTGCCTGTTGAGATCATTTGACCGTCGATCCGGTGGGATGTCGCCGGTTGCCATAGAGGGATAAAAGCATGTGCGGCATCGCCGGGTATCTGCGCAAGGACGGCCGGCCCGCCGAGTTGGCGCGGATTGAGCGCATGACCGCCGCCTTGCGGCGGCGCGGACCCGATGCCTGGGATTTCCACGTCGACGGACCTCTGGCCCTGGGCCATAGCCGGCTGTCGATTGTTGACCCCAGCCGCGGCCGCCAGCCGATGTATGGGCCTGACGGACAGGCGCTGGTGTGCAACGGGGAAATCTACAACTATCAGCAGATCAAGGCGGCGACCCCGACCTACGCCTATCAAAGCGCCTCGGACAGCGAAGTGCTGCTGGCGCTCCATGGACAGGCCCCGGCCGACGATCTGAGCTGGGTGGGGCAGCTGCGGGGCATGTACGCCTTTGCTCTTTATGACCCGCGAGAGGCGCGCTTGCTGCTGGGTCGGGATCCCTTCGGGATCAAGCCGCTTTATCTGCTTGAGACGGCCGATCTCCTGGCCTTTGCCTCCGAACCTAAGGCCTTTGTCGCGGCGGGCATGCTGCAGCCGACCTTGGCGGAGGGGCCGCTGGAGGCCATACTGTGCCGCCACCACACCTTCGGCCAGGACACGCCCCTGAAAGGGGTGCGGCGTTTGCCGGCCGGACAGACCCAGCTTTGGCGTCACGGCAAGCTTGTCACCCAATATCAGCGCCCGGCGATCGAGCCGGCGGACGCGCCCCTGGCGGCGGACCTTCCGGGCCAGTTGGCGCAGTTGGATCGGGTTCTGGCCGAGTCGGTGCGGGCGCATCAACCGGTGAAGGAGCCCTTCGGGCTGTTCCTGTCCGGCGGCGTGGATTCCTCGGCGCTGCTGTCGCTTCTGGCGCGGCAGGAGGAGCTTGACCTGGTTACCTTGACGGCGCGCTTCGAGACCCCCAGCGGCAAGCCGCCCGGCCGGGGCGACAAGCTGGAGATCGCACGCGCGCTGTCCAAGGCCCATGGCGCCGAGCACCTGGAGGTGAGCTTCGCGGAGAAGGACTTCTGGACCCTGCTGCCGGAAATCGCCGCCTACATGGATGACCCGATAACCGACTATGCCATCCTGCCCAGTTGGAAGCTGGCGGAAAAGGCGTCCGAGCGCTTCAAGGTGGTGCTGTCGGGTGAGGGCGCCGATGAGCTTTTCGCCGGCTACGGTCGCTATCGCCGCGCCTGGCTGCGGCGGTTGAAAAGCCAGCTCCGGCAGTTGCGCGGCGCGTCGGCCGACGCCGCCTTTTTGATGGCGCCGCCCGCCGCCGGGGCGGCCGGGGCGTGGCGGGCCGGCGCGGCGCGGCCCAAACCCTTCGCGCATCTGGGCGGCCAGACCGCATTGCAGGCGCTGCAAGCGGCGGACATTCAGGATTGGTTGCCCAACGATCTGCTGATCAAGCTGGACAACTGTCTGATGGCCCACGGGATGGAAGGGCGCACGCCCTTTCTCGACCCCAAGGTCGGCGCCTTCGCCTTCAATCTGCCCGATCGCTTGAAGGTCCAGGGCCGTGACGGGAAGTGGCTGCTGAAGACCTGGCTGAACGAAAAGCACCCCGAGACGCGGCCCTTTGACCGCAAGCAGGGCTTTACCGTGCCGGTGGGCGAGTGGCTGGCGGGCCATCAAAAAACCCTGGCCGACCTGCTGCCGCGTCAACCCTTGATCGCCCGGCACTTCAGGCCCCAACTGGTGCGGGACCTGTACCTGAGCGATGACAAGAACAGCCGTTTTCTTTGGTGGGCGCTGCTGTTCCTGGCCACCTGGCACGCCCATCGTTTTGGCGGATTGGCGGCCGGCCAGGGCGATCTGTTCGACCGGCTGTCGCAGGCGGCGGAATAGGTCGGTCCGAGGCGGGGTCACGGATCAAACCCGATCCCCTTGCGACTGCCGTCAAACCGATCCGCGGCTACTCCGGCGGTCGGTCACGGGACGCCGCTGGGCGAAAGATTGGCGATTACCACGCCGGCGAGGATCAAGGTCATGCCGGCCATTTTCATCACCCCAAAGGATTCGCTGAACAGAAAGTAGCTGAGCACCGCCGAGCCGACGATCCCCAGCCCTGCCCAGACGGCGTAGGTCAGGCCCAGCGGTAGCTGTTTGAGGGTGGCCGCCAGCAGCCAGAAGGCCAAGGCATAGCCCACCACCACCACCAGCACCGGCAGCGGGCGGGTAAAGCCGTCCGATGCCTTGAGGGCGGTGGTGGCGGCCACCTCGGAAACGATGGCGAAGAACAGCAGCAAGTAAGCGGGCATGAGGCACCTGGCGAATTGGTCGGCTAGGGGGTGGGCGCGGCGGTGAGCGGGGCGGGGGCGCGCGCCAGGGTGATGATTTCGGCGATCACCGCCTGCCGGTCGCCGGCGCTGAGGGGGAGCAGTCCGAACAGCTCCTGCAGCCAAAGGCCATCGCAGGCCAGCGACAGGGCGGTCAAACGTGGGAAGGACCCGTCGCTGTCGCGCAGGCGCCGCAGATGGTTTTCATAGGATTTTCGCAAGGGGTCGATCAGATCGGGGGCGGTGGCGAAAGCCGCCATCATGGCGGCCCAGAGTGCGCGGCTGCGATCGGTTTCGTTGGTGCAGGCCGCGACATAGGCCTCAACCGGCGCGGCGCTGGTCTTGTCGAGCCGGTCGAGGTGCTGGTCCAGCGAGACCTCCCAGCGCGCGACCTGTCGTTCCACCATGGCCCGCAACAGCGCTTCCTTGCTGGCGAAGTGGTACAGCAGCCCGCCCTTGCTGACTCCGCCGGCCAGCGCGACGCTGTCCAGGGTGAGTTTGAGAATTCCCTGTTCCAGCACCACCGTTTCCGCCGCGTCCAACAGGCGTTCGCGGGCATTGTTTTTCCAGGCCATCGTTGCTTTCCAGCTAAATTGCTTTACCAACCAGTCGGTATAGTAATTCAGCAAAATTAGCCCGCCGTCAAGTTATTTGGCGACCGCCTGTCGCGCCGATAGGCGGAAAACCTCGGTAACTTTGAAAAACCGATCACAATTGGACCAAAATTCAATCTTTTGTCGCTAATCGGGCGATAAATTGCGGCAAATTGTCGCTATTCTGCCGATGTATTTAGGATTAAGTCCGGCGCGACAGGCGCGTCGCCACGGCCAGGATGCGGCGGCCGGGTATGATCGACCCGCAAGAGATGGATAGGCAGGAAATGGGAAGAACCCGACCCGCAGGACCTACGCCAGCAGGACCCGCAACGGCGGAGCCGGAAGCGGTCGCATCGGCCGGCCGATCCGGCGTTGACGATCCGCCGACGCCCCGACCCGACCACACCATCGAGCAAGGCTGGGACCGCTATGGCGCCGACGAACACGCCCGCTGGACACGGCTGTTCAAGCGCCAATGCCGGCAGCTGCCGGGGCGCGCCTGCGACGCCTTTGTTCAGGGAATGAAGGATCTGGCCTTTGCTGCCGACGGCATCCCCGATTTCCGGGTTCTAAGCGAGCGCCTGGAAAAGGCCACCGGCTGGCGGGTGGTGGCGGTGCCCGGTCTGGTGCCCGATGCGGTGTTCTTCGAGCATCTGGCCAATCGGCGCTTTCCGGCCACCAATTGGATCCGCGCGCCGGAAAATCTGGACTATCTGCAGGAACCGGATGTGTTCCACGACATCTTCGGGCACGTCCCGCTGCTGATGAACCCGGTCTTCGCCGACTTTATGGCCGGCTATGGCCGTGGCGGCCTGAAGGCGCTTGATAAAGGCGTGCTGCACAATCTGGCGCGGCTTTACTGGTACACGGTGGAATTTGGCCTGATTCGGGGTCGCGCCGGCCTGGAGATTTTTGGCGCCGGGATTCTTTCGTCGCACAGCGAAAGCGACTTTGCCCTAAACAGCCGCTCGCCCCACCGGCTGGCCTTCGATCTGGCGCGTGTCATGCGCACCAACTACCGGATTGACGATTTTCAGGAAGTCTACTTCGTGATCGAGGATTTTGAGCAGCTCTTGGCGCTGGCCGATCAACCCTTTGAGCCGCTTTACGCGGCGGTCGCCCGGCTTCCGGCGTTGCAGCCGGGAGAGTTGCTGGCCGGCGATGTTGTTCTGCACCGCGGCGCCGGCGGCTATCACGCCGACGCGGCCAATCCTGTTGGCGGGTGATCCCTTTCGCGGTCACTTTCCGGTCCACCCATCCCTTCTCCCATCCCTGTTTTCCAGTTGGAGCACGCCATCATGGCCCCCACCCCACAGCACAGCCCCGCCACCGCCCTGGACCCGCACAACCCCATGGGCACCGATGGCTTTGAGTTTGTCGAATACACCGCCCCCAATCCCCAGGACCTGGAAAAGCTGTTCGCCACCATGGGCTTCACGGCGGTGGCCAAGCATCGCTCCAAGGCGGTGACGCTTTACCGGCAGGGCGACGTCAACTTCATCGTCAACAGCGAGCCGGGCAGCTTCGCCCAGGCCTTCGCCAAGGTGCACGGCCCCAGCGCCTGCGCCATGGCTTTCCGCGTGAAGGACGCGGCCTTTGCCTACCGCCGGGCGATTGAACTGGGGGCCAAGCCGATGGAAACCCATGTCGCGCCGATGGAGTTGAACATTCCCGCCATCGAGGGCATCGGTGGCTCGCTGATCTACTTCGTCGACCGCTATGGCGAGCGGGGCAGTATCTATGATGTGGACTTCCAGCCGATCGCCGGGAAATCCCAAATTCCCGAGGGCGTCGGACTGACCTATGTCGACCACCTGACCCATAACGTCCATCGCGGCCGCATGGATGTCTGGGCCGGCTTTTACGAGCGGCTGTTCAATTTCAAGGAAGTCCGTTACTTCGATATCGAGGGCAAGCTGACGGGACTGAAGAGCCGCGCCATGACCAGTCCTTGCGGAAAAATTCGCATTCCGATCAACGAGAGCGCCGACGACAAGAGCCAGATCGAAGAATATCTCAACGCCTACAACGGCGAAGGGATCCAGCACATCGCCATGGGCACCGACGACATCTTCAAGACCGTCGAGACCCTGCGGAAAATCGACCTGGCCTTCATGCCCAAGCCGCCCGCCGCCTACTATCAGATGCTCGACGGGCGGGTGCCGGGGCATGGCGAGGATGTGTCGCGTTTGGAAAAGAACGGCATTCTGTTAGATGGTGCACCTACAAAGGATGGTGGATTGCTCTTGCAGATCTTCTCACAGACGGTTATCGGTCCCATCTTCTTCGAAATTATCCAGCGCAAGGGCGACGAGGGGTTCGGGGAAGGAAACTTCCGCGCCCTGTTCGAAAGTATTGAGCGGGATCAGATTGAGCGCGGGGTTTTAAGCGACGAGAGGGCGATCGATTGAGAAAGCGGCGCTTGGCGCTTCCACTCTGTCGTCACGCGCCCTCACAAATCGGCGGATCGGAGTCGGCGTCACAGGTTGAACGGGATCACTTGCGGGTCCCATTCGACCGACCCGACTTTCGCCCGGCGCCATTCTTTCTTTGATCGACAGGAGATCGCGGTGACCGACAGCAACTTGAAAAGCACCGGAAAGACCCCGGTCTCTCGGGTCCATCCAACACGCGAGGAAGCCGAGGAGGCGGTCCGCACCCTGATCCGCTGGTCCGGCGATGACCCGGGTCGTGAAGGTCTGTTGGACACCCCCTCGCGGGTGGTGCGCTCCTACGCCGAGTTCTTCGCCGGCTATCATCAAGATCCGATGGAGATTCTCAAGCGGACCTTCTCCGAAACCCACGGCTATGACGAGATGGTGCTGCTGAAAGACATCGAGTTTCAATCCCACTGTGAGCATCACATGGTGCCGATCGTCGGCAAAGCGCATGTGGCCTATCTTCCCGACAGCCGGGTGGTGGGTATCTCCAAGCTGGCCCGGGTTGTGGAAGCCTACGCCAAGCGGTTGCAGATTCAGGAAAAGATGACCAACCAGATCGCCCAGGCGATCAATGACGTGCTGCAGCCCCGTGGCGTTGGCGTGGTGATTGAGGCGGTGCACCAGTGCATGACCACGCGCGGCGTCAACAAGCAGGGCGTCTCGATGGTGACCTCCTGCGTGTTGGGAAAGTTCCGCGAAGACCGCCGCACCCGCCAGGAATTCCTCGATCTGATAAAGTAATTTCGTCCGGCGGCGTTGCGCGCCGGATCGGCTTAAACCGATCCGGCTGGTATCACGCGCTAGTTGCCCGCTGATTCCATCTTTCGGTGGCTCAGCGCCTGCTCCAGCCACCCCAATTCCATTTCCGGCACGGAAGCCAGCAGCAGATCGGTGTAGTCGTCAAACGGCGGGGTCAGCACCTCCTGCTTGGTGCCATAGCGCTGCACGCGGCCTTGATACATCACGGCGATGGAATCCGCGATCGCCCGCACGGTGGCGATGTCGTGGGTGATGAAGACGTAGGAAACGTGGGTTTCCGCCTGAAGCCGCAGCAGCAGCTTCAGAATTTCATCGGCCACCAGCGGATCGAGCGCCGAGGTCACCTCATCGCAGATGATCAGCTTCGGATCGGCGGCCAGCGCCCGGGCAATGCAGATCCGCTGTTTTTGTCCGCCGGAAAGCTCGGCCGGATAGCGATCGATGAAGCTTTTGTCCATTTCGATCATATCCAGCATCTCTTCCACCCGCCGGTCGCGTTTTCGGCCCCTTATCCCGAAGTAGAACTCCAACGGCCGGCCGATGATCCGGCGAACCGTATGACGCGGGTTCATGGCGGTGTCGGCCATTTGATAAACCATCTGCAACTCGCGCAGCTGGTCCTTGCTGCGATGGATCAGTTGGCTCGGCAACTCCTGTCCATGGAAGAAGATCCGGCCGCTTTCGGGCGGCAGCAGGCCGGTGATAACACGGGCCATGGTTGACTTGCCCGAACCGGACTCGCCGACGATCGCCAGGGTCTGACCCTTGGCCACTTCCATGGTGACATCGTGCAGCACCCGAACCATGTTGCCGTAGGCGGCATCGATCCCTTCCACCCTCAGGGTGATTTCCTCCATCGGCGGCACCGGCGGTTTTTCGATCTTGTGCAGCGATACCAGCTGGCGGGTATAGTCCTTCTCCGGTCGGGTGATGATCTGCTCGACCGAGCCATACTCCACGGTCTTGCCGTGCCGCAGCACCATGATGTCGTCGGAAACCTGGGCCACGACGGCAAGATCGTGCGTGATGTAGAGCGCGGCGGTATGGGTTTCTTCAATGGCGCGCTTGATGGCCGCCAGCACATCCAACTGGGTGGTGACATCCAGCGCGGTGGTTGGCTCGTCAAAAACAATCAGATCGGGTTCGGAACAGAGCGCCATGGCGGTCATGGCGCGTTGCAACTGGCCGCCCGAAACCTGATGGGGATAGCGTTGGCCAAAGTTTTCCGGGTCGGGAAGTCCCAGCACCTTGAAGAGATTGTTGGCGAAGGCCACGGCTTCGCTTCGTTCCTTGGTGCCGTGCTCAATCGCCGTTTCGATGACCTGTTCGCCCAGTCGGTGGGCGGGATTGAAGGCGGCGGCGGCTGATTGGGCGACATAGCACACCCGGCGTCCGCGCACCTGGCGGACCTCGGCGGCGCTGAGTTGCATGATGTCCAGGCCGTTCAGCAGCACCTGACCGCCGGTGATGTGGACCCCGCCCCGGCCATAGCCCAGGGCGGAGAGGGCCGCGGTGGACTTTCCCGCGCCGGACTCGCCGATCAGGCCCAGGACCCGGCCTTTTTCAAGCGTGAAGGACACGTCGTCGATGATGACCAGATTGGTGGGATCCTCGCCGGGCGTGTAGACCGTGGCTTCGATGCGCAGATTGCGGACGTCGAGAAGTATATCAGCCATCTCCGCGGCCTCCCTTTAGGCTACTGGTGCGGTTGAGGACCCAATCGACCACCAGATTAACCGAGACGGCCAAAATGGCGATGATCAGGCCCGGCATAATCGCGGCGGAGATGCCGAAGATGATCCCGTCCTTGTTGTCCTTGACCATGCCTCCCCAGTCCGCCGCCGGCGGTTGAACCCCCAGTCCAAGAAAGGAAAGCGAGGACAGGAAAAGGATGGCGAAGGCAAAGCGCAGGCCGAATTCGGCAAACAGCGGCGTCAGGGTGTTGGGCAGCACTTCGCGGAAAATAATCCAAATCCGGCCTTCCCCGCGCAGTCGCGCGGCTTCAACGAAGTCCTGCACCACCACGTCCAGAGCGACCGCCCGGCTCAGCCGGAACACCCGGGTGGAATCCAGGATCGCCATGACCAGAACCAAGGTGACGAGGTTGGTGGGGAGCACCGACAGCACCACCAGGGCGAAGATCAACGTCGGAATGGCCATCAGCAGGTCGTTCAGGCGGCTTAGGCCTTGGTCGAGCCAGCCGCGAACCACGGCGGCCATGAAGCCGAGGAAAACCCCCATGGAAAAGGAGATAGTGGTGGCCGCCGCCGCCACCGCGATGGTCAGCCGCCCGCCGTAAACCAGCCGGGAGAACATGTCGCGACCCAAGTTGTCCGTCCCCAAGATAAAGAGGTCGGAAGGAGGTTCCCAGACGTCGCCGACGATCTCGGATTCACCGAAAGGGGCGATCATCGGCGCGAAAATGGCCATCAGCAACAGACCGATGAGAACAATCAGTCCAAGGAGGGTGATAATGGGGATCCCACGCATGGCTGACCTCACTTGGGATGGCGCAGACGGGGATTGGCCACAATGGCCAGGATGTCTGCGAGCATGTTGAGAAGGATGTAGGTTGCGGCGAAGACCAGGCCACTGGCCTGGACCACCGGAACGTCGCGCTTGGATACATGGTCGACCAGATACTGACCCATGCCCGGGTAAACGAAGATCACCTCGACGACCACCACCCCCACCACCAGGTAGGCCAGGTTGAGCACCACCACGGTGATCACCGGGGCGATGGCGTTGGGGAAGGCGTGGTGCCAGATGATCTTAAACGGCGAGAGCCCCTTCAGCTCCGCCGTTTCGATGTAGGAGGACGACATGATGCTCAACACCGCTGCGCGGGTCATTCGCATCATGTGCGCCAGCACCACCAGGGTCAGGGTGGTCACCGGCAGGATAATGGCCGCCATGCGTTCCAAGAAGGGCATGCCCTCGTAGACGGTGGAAACGTTGGTCACCCACTGCAGTTCGACGGCGAACACCAAGATCAGCAGATAACCGACAAAAAACTCGGGGAGGGAAATGGCGGTCAGCGTGACGACGGAGATGGCGCGGTCGACAAGACCGTTGCGGTGATGCACCGCCAGCAGGCCCAGCCCGACGGCGAGGGGAACTGCGATGATGGCCGCCCACATGGCCAGGAACAGGGTGTTGCCCAGGCGTTTTCCCAATTGGTCGATGATCGGCTGGCCGCTGGTGTAAGAGGTTCCCAAGTCGCCTTGCACAATGCCAAAAAGCCATTCGAAGTAACGAATATACGCCGGCTGCCCCAGACCCAGTTCGAGGCGGATGTTGGCAAGTGCCTCGGGTGTGGCCGATTGACCGAGGATGGCTTGCGCCACATCGCCGGGAAGGATTTCAGTTCCGGCGAAAATGACCACGGAAATGGCCAGTAGAAGAAGAAGGCTCAGCAGCAAGCGCTGAACGATCATTCTCAATAATGGATAAGACATGACGTTTTTATGTTCCCCTCGCCCCTACTTCAACCAAACCACGCCACGTGACGCCCGATCGTCGCAGACATCTGACGGTTTCCCGCTGTCGTCGACGGCGCGACAGCAAGGTTTGAAATAAGGATCCAAATCCTGCCGTTCCGGACTACGCTTGTCTCCGGTTGGACAGTGTCACCTGTTCTTTCGCGGTTCTTTTTTCGGCTTTTGCAAGACCAAAGCCGCGTCCCATTTTCCACGGGCTCTTGTGAATAATACGTGCCTGGCAGGAAAAGGGCAGGATTCGTTTTCTTCCTAGAGCATGATCCGACCCCGGCGCGCCGCTTCCCAGAACAGGCCCCAATAGGGTTCTTTGCTTGGGAAGATGCCCGCGCCTTGCGGCAGGGATCAGGCAGCAGCGCTAAGAAAAACCAAGGCCTCCGTGATCAGAGGCCTTGGTTGTTTTTCTTCATCGGCTCGCCGCTAGGCGTCTTTCAGCCAGGTTCGCAGCGGGGCAAACCCGTTCGACAACATGCCGTTGGGATCGCGCACGTAGCCGCCGACGTTGGTGGAAATGGCGTCAATGAAATCATTGAACATCGGCGCGATCGTGCCGCCATCGTCGCGAACCATGGTGCCCATTTCGGTATAGAGTTCCTTGCGCCGCTCGCCGTTCAACTCGGCGCGCGCCTCGAGCAGCAGCTTGTCGAAGGCCGGCCGGAACCATTTGGTGTCGTTCCAGTCGGCCTTGGAGTAGTAGGCCACCGAATACATTTGATCCTGGGTCGGACGCCCACTCCAGTAGGAGGTGCTGAAGGGCTGCACGTTCCAGACGCTGGACCAATAGCCATCGGCGGGCTCGCGCTTGACTTCGATTTGGATGCCTGCCACGGCCGCCTGCTGCTGATAAAGCACGGCGGCGTCTTCGGCGCCGTTGAAGGCGGCGTTGGAGGTTCGCAGCAACACCGCGCCATCGTGGCCGGATTTCTTGTAGTGGAACTTGGCCTTGTCCGGATCGTAGGTCCGCTGCTCGATGCTGTCAGGGAAGTAGGGATAGGCCGTGTTGATCGGCATGTCGTTGCCGACCGTACCGTAGCCCCGCAGGATCTGCTTGACCAAGACCTCGCGGTCGATCGCATATTTCATCGCCAAGCGCAGATGAAGGTTGGAGAACGGCTCCTTGTCGGCGTGCATGAGGAAAACATAGTGGCCGCGGCCCGCCGTGTTTTCGATCGAGATGTTTTTCGAGCGCTTCAGGAAGGAGATGGTCTTCGGGTCCACCCGGTTGATCATGTGGACCTTGTTGGACTGCAGCGCCGACATGCGGGCGGTCAAATCGTTGATCACCAGAATTTCGACCGAGTCGACATGTCCGAGCTCGTCATTCCAGTAGTCTGGATTTTTCTTCGCCAGATAGCGGATGCCATGCTCGGCCACGTCGATGATATAGGGGCCGGTGCCGATTCCCGCGGTCGGATTGTCCAGACCGCCGTTGGGCTGAATGATCAGGTGGTAGTCGGCCATCAGGAAGGGCAGGTCGGCATTGGCGGTTTCAAGTTCGATGACCACGGTGTTGGGGCCGTCGGCCTTGATTTCTTGGATGCCCCGCATGATCCCCAGGGCGCCCGACTTGGAATTCTCGTCGGAGTGCCGCTTGAGCGTGGCGACCACATCGTCAGCGGTTAGTGTCTTGCCGTTGGAGAACTTGACGCCCTTGCGCAGCTTGAACACCCAGGTTTTCGCCTTGTTGGTGCCCTCGTAGGACTCGGCCAGCACCGGAACAGGCGCGCTGCCGGTCGGCGAATAGGCAACCAGGGCTTCGCCCCACAGCCGGCCTGTGGTGAAATCGACGTCGTTGGTAAAGCTGGCGGGATCCAAGGTGTCGGTCGCGCTGCCGCCGTTCATCCCGAGCACCAGGTGGCCGCCCTTTTTGGGCGTCTGGGCGAGCGCGGAAGAGACGAAGAGACTGTCTGCGGCAGCCAGTGTCAGACCCGCGCCCAAAGCGCCGACCATGAAGTCGCGGCGGCCGACGCGGCCATTGGCCAGCGCTGCTTTCAGTTTCATGAGGTCGTCAGTCATTGGATAGATAACTCCCAGTTCACATTGATTTTCTGTTTTTATGCTTTGAGCTTATGAAGGCGGCTCAGTTGTAACACAACCATACGCGACGTAATTCATGCACAATGCGTCGCTTTTCAGTTATTAGCCTGCCGTCACAATGGGACATCACTATGGCAAAGAAGTGCAACTAAATTATTTTATAGGATAGGGCGGAAAAGTTTCACTTGATTGCAGCGCCAAGATGGCTTCCGCCGAACCCGGCAATGATAACGTTCCGACCGACTTGCGCCAACGCGTCAATTGACAGCTGGCCTGGCGCCGCTGTTCCGCGCCGCCCGTGCGGGGATCGGCGGTTGAACAGCAAATACCCGTTCAACCGCCCGACTGACAAAGCTTAAGAGACTGTTATTCCGTGTAAATTCAAAAGTTACCTGCCGTCGCCCGCCCGCCTTGCGTCGGCTGAAAACGGCCCTGGGGCCGTGGCCCGCGTGCAACCACCGGGCTATGGCCCGCGCGGCGCGCGGGCGAACCTGCGCCGGGGAAAAAGATCGTCGCTCGACCGGCCGGTCGGCGGCGGGCGGTGGCCGCCGCCGCGGAGATCCGGGCGCGGTCCGGGGCGAAAAAAATATTCTTCAACCGCCGAGGCCGGCGATGGCCTGCCGGATTATTTGCCGGCTACGGAACAGCACATCCTCGCGCCAGTCTTGATGGGGCGGGACGAAGTGCTCCCGAATGGCCTTCTTGATTGCCTGGGTTTGCGCGCTGCTCCAATCCACAGGTCCGCGATTGTGAAGCCAGTGATCGGCGCGCAGCACCTCCATCCCCCGGGGAGGCTGATAGGTGCCGAATTCCAGGGCGATAAAGGTGACCTTGTCGCCCAGCTTTCGCTCCCACCCGCGCTCGTTAAGCCCGGATTTCGGAACCGAGGAGGAGGTTCCCAGACTGGGTTGGGTCACCGAGGGGCCGTACCAGGCCTTGGCGCGGGCGACGTTGACCGAGTCCACCGGGTGATCGCTGATCGGTTCGCCATAGCCGTAGGGACCCAGCCCGGTGTGGTAATCCACCACCGCCACCACCGCGCGCGCGGCCAGGTCATGGTCGTCGATGATGCGCTCCAAGGTGCGCCGCGCCCAAGCCGGCGCCGCGCCGCCGAAGAACACGCCGCCGGGGTGGCTGTACTGGCCGCCGCTGCGCGCAATTGAGTAAGCGCGATCGCCATGTTTTTCTTGGAAGGCCTTGATCCGCTTGGCGCAGTTCGCCAGGTGGGCGCTGTCCAGACTGTCGGGAACCAGGGCGCTGTGCAGTTCATCGTAGCCCGGGTTTTCGGGCAGCGGCCGGTCAAAGTCGATATAGTTGCGGTTCATATCCACCCCTTCCTCGGAAACCCGGCGCAGCCAGGCAAATCCGTGGGGATTGATGGCGTGGATCAGCATCACCGCCAGATCGTCTTGGCGCGGCTGCTGGCGCAGGTTGGTTAGCCAATCCAACTGCGCGGCGGCGCCTGGAAAACCTTCCACGCCATGGGTGGCCGACAGCAGCACCAGGACTTTTTGCGCATCGGCGGGCCCGTCCCAGACCACATCGGTGGCCAGTTCCTCGCCCTGTGGACCCTTGTTGGGGTTGAGGTAGCTCTTCACCGCCAGGTCGGCGGCTTGGCAGGCGGCGAGAAACCGCGCCCGGGCTTGACGATAGTCTTCGGAAAAACAGCTATCGGCGGCGGATAACAGGCAAGTCATGGCAAATTCTTTCCTCGCGTTTGGATCGGTGTAAACGGGGTCGCGGCGGGATCCCGTCTAAGCCGTGACTCCGCCTCTTCTCCGTCGATGAGCGGGGGCCCGGCCCGACGGCGCGTCCGCGTGGATCGGCGGGTCGGTGGCGGGGAACCGTTCAGGCGGCTGGATCTGGTGGGCGGGCGCAGGGTATGTTTTTCGACGGCAGGGACGATCTTAACCTCGCCGACTGGCAGGTCGATGTGGGAAATCGGTTTCACAGGTGATTTGCTGCAACGGCACGCCAGTCGGGTCGTTTTGCTGCTATGCAGTGGCCGGGGCTTTCGCCGATGCTGCCGCGGATTTGGGCAGGGTGAAAGGCGCGCCGGCAAGCCTGGGCTTGGCGCGGCGTATCAGGATCGGGAGGACGGCGCGGAGATGACAAAACCAGATGGGACTTTGCAGACTGAGATTACCGCCGCGGTGGCCGAGGGCTTTGCGGCGCAGATCGCCCTGACCCAAGACTTGATTCGCCACCCCTCGGTTCGAGGCCGGGAACAGACGGGCCAGGATTTTCTGGCCGACCGCTATCGCGAGCGCGGCTATGGGCTCGACCGTTGGGCCCTGCAGGTCGAAGAGATCGCCCGGCACCCGGGCTTTTCCCCCGTCACCATCGATTATGAAAACTCCTTCAATCTGGTTGCCACCCACCGGCCCCGCGAAGACAAGGGCCGGTCCTTGATTCTCAACGGTCATGTGGACGTGGTGCCGGTCGGGCCGCTGGATATGTGGACCCATCCCCCGTTCGACCCGGTGATCGAGGGGGATTGGCTCTATGGCCGGGGCAGCGGCGACATGAAGGCGGGTCTGGTTCTCAACCTGGCGGCCCTCGATGCCCTGCGCCGCCTGGGGTATCAACCCGCCGCCCGGGTCCATTTGCAGTCGGTGGTCGAGGAAGAGTGTACCGGCAATGGCGCGCTGGCGGCGCTGCTGCGCGGCTACAAGGCCGACGCGGCGATCATCACCGAACCGACCAACCATGCCCTGGTGCGGGCCAACCTCGGGGTGATCTGGTTGCGGGTTCACCTGCGCGGCAAACCGGTTCATGTGCTTGAGGCGGGCAGCGGCGCCAACGCCATCGAGGCGGCCTTTGGCTTGATTCAGGCGCTCAAGCAACTGGAAGCGGCCTGGAATGCGAAGAAAGCAACCAAGCCCTACTTTCGCGATTGTGACAAACCGATCAACTTCAATGTCGGCAAGATCGAAGGCGGCGATTGGGCATCCTCCGTTCCGGCCTGGTGCTCCTTTGACCTTCGCGTCGGCCTCTATCCCGGCGAAAAGCCAGCCGACGCCCTGCGCGAAATCGAAGATTGCCTGCGCGCCGCGGCGCGGAACAACCTTTTCCTGGCCAACAACCCGCCCGAGGTCGAGGTTAACGGCTTCTTTGCCGAAGGCTATGTGCTGGAGGAGGGAAGCGCGGCCGAGGCGCTGCTGCACAAGAGCCACGCCGCCAGCTTTGCCGCGCCGCTGAACGCCGAGGTGATGCCGTGCTACCTGGATGGCCGGGTGTTCGCCATCTACGGCGAGATGCCGTGCCTGGTCTACGGACCGGTTTCCGACAACATCCACGGCTTTGACGAGCGGGTTTCGCTGGGATCGATTCAGCAGGTCACCACGGCGATCGCGCTCTATGTCGCCCAGTGGTGCGGGCTGGAGAAAATCTAGCGCGCTTGCCGCGCCTCTTTTCCAGTCGATCACACGCCGGCACTGGCGGCGCTAGACCCGGCGGGCGCGCTTGCGGGCTTGGCCGGCCACCAGGCGGACCTTGCGTGGCGCGGCCATCCAGATGCCGAGGATGGAAAGCAGCGCCATCGCCAAGGTGAGTTGGAAGCCGAGCCGATAGCTGCCCTGGGCGTCATAGATCAGACCGAGGATCCAGGGGCCGGCGCCGGCCCCCAGATTGCCGAACAGCGCGATGATGCTAAAGATCATGGCGTAGCGCCGCCCGCTGAATATTTCCGACGGAATCGAGCCGTAGAGGGCGGCCAGACCGTTTCCCAGCAGACCCTGTAGGGCCACCATGGCGTACAGCAGCACCAGGGAGCTGTCTCGTTCCAGTTGGATCAGGAGCAGGGAACTGCCGATGTAGCCCAGCAGCGCGATGCTCCAGGCCGTCTCCCGGCCAATGCGGTCCGACAGCGCCCCCAGGCCGATTTGTCCGGCGACGCCAAACAGCCCCACCAGGCCCAGGGCGGTGGCCGCGACTTCCGGGCCAAAACCGATTTCCAGCAGGAAGCGGGTTTGGTGCACCTGGATGGCGTACCAGATGAACAGGGCCGAGGAGAAGCCGACGACCAGCCACCAAAAACGGGCGGTCGCCATGGCGCTCTTGATGGTCCAGTCACGGGCCACCCAGTCGTGATCGACGATCATGTCGGGAAACGGGGGCCTGGCCGCCGCCGGGGCGTCCGGGTCGGACTCGCGCGGGTCCTGTCCGTCGGGCAGCAGCCCCAGGTCTTGCGGTCTTTTCCGGGTAAACAGGGCGTTGAGGGGCAGCATGGCGACCAGCACCAACGCGGCGACGGCGTAGCTGGCGCTTCGCCAGCCATAGCTGTCGATCAGCCACTGTTGGAGCGGCAGGATGATGATGCCGCCGATGCCCACGCCGGAGAAGACCAACCCGATGGCCAGCCCCTTGCGCTGGCTGAACCAATTGGGAATGAACATGGTGTGAACAATGTAGCTGGAGGACATCGAGCCACAGACCACCAGGATTCCGAAGGTAAAGTAGAGGCCCAGCACGCCGGTGATCTGGGTCATCAGCAAAAAGCCGGAGGCGATCAGTATGCCGCCCAGGGGAATAAGAACTCTTGGGCCAACGCGATCCATCATCAGGCCGACCACCGGCAGGAAGGCGGTCGAGGCCAAAAAGCCGATGGAAAAGGCGGCGGCCGTTTCGGCGCTGTCCCAGCCGAATTCGGCGATCAGTTCGGGGAAGAAAAGCGAAAACCCGGTCCGCGCCGTAACGGAAACCGCCATGGTCACAAAGGCGATGCCCAAGATGACCCAGCCGTAGAAGAAGGCGGGCCGGGCGGTTGGCGAGGAACCTGTGGTCATGCGGCGTCCATCCGGCTCTTGTGTCCTCTTCGAAAGTTGCCAACGACAGGGTCGCCGCGCCCGGTGGGTCTTGCCAAGTCGATCTCAGGCTAGAATGTGGAAAAGTCCGGCGGGCGCTTTTCCAGGAAGGCGGTCAAGGCCTCCTTGCATTCGGCCGAGTTCAGACATTCGGCAAACCCCCGGCTTTCCCGTTCCATCTGGCGCATCACCTGCTCCTGGTCGGATTTCAGCAGCGCCTTGGTTTTGCGCAGCGCCCCCGGCGGTTGCTGCGCCAGGCGCATGCAAGCCGCGGCGACCCGGGCCTCCAGTTCGGCCAACGGCACCACCGCCGTGGCAATTCCCAGCGTCAGGGCTTCATGGCCATCAAAGGCGCGGCCGGTCATCAGCAACTCCGCCGCCCGCGCATGGCCCATGATCTTGGGCAGAAGATAGCTGGACCCTGCCTCGGGCAGCAGCGCCAAGTTGACGAAGGGCAGTTGCAGGCGGGCGTCCTCGGCGACGAAAACCATATCGCAGTGCAGCAGCAGGGTGGTGCCGATCCCTACCGCCACCCCTTCGACTTGGGCCACCAGGGCCACCGGGCTCTGCGCCAAGGTTTTGATGAAGCGGTGGACCGGGGCCTCGCCGGATCTTGGCGGCTGTTCCAAGAAATCCTTGAGGTCGTTGCCGGCGGTAAAGGCGCCGGGTCCGCCCTTGAACAGCACGGCGCGGACGCTGCTGTTCGCGGCGGCTTCGTCCAGGCCATCGGCCAGCGCGGCGTACATCTCCTGGGTGAGAGCGTTCTTCTTCTCCAACCGGTTAATCTGCAACTGCAGGATGCCGTCTCGCAACGTGCGTGTGATGTTCTGTGCCATGGCTTGCTGTGCTTTCCCCTGTCAGGCCAGAGCGCGCCACCGGGGTCCGCCGATGGTTCTGGCATTGCGCGTCGTATCACCCAAGGCCGCCAAAAGAGGACGGTCGTTCAGTTTCATTATGCTGCTTTACCGTAAAAGCACCGCGGCTGACCAGCGTTGGCTGCAGCAGCGCGGTCGAAGCAGGGCGTGCCGGGGAGCGGTTCGCCGCGCCGGCCTGGAGAAGTGCCGCGCCGGGCGGCGATGCCGGCAAGCTAACAAAAAGAAAGCCCCGAACAGGCGCTGTTCGGGGCTTATCTGTGCGTGCGCCACCACCACGACTGTGCGGTCGGCGGCGGGTGACTAATTCAGATGCGCGGCGACTTCCTTGATCGAACTGTCGGTCAGGTCGCCGGCCTTCTTTTCCGTCAGGCTGCCGGAAATCAAAGCCTCGGCGGCTTGAATGGCCGCGTCAACAGACTTGCTGCGAACTTCCATCAGCGCCGTGGCTTCGGCCTGCGCGATCTTGTCGAGCGCCAGCTGCTCGCGACGGGCCAGGGAGGCCTTGATGTCCTCTTCCGCGTGCAGGCTCAGCCGTTCGGCTTCGTCCTTGGCGTGCGCCAGAATTTCCTCGGCTTCCTTGATGGCGTCGCGTTGACGGCGCTTGGAGTCAGCGAGATATTTTTGCGCTTCTTGCCGCAAGGAATGGGCTTCCTCCAATTCCTTGCGAATCCGGTCGCCACGGGCGTCCAGCGCGTTCAAGGTTGGCCGCAAGCCCTTCCACAGGGCCAGGGCGAGGAAGATGACGAGCGCGAGAATGATCCAGGTGTATTCGCTTGCTAACATTTCTGGTTATCCTCCCACGGCCTCGTTGACCGCTTTTTCCACCTTGGCCTTGGTCGGCTTGACCCCGACCAATTTCTGGGTGACGGCAACAGCGGCTTCGCCGGCGACCGTTTTAAGATTGCTCATCGCGGCCGCCGTGGCTTCGGCGATGCGCTTTTCCGCCTGGCGGTTTTTTTCCGCCAACTCCTGCATGAAGCTATCTTGACGCGCCGCCGCGGCGGCGTCCAACTCGTCGCTGATCAGCTTCAATGAGGCGGAGGCTTGGCCCCGAGCTTCGGCCAGGGCTTGTTCGTAGTCGGCCATGACATCGCTGGCTTCGGTTTTCAGGCGTGTTGCCCGCGCCAGGTCGTCATCGATCTTATGGCGGCGTTCCTCCATCACTTCGGTCACGCGTGGCAGGACCAGGCGCGCCATGATGAAGTAGAGGGTCGTAAAGGTGACCACCAACCAGAAGGCCTGGCTGACGAAGGTGTCGACCTGCTTGATCTGGGGCAGGCCTTCAACTTCCTGGGCATAGGCTGAACCGGTTCCGACCAACAGGCTGGCGGCTACGGTGGGTAAGCTAAAGCGCATGGCCTTATTCCAACGGTTGTTGCTAGATCAACTGCAAAAGGCGACGTCGCGCTGTTGCAGACTGCTTGATCGCGTTCAACAAACTAGAGCGACAGTCCTACGCTTGTCATCGGGGTGACGCGCTGCTCTAGGTCGCGAAGGGGCCGCCAAACGAATGCCGAAAGGCGTGAAGCGGCCCGCGCGCGTGCTTAACCGAACAGAATAAGCAGAGAGACCACCAGGGCGAAGATGGCGATAGCTTCCGTCACGGCAAAGCCGATCCAGATGTTTGCGCCGATTTCGTCCTTGGAGGCAGGGTTGCGTGCGATGGCGTTGAAGTAACTACCCCAAACTTGCCCCACACCCAGACCTGCACCAATCATACCCAGGGTGGCCAGACCGGCACCGATCATCTTGGCTGCTTCGATTTCCATTTTTCTCAGCTCCTTGCTTTATCGCTGATAGCTCGTGAAAGAGAGTGATTGTCGTTTTTTCGCCTGACTAAAAGGCAGCGACCTGCTCCAACTGCGCCCGTGGGCTTAGTGCATGTGGATGGCGTCGTGCAGATAGACACAGGA
The DNA here is from genome assembly GCA_963976695.1 of uncultured Rhodovibrionaceae bacterium. Taxonomy (GTDB): domain Bacteria; phylum Pseudomonadota; class Alphaproteobacteria; order Kiloniellales; family DSM-21159; genus CAXBMB01. Next base: position 48,495 of record CAXBMB010000012.1, read on the forward strand.
GAGAATTGTGAAGATGTAGGCTTGCAGAACCGCTACCAGGAACTCCAGAGCAGTGATCCCGATAAGGGCTGCCAAAGGAATCACGCCTGCCAAGCCCATGAGTAGGATGAAGCCAGCGAAGACCTCGACCAGAATGTGTCCGGCCATTATGTTGGCGAACAGACGCATGGAAAGGCTGATTGGGCGTGACAGATAGGAGACCAGCTCAATCGGCACCAGGATCACCGCCGTCCACAGCGGCGCGCCGTGCGGGAAAAACATCCGCAGATAACCAAAACCGTGGCGCGTGAAGCCAATGACGGTCACCGCCAGGAAGATCACCATCGCCATCGCGAAGGTCACCGCCAGATGGCTCGTGAAGGCGAAGGCCCCTGGAACCATACCCAAAAGGTTGCCAACGAGCACGAACATGAAAAGCGAGAAGATGAAGGGAAAATATTTGCGTCCCTCATTGCCCACGTTGTCGCGCACCATATTGGCGATCATTTCGTAGAGGATTTCGGCGCTGGATTGCAGCCGGCCCGGGACCAAGGCGCGCCCGCGCATCGCCATGACCATGAACAGGGTGGCGATGATGACGGTGATGACCATCCAAAGCGATGAGTTGGTGAAGTCAATGTTCACGCCTCCCAGGGAAAGCTCGGCCTTTGTCTTGATGACAAACTGCGCCAGGGGCTCGGTCGGAAAGTCAGCCTGTTGTTCCGCGCTGTGTTGCGTCACTTTAGATCCCCGTCATCTATATTACCGGCGCTGTCGGCAGGTTTACCCGCTTCAGCAGCCTTGCGTTCCTTAGCCTGGCGTTCGTATTCGTTCGCCGTGCGCATGATGTTCATAAAGGCGCCCCCGGCGCCCAGCAACAGAAAAAGGATCAGCATCCAGGGCTTGGTGCCCAGTTCGCTGTCCAGAAACAATCCAATCGCCACTCCAAGACCAATCGCAGCAACCATTTCCGCGGCGATTCGGAACCCCAAACCCATTCCCAGAGAGTCACTGGAGCCCAGTTTCCCAGGCCCTTTTCGTACGCGCGCCTCCCTGCGCTCCCGAGCCGCCTTCAGGCGGTTGTCGAAATCATCAGGGGCAGGTGGTCGCTGGTTGGTGGGCATGCAAAAAGGCTCCTTCGAGAAGGCGCCTACGGCCTTGCGCACAACTGTCGCGTTCCACCGGCCTCTAACGCCGGAAAGCGCGCGCACCTTACGGATTGACCCTGCTTGCGTCAAGGTCCAAAGGCAGCGCGGAATTCTCAGCAAGAAAATGCAAAAAAATCAAATATAAACAATCTGTTATTAAAATATTGCCAATCCGCGCGCCAGGCAGCCGGCCGGGTGAAGAGAGTCGTGGAATCCGGCGAGTGGGATATTTTACCGGCTTTCGGGAATCATGAACGGGAATCATGAAGCTGCGCAACGCCGCCCGGGTGTATCCCCGGCGCGCGGATAAATGCCGCGAGGAATTCGCGGGCCGCCGCCGGCGCCAATGCCGGGCGGCGCTCAGGCGCTTTCGCGAAAGCGATCGGCGCCCTCCAGGTCGACCGAGACCAACTGACTGACGCCGCGCTCGCTCATGGTCACGCCGAACAGACGGTCAACCCGCGCCATGGTCAGGCGGTGATGGGTGATAACCAGAAAGCGGGTTTCCAGGGAATGGGCCAGTTCCTCCACCAGCGAGCAGAAACGATCGACATTCGAGTCGTCCAGCGGCGCGTCCACCTCGTCCAGCACGCAGATCGGCGCGGGGTTGGTCAGGAAGACCGCGAACAGCAGCGCCAGCGCGGTCAAGGCCTGTTCGCCGCCGCTGAGCAGCGACATCACCTGCAGCCGCTTGCCGGGGGGGCTGGCCATGATTTCGAGCCCGGCGTCGAGCGGATCATCTTCCTCAGTCAAGGCGAGATGGGCCTGTCCGCCGCCGAAAAGCCGCGTAAAAAGCGTGGTGAAGTGGCTGTTGACCTGTTCAAAGGCCGCCAGCAGGCGTTGTCGTCCTTCGCGGTTCAGGCTGGCGATGCCTTGGCGCAAGCGGGCGATGGCCTCGGTCAGGTCGTGCCGCTCGTTTTGCATGCCGGCAATGCGGGTTTCCAGTTCGTCGGATTCGGCCTCGGCGCGCAGGTTGACCGCGCCCATGCGCTCGCGCTCGCCCTGGAGACGCTGCAGCTTGCGCTCGACCTCGGTGCGCTCGGGAAGCGGTTGATCCGGGGCGATCGCCGCCACCTCCAGCAGTTTGGCCACCGGGCAGTCGAGCTTTTCATGCACCCGTTCGACTAAGTTGGTCATCGCCTGGTTGGCTTGCTCGACGGCGGCTTGGGCGCGCACCCGCGCCTCCCTGGACTGGGCCAGCGCGGTTTCAGCGGACTTGAGCTGGCGGTCGAATTCGGCTTGCGAGACTTCGCCTTGGGCCAGCTGGTCGGCGGCCTGCTTGCGTTTGCCGTCCGCCGCCGCAATGCCCTCAGCCAGGGCCTCACGCTGCGCCCTGATGGCGTCGGGCTTGTCGCTAAGGGTTGCTTTTTCCTGTTGGATTTCCTGTTGGCGGGCCAGCAGGTCGGCCTGATGCTTGTGGGTGTCCTGGGCGCGGCGCTGCCAGGACGCGCGCTCCTGTTCGATCGCCAGCAGCCGTTGGCCGCGGGCTTCGGCTTCCCTGGCGAGACGGTGCAACTGGCCTTCGGCCTCGCTCAAGGCGGTGCGCCGCTCGGCCAGGTCCACGCGCAAGCCCGAAAGGGCGTGGCGTTGCCGTTCCAGGTCGGGAAGGGCGGCTTGGCTTTCCCGCGCCGTCGCGAGGTTCAGTCGGGTTTCGCGACATTCTTGCGCGTTGGCGAGCTGATTTTCCGCCAAGCTGGCCTGGCGAGACTGCGCGGCGGCGAGTTTTTCCGCCAGGCGGCTTTTGCGGCTGCGGATCTGATCCAGGTCGCCAAAGGCGGCGCGCAGCGCCTGCCGGCTGTCACGCGCCGCCGCCGCGGCGGCGGCGGCCTGCGCCTGCAGCGCCTGCAGCGCGACTTCGGTTTCGCGGCTCCGCGCCTGGCAGGCCGGCAGCGCGGCCTGAAGCTCGGCCAGGCGGTTCTTTTGGGCCAGCCGTTGCGCCGCCGTGGACGGGGCGTCGGCCCGGGCGGAAAAGCCGTCCCAGCGCCACAGCGCCCCGGCCCGGCTGATCAGGCACTGTCCGGGCGCCAGCGCTTCCTGCAGCTGGTCGGCCGCTGCGTCATCGTCCAGCACGCCGATCTGACTGAGCCGACGGGTCAGTTCGGCCGGGCCGCGCACCAGCTTTGACAGCGGGGTGACGCCGGCCGGCAGGGCGGGCGGCGATTGATAGGGCGGCAAAGGGCGCCAATAGAGCGGCGCCGATGGGTCGCCCGGGGCGTTGAGGTCCTCGCCCAGCGCCGCGCCCAAGGCCTGCTCGAAGCCGCGTTCCACCGTCACGCTGTTGAGCAGGGGCTCCCAGTCCCCCCCGTCAAAGGCGCTCAACAATGCGCTGAGGGCCGAGATTTCGGCCTCCAGGCGGGCCTGATCGGTTTGGCTGGCTTGCTGTTGCCGCTGGGCGTGGGTCAGGGTGTCGCCAAGCTGCTCCCCGTCGGCGTCGGCGCGTTCGGCGGCAAGGCGCAGCTGTTCGACCCGGGTTTGCGCGTCGGCCAGCTTGTCGGCCAGGCTGGCGAGCGCGGCCTGGTCGTCGGCGTTGTCGGCCAGCGCCTGCTTTTCCTGCGCCAGCCGCTCCGCCTGGAGGCTCAGGCGGGCCAGCCTTTGCTCAAGGTCTTCGACCCGTCGCGCCAATTCGCGCGCCAGGGCCTCGCCTTGGCTGACGTCCTGGGTTAGCGAGGCCAGCCGTTCTTCACAGGCGGCGGCGGCGCCGAAGAGGTCGTCGCGGGCGGCCTGGGCTTGGCTTTGTTCGGCGGCTTCGCTGGCGGCGGCGTTCAGGGTTTGGCGTTCCTGACTGAGGCGGTCTTCGGCCTCCTGGGCGTCTGCAGCCAGACTGGTGACCCGCTGCAGGTCGCTGGCCAATTGGCGCAGGCGCTGTTCGGCCAGGTCGCGCGCCTGTCGGGCCAGCTGTTCGTCGCGTTCCAAGCCTTCGCGGGTGAGCAACAGTCGTTGCAGGGCGGCGGCGGCGGCGGCTTCGGCGGCGCGTAGATCGGGCAAGCGGGCGGCGGCGTTGGCCTGGGCGGCGGCGGCCTGACCAGCGTCGCGGCTGCGCGCGCTCACCAGCTGCTCGGCGCTGTTCAACTGGTCGCGGACCTCGACCTGCTTGGCGTTGATCGCCACGGCGTCGAGGTGTAGCAACAGGGCTTCCTGGCGGCGCAATTGATCGGCGATGTTGCGATAGCGGCTGGCTTGCCGGGCTTGCTTTCGCAGCCCCTGTAGCTGGTCTTCCAGGGTGACGATAACGTCGTCCAGCCGCTCCAGGTTGGTTTCGGCGGCCCGCAAGCGCAGTTCAGCCTCGTGCCGGCGGGAGTGGAGACCGGTGATGCCGGCGGCCTCTTCCAGCAGCATGCGGCGCTGGGCCGGTTTGGCGTTGATGATGGCGCCGATGCGTCCCTGGCTGACGATGGCGGTGGAGTTGGCCCCGGTGGCGGCGTCGGCGAACAGCAGTTGGATGTCGCGCGCCCGGACCTCCTTGTTGTTGACCTTGTAGGTCGAGCCTCTTTCCCGCTCGATCCGCCGGGTCACCTCCAGATCGTCGTCGTCGTTGAAAGCGGCCGGGGCGCGGCGCGTGCGATTGTCCAGATAGAGCGTGACTTCGCCCAGGTTGCGTTGCGGACGGGTTGCTGAGCCATTGAAGATGACGTCGTCCATGCCGCTGCCGCGCATCCGCTTGGCCGAGGTTTCGCCCATCACCCAGCGCAGGGCTTCGACAAGATTGGACTTGCCGCAGCCATTGGGGCCCACCACCCCGGTCATGCCCGGCTCGATCAGCAGCTCCGTCGGGTCGACGAAAGATTTAAAGCCGCTGAGCCGCAATTTGATGAATTGAACCAACGCGCTTTCGATCCCCCTGTTGCGGTGGCGGCGCGGCGCTGTCCACCGGTTCCGGCCCCGAGAGCGGGGTCGGGCGCAGCCGACCCGCCACCTGCAGTGTCGAGCGCCCCATCCCAAACAAGCAGCTCGCCTGGCGCGCCGATTTGAGCGCCGGTCGCGCCTGATCTGGAGGCCGGCGCGAATCGGCCAGACGCTCCCGGTTCGTGGCGGGGCAAGATCCTCAATAGACGGGATCAGGACCCCAGATAGGCCTCGTTCAACGCCTTGGCGAAGTCTTCATAGCCGACCGCGCCCTCAAGTTTTTTCCCATTCACGATAAAGGTCGGGGTGGCTTGGATATCGTAGTCATCACGGCCGGCCTTCATTTCGGCGATGATTTGGTCCATTTTCGTCTCGTCGGCGACGCATTGGTCGAAGCGCTTCCGCCCCAGGCCGGCCAAGGCGGCGGTTTTCGCCAGCGCGTCGACCGGCTTGGCGGCGCGCGCCCAGCTTTGCTGGGTCTCAAACAACAGATTGATATAGGCGAAGTAGGCTTGGTCGCTTTCCAGGCAGTCGGCCGAAAGGCCGGCGATCAGCGCCAGGCGGTCCAAGGGGTAGTGGTGATAGATCAGCTTGGCCTTGCCGGTGTCGATCCAATTCTTTTTGACGCTTGGCAAGGTGGTGGTGTGAAAATTGGCGCAGTGAGGACAGGTCAGGGAGGAGTATTCCTTGATCGTCACCGGGGCCTGGGGGTCGCCGAGGACATGACCGGCGGAGAGATGATCGCCGAGGGCCTGAACGCCAAGGTCCTGACGCCCGGCCGCAGCTTGAGCGGCCGCCGAGGGCAGGCGGCCCAAAGCAAGCGCGGACAGGCCCGCCAAAGCGGCTCCGGATAACAGGATGTTCCTACGGTTCATGTTTCACCTACTATATTTAGTGAATTTTATGCGGCAGCCGTGAAAGACTCAAGAGAACATTATCCACAGCCCGGCGCCGGTTCCAGAAACGCTTTGTCACAGCCGTCTGAACAGATCCGGCCAGGTCCGGGCGCGCCGCCTGCCACCATCCTGTCAGCGGGCGCTTGACGGCAGGGTCGATCACTTTCTAGTCGGCGGTTTTCTTATTTTTTGCTTCGCGGCTTCGGCGCCCAGCACCGATTCGCCCAGGCGTTTTAGCGCGTCGCGCAGTCCCGCATCGGTCACCTGTTCGAGGTTTTTATTCAGGTTGGCCAGCTTGCCGCTGTCCGGCGGCGCTTGCCGCAGGCGCTCTGGGCTGGCGGCGGCAGCGGGCAAGGGGCCCTGATGGACCAGCAGCCGGGCGATCAATTGAAATCCGAAGTGGCTGTTGATCCGCTCCACCAGCTGCGGACTTAGGTGTTGCAGGTCCAGGGCGAAGGCGGGATCCACCAGCAGGGTCAAGTGCCCTTCGCGTCGCTCGCTGCGCCGGGGAAAGGTCAGCTTGCGCGGACGGCTGCGCGCCGCGATGTCCTTGCCGACAATCTTTTCCCAATCCAGCAGCAGCGCCGCTTCGGCGGCGCTGCGGTTTTTCAGCGCCGGTTTGGTGAGCCGTCGCGCATAGCGTCCGGCGGCGGTCAAACCCCGGATCGTTCGCTCCGCGCCGCCCAGCGTCCGCGTGCCGCCGGCGGGACGGCCGGGCGGGGCGGATTTCTTGCCATCGGTCATCGCGGTATCTCTTTGGTGATGTTGCCGCTGAAGGGGTCGATTTCCAACCTCACCGCGGCGCCGCTGGGCGAGATGGCGGTGCTGTGATAAAAGCCCTTCTTCCACGTCGGGGTGACAACCTCGCTGTAGCCTTGGCTCTGGAGTTTTCTAACGATGTGCAGGGTGGCCATGGCCGCGCCGGTCGAGGGGGCGAGGGTCAGTTGCTCGCCGGACAGACCGTCAAAGGTCAGGGCCGCCTTATCGCTCAACACCACATCATACAGCGTGCCGCGGCGGGTGATGCTTTCGACCGTTTTGCCCTGTTGCGCCAGGGTGCTGACGATTTCCGTCGGCGCCACCAGGGTTGGAGCGGAGGTCAGGCGCTGTCTTGCCGAATTCGCCGTGATGCCGAGGTAAAGCACCGTGATCAGAACCAGGGCGAGCACAACAATGATCAAGCGAATGATGACGCGGTTCATGGAGGGCGGCTTCCTTTGTTGGGCGATCATGGCTCGGTGATCAGGTCTGGGTGGTCGGCTGTTCGGCGCACTCGGTTACCAACAGATAGAATGGGCCGCTGGGCAAAGCAATTGTTGTTATGGCTCCGGTGTGCCAGGAACCACTGGACCTACCGGAACCACCGAAGCCACGGGAGGGGGCAGGCGGCCGGGACGCCAAGCGGCGACGGCGAGATGTTTTCTTCTTGTTGCAAGACTATTCTATAGAACGGGAAAGGCCATAGGAAACCCGCAGCCGAACAGCCAAACCGGAAAACCGGCGTGAAACGCCGACCCCGGCGCGCGGCGCGGCCGGGCAGGCCAAGCCAGAAAGGAAAGCCGAGGCGTGCAGACCCGTTGCCGAAATATCAGTGAGCGCATTCTTGCGTGGTACGACAGTCACGCCCGCCGTCTGCCTTGGCGGGTCTTGCCGGGGCAGCGCGCCGACCCTTATCTGGTCTGGCTGTCGGAAATCATGCTGCAGCAGACCACCGTGGTGACCGTCGGCCCCTATTTTGACGCCTTCACCAGGAAATGGCCCAACGTTCAGGCGCTGGCGGCGGCGGACTTGGATGACGTGCTGACCGCCTGGGCTGGCCTGGGATACTACGCCCGCGCCCGCAACCTGCATAAATGCGCCCGGGCGGTGACCCGCGACCACGGCGGGCTGTTCCCGAGTAACGAGGCGGCGCTGCGCAGCTTGCCCGGGATCGGGCCTTACACCGCCGCCGCCGTGGCGGCCATCGCCTTTAATCTTCCGAGCTGTCCGGTGGATGGCAATATCGAGCGGGTGGTGGCGCGGCTTTTTGCGCTGTCCGATCCCTTGCCGGGGGTTAAGAAAGCGATCAAATCCAACGCCCAGGCCCTTACCTTCGCACAGCGGCCGGGCGACCAGGCCCAGGCGATGATGGATTTGGGGGCAACGATCTGCACGCCGAAAAAACCGAAATGTCCGCGTTGCCCGTTGCGCGAGGACTGTCGGGCGCATCAGGCGGGGATCGCCGAGGCCCTGCCGGTCAAGCCGCCCAAGCCGGTCAAGCCGCACCGCCGGGGGCAGGTTTTTTGGCTGACCCGGCCCGATGGCGCGGTGCTGCTTCGCCGCCGCCCGGAAACCGGGTTGCTGGGTGGAATGATGGAGTTTCCCTCAACGCCCTGGCTGGAACAGCCCCAGCGTGACGCGGCCGATGCGCCGAGGCGGTCGTTGATTGAGCCGGGGGGCGGGTCGGGAACTGAATCGGCGGGTGCATTGGCGGGTGCTTTGGCCGAGGCGCTGCGGTTGCCGCAAGATTGGCTGCAGGGTGATCTGACCGCCCTGCCGGGGGCGGTTCGGCACAGCTTCACCCATTTTCATCTTGAACTGCAGGTTCGCCAAGGATGGGTCGATCAGGCCGCCCCGGCCCCGCCCCACTGCTGCTGGGTGGCCTTCGACGCCTTGGCCGGACAGGCCTTGCCCAGGGTGATGACCAAGGTCATTCAGCAGGTCGCCAGTCAGGCGAGATGAGTCGGGGCAAAGGCCGGGGCTTTGCCCGCGCTAGTAACTAAGCGTCAAGTTGGGCGGCCCGGCGGCGGCTGAGGTGTTGACCACGGTCACCGCCTGCCCATCGATGGGATAGCTATCGGCCGCGCTGGGCGCGATGACATGCGCGGTCGCGGGCGCGCCGGCAATGGCGATGGTATAGCTTGCCCCGACCCCGATAATCTGGAGAACGCCGGGCACTTGGCCTGGGCCGTAGTTGGCGGTCAGGCCGCGATCAAGCACGAGTTGTGGCATCTGGTTATCCTTTCTGCGATGGGGTTATCGCAGAAAGGACGTTGACCGGTCGCGGCTTGTGACGGTCTTTCGGTTTCGCGCGTCGGCGCCGTCGCGCCGCGCGAAACCGATCGCCCTCTAATCATCCGTGGATAGAGCAACTTAGTTCGCACAAGTAGATCACGTCGTGAGTCTAATTGAACGGATGTTGCTCTAGTTCATTTCAGAACGGATTTGCTGGCGCAGCACATCAATCGGCACTTCCTTGCCCTCCACGTCCAGGTGCCAGAAAGTCCAGCCGTTGCAGGCCGGCGCGCCTTGTACGGCGGCGCCCACCTGATGGATCGACCCCTGATGCTCGGAGGTGATGAGGGTGCCATCGGCGCGGATCTTTGCGCTGAAGCGCTTTTTGGGGCCGTAGAGCACGGTGCCGGGCTCCAGCAGCCGTCGTTCCAGCAGCCAACCGAAGGGCACCCGCGGTTGCTCGCGCTTGGTTTTAATCTCCACCAGGTCCGGGTCGGTGAGGGGCTGCACCCTGTTGATGCGGGCGCGCGCGGCGGCGATGTAGTCCGGATCGCGCTCGATCCCGACCCAGCGTCGACAGAGGCGCTTGGCCACCGCGCCGGTGGTGCCGGAGCCGTGGAAGGGGTCCAGAACCACCTGGCCCGGACGCGACGACGCCAGGATCACCCGATCCAGCAAAGCCTCGGGTTTTTGCGTCGAGTGAACCTTTTTGCCCGCGTCATCGCGCAACCGCTCGCCACCGCCGCAGATCGGCAGCAGCCAATCGCTGCGCATCTGAAGGTCGTCGTTCATGGCCTTCATCGAATCGTAGTTGAAGACGTAGCGGGATTTTTCCGACTTCGCCGCCCAGATCATGGTTTCATGGGCGTTGGCAAAGCGCCGGCCGCGGAAGTTGGGCATGGGATTGGTTTTGCGCCAGATCACGTCGTTCAGGATCCAGAAGCCAAGCTCCTGCAGGATGGCGCCGACGCGGAAGATGTTGTGATAGCTGCCGATCACCCAGATGGTGCCGTTGTCGCTGAGCAGCCGATGCGCCTGGCCGAGCCACTGCCGGGTGAAGGCGTCGTAGCTGGCTAGATCATCGAACTTGTCCCAGGAATCCTCGACGCCGTCGACGCGTGAATTGTTCGGGCGGTGCAGATCGCCGCCCAGCTGCAAATTATAGGGTGGGTCGGCAAACATCAGATCAACCGAGCCGGATGGCAGGCTGGCCATCTGCTCGATGCAGTCACCTTCGAGAATCTGCTCCAGCGGCAAATTCTTGTGACGCCGCGCGACGTGTCGAATCACACCGCTTTCACTAACCTTACGTGCCTGTGCCACTTCCCGGTTCCCCTTGTACCAACGTCTATGCACCAACTCAGCAGGCTGAATTGAGGGCATCCTGAGTCAGGAGGGATTCGGCGTCAAGTCCCTTGAATCAATAACTTAGTCCAAGAGTCTCACGTATCGGTCTAAATGATCGCCGATGTTCCGGTGTTGTTCCAAGTTGCACCAGGGCCGCTTGATGGGCGCGCGTACCATACCCCTTGTTACGCTCCCATCCGTACCCCGGATATCTAGTAGCTAGCCTCACCATAAGCCGATCCCGGTGGGTCTTGGCCAGAATCGATGCGGCGGCGATTGAAAAAGATTTTCCATCGCCCTTGATAAGTGGGTGGCAGGGATAGGGCAGTTTCGGCGATTTGTTCCCATCAATCAACGCTGCGTCGATTTCAAGCGAGATTTGTTCCGCGGCGCGGCGCATAGCCAAAAAGGTGGCCTGCAGGATGTTGAGGGCGTCGATTTCCGTCGCCGACGCGGCGCCCAGGCCGAAGCGCAGAAGCTTTTCGCCGCCCGGAGTCTGGCCGATGGCCAACAGCCGCGCTTCCAGGGTCGCGCGCTTCGCTTCGCTGAGTTTCTTGCTGTCGTTCAACCCGGCCAGCAGTTCCGGCGGCAGGCCGGTGGGATCGAGCCAGACCGCCGCGGCGATCACCGGCCCGGCCCAGGGGCCGCGCCCGGCCTCGTCAATCCCGATGATCCGGGCGCCCTGGCTGGCCCCCAACCGCTGCTCGTGGCTGTAATCCGGCATGGTGGTGTCCATCGACGTTGGTGGCTGGGCGTTGCGACGGCGACGAAGCGCCTGGCGCTTCTTTCTCGGCCGATCACGGGCTAATCATCTGTGGATAGAGCACCTTAATCCGTTCAAGTAGATCACGTCGTGTGTCCAATTGAACGGATGTTGCTCTAGGATTTGGCGGGGGCGCAGGGGGTGGCGCTGTGCGGCGCGGTTGCCCGGGAGTCCGGTGCGGCGTCTGGCGAGGGGGGCGCCGTCGGCTCGGCGGATTTTTTGGCCTGGCCGGCGGGTTGTGACGGTTGTCGTCGCTCCCGCCGTTTGCGTTGCAGCGCCTTGACCCGGTCCAAGGGGCGCGTCGCCAGGCTGCCGATGCCAACCACCCGATCCTCGCCCCGGCGCAGCAAGTGGGTCAGCCCCCGCCAGAGTGGCGCCAAGGCCACCTGTGAGGTTTCGCGTGCTGTCGCGATGCCGGGCAGGTCGGCCTGATGCAGGCGCCGGGCCACCGCCAGATAGACCGGCGAGGAGATCAGCGACAGGACGGTCACCGCGACGATAAGGTTTTGCGCGCCCGAACTGGTCAGGCCGCTGGAGACCGCGACGGCGGCCAGCAGGAAGGAGAATTCGCCCATCTGGGCCAGGGTCACCCCGGAAATGAAGGCGGTCGGCCAGGACTCGCCCAACAGGTGCAGAATCGAGACATTGATCAGGGTTTTCAGCACCGTGACGAAGAACAGCAGCAGCAGGACCGTGCCCAGATTGTTGAACAGGAACTGAAAGTCCAACAGCAGGCCGACGGAGAGAAAAAACAGCATCATCAGCACGGATTGGATCGGCGCCGATTGTTGAATCATCGCCTGTCGGGCGTTGGAACTGCCGATCACCAGGCCGGCGAGAAAGGCCCCATAGGCGGGCGACAGGCCCAGCAGGCCACTGACCGCCGCCGCGCCGAAGCAAAAGGTCAGGCCGGCCAGCGGCAGCAGGTCGTGATTTTTTCCCACCAGCGAGAACAGCGGCAGCTGCAATTTTCGCTTGTCGCCGATCAACAGGATCAGAAAGATCAAAAAGCCGACCGACAGCCCGACTTTCAGGCTGACGTCCAGGGCAAACTCTTCGGCCAGCGCCTGGCTGTTGTCGCCGGCGGTTTGCAACGCGCCAAGCGAGGCCAGAATAATCATCATTGGAACCACGGCCAGGTCCTGCGCCACCAGCACGCCAATGGTGACCTTGCCGACCCGGCTGTTCACCTCGTTGGAGTCTTCCAGCAGCTTGATCGCCACGGCGGTGGAGGAAAGCGCGGTGACAAAACCGAACAGCAGGGCAACCGACGGCGGCCAGCCGATCCATTTCGCCACCGCCCACATGACAATCAGCGATAGCGAAATCTGCGTGGTGGTGGTCAGCAGCGCCACCCGCCAAACTTCCTTGAAAGACTTGATGGAGAGTTCTAGCCCGATCAGGAAGAGCAGCATCAGCACCCCCAACTCCGCCAGAAGCTGGATCGAGTCGCGGTCCGTGATCAACCCGAGGGCGGTCGGCCCGAGCAGGGCGCCGGCCAGGATATAGCCAACCACGGCCGGTTGTTTGAAGCGCGCAAAGACGGTGCCGCAGCCAAGCGCCGCCAGCGCTACCAGGGCGATGCGGGTGAGGTCGGTGACGCTCTGGTCTTCTATCATCGGCTCGGGTCGTTGCGCAAAATTTTCTCCCGACAGTGGGGGGAGGGACGCGGATCGCCAACTGAATGTGATCGACGTGGCAAGAAGCGTCCGACGCTTCGGCGCCATCGTCAAGCAGCCGCCAGTAGCGTGATCAGAGGCGGAGTCACGATTCAAATCGGTTCACCGGGCCGGTCGTTTTGGACCGATCCGACTCTAGCATACCCTCAGCAGGGTTTGGGATGGGAGCGCCGATCGGCGGGCCGGCGAAAAAAAATGCCGAACAAACGGACCGGCGGGCGACGGCTTGTTCCGGAAAACCAAAAGCGCGGTTCCCGAATGGAAACCGCGCTTTTGAAAAAATCTTCTGTTGACGCCCGGCGGAAAAAATCCGGGACAACCGATTAAGCGGCCAAACCGGGACCATCGCCCCAAGCTTGGGTTTGCTTGCAGTTGGTGCAGATCCGTTCGCCCGACCAAGCGGACTTGAACTCGCTGCGACACATCAGGCAATGACGGACTTTGGTAACGTAGATTTTGTCACTCTCGGGCTTCTTGTGAGACTCTTTACGATTTCTGGCCACGGGGCCTCTCCAACTTAAACTTCGACATCGTTGCGACGGTTTACGAAACTGCTGTGCAGTTACATAAGGCATTTTTTCACGAAACCAAGAAAAATCTGCTGCAGCGCAGCAATGCAGCGCTGGAATGGATGATGGTATCGTCGGCAGGAAACGAAGATCGGGTCAAGCGCGTCCGCGACCGTCCCCTGGTACAGACTCTGTACCCCTGGTTTCGTATGGATTATTGCGCCAAACAATACCGGTCGGGCTTATAATACAAAAATCATCGCACGGGAAGCTTTTTAACCGGTGGTCGTTGGTTAAGGGCAAAAAAGTGGCGTTGGTCGGCGTCGGCGCGCGGTCCGACACTACAGCAACGACAATTGCCGCGCATCGCCGGCCGGCCGACGGAAGAGTTGGCTGTTGAGTTCGTCGACGCGGTGAGTGAGCTTGAGTTGCTTGAGGCTGCGCCGGAACCGCTGCCGCAGCAGGTCGGCGTAAACCCCTTCGCCGCGCATGCGTGTGCCGAAAGCGGCCTGGTTGAGTGCGCCGGCCCGGGTTTCGCGAACCAGCGCCAGCACCCGGGCTTTGCGGTACGGGTAATGCTGGGTCAGCCATTCTTCGAACAGCGGGCCAACCTCCAACGGCAGGCGCAACAGGACGTAGCTGGCCTGCCGGGCCCCGGCCGCCGCCGCCGAGGCCAGGATGGATTCCAACTCCATGTCGTTGAGCGCCGGGATCATCGGCGCGGCCATGACCGTGACCGGAATGCCGGCGCGGCTCAATTCTTTGATGGTGTGAAGGCGGCGGTGCGGGGTGGCGGCCCGGGGCTCCAGCAGTCGGGAAAGCCGCCGGTCCAGGGTGGTGACGGAAACACAGGCCTTGAACAGCCCCTCGGCCGCCAAGGGCGCCAACAGGTCGAGATCGCGCAGGATGCCGCTGGATTTGGTGATGATGCAGAACGGGTGCTTGGCGTCGGCCAGCACTTCGATCAGTCCCCGGGTGATTTTCAGCTCGCGTTCAATCGGCTGGTAGCAATCGGTGACAACGCCCAGCGCCAAGGTGGCGGGGCGGTAGGACGGCCGGGACAGCTCCTTGCGCAACAGCGCCGCTGCGTCATGCTTGGCGAACAGCTTGCGCTCGAAATCCAACCCCGGCGAAAGTCCGAGATGGGCGTGATTGGGACGGGCAAAGCAATAGATGCAGCCGTGTTCGCAGCCCCGGTAAGGGTTGATCGATCGATCAAAGGGCACGTCGGGCGAGTTGTTCCGGGTGATCAGGCTGCGGGCCTTGTCCGGCAGCACCTGGGTTGGCGGGGCGGGCTGATCGCGCCACCGCGCCTCTTCCTCCCCACGCAACGCAAGGGGCGTTCCCGCCTGGGGTTCGGCGCCGTTTTCCCATTGGCCGGCCTCCTGCTCACCAGCTTCCGGCTCCGCGTTTGCGCCGATCAGGATTTGAGGCGCAAGGCTCTGCGCCCAGCCGTCGTCGAAGGGGTCGCGACTGTAGCTCTCGAAACGGCCGCAGCGATTGCTCAGCGCGCCGCGCCCTTTCAGCGGGCGGTTGTCGGCAATGTGGTGGGGCGCGGGAAGCTGTCTCATCGACGTAGTCTAACAACAAATAGAGAACAAACAAAGAACAAAATTCGATGCGGTGGAAAAATCTAAAGCGTCGGGGCTTCATTTGGGATCGTCGGCAGTTCCAAGAGGCGTGATTTCCCAGTCACGCGGCTTGGAGGTGGGTCATGACAACGAAAACCCAGTCGTCTGAACCCCGTCATCTGAACCTTGTCGTCTGATAGGCGTCGACGCTTTGTGCGTTTTGTTGCGCGCGGCCGCCCCCTCAAAGTCCTCCGGGCAAGAGAAATGGCGCTCCTCCCGCTGCGCGAAAGGGAAAGCCCTTTTTCCGGGGAAGACCCTTTTGCGCGGGGGGGGAAGAGCGCCACCAAGGCATTCAAGAGGTTTTTCACAGCCAGGAGCCAAGTCCGGAGGACACAGCCTCCATTCGGCGGGCGCCGCGGCACTGGGCGAATAAATAGGGCCCAGCCAAACAGCTTCGTGACCCACCACCAAGGGGACCAGGATCCTTCTCGGCAACAAACAACCGGTTACAGCAAAGCTGAAAACGCCCAACCTCACGCACAAAAAAAACCGCGCGATCACCGACTTTGTCTTTGTGCGAAGGCGACCTTCTCTTGATGGGAAGAGAATCTCCGCCTTCAGCTAAAAACAGCAGCAATCCGGTAGGCGATCCGAGACTGACCTCAAAGCTTTTCTATCACCAGGCTTTGCCGGCAAGCTGTCAAAAGCGACGAGAGGCTTGCGGTCCGGTCCCGCTGTTTGGACTCCACCTTTCGGCCTTTAGGACCAGGCCGGTGCGGTTAAGGTTTCATCAAAACGGCGCGATCCAATTCCTGCTGCGCAGGCAATCAGACCCGTTGGGAGACGGACAAAGGCCTCTCGTCCTGTTTTTGAAGGGTTGCGAAATTGGCCAACGACCAGCTTTCGAATCTTTTGCTCTAGGAACCGGGCTGTTCCTTGGGTAAAGCCGCCCACCGCGTTCCAGACTGCTTTCATGTTTTGGCATGAAAGTCCGGCGGGGTGTCGGTCGGCTCAGGTCAGAGTCCACTCAAAGAGCTGGCAGGTGGCGTTTTCACGGTTGTACGTCAAACAGCTCCTCCCTCGCTTTTTTGCCCCATCCCAATGCGTGGTGTCACGATTGGAATTTTCGCTTCCTGGGCACCGCCCCGCTGTCGCCGTGGGTCTAAGGGGTCCACCAGCGACCGGCGGGGAAAAGCGACAGAAAAAGGCTAGCAGCTTCGAGAGATTTTGTGTGATCTATTTATAGGAAAATATGGAAAAATATACCCTCGGGCGGTCGCATCCCGTTGTTGTATGACTATTTTCGGGGCGATTTTCATGAACTGACGTGCCGAAAGAAAGCCTGCAATCGACCTTTTGTTTGCGTGCCGGCGCTGCGTTGCTTGGCGGCGGGCCGGCTTTTGCTTGGCCCGACAGCCGGTTTTCCTTGGCGCGCAGCGGCTTTTTGCTTGGCGCCGAACCGCGCCGCGCTTCCTGCCTGGTCGATCACCGGCTAGAGGTAGCCCTCCAGGTTGTCGGGCCCTTTCCAATCCTGCTGCATCCGGCCAAGGGTGTCCGGCGCCAGGTAGTGGCTGACCCGTTCGGCCACATGGGCGATCAACCGTGGGCTGGTTTTTTCCGCCGACCAGTCCCTGGCCGAGCGCGCCCGCGCATCTGGCGTTTTCGCGGCCTTCTGGTGCTGGACCTGCCAAAAGGCGCACCAGGTCATGGCCCGCAGCCAAAGCAGCCGCCGCAGCGGCAGCAGCCAGGGACGCAGGTCACGGCGCAAGGCGTCGGGTAGCAGCGTCAGGTAATGGCGATAGAAGGCCCCGACCTGGGCCGGGCTGAGCACCGCCTGCGTCTCCAGGTCCCAGGTGGTGGAAGAATAGATGGTCGCGTGCGCCAGGTCGATGGCGGGACTGCCATACAGCGCCTTTTCCAAGTCGACGATCACCGCGTGCGCGGGGCGATCATCCCGATGGCTGATTCCGCCACTGGGGTCACCCCCGGGTTCACCCCCGGGTCCGCCACCCGCGCCGCCGCCGGGCTGGACGCTGGCATGGATGCTGGCGGGGGCGCTGGACTGCACAGCGGGCCGATCTGCGGCGGACGGGCGTCCGGCCACCAGGAAATTGCCCGGATGGGTATCGGTCAGCACCAACCGCTGGGGCTGGCGGGCGGGGCCGTGCTGGCAGGCGCGCTGAAAGTCCTGCGCCCAGACCAGTTCTTCCCGCAGCAGATCCAGACTGCTGGGATGCAACCCCGCCTCGGGCAGGGCGGCGGCCTGCTGCTTGATTTCCTGATAGAGTCCGCGCACCGGGTCGTGGTGATCTTCCAGCGGCGGTCGGTCGGTCGGCGGCGGAAGATCTTGGCGATGGATGGCCGCCAAGCTGTCGGCCAAAAGCGGCAGGTCCTGGGCAAGCGCCAGCGGCCGGCCAAAAATTTCTTCCACCAGCAAGGCCCCCAGCGGCAGCGCCGCCGACGGCGGCAAGACCAAGGCCAACCCGGGTCCGTAGCCGCTGCGCTGCACCCGGTCGAAGCAGGCCGCCTGATAAATCAGGTTGTCGTGCGGTTGATAGCCCCGCTGGCTTTGCTTGGGAATGCGCAGCAGCAGACCGCTGCCCGTCAGTCTGACATGGTCGTGGGCCAGCCCCTTCGGCGGGAGCAGTTCAAGGCGTTCAAAGGTCAGGCGGTCATCCTGCCGGAGCGCCCGGCTCAACTCTTCGATAGCAAGCATGATAGGCTGTTATCACGGACCCGCGCGGCATGCTATGACCGGCGGATCATGCCACAGCCTTCTCTCTCAATTGTGATTCCCACCCTCAACGCCGCCGCCCAGCTGCCGGGTTGTCTTGCCACGTTGCGAGAAGCCGGGCGGCAGTGGCCGGACCGGCTGGAGCTGCTGGTGGTGGACGGCGGCTCGGACGATGGAACCAAGGCCCTGGCGGCGGCGGCGGGGGCGGCGCTGCTGGACAGTGCGCCCGGACGCGGCGTTCAACTGGCGCGGGGGGCGCGGGAAGCCAGGGGAAAGTGGCTGCTTTTCCTCCACGCCGACAGCCGGTTGGAAGCGGGCTGGAGCGGGGCGGTGGCGGCCTGGATGGCGCAGGCGCGCCCGCGCGACCAGGCGGCCTATTTTACCCTGCGCTTTGACAGCCGGGCGCCGGCGGCGCGGCGTTTGGAGCGTCTCGTGCGCTGGCGCAATGATCGCTTTCAGCTGCCCTATGGCGATCAGGGCCTGCTGATCACCCGCCGGCTGTACCGCCGGGTTGGTGGCTATGGCGCGGAGCCGCTGATGGAGGACGTGGCCCTGGTTCGCCGGCTGCGACGGGCGCCGCCCCAGCCCAACCCACGCGCCATTCCGCAACAGGACGCAAGCAGCGGCCGGGTGCTGGTGCGGTTGC
>CAXBMB010000013.1:0-65864 GCA_963976695.1 uncultured Rhodovibrionaceae bacterium
TCTAGCGTCTGATCGACGCTTGGCGCTTCGTTTCTGTCGTCAAGCGCCCGCTAATTGACTGATAAGGGGCGCGACTGATGATTCGCGATCAAGAAATCTGGCTCAGTGGATATCGACTTATGTGGATGCTGGTGATGTTCGACCTGCCAACGAAGGAAAAACCGGAGCGCAAGGTCGCCGCGAAATTCAGGAAATACCTGTTGGACGAGGGCTTCTTCATGGCCCAGTTTTCGATATACTATAAAGCCCTTGCGGGGCGCGACGCAGCCAAGGCGCTTACCGAAAGAATTTCACGAAAAGTGCCGCACCACGGCTCCGTGCATATCCTGATGATTACGGACAAGCAGTATGAAAATTTACAAACTTTCGAGGGTTTGCGCGGTCAATTGCCAAAAAAACTGGAGCAACTGCAGCTATTCTAAGCGCCTCTCGTCGTTTTTCAAAACTAAGAAGGGCGTCAAAAGCTATTTATTTCAAGCTCTTGACGCCCATCTAGCTTAGATCATCCGGACTTGGGTGCAACCCGCAACTCAGCCAGACTTTTGTCGCGCCGCGCGCCAGCTTAGATCATCCGGACTTGGGTGCAACCCGCAACCGCCCCTACTGGCGAAAATCAATTCGGGGAAGCTTAGATCATCCGGACTTGGGTGCAACCCGCAACGACGAAATCACGATGGATCGAACGGCGCGAAGCTTAGATCATCCGGACTTGGGTGCAACCCGCAACTGTATGCAGCAGCGCACCTTGTCTGTTGTCAGCTTAGATCATCCGGACTTGGGTGCAACCCGCAACGGAGGACTTGGTCTCATGAACAGGGCTCAGAGCTTAGATCATCCGGACTTGGGTGCAACCCGCAACACACAAAATCAGCATGTTATAGTTCCTTTGAGCTTAGATCATCCGGACTTGGGTGCAACCCGCAACAGATCATTGGACAAAGGATGGCAAGCCAGAAGCTTAGATCATCCGGACTTGGGTGCAACCCGCAACGCGTAGTTGGAGCTGCCTTGACCACCCCCAAGCTTAGATCATCCGGACTTGGGTGCAACCCGCAACGGCAACGACATCGACATGCAGTTCAACTATAGCTTAGATCATCCGGACTTGGGTGCAACCCGCAACTAGGCAGGCTTGGGAATCAGGCGAGTCGACAGCTTAGATCATCCGGACTTGGGTGCAACCCGCAACGTGGCCGCGTCGTTGAGCTTGACGATCCCCGCTTGGTTTCCAGACCTTGCAGTGGTGACCCCGGTTGGATTCGAACCAACGACCTACGGATTAGAAGTCCGTTGCTCTATCCAGCTGAGCTACGGGGCCGGTTTATCATTGCCTGGCGGATCGATCCGCCCAGCGGCCGGTTAGTGGGTCCAGCGGCTGAGGCGGTCGGCGCGGAAATTGTCGGCGTAGGCTTTGGGCGACACCTTGCGGGCGCTGGGCTCTTCCAGGGTGTACATCAGGCCCTTCTTCTCGGCGAACGCCACCGCCTGTTCCTTGCTGTCGAAGCGGATAAACAGCTGTTCAAGGGTATCCGCGCTGGACGTCCAGCCCATCAAGGGGTCGGCGGACTTGGATTTGTTGGGCTCATACTCAAGGGTCCAACTTTTGGTGTTGGCGCGGCCCGACTGGGTCGCGGTCTTGGGGGTCCGATAGATCCGTGCCTGCATGACTCTAACACTCGCTTAGCAGAGGGTTGTCTGGTGGGCCAAGCTATGCCTCAAGCCGTCCCACCTGGCAACCACTTAAGCCGATCTTGCCGCCGAAGAAAAGCGTCGGGACGCGACAGACGACCGGCGCAAACCCGGCGCGAAAGATCGATAGCGCGCGCGATCATCCAACCGGCCGGAAAAATTAATCGGCAATGACGATCTGGCGCTGCTCGCCCAAACCGGCCACGCCCAACCGCACCACGTCGCCTTCGCGCAAGAACAGCTGCGGCCGGAGGCCCAGCCCCACGCCGGCGGGCGTTCCGGTGGAAATGACGTCGCCGGGCTGCAAGGTCATGAACTGGCTGATGTAGCTCACCAGCCTTGCCACCGGGAAGATCATGTCGGCGGTGGTGCCGTCCTGATGGCGGGTGCCGTTCACCTCCAGCCAAAGCGACAGGTTTTGTGGATCGGGCACCTCGTCGGCGGTCACCAGCCAGGGGCCGATTGGGCCGAAGGAGTCATAGGACTTGCCCTTCACCCACTGGCCGCCGCGCTCGGCTTGATAGGCCCGCTCCGACACATCGTTGACCGTGCAGTAGCCGGCCACATGGTCCAACGCCGCGGCTTGGCTGACGTGGCGGGCGGTTTGACCGATCACCACGCCCAGTTCCACCTCCCAATCGGTCTTTTCGGAATTCGGCGGCAGCTCGATGGCGTCGTTGGGGCCGGAAATCGCCGAAATCGCCTTCATGAACAGGATCGGCTCCTCAGGCGCCGTCATGCCGGCTTCCTTGGCGTGGTCGCGATAATTGAGGCCGACGCAGATGAATTTCGGCACACCGGTCACACAGGGCCCCAGGCGCGGGTCCCCCGGCACCAACGGCAGGGCCGCCACCTCCAGATCGGCCAACCGCCGCAGCGCCGCCGGGGTCAACAGCGCCGGCGTCACGCCGTCAACAACGCCGGAAAGATCGCGAATTCTACCTTCCGGATCCAACAGACCGGGTTTTTCCTTGCCGGGTTCACCGTACTGCAGCAGTTTCATGCGCCTTAACCTCCTTTGCCGTCCGTTCTGTCGTTGGGTCGCCAGTGGTGCGCCAGTGTTGTTCCAGTGTTGGCCGTGTGGTGGCGACGCCGCTGGAATAGCGCCGGGATTGGGCCGAGACGCCAACCTGGACGCCGGATCTTGCCTGTGTGAAGGCAATGGCCGATGCGGCGCGCCGATGCAAGCGCCCTCTGCCCGACCCGCCCGGCCGGCCTGCCGCCTTCCGGTGGGAAGCGGGCGAATAAATCTCGCGGCCCGCCAAATCTTGGGCTTGCCTCCTCGGCTGATAGCGCCTAGGTTTCGCGCCGTTCGGGGAGTGGCGCAGCCTGGTAGCGCATCTGGTTTGGGACCAGAGGGTCGCAGGTTCAAATCCTGTCTCCCCGACCATCTTTTTTCCAAAAAGATCCGCTGCCCGGATGTTCTTCGGAAAGATCCGCTGCCCGCTGCGGAAACCGCGCCGCCACGCGCCGCCCTGCCGCCCTTGCCCAACGGTCAGCCGGGGTCCGGCGCCCCCGAAAATCGATCATTTCCGTTCCTTTCGGTCACGCGCCCTCGGCGGGCACTTTCAAGTTGCCGCCGGATCGACTACATAGCGCGGGTGTTTATCCCTAGAGTCGGATCGCACAAGTGTCGGATCGCAAAGCGCTGCCGTCCAAGTCGATCACACGCTAGCCCCTTGCCGTCAATAGCGGCGGGCAGCCGCCGTCACGGCGGGCCCGCGTAACCGACGGCGCCGGGAACCGGCCGGCCGACCCACAAGACTAAAGGAACTTTCTGGTGAATGCGCCTGTGGCTCAAGACAGCTCGTTGCCGGCCCCGATTGCCCGGCGGCGGACCTTTGCCATCATTTCCCACCCCGACGCGGGCAAGACCACGCTGACGGAAAAGCTGCTGCTGTTCGGCGGCGCCATTCAAATGGCGGGCGCGGTGAAGGCCAAGGGCGCGGCGCGGCGGGCGCATTCGGACTGGATGAAGGTCGAGCGCGAGCGCGGCATCTCGGTCGGCACCTCGGTGATGACCTTCGATTACCTCGACTGGACCTTCAATCTGCTGGACACGCCCGGCCACGAAGATTTCTCGGAAGACACCTATCGGACCCTGACCGCGGTTGATTCGGCCATCATGGTGCTGGATTCGGCCAAGGGCATTGAAGGTCAGACCCGCAAGCTGTTCGAAGTCTGCCGCCTGCGCGATGTCCCCATCACCACCTTCGTCAACAAGATGGACCGGGAAGGCCGCGACCCCTTCGATCTGCTGGACCAGGTCGAACAGGAACTGCAGCTCGAGGTTTGTCCGGCCACCTGGCCGATCGGCATGGGCAAGCAGTTCAAGGGCGTGTACGACCTGCTGAACGACACCCTGCTGCTGATTGCGCGCTCCAAAGGCGAGCGGCCCGCCGAGGGCGAGCAGTGCAGCGGCCTGGACGACTCCAAAATCGATGAACTGCTGCCGGCCGATCTGGCGGCCAAGCTGCGCGAGGATGTGGAGATCATTCGCGGTCTCTGCCCGGTTTTCAACCTGGAAAGCTACCGCGCCGGCCATCAGACCCCAGTCTATTTCGGGTCCGCCGTCAACAACTTCGGGGTTCGTGAACTGCTGGACGGCATCGGCCACAAGGCGCCGCCGCCGCGCCCCCAGCCGACAGCCGAACGCCAGATCGCGCCGCGAGAAAAAACGGTCAGCGGCTTTGTCTTCAAGATCCAGGCCAACATGGATCCCAAGCACCGGGACCGCATCGCCTTCGTTCGCCTGGCCTCGGGCCACTTCAAACGGGGCATGAAGCTCAAGCAGGTGCGCACCGGCAAGATGCTGAACCTGCACAATCCGCTGCTGTTCCTGGCCCAGGACCGCGAACTGGCGGAGGAAGCCTGGGCGGGCGATATCATCGGCGTCCCCAACCACGGCAACCTGCATTTGGGCGACGCCCTGACCGAAGGCGAGGACCTGACCTTCACCGGCCTGCCCGCCTTTGCGCCCGAACTGCTCCAGCGGGTGCGCCCCAAGGATCCGATGAAAGCCAAGCATTTGGGCAAGGCCCTCCAGCAGTTGGCCGAGGAAGGCGCGGCCCGGGTGTTCAAGCCCCGCACCCAGGCCGACTGGATCGTCGGGGTGGTCGGCGCGCTACAGTTCGAGGTCATGGCCGATCGCATTCGCACCGAATACGACATTCCGGTGATCTTCGAACCGACCACCTACTTTACCGCCCGCTGGCTGATGGCCGACGACCCTTCACGGCTGAAGCGCTATCTCGACGCCGCCAGCGCCAACATCGCCGACGACCACGAAGGCTTTCCGGTCCTGATGGCCCGCAACGCCTGGCATCTGCAGGACGAGCAGGACAACAACAAGGACGTCACCTTCATGAAAACCCGCGAGCCAGTGTCCCGCAAAAGCTAACCCACTTGGCGACCAAGCAAAGCAGCGTTCACTGCAACAAGTTCACTGCAACGTTGGCGGCGCTCGCGGCGGGGATCGAAGGCGGCGGGTGGCGCGCCCTCAAGCCATGGCTTTCAAGGCGGCGCACAGCCGCTTGGCGCTCACAACCGCGGCCTCGCCATATAGCGGCCAGCTCTGCGTGAGTCCCTCAATGATCAGGGTGAGGTCCAGCGCCACCGCGCGGCCGCGCAGATTCGACGCGCGGGCCGCGCGTTCGGCCAGTTCGGCCTTGTGACGTTCGAGCAACGCGCGCAGCTGTTGGTCGTGAGGGGCCGCGGCGACCGCAGCGTGAAACAGGCAGCCATGCGTGGCTTCGCGCTTCATCCATTCGGCGATGCGTTCAATGATCGCCGCCAGCGCGACCTCGCCGTCGTCCGGCAAGGCCGTGAAGACCTGCGCGATGTAGCGCCGATGACGATGCTCGAGAGCGGTGCGCACCATGACGGCGCGCGAGGGCGCGTATTTGTAGAGCGTTCTCAGACTCACCCCGGCGGCGTCGCGTAAATCCTCCACGCTCGGCTCGGCAAAGCCGTTTTTCGCGAAGGCCTTCTCCAGGCCGGCGGCAATTTTGGTGATCGTATCTGTCATGCTTGACGATGTAGAATGAATCCTCTACCTACGCAAGTAGAGAGTTTATTCTACTAAAGGAGACTGACATGGCACGTCCTGAAACGATGCGCGGTATGGTGCTGACCGGGCACGGCGGTTTGGAGAAGCTGGAATGGCGCGAGGATCTGCCCATGCCCGCGCCGGGCCAGGGCGAGGTGCTGATCCGGGTTGCCGCCTCGTCGGTAAACAACACGGACGTCAACACGCGCACCGGCTGGTATTCCAAGAGCGTGCGCGGCGATACCGCCTCGGGCGCGACCCAGGGCTACGGTTCGAAGGCCGACGCCGACGGCAGTTGGTCCGGCGCGGCGCTGCCCTTCCCGCTCGTCCAGGGCGCGGATTGCTGCGGCGAGATTGTCGCTGTGGGCGCACAGGTGCCGGCCGCGCGGATCGGCGAGCGGGTGCTGGTGCGCGCCCTGCAATCTCCAGCCAACGCCGACTCCCCGCTGCCCATCGCCACCTTCGGATCGGAGTGCAACGGCGCCTTCGCCGAATACACGACCGCCACAGCAGACGATGCGATCGCGGTGCGTTCCGATCTGTCCGACGTCGAACTTGCTTCGTTCCCCTGCGCCTTTTCCACCGCCGAGGGGATGATCCAACGCGCCGGTCTCGGCGCGGAGCGCGTGCTGATCACCGGGGCCTCGGGCGGCGTGGGCTCGGCGGCGATCCAGCTTGCCAAGCGGCGCGGCGCCCAAGTAACCGCGCTGACGCATTCTTCGAAGGCCGCCGACCTGCGTGCGCTCGGCGCAGACCGAACGCTCGACCGCGATGGGGCCCTCCCCGAACGCGGCTATGACGTCGTCCTCGATCTTGTCGGCGGACCGCGCTGGACCGATATGATCGACGCCCTACGCAATGGCGGACGCTATGTCACCGCTGGCGCGATCGCCGGACCGATCGTCGAACTGGACCTGCGCACGCTCTACCTGCGCGACCTGTCCTTCTTCGGCTGCACGCACCAGCCGGCCAACCTGTTCACCGATCTGGTCGGCTACATCGAGGCGGGCGAGATCCGGCCCCTGGTCGCCGATATCTATCGGTTGCGCGATCTGCGCGCGGCGCAACAGGCCTTCCTAGCCAAATCCCATGTCGGCAAGATCGGAATCCGCGTGGAGGAGTGACGGACGCCGCCGGCACCCGTTTTCCAACCCAACCGGCGGCAGCCCCGCGCTTTGCCGATCCCCATGGCAAGCGCGGGACGCCTGACGGCCATCGGCGCGGGATTTTTCGACTATGATCAGCTTTCCCACCCAACCATATAGAAAGAAAATATTGACTTAATGCAGTAAGGTTAAGAAAAAATTATTACTTATAACAGTAATTTGGGTGTCATTGAAAATTTGTCTGAAAATCACCATATATAGTTTGGTCACTAGTTATTGATTTTATGGATCACATCATAGTGATCACATAGACCGCATGAAAACGTCAAGTAAAGGAGTCTGTCTACCACCCCCGGAGTATGGAGTCATGTTGAAATATGTTCGAAATACCGCCTTAGCCCTCAGCACCATCCTACTGCTTGGCGCCGCGCAAATCGATGACGCCGCCGCGCAGTTCGGTCCGGCCTGTAACCTACGCGAGAAAGTTCTGTCGCATCTTGCCACCAAGTACAGCGAAGCCCCGGTCGCCATCGGCGTTACCAGCAGCGGCGCGCTGCTTGAAGTGCTGAGTTCCAATGAAGGAATCACCTGGACGGTGATTTTAACCCGGCCCGACGGCGTCTCCTGCCTGCTGGCGGCCGGTGAAGGGTGGCGACCCTTGCCGCCCGACCAGGCCGCAGCGCCCAACGACACCCCGACCTAAGCCACGCCCAGCGCCGCCACGAGGCGCGCCCCGGCCAGCCGAAGCGATGGCTTAACGGGCGGCAAAACCGCCCCGCAAGGCCTACCGCGCCTTGAAGGCCGGATAGTCCACCTGATCGCCCACGGAAAGACCCAAGCGGTCGGCCGTGCCCCCCTTGAGCTCCAGCACCGACAGCACCCGGCGTCCCGAGGCGATGGTTTTCTCCGACAGGGGAACGGTGCGCTTGACAATTTTCATTATCTTGCCGTCCTCGGCGATGAACAGCATATCCAGTGATATCAGCGTATTTTTCATCCACATCGTAATAATTCTGGGACGCGGATAGAAAAAGATCATTCCCGCGTCGTCCGCCAACGTCTCGCGAAACATCAGCCCCTGGGCCTTTTGCTCGGCGCTTTCGGCCACTTCCACATCAAAAGCCAGACGCGCGCCCGCTTGACTGACGATCTCCAGGCGGTCCTTTTCAAACGTTACCGGCTCGGCCGAAAAACTCTCCCCGCGCGGCAGCAGCGCCAAAAACAACCCGACCAGCAGCAGCACCGCCGCCAGCCCATGGGCCCGGCTCGGCCAGAAGAACCGCTGACGGGGCGCGCCCGAACCGCGAAAGCTGGTTTTTTCGTCACCCAAGCGCATCCTGATTTCTCCGTAATTCATGTCGTTTCGATGGTCGCTTAATGGCCGCCGTTCCGCCTTATCCCGACGCCCAGCCTCACGGTCATGCCGTGCAATCAACAAGCGGGGGCCAAGGTGGTGACAAGCTGGCGCAGGAAAGTGGCGACAATAAGCGCAGCGCCCCTGCTCGGTAACACAAAGTCGCGGCGGAAGACGACAGCAAAAGGCGACGCCACGCGATAGCAGCAGAAAACGGCAACAGAAAACCACGGCAAGGCGCCACGAATCAAAGCCGACGGCAGGCGCTGTCTGGTAAAATGAGAAAATTGTGATAAGGCTCTGCGGGGCACGCCGCCTGCGCCACGCCCTCCCGCCCGCCCCGCCGGAACAAACCATGCCCTCTGCCCCCCCGCCTTCCTCTTCCGCCGAGCTGTCCCTCCGGCAAGCCAAGTTGACCTATGACGGCCAGGTGCTGTTCGAAAAGCTGGACCTGATCCTTGCCAAGGATCAGACCTGTTGTCTGCTCGGCCCCTCCGGCGTGGGCAAGTCGAGCCTGCTACATCTGATTGCCGGGCTCGCCGAACAGGCCGAAGGTCAGGTGTTGTTCCAGGGCGCGCCGCTGCGCGCCGGGCAACTGGCCTACATGGCGCAAAAGGATCTGCTGCTGCCCTGGCTCACAGTGTTGCAAAACAGCTTGCTTGGCCCCCGCTTGCGCGGCGCCGACAAAGCACAGCTGTCGAACCTGCGCGACCAGGCCGCGACGTTGCTCAGCCGGCTGGGCCTGGGCGATTATCTCCAGGCGCTGCCCAAACAACTGTCGGGCGGCATGCGCCAAAGGGTGGCGCTGGCGCGCACGCTGATGGAAGATCGGCCGCTGGTGCTGATGGACGAGCCCTTTTCGTCGCTGGACGCCATCACCCGCATGGACTTGCAGGACCTGGCCGCCGAGACCTTGGCGCAGAAGACCGTTTTGCTGGTGACCCACGATCCGCTGGAGGCGCTGCGCTTGGGCCATCGGATTCTGATCCTGCTGGGTCGACCGGCCCGCTTGCTGGAAATACCCCCCCCGCCGGGCCGGCCAGCCAGGGATCCCGCAGCTCCCGAGTTGCTGCAGCGGCAGGCCGAGCTGCTCAAGCAGCTCCATAAAGCCCGCCATTTGTCGGCCGGCGCCCCGGCCAGCAACGCCGCGGCGCCAAAGGATGGAACCAGCGCATGACCGGAAAGTTCTACCTGCCCCTGCTGCGTCCGCTGGTGATCCTGTTGGGGCTGCTAATTATTTGGCAGCTGGTGGTCTGGGCCACCCAGGCGCCCCACTACATCCTCCCCGCGCCGCAGCGGGTGCTCTCGGCCTTGCTGAACAACTTTTCCCTGCTGCTCTATCATGCCGGGGTGACGCTGAGCGAAATTCTACTGGGGCTGTTGCTGGGGACATTTCTTGGCGGCGTCTCAGCTTTG
Organism: uncultured Rhodovibrionaceae bacterium; assembly: GCA_963976695.1. Taxonomy (GTDB): domain Bacteria; phylum Pseudomonadota; class Alphaproteobacteria; order Kiloniellales; family DSM-21159; genus CAXBMB01. The sequence continues at coordinate 9,614 of CAXBMB010000013.1, forward strand.
CTGATCGCCTCCTTCGCGCCACTGCGCCGCTGGCTTCTGCCGGTTTTCGTCGTCAGCCAGGCCATTCCGGTTTTTGCCCTGGCGCCGCTCCTGGTTCTGTGGATCGGCTATGGCATGGCGTCAAAAGTCGCCATGGCCGTGCTGATCATCTACTTTCCCGTGACCGCCGCATTTTTCGACGGCCTGCGCCGCACCGACCACGGCTGGCTGGACCTGGCCCGCACCATGGACGCCAGCGCCTGGGCGCTGCTCTGGCGGATCCGTGTTCCAGCGGCGCTGCCCGCGCTGGCCTCTGGTCTGCGGGTGGCCACCGCCGTCGCCCCGATTGGCGCGGTGGTTGGCGAGTGGGTCGGGGCCTCCTCCGGACTGGGATACCTGATGCTCTATTCCAACGCCCGCATGCAGATTGATCTGCTGTTTGCCGCGCTGTTTATTTTGGCGCTGCTGGCGCTGGCGCTCTACTACGCCGTTGACCGTCTGTGCCAGCGCATGACGCCTTGGTCGATAGATAAAAGATAACCTTTTCAATTCATTAAACTGAATTGTTAAGATATTTGCTTGGCAGGCTTCCCCGCTTCCACCGCGGCCAGCAGCCAGTCCTTGAACAGCGCCACCTTGCCACTTTTCACCGCGTCTTCCCGGCACACCAGATAGTAGCCGCCCGGTCCGACCAATTTTTCGGCAAAGGGCGCCAGCAAGCGCCGCGCGGCCAAGGCGTCGGCGACGAAGGGTTCGTGCCCCATCGCCACCCCCAGCCCCGACAGCGCAGCCTCGATGGCGTGGCTGGAACTGCTGAAGGTCAAGCGGCCGCGAGGCTCCAGCCCGGCCAGGCCACGCTCGGCCAGCCAATCTGCCCAGTTTTGCCGCCGTGGCTCCGAGTCGACCTGCAGCAGGGTGTGCTGCTTCAAATCCTCGGGTTTGCGAAGCGGCGCACGGACTTGCAGCTCGGGACTCAGCACCGGAAAGCTGCTGTTGCGAAACAGCGGCCAGGCAACCAGGCCCGGCCATTTTCCCAAGCCGGTTAAAATCATCAAATCGGATTCTGAACTTTGACGGGCCACCAAGTCCGACGAGGTGCCGAGCAGCCGCACATCGATTTCCGGATGCAGGGCCTGGAACTGCCCCAAGCGCGGGATCATCCATCGCTCCGCCAAGGTGGCCAACAGGGCGAGGGTAAGCGAGCGGCTGCGCACTTCCTTTTCCAGCAAGTTTTCCGTCGCCGCCCGAATTTCGAAAAATGCCGGGCTCAGGCGTTTGGCGAATTCACGCCCCCGCCGGGTCAGCGTCACGCCGCCCGCCCGGCGCTCCAGCAGCTCCAGTTCCAGATGCGCCGCCAACTGCCGAAGCTGCTGGCTGACCGCCGGTTGGGTGACATGCAACTCTTCGGCCGCACGGCTGACCGACCCCAGTCGGGCGACCGCCTCGAACACTTGAAGGGCGCGCAAGGAAGGCAAGGACACCTGGCAATCTCCTTATAATCATACCTTATATAGATACGCAGAAAATCTCATTTGTCTCAAGCAAGTCATAAGGTTTTTATAAGCACCACTCACCAGGCGTCACCCAAAATCGGGACGCTTGGGGAGTAAATATAGTTCCGGGCATAGGGTTGAGGATCGGCGGATGGTCCGTCGATCCCCGCCTTTTCCCGGCGCCCAATCCAGCTTGGCCTGTCCAGCTTCCCCTGCCAATCCCCCCCGTTGGCGCCGGCCGCCCGTCCAACTCGCCTCCCGCGCTGCCGCGCAACACCTGATCGCAAAAGCAGGATTGAACCCGGCGGAGAGTCTGCTAACACGAGCCAGGTTCGGCGGCGCGGTCCGCATCAACTTGGTCAGGCGCTTGAGCCCTGGTGCGCCGATTTCGCCGCCAGTTCACCGTCAACCCACGCCGGAGCCGCTCAGATCTTCATGGAAGCTTGGATCCCGATTGTCATTGCCGCCGCCTTCCTGCAGAACCTGCGCTCGGCCCTGCAAAAGCACCTAAAGGATCGGGTCAGCACCGCCGGCGCGACCTTCGCGCGCTTCGGCTTCGGCTTTCCGGCGGCGATCGTCTACCTGGCCGGGCTCACCTGGATCGGCGGCTATGACCTGCCCCGGCTCACCGGCGCGTTCGGCTTTTTCGTGCTGTTGGGAGGGTCGGCGCAGATCTTCGCCACCGCGCTGCTGGTGGCGCTTTTCGGCCTGCGCAACTTCGCCGTCGGCACCGCCTACTCAAAGACCGAAACGCTGCAAACCGCGCTCATTGGCGCGGTCGTCCTGGCCGAGGCGCCAACCGCCTTGGGCTGGCTTGCCATTCTGGTCGGATTATTCGGCATTCTGCTGCTGTCTTTTGGCAAGGGGCAGGTGAATCTGCGCGCGCTGCTGGCGGGCTGGACTCACAAATCGGCGCTGATGGGCCTGGGCGCGGGCGCGCTGTTTGGAATCTCCGGCGTGGCCTACCGATCCGCATCGCTGTCGCTGGACCACCAGCCGGTGTTTGTCAGTGCGGCCGTAACCTTGACCAGCGTGATTATCGGCCAGTCCCTGGCCATGATGCTCTATCTGCATTGGCGCAAGCCCGGCGAATTGACCAAGGTGGTCAAGGAATGGCGCGTGGCCTTGCCCATCGGCCTCAGCGGGGTCACCGCCTCGGCCGGCTGGTTCACCGCGCTGGCCTTGCAGAACGCCGCTTATGTCCGGGCGCTGGGACAGGTGGAGCTGCTGTTTACCTATATCGCATCGCTGTTTATCTTCAAGGAGAAGATCACTCGGCTGGAGTACCTCGGATCGCTGCTGATTTTGGCAAGCATCCTGATTATTCTCCAGGCCTAGGGTCGGATCGAATTACCGGGTGGCGCAACGTGACCCCGGGTGAAGCATGACGGCGCCGCTTTCCTCGTCGATCACCCTCTAGGCGTTGATACCTTGCAGAGGACTGAAAACCAATCAAACAAACATTTTGTCGTCAAACAAATAACCAGTGACGCTATACATCAAGTGACAAACACAGCCCGATGCCTAGACCGATCTAAAGTCATCAGGATTTGAGAAAATAAAATATCACCCACGCGTTCTATTATGATAGATTCAATTCCATGAAAGAACTGGCGAACGTTACTGCAAAACATTTTTCAGACCTGACGGAGGCCTACGCGACCAGTCCTGGGCATGCCCGAGATGGCGACCTGGATCTGGTAATGGCCTTTTCTTCGCCCGGTCTTTACGAATTTGCATTGGACATCGCCACCGGCCCCGGCCACACCGCCTTCCGGCTGGCCAGCCGCGCCGCGATGGTTATCGGATTGGATATCGCCGACGGCATGCTCGCCAAGGCGCGCGAACTGGCCCGGGAACGCGAACTGCCGAACCTTTCTTTCCAATATGGCGATGCCACGGCCTTGCCATTCGGGGACAAAACATTTGACCTGGTGACCTGCCGCATTGCGCCCCATCATTTTCATGACATTCCGGCATTCCTGTCGGAGGTCGCGCGGGTTCTCAAAAACAACGGCCGGCTGGTTCTGGAAGATTCCATGGCACCGGAAGACCCGCAGGCCGCCAGCTTCCTGCATGATCTCGAGCAGCGCCGCGACCCGACCCACGTTCGCTCCCTATCGCACAGTCAATGGCTGGCCGCTTGCGACGCCGCCGGCCTGGTGGTCACGCGCGACATCGTCTTTCCCAAGCGCCACCCCTTCCGGCAATGGCTGGCGCGCAGCGGATTCCCCGCCGACCAGGTGGCAAGCCTGGAGTCGGATCTGCTCGCCGCTTCCGCACCGCTGCAAGAACAATTCCTCGAGGTCGAGGCGGACAAGATTGTAGCGCTGAAGGACGACAAGCTTATTTTGCGCGCCGACAAACCGCCTGAGTAATCCTCTGTGCGGGCGGCGTCGCCGCGACGCCGCCCTGCCCCTCCCCGCCGTGTTGCGCCGTGTTGCGCCGTCCGACAAGGACAAGTCCTTGCAGCGGGGCGCTGGAGTCGGCTGTCGGTTGGGACACGGCCGGCGGTCGCCGCGATTGGCCCCTCGTCCGGGTCCGGCGGAGCGCGACCTGCGCGCCGGAGACGAATAAAAGAGAGCTTTGGAACAAGGCCTTGGTTGCCTTACCGCCCGCTGGTCGCTAGCTTGCCTTCTCAATCAGAGCCCATCCGATCCAGCCCCGGCGCCAAGGCGCCTGCGGGTCATCGGATACCCGCTCAAGCAATTTTGTCAGTCAAGGAACGGGCCCGCGTAAGCGGAACAGCCATCGGCCTTTGCCTGTTCGGCAGAGTCACCCGTTCCGATCACGTCAGGAGGCAAAGCGCAGTCCATGAGCTTGAAGAAAATTCTGGTCCATCTCGCCCATGACGATCAGCACATGGTGCGCCTGGATGTGGGGATTCGCCTCGCCAAGGCACAGGGCGCGGCCTTGGCCGCCCTGTACATCACCTTTCCCAGCGGCATGCCGGAATATATTGCCGGCCGCGGCGCCTCCCAGGTGTATTTGGAAGAAGCTTATAAATCGGCCAAGCGTCACGCCGAGGAATTGCGCGCCGAAGCCGAAAAGCGCTGCGCCGATTCCAAGGTCGAGCTGGAGTGGCTGGTGGTCAATGGGGAGCACCTGAAGGAGCTGACCTATCAGGCCCACGTGGCCGACATAACCATCGTCTCCCAACCCAGCGAAGCCAGCTATTTGGAAGATCATATCCGCACCCGCCTGGCCGAGGAACTGGTCATGGCCTCGGGGTCGCCGGTCTTGATCCTGCCGCGCCGGGACGAGGAACCGCTGCCGGTGTTCGGCCGCCATATCATGGTCGCCTGGAACCCGTCGCGCGAAGCAGTGCGCGCGGTGCGCGACGCCCTTCCGCTGCTGATTAACGCCGAGAAGGTGTCGGTGGTGACCATTGGCAAGACGCCGGAAGACATGGCCAGCGAATCAGAGGTCGTTGCCTTCCTCGCCCGTCACGGCGTGCCCGCCGAACCCTATTCGGTGCGCAAGGAACAGAGCGTCGGCCCGCAGTTGCTGTCCACCGCCCAGGTGCTCAACTGCGACATGATCGTCATGGGGGCCTATGGCCACTCGCGAATTTATGAACTGGTCATGGGCGGCGCCACCCGCCACGTCATGAACCATACCGAACGCCCGGTGCTGATGAGCCACTAACCCGCCGCGACGGCCCGCGCCAGCCACCTGCGTCGCGCGCCATGCCGCCAACCGTCCGCTTCGCGACAAAAAAAGGGTGGGCCGGAGATTTTCCGGCCCACCCTTTTTTTCATGTTTTCTTTGAACGGATATGACTTTCGCCCCCGATCCGGGGTGCGCTGTCGATCACGCTCTAAAGAAAAAACACGTAGCTCACCAAGGCGAAAAGCGGCAGCAGGAAGACAATCGACCAGGCCATGTAGCCGAAGAAGCTGGGCATTGCCACGCCGCTTTCCTCGGCAATCGCCTTGACCATAAAGTTGGGCGCGTTACCGATATAGGTGTTGGCGCCCATGAAGACCGCACCGGCGGAAATCGCCAAGAGCGTCGTCGACTGCTCATTCATCAACTGATCGACGGCCGAGGACCCGCCAGCGGTGTTGAAAAACACCAGATAGGTCGGCGCATTGTCCAGAAAGCTGGAAAGCACGCCGGTCGCCCAGAAATACATGATGTTGACCGGCGCGCCTTCAGGGCTGGTAACCGAATTGACCACGCTGGCCAACGCGCCGTTCTGGCCGGCCTTGAGCATGGCGATCGCCGGAATAATGGTGATGAAGATGCCGGCGAAGAGCTTGGCGACTTCCAGAATGGGAAACCAGGAAAACCCGTTTTTTATCCGGCTGTCATCGTTGGTTAGCTTGAGCGACAGACCGGCGATGACCAGCAGCAGCAGATCGCGAGCGATGTTCTGCAGTTCCAGTTCGACGTAGAAAATCTCGACGGAGACATCGGGTTTCCAGATCCCAGACATCAGCACGGCGCCGATCACGCCCCCCAGCAGCAGGATGTTGACCCCGCCTTCAATCCCAAGTTTTTCCCCGCTCTCGTCGGAATTGATTGCAATCGAGCTGTGGTTTTCCTTGGTGAAAAAGTAGCTGTCCAGCAGGAAGTAGACCACCAGCAATATGCCCGAGACCATCGCCATGGGGGCCAGCATATACACAGTCGGCCAGAAAAAGCTGACCCCCTTTAGAAAACCAAGAAACAGCGGCGGATCGCCCAGCGGAGTCAGCGATCCGCCAACGTTGGCCACCAGAAAAATGAAGAAGACGATGGTGTGAACCCGGTGCTTACGCGACTGGTTCGCCCCCAAAATCGGTCGAATCAGCAGCATGGCCGCGCCGGTGGTGCCCATCAGCGAGGCGATGGCCGTTCCCAGCAACAAGATCGCGGTGTTCACCACCGGCGTGCCCGCCAAAGAACCGGTGACCCGAACGCCCCCCGCCACGGTAAAAAGCGCAAAAAGCAGGATGATAAAGGGCATATACTCCAGCAGGCCCACATCCAGCAGCTCGAACAGCGCCAGATCGACCCCGAACTCGATGGTGAAAGGCAACAAAAAGGCCAGTCCCCAAAAAAGCGACACCTTGCCGAAGTGATGGTGCCAAAACTGCGGCGCGATCAGCGGAAAAAGCGCGATGGAAAGCAAAATACCGGCAAAGGGCACACCCCAAGCGACAGTGAGGACAGACCCATCCAAATAGGGCTCCTCTCCTTTCGCCCAGGCTGCTCCTGCAAACATGAACGTCAGCGCGATCATTGTGGTCACACCGACCAGAGCACGGAATGGCGCAGGCAAGCGCAGGAAACCTCTCACAATCAAAACCCCCAAAATCACTTTTTAGAGCTGGCGAAAAAAAACGTGGCGTCTCTTTCTCATCGTCAAGTCCGGGTCACCGCGCCAATCCGGGTTACCGGCGCGCCCGAATCGGTGGCGGCGCGCCTTTGCCAACTCGGCCGCCTGCGGGTTTTGCCGCACGACCCCACAAGACCTTTTGGCAAGATAGCGGCAACAAAGTCGGCACGGCAGACACAGCTGGCACAGCTTAGAATGTGATCGACTTGGAAAGAAGCGCCGCGCTTCGGCTCTGTCGTCAAGCACCCTCTAATCGGTTGATAGAAGACCGGTTTCACGGTTTAAACGGGATCGCCCAGTGATTCCATTTAAACCGACCCGACTCTAGCGGGCCGCAGTATGCCTAAGGTCAAGGGCAAGTCCAACCCACAGCGCACCTTTTCCCGATAAAGAAGCCCGCCGCCACGGCCGCAGCGGCGGCGCCGTCGGCTCCAGGCCCGGCGACGACTTGAAGCTGAGCCAAGCTCTGTCTAATCTTTTGCCAGGTTCGCTGAACCTTATCCGCCGCCCGGGCCATCCGGATAGGCAGGGCCGATTGGACAAGAAGGAATGTTACCCCATGGAAATGACCGGCCAATATCTTATCGAAGCACCGCGCGAAAAGGTCTGGGAAGCGCTCAACGACCCGGAGATCCTCCGGGCGACCATTCCCGGTTGTGAATCGCTGGAGCAGAATCAGGCCAACAGCTTTGACGCCAAGGTTAAGGCGAAAGTCGGCCCGATCAGCGCCAAGTTCAGCGGCTCGGTGACACTGTCGGAGATCAACCCACCCGAGTCCTACACCATCAGCGGGTCGGGCAAGGGGGCGGCCGGCGGCGCCTCGGGCGGGGCCAAGGTTCGGCTTGACGAAGAAGGCGGCGCCACCCGACTTAGCTATGAGGTCGAGGCCAAGGTAAATGGCAAGCTGGCGCAGCTGGGCGGGCGCTTGATCGATTCCGCCGCCAAGAAAATGGCCAATGACTTCTTTGGCGCCTTCGCCGAAAAGGTCGGCGGCAGTCCCGACGCTCCGGCCAGCGCCCCCGCCCCGGACACGGCCGCGTCTCCCACAACCGCGTCCCCCACAACCGCGTCCGGCGACCCGTCAGTCGAGGATCAGGCCACCCGCGCTGCGCTGTCGGCTGTTGCCGAGAGTCGCCAGAAAAAGTCTTTGTCGCCGGCCGCATGGATTGCCGGCCTGATTGCGATCGTCGCCATCCTGCTGGTGATTTTCGGCTACGCTTCCTGATCCTGGGCGCCCCGGTCTGCCTCGCCTTGAAATCCACCGCGCGGACCCGCGCCACGCTTTGGCGACGCGCTGTTTCCGTCGTCCTCACCGGGAAGCGCAAAGCTTAATCGGCCGGTTGTTTTTCTGGTAAAAGTTGTTTCACTTGACCTGGGACAAAGGGCCACCCAAACTCTTTTCAGCAAAGGCCTTCGACTTGCAGAACGCCACGATGGCTTTCCGGCAATCAAGAAAGGCCAGATAAAAATAACCGCAGGGAAAAGCGTCCGCTTTTCCGGCTTCAGTAGGAGGGAGGCGTATGGTCGCCGTATCCATGACGGTGAACGGGAAATCCGTGTCCAAAGAGGTCGAATCCCGAACTCTTCTCGTTCAGTTTATTCGCGAAACGCTAAGCCTGACCGGCACCCATATCGGCTGCGATACCAGCCAATGCGGCGCGTGCGTCGTTCATGTGAACGGCCAGTCGGTGAAATCCTGCACCATGTTGGCCATTCAGGCCGACGGCGCAGAGGTGACGACCGTCGAAGGTCTGGCCAAGGGCGAGGAACTGAGCCCCGTTCAAGCCGCATTCCGCAGGCATCATGGCCTGCAGTGCGGTTTCTGCACCCCAGGCATGGTGATGAGCGCAACAGACTTGCTCAAGCAGAATCCCGATCCGTCTGAAACGGAAATTCGGGAATGGCTTGAAGGCAACATCTGCCGCTGCACCGGCTATCACAACATTGTCGCGGCGATCAAATCCGCTGCTCAGGAGATGAGGGGGTGAATTCGCTATGGCTGACAAAGGCATCGGCGCTCGTGTAGAGCGTAAAGAAGATTTCCGTTTTCTGACGGGCCAGGGCAACTACACCGACGACATCAATCGACACGGCCAGACCCACGCCTATTTCGTTCGCTCGCCCCATGCGCACGCCAAGATCCTGTCCATCGACATCGCCGCGGCCAAGCAGGCTCCGGGTGTGGTTGATGTCTTCATTGGTCAAGACATGGAAGCGGATTCGGTCGGCTCGCTGATCTGCGGCTGGAACGTAATCGGCAAGAACGGCGAAGGCCACATCGCCCCGCCCCATTGGCCGCTGGCCCGTGGCAAGGTGCGCTACGTCGGCGACCATGTCGCGGTGGTCATCGCCGAAAGCTATCAGCAGGCCAAGGACGCCAGCGAATTGATTTCGGTGGAGTACGAGGAACTGCCGCCGGTGGTGGTCACCGGCAAAGCCATGACCGGGGCTCAACTCCACGACGAAGCCCCCAACAATCTCTGCTACGACTGGGAACTGGGCGACAAGGCGGCCGTCGATGAGGTCTTCGCCAAGGCGGCGCATGTCGCCAAGCTGGATTTGATCAACAACCGCTTGATTCCCAATCCGATGGAAACCCGGGCGGCGGTTGCCGAATACAACGCCGGCACCGGCGAATACACCATCTATTCCACCAGCCAGAACCCCCATGTCCTGCGGTTGATTCTCTGCGCCTTCGTGTTGGGCCTGCCGGAAAACAAGGTGCGGGTGGTGGCCCCGGACGTGGGCGGCGGATTTGGCTCGAAGATATTCAACTACGCCGAGGAAACCGTCTGCACCTGGGCAAGCAAGAAGATCGGCGGCCGCGCCGTCAAGTGGACCTCTGATCGTTCTGAGGCCTTCCTGTCCGACGCCCATGGCCGCGATCATGTCACCACTGTGGAACTGGCCTTGGACGATGACGGTAAGTTTCTGGGCCTTCGGGTCGACACCATCGCGAACATGGGAGCCTACCTTTCGACCTTTGCCTCGGCGGTGCCGACCTATCTCTATGCGACGCTGCTGGCCGGTCAATACACCACGCCTGTGATCCACGCCAATGTCAGGGCGGTTTTCACCTCGACATCACCGGTGGACGCCTACCGTGGCGCGGGGCGACCCGAGGCCACCTATGTGATCGAGCGCATCGTCGAGGTGGCGGCCCGCCAGTTGGGCGTCGATCCAGCCGAACTGCGTCGCCGGAACTTCATTAAGCCAGACCAGTTCCCTTACGATACGCCGGTGGCGTTGACCTACGACATCGGCAACTACGAGCCCTCGCTCGACGCGGCGATGAAGATGATCGACTACCCGGGCTTTGCCGCGCGCCGGGCGCAATCCGAAGCCAACGGCAAACTTCGCGGCATCGGCATGGCCGCCTACATTGAAGCCTGCGGAATCGCTCCCTCGGCGGTGGTCGGGTCCCTGGGGGCCGGCGTCGGTCTTTGGGAATCCGCCCAAGTGCGGTTCGACGCCACCGGAACGATAAGCGTCTATACCGGGTCCCACAGCCACGGCCAGGGCCATGAGACGGCCTTTGCGCAATTGATCGCCGAAAAACTCGGCGTGCCCTTCGACAATGTCACGGTGGTCCACGGCGACACCGCCCGCATTCCCATGGGCATGGGCACCTACGGCTCCCGATCGCTGCCGGTCGGCGGGTCCGCCATCGTCAAGGCCTGCGACAAGATCATCGAGAAGGGCAAGAAAATCGCCGCCCATCTGATGGAAGCTTCGGTCGAGGACATCGAGTTCGACGACGGCAACTTCAAGGTGGCCGGAACCGACAAGTCGACCAACATCGCCGCCGTCGCCTTTACCGCCTACGTGCCGCACAGCTATCCGGAAGGAGTCGAACCCGGTCTGGAGGAAACCGCCTTCTATGATCCAGGCAACTTCACCTATCCCGCCGGGGTGCATATCGCGGAGGTGGAGATTGACCCCGAAACCGGGATCACCAGCGTGCTTGACTGGGTGGCGGTGGACGACTTCGGCAAGGTGGTCAATCCGATGATCGTCGAAGGTCAGGTTCACGGCGGTGTTGCCCAGGGCATCGGCCAGGCCTTGCTGGAAAGCACGGTCTATGATCCGGACAGCGGCCAGTTGATCACCGGCTCCTATATGGACTACTGCATGCCGCGCGCCGACAACCTGCCCAACTTCCGGGTGGACACCACGGAAACGGCCTGCACCCATAACCCCCTCGGGGTAAAGGGCTGTGGCGAGGCCGGCGCCATCGCGGCGCCCGCCGCCTTGATGAACGCCATCACCAACGCCATCGGAAGGGAAATTGATATGCCGGCCACGCCTGAGAAGGTTTGGGCCGCCATCAATCAACCCCGCCTTGCGGCTGAGTAAGGAGGAAGCGCAACATGTATAACTTCAATTATCACCGCCCTTCCTCGGCTGATGAAGCCGTGCAGGCGGTCTCTTCTGCCGAGGAAGGCAAGTTCCTGGCCGGCGGCATGACCTTGCTTCCGACCATGAAGCAACGACTGGCCGCACCCTCCGATCTGGTGGATCTGACCGGTATCGCCGCGCTTAAGGGCGTGACCGACGGCGGCGATTATTTGGTGATCGGCGCCATGACCACCCATGCCGAGGTGGCCGCCAACGCCACCGTTCAGGCGAAACTTCCCGCCTTGGCGGCGCTGGCCGGCGGGATTGGCGATCCCCAGGTACGCCACCGCGGCACCATCGGCGGATCGGTGGCCAACGCCGACCCGGCGGCGGACTATCCCAGCGCGGTCTTGGCCCTTGGGGCGACCATCAAGACCAACAAGCGGGAGATTGCCGCCGACGATTTCTTTGTCGATCTGTTCGAGACGGCGTTGGACGATGACGAGATGATCTTATCCTTATCCTTCCCACTGGCGACAAAGGCCGCCTACGCGAAGTTTCCCAACCCGGCGTCGCGCTACGCCATTGTCGGGGTTTTCGTGGCCCAGGGTCCGGCCGGAACCCGGGTCGCGGTCACCGGCGCGGGTCCGAACGCCTTCCGGGTCGCGGCAATGGAAAGCGCGCTGGCGCAGAACCTATCGGCAGCGGCGCTTTCCGGGATCACCGTTCCGGCCGACACCCTCAATGGCGACATCCATGCCTCGCCGGCCTATCGGGCTCATTTGATCTCGGTAATGGCCAAACGGGCGGTCAATGCGCTGTAGCGTCTGGCTTCGAGACACTTGGCCATCACGCTGATGAAGAGGGCTCTGGCCAATGGCTTGCGGCCCTCTTTTCCATTTCGCTTGCCGACCGGGCGCCGCCCGCGCCGCCACGGATCTTTCGCGCCTTGTCCGGTTCTGCTTTTTTGCATTCTTTTCTTGGCAAAAGAGCTAAGAACAGCCCTTTCTGGTCGGCGGGCCGCGGCTTGTGCTACCCCTTAACTTCTATCCTGCCGGCTATCCACCAATTGGTCCGCCGGCGTTGACGTTTGCGGTTCGGTCTTGCCACCCGCCCCTGCCGCCCTCCTAACCATCGAGGTATCTCGACTGTGAGCCTGTCTCCTTCTGTTTCCACCTCCGCCGCGCCCCTACCCGACAGCGTGGACCACACCCTGACTCTGCTGGAAGGCGGCAACTACATCGGCGACCGTTCGCTTGCCACCGTGTTGCACCTGGCGTTGAAACTTGGCCGGCCGCTGTTTCTGGAAGGCGAGGCCGGCACCGGCAAAACCGAAATCGCCAAGGTGCTGTCCCAGACCCTGGGCCGGGAGCTGATTCGGCTGCAGTGCTACGAGGGGCTGGACATTTCCTCCGCGGTCTACGAGTGGAACTATCCCCGCCAAATGGTTGAAATCCGCCTTGCTGAAGTGGCTGGCGATAAAGATCGCGCACGCTTGAGCCGCGAAATCTTCTCCGAGGAATTCCTGATCAAGCGACCGCTGCTCCAGGCGCTGGAGCCACGGGAAAACGGCGCGCCGGTGCTGCTGATCGACGAACTGGATCGTACCGACGAGCCCTTCGAAGCCTTCCTGCTGGAAGTGCTGTCAGATTTCCAGCTTACCATTCCGGAATTGGGCACCATCAAGGCGCCCGAACCGCCGATTGTGATCATTACCTCGAACCGCACCCGAGAGATCCACGACGCGCTCAAGCGGCGTTGTCTCTATCACTGGGTGGACTATCCCTCCGCCGAGCGGGAACTGGAAATTCTGCGGGTAAAGGCTCCCCATTCGCCCGAGGCGCTCAGCCGTGAAATCGTTGGCTTTATCCAGAAACTGCGGGATCTGGATCTGTTCAAGCTGCCGGGCATCGCCGAGACCTTGGATTGGGCCGACGCCCTGACCCAACTCAACAAGGTCTCGCTGGATCCGGCGATCATCGACGATACCCTCGGGGTGCTGTTGAAGTACCAGGATGATATCGCCAAGATAGAAGGCAGCGAAGCCGCCCGTTTGCTGGCGGAAGTCAAGCAAGACGCGGCGCTCCACCCTAAGCTTTAGCCCCAACCGGCAGGAGTCCGCCCCGTGAGCCAACAACATGACCCCCTGGCCGAAGCCGCCCGGCAGCTCCACCAGGAAACCTTAATCGCGGAGATCAACAACAATCCGGCGGGCGGTCGTTTGGGCGAAAATATTCTGCATTTTGCCCGCACCCTGCGCGCCGCCGGTCTGCCGGTTGGGCCAGGGTCAACGCTGCGCGCCCTGGAAGCCGCCGCGACCTTGGGCCTGACCCGGCGCGACGACTTCTATTGGGCGCTGCACGCCGTCTTTGTCACCCGCCGGGACCAACGGGAAGTTTTCGACCAGGCCTTTCACGTGTTCTGGCGCAACCCGAAGTTCCTCGACCGCCTGCGCGGATTGCTGCTGCCCAGCTTTGTCGATGACAGCGGGCAACCCCCCAAGGGGCGGGAGCTGAACCGGCGGGTGTCTGACGCACTGGGAGGTCCGAAAGACGGCGATGCCGGGGACAGCGACGGTCGGGAAGAAGAAAAGCTCGACATCGACGCGGTCATGACCTTTTCCGAAAAAGAACAGTTCCGCCAACAAGATTTCGAGAAGATGTCCGCCGAGGAAGTCACCCGCGCCAAGGAGATTATCCGAACCCTGCGGCTGCCGATCATGCAGGTGCCCACCCGCCGCTTCGCCGCCAGCAGACGGCCGCCGAAAGTCGATCTGCGGGCCTCGCTTCGGGCGGGCCTGCGCAGCGGCGGCGACATCATTCCGCTGCGCTGGAAACAACGCAAGCAGCGTCACCCACCGCTGGTTATCCTGTGTGACATCTCCGGCTCGATGAGTCGCTACGCCCGGCTGTTCCTGCATTTCATGCATGCGGTGACCAACGACCGCGACCGGGTGCATTGCTTTGTGTTTGGGACCCGGTTGACCAACATAACCCGACACCTGCGGCAAAAGGATGTTGATCTGGCGCTGGAGAAAACCGGTGATCTGGTGACCGACTGGTCCGGCGGCACCCGCATCGGCGCCAGCCTGCAGAACTTTAACAAGACCTGGTCCCGGCGGGTGCTGGGTCAGGGCGCGGTGGTGCTGTTGATCACCGACGGCCTTGACCGCGAGGGAGCCGAAGGCGTCAGCGCGGAAATGGAGCGGCTGCACAAATCCTGCCGTCGCCTAGTCTGGCTCAATCCACTCTTGCGCTTTTCCGGCTATGAACCCAAATCCATGGGAGCCAAGGCGATCATGCCCCACGTCGATGACTTTCGGTCGATCCACAACCTTTCCTCGCTGTCGGATCTGACAGCCGTGCTGGGTCGTGAACCCGGACGGCGGCAGGAAGGGGTGACCCAGTGGCAGGTGCAAAATCAACCGGCCCCGGCTATGTAACAGCAGCGACCGGAACAGCAGACTTTACCAGGTCAGACGTCACAAAATCCGGCCGTCGAACAGAGGAGCAAGCCCGCATCATGTCCTCCCCAGAGCAAAACAACCCCACCGCCCGCTTCGCCAGCAACGAGGATGTACTGGCCAAGGCCGCCAGTTGGCGCGACCAAGGCAACCGCGTGGCGCTGGCCACCGTGGTAGCCACCTGGGGCTCCTCGCCCCGTCCGGTGGGCAGCCATCTGGTGGTCGACGACAGCGGCCGGATGCTCGGATCGGTATCCGGCGGCTGTATCGAGGGCTCGGTGGTTCATGAAGCCCAGCAAATCATGGCGGGTGCGCCGCCGAAATTGCTGGAATTTGGGATTGCCGATGAACAGGCCTGGGAGGTGGGTCTGGCCTGTGGCGGCAAGGTCGAGGTTTTTGTCGAGGCCATCGACTGACCGAGGACCACCCGGGAGCCAGCGACGCACCGACGCCGTCCCGCCACGGCCGTGAAGGCCCTTATTTTACCGACGACAGCGACAGACAGCGGAACCCTGGTCAAGATGAAAAGAGACCTCTTAAATCTTCTGCTCGCCGCCAAGCAGGCCAAGCAGATTACCACGTTGGTGACCCATCTGGGCAACGGACAGCAGCTTTTGCTGCTGGAGCCGGACGGGCCGGAAAGCCCCAAGGCTTACGGGGAACTGAACCTCACGACCGAGGAGGCGGGCCAGGTGACGCAGCTTCGGGGCAAGGAAAAATCCGGCCGCCTGGAAGACAGTGAGCTGTTTGTCGAGGTTTTCCTGCCGCCGCTTCGGCTGCTGATTGTCGGGGCGGTCCACATCTCGCAGGCGCTCGCCCCGATGGCCGTGCTGGCCGGCTATCAGGTGACGGTGATCGACCCGCGCCAGGCCTGGGCGACGGAAAGCCGCTTTCCCGAAATTGAGTTGCGGTTTGACTGGCCGGACGAGGCGCTGAAGGCGCTGCGCCCCGACCGGCGCACCGCGATCGTCGCCCTGACCCACGACCCTAAGCTGGATGACCCGGGCCTGCTTGAGGCATTGAAGAGTCCGGCCTTTTACATCGGCGCCCTGGGGTCGACCCGCACCCACGCCAAACGCTTGGCGCGCCTGGCCGACGCCGGGCTGGACGCAGCCACCCTGAAGCGGATTCACGGGCCCGCCGGCCTTGCCATCGGCGCGCTTTCACCGGCGGAAATCGCGCTGTCGGTGCTGGCGGAAATGACCGCCAGCCTGCGTGACGCCCCCCGACTGGTCAAGCTGGAGGCCGCGCAATGATCTTTGGTCCGCTGCCGCTGGCCCAAGCGGCTGGCGCCATTCTGGCCCACTCGCTGCGCCAGGGCGGCGTTAATTTCAAGAAGGGCCGCCGCCTGAGCGACGCCGACATCGCGACGTTGACAGCCGAAGGCCTGCGGGAGGTCATCGTGGCACGGCTGGAGCAAGACGACGTGCACGAGGACCAGGCGGCCGAGATACTGGCCCAGGCCGTCACCGGTGGCAACATACGGTTGTCCGCCGCCTTCACCGGTCGCTGCAACCTGATTGCCGACTCTCGCGGTCTGGTGGTGGTGGATCAGGCGCGGCTGGAGCAGATCAATCTGGTGGACGAGAGCCTGACCGTGGCGACGCTGCGAAGCCATCAAACGGTTGAAGCCAGGCAAATGCTGGCCACCATCAAGGTCATTCCCTTCGCCACCTCCCGACTGATCCTGCGGGCTTGTGTCGATGTGGCGCAAATGGATTCCACCCCGCTGATCCGGGTGGCGCCCTATCGACCCCGCAAGGTTGGCCTGGTGCAAAGCCAACTGCCCGCCATGAAAACCAGCCTGCTGGAAAAGACATCGGACGCCTTGAACGCCCGGCTGGCGGCCCTGGACTGCCCGCCCCTGGTGGAGCGACGCTGCGCCCATGAGATTGCGCAGGTGGCGGCTGCAATCGAAGAGCTGAAAGTCGAGGGCTGCGAGCTGCTTCTGGTTTCCGGCGCGTCGGCCATTGTCGACCGTCGGGATGTGGTGCCGGCGGGCGTCACGGCCGCCGGCGGCCGGCTTATCCACTTCGGAATGCCGGTGGATCCCGGCAACCTGCTGCTGTTGGCCGAACTCGATGGGCGTCCCTTGCTGGGGCTGCCGGGCTGCGCGCGCTCGCCGAAATTGAATGGGTTGGACTGGGTATTGCAACGAATCATCGCCGACCAGCCGGTCACCGCTGACGAGATTATGCGGATGGGTCAGGGCGGCTTGCTGAAAGAAACCAGTCAACGCCCCCTGCCGCGCGCCGCGGCGGTCGAGCCGCCGCGCCACGGCCCCCAGGCCGCTTGGATTTCGGCCGTCGTCCTTGCCGCCGGCATGAGCCGCCGCATGGGTCCGGCCAACAAACTGCTGCAGCCCGTCGACGGCAAGGCCATGGTGCTGCGCGCGGTGGAAGCCGCCCTGGCCTCCCAGGCCCAGGAAGTGATCGTGGTCACTGGACACCAACACCAGGCGATTGAAGCCCTGCTCGCCCCCTTTGCGGCAAAAATCCGCTTCACCCACAATCCCGACTACGAAGCCGGCCTCAGCACCTCCGTCCATCGAGGGGTGGCGGCCCTGTCGCGGGAAAGTGAGGGCTGTCTGGTCTTGCTCGGCGACATGCCGTGGGTCGGCGCGCAGGTCCTGGACAGCATCATTGCCGCCTTCAATCCGCTGGAAGGTCGGGCCCTTTGCCTGCCCACCTGGCAGGGCAAACGCGGCAATCCCCTGCTCTTTGCCCGCCAGTTTTACAGCGAAGTTCAGGAAATTACCGGCGACATGGGAGCAAAACCGCTGTTGGGCAGCTACCCCGAAGTCATTGCCGAAGTGCCGCAGAAAGCAGCAGGGGTGCTGCTGGATATCGACACGCCGGACGCTCTGAAATCAATAACAGATAAATAAAACCAACAGGATATAAGGTTTCTTTCGCGTTGACGCTTTCATTGTTTTTTTTAATTAACACTAATATTTTGCTATTTATATTTTAACCTTTTCACATAAACGATGACAAATAGGCCGCTCTCTTATTCCACATTCTCTATGGCAGAAATTCATTAATTACACTAAATTGCTATTTAGAAAGTCGCTTAAATTAACATACGACAACGGGGTTTCTCGGATGGTTAAAATCCACGTCCTGCATGAAAACAACGAGTGGCTGCCACCGTTGCGCGCGGCGCTGCGCGCGCGTGGCCAGACCCATGAGGAATGGCATTTGGATCAAGGTCTGGTGGACCTGGACCGCATCCCGCCGGCGGGTGTGTTCTACAATCGCATGAGCGCATCCTCCCATACCCGCGGTCATCGCTATGCGCCGGAGATTACCCGCGCCGTGCTGCAGTGGCTTGAGTTGCATGGCCGCCGGGTCATCAACGGCACGCCCGCCCTGGCGCTGGAAGTGGATAAGCTGGGTCAGTATGCGGCGCTCACCCGGGCCGGCCTGCCGACCCCCAAGACCCTTGCCGCGACCGGCAAGGACCAGGTGCTACAGGCCGCCCAAGCGCTCGGGCAATGGCCATTGATCCTCAAGCCCAACCGCGGCGGCAAGGGTCTGGGCGTGCAGCTGTTCCATGACATCGCCAGCTTGGCCGCCTTCCTGGATTCGCCCGGCGACGCCGCGCCGATCGACGGCATTTGGCTGGTGCAAAGCTATATCCAGGCACCGGAGCCCTTTATCACCCGGATGGAGTTCATCGGCGGCAAGTTCCACTACGCCGTGCGGGTCGACAGCAGCGACGGCTTCTTGCTGTGCCCGGCCGACGTTTGCGCCTTGCCGGAAGACGCCTTCTGCCCGGCCGACAGCAACCTCGAGGACGCGGACCGCCAAAGCCAGACGCCCTCCGGGCAAAGCCAACCGATCATGGAAAACCAGGTCAAGCCGCCAAAATTCCAGATCGTCGCCGGCTTCAAAAGCCCCCTGGTGGAACCCCTGGAGCAGTTCCTCGCCGACAATGGCATTGAGGTTGCTGGCATTGAGTTCATCGTCGACGGCGACGGCCAGCCCTATGTTTATGACATCAACACCAACACCAACTACAACGGCGAAGCTGAAAGCCGCGCCAAGGCTCAGGGATTGATTACCCAAGGCGGCATGGCGCGCCTAGCTGAATACCTGGAAAAGCAACTTGACGGCATTTCGCCCGCGTTGGCGGCGGAATAGCCGGATAAAAAAAGTGCGATGGCGCGGCAACCATCGCACTTTGTTTTCATGAGGGCCTCAGCGTCGGAGCGACAGAGTCGAACCGGCGGAATTGGCCCGGCGCTATGGCGTCGGCGGTGCCTCTGGCGGCGTGGTCAGGCGGCGTGACCAGTCCTCCACCCTTCGAAACGCCAGCCGGGCGCGCACCAACTCGAGCCAGGAGGGCGGCAGCAACGTCAGGGCCGCCAGCTGCGCCAAGCCGTCATAATTCAGACTATCGCGATAGAGTAGGTCCAGCACCCGCTTGATCGTCCAGTCCTCGGCCGGGCGATCAACGAGCCGAAGGCTGTCCCCGGCGGCAACCCGGCCTTCGTCAAGCACACGGTAATACCAGCCGGTGCGGCCGCTGGTCTGGACCTGCCGGGCCATGCTGGCCTGGTCAAACCGCAGGTTCAGCCGCCAGCAGGGTTGTCGACCCTGCGACACCTGCACCCGCGCGCTGCCGAGCTGATAGACATCCCCCAGGCAAACATCGGCTTCAGTCATCGTCTCGGTCGAGAGGTTCTCGCCGAACGCCCCAGCCAGTTTGAACAGTTCGGCGCGTTCCGGGAGTTCGGCCCGCCACACCGCATAGTGATCAAACGGGTAGTGATGAAGCGCCTTGTCCGGGCCGCCGTGATGCTTGCGGTCCCCTTGCTGGTCGCCGCGAAGTCCCCAGCGGGTAACCTCCAGGGCCTTGTCGACCGGCTGCTTGAAGATACCGCTGTCAACGCCGCGCCGGCCCAGCGGCATGATCTTGCCAACCAGAACGGCGCGGATGACTCTGTTCATCTGCCGTGGCCATCCGCCAGTCGGTCTTCCACCGGGCAGATCACGCCGGTTTCCGTGACCACCTTATCCATCGGGATGTCGTGCCACTGCGGGTAAATCGTCGCGATGGCGGCCTGGTTATAGCCCACACCGAACAGCCGTGGTTTCTTTGCCAGCGCGGCAAGCGTGCGGTCATAGAAGCCGCCGCCGTAGCCCAGCCGATAGCAGCCGCGATCAAAACCGATCACCGGCGCGATGACCACATCCGGCACCGCGACTTCGGCGTCTTCGCGCGGGATGGGAATATTCCAGACCCCGCGCCCCAGGGAATCGCCGTCGGCCCAGATGCGAAACAGCAGCGGTTTGCCATGCGCCACCACCACCGGCAAGGCGCAGCGCCCGCCACGGCCGGCAAGCCGCTTCATGAAGTCGACAAGATTGGGCTCGCCGCGAAACGGCCAGTAGGCACTGACGGTCAGGCCCTCGACGCTCCCGATCGCCGCTTCGAGGTTGGCGGCAATCTGCGCGCCCTGCTGGCGGCGAAGCTCGGTGTCAAGCGCCAAGCGCTGCTTGACCAGCCGGTCACGCTCGGCCTTGCGCCAGCGCTTCAGGTCAAGCTGTTGCTCGGCGGCGCTTGCCGCGGGCAGATTTTGGTAGGCGGGATCCAGTTCGTGCATAAAGCAGGGCGGCGATGCAAAAGTTCCGCTGTTGTCGTCTTCGTTCTGATCGGCCATCTGATCTATTCCATTATACCGTGTGAGCCATTCAGGAGTACCTTGCGCGAAGGGGGCGGCGAAGATCGCGCGCGCACCGATCCCGGCGCATCCAATCCGGCGGCTTCACGCCGCCGCGGCCTGGTCGCGGCGCCGACCGATCCAGCGCCGGGAAAAACCCGGTGGGCTGGCAAACAGCCTGCGCGCGAGAGCCCATCTTGCCTGCCGCCGCCAAGGCCTTCGTCATCCGCACCTTAGCAAGGCAGCTCCCGGACGACCTTCAAATTGCGACCTCTTTTGCCTTCCAAACTCCAAGGTGGAACTTTTTTTTGTCGCCGCTTGCCGGCCGATCCTGCCCGAACACTCAACAACCCATCCGCGACTCGGCGACGCACGGGCAACAGTCCCGGTCATCTCGCTTTTCCGCCGCGACCGCAATTGAAAAGCCGCCGGCGACGCCGAGTTAGTAGCCGAGCGCCATGCCGTCCTTGCGGGGGTCCGAGCCGCCGGTCAGCACACCTTGATCCCAGTCGATCTGGATGGCCTGCGCGCCGCCGATTGGACTGGGGATCGAAGCTTTGAGCACATGTCCCTTGGCCCGCAGCTGCGCCCGAACGGCCTCGCCAATACCGCTTTCCACGTCAATTTTTCCGTCGTCGTCTTCGGGAAAAAGTCTTGGCAGGTCAATTGCTTCCTGCACGTCCAGCCCGAAGTCGATGATGTTGGTCAGCAGCCGGGCGTGACCGCAGGCCTGATAATGCCCGCCCATCACGCCAAAGGGCATCACCGCCTTGCCGTCCTTGACCAGCATGCCGGGGATAATGGTGTGCAGCGGTCGCTTGCCGGGGGCGATGCAGTTCGGGTGCCCCGGCTCCACCTTGAAGCTGCAACCGCGATTGTGCAGCATCACGCCGGACTTGGGCGCCATGCGCACCGACCCGAAGGAATTGAAGATCGAGTTGATGAAGGAAACGGCGTTGCGATCCTTGTCCACCACGGTGATATAGACCGTATCCTCGTGCTTGGGGAAATCCGACGGCGGCAGGGCCTGTGACCGCGCGGCCAGGTCGATCCCGGCAGCCAGCTTGGCGGCGCGCACCTTGTCCAGCCAGGCGGCGGTGAGAATTTTCACTTGGGCAGGATCGGCCAGCTGTTCATCACGGTCGCGATAGGCGATGCGCGTCGCTTCGATTTCCAGATGCAGGCGCTCGGCCGACAGCGGGTCGAGCTTGGACAGGTCGAAGTTTTCCAGGATGTTCAACAGCCCCAAAGCGGCGATGCCCTGACCATTGGGCGGGCACTCGAAGACATCATAACCGCGATAGTTGGTGGTCACCGGCGTGACGAACTCGCCCTCGGCCGACGCGAAGTCTTCCAGCGTGTGAACACCGCCCAGGGACTGCAGGTAATTGACGATGTCCGCCGCCGTCTCGCCCTTGTAGAAGCCATCGCGCCCTTCCCGGCCGATCTTCTCCAGCGTATCGGCCAAAGCAGGCTGACAATGAACGGCGCCGACGGCCGGCACCTCGCCATTGGGGAGGAAAACCGCCGCTGCGTTGGCGTCCTTTTTCAACCACGCCACCTGCCGGCTCCAATCGTGCTGAACCCGGCTGTGCACCACATAACCCTCGCGCGCATAGCTGACCGCCCTGGCGAGGAGTTCGGCCATCGGCAGGCGGCCGTGACGCTGATTAAGTTGGAACCACGCATCCACCGCACCGGGAATGGTGGTGGCTTCCGGCCGGCCGCGTGCGATTGAGGTAATGCCCCGTTCAAGCAGGTATTCCGCGGTCAATGCGGCGGGAACGCGGCCGGAGCCGTTGAAAGCGGTGATCTCGGCGGAGCCGTTGGGCGCATAGAGGGCGAAACAGTCGCCGCCGATGCCGGTCGATTGAGGTTCGACCACGCACTGCACCGCACAGGCGGCAATGGCCGCGTCCATGGCGGTACCGCCATCGCGTAAAACATCCAACGCAGCCAAGGTCGCCAAGGGATGGGACGTCGCAGCCATGCCATGTCGAGAGTGGACCGGTGACCGGCCAGCAAGTTCTAAATTTCGCATGGTCTTTTGCTAGCGTTTTTTGCCCTCTACCGTAAAGCGCTCTCCTGGCACAGTTGTGATGCCAAATTGCGCGGACCGGCTTGGCGTTTCCGCGTCGGGTGATCCGGCGGCGGCGTCGCGCCGCGCCACCGCCCGGACCAGGGCGGCCAAGCTGTTTTCCGAGAAAACCCCGATTCCATTGGCCGACAACAAGGCCGCGGTGACCGCGCTTCCGGCGATTACCGCGCCCCGATGACCGCCATCGTAGATCGTCCTACTGCCACAGGACGGACTGCCGTCCTTCAGCAGGGCATAGACGACATTGGCCGCCAAGGCCTGACGCAGGGTTTGCCGCGCCCCGACAAGATAGCCCTGGGTAACGTCCTGCCCGGCGACGTCGATCACCTTAGCCCGGCCGTCGAGCACGGCTGCGCCGCCGCCTTCTCCTAAAATTTCAGCCGGCCGACGCGGCGCGGAAAATCCCCCGGCCAGCTCCGGACAGATCACCAGCAAACGCCCCTGGTCTCGCCACAGCGCCAGCACGCCGGAGTTCAGCGGTTTTGCCTTGCCGTCGTACCGCACCGGCTGGCCCATCAGACAAGCGCTCACCAGGATCTTGGCTTTGTTCGGCGCGGACATTCAGTCGCCGTAACCCGGGTTGATCTGATCAAGCAGCCGCTTCAGGGCCTGGAAGTGGGCTTCCGGATACAGCCCGCCGGCCTCCATCTCCGCCTTGGTCTGGGCGGCCCGGTTGCTGCCGATCAAGCGCAGCGGTCGACCCGACGACATCGCCAACAGCTGAACTTGGCAGGCCCGCTCGAGAAAATAGAGATCGTCGAAGGCCCGGGCGATGCTTTCGCCGGCCACAATGACGCCATGATGGGCCATGAACAGCACCCGCTTGTCGCCCAGCGCAGCGGCGATGCGATCGCCTTCGGCGGCATCCTCGGCCAACCCGCCATAGTGCGGATCATAGGCCACTTCGCCATGGAACCGCAGGGAATTCTGATGCACCGGCAGCAACTTGCCGTCTTCCACACAGGTCAGCGCGGTGGCCTGCGGCATATGGGTGTGCAGCACACAGACCGCCTTGGCGTTGGCATGGTGCAGCCGGCCATGGATGGTGAAGGCGGTCAGTTCGGCTTCGCCCTCGCCATCCAGATTCCGCCCCTGCCCATCCAGCAGCAGAATGTCGCTGGCGCGAATCTGGCTCCAGTGGATGCCGTGGGGATTAAGCAGGTAGCACAGCTCTTCGCCGGGCAGGGCATAGCTGAAGTGGTTGCAAACCCCTTCATGCAATCCAAAATGCGCCGCCAGCCGCAGGGCCGCCGCCAAATCACTTCTTTCTTGGTGAAACCGCACAACTTTGCCTTTCAACAGTGCTTGCAAGCTTGCCGCAAAGCGCAGGCCCGGCAGCTATCCCACTCTACTCGCCGCCTCGCTTCGCGCAGCGGGAATTCTGCCAAACCCAAGGCTATTCTCCAACCTATTGTTTGGCGGTTGGTTTCCACCTTCGCTCTGACGCGCGCGCAAGCGTCAAGGAACGTCGTTCCACCATTATCCGCTGTCGTCTCCAACACACCCGCCCGTCGGGATTCTTGCGAAAACTGCTTTCCTGGCGGACCCGCCCGGCTTTCTTCGCTTGTCATGGTCGGCCAAGACAATCAGCATGGCTGGGCTGGCGCCACCAATCGCCGCTCGTCTTTATGACGCCATGGTCAAGTTGGGCTGGCTGGGCTACGTCAGACCCGGTGGCCGCCGAGCCGCAGATTACACTACTTAGGGAGAAGAAACCCCATGGACGTTCGCGCCGCAGTCGCCTTTGAGGCCGGCAAGCCGCTGGAAATTGTCGAAGTGCAGTTGGAAGGCCCCCGGGCCGGAGAAGTTTTGGTGGAGATGAAAGCCACCGGAATTTGCCACACCGACGCCTTCACCTTGTCGGGTGACGACCCAGAGGGCCTCTTTCCAGCTATCCTGGGCCATGAAGGCGCCGGTGTTGTGGTGGAGGTCGGGCCGGGAGTCACCAGCCTGAGTGTCGGCGACCACGTTATCCCGCTCTACACCCCCGAATGCCGGGAGTGTGACTACTGTTTGAATCCCAAGACCAACCTGTGCCAAGCCATTCGCACCACCCAGGGCCAAGGATTGATGCCCGACGGCACCAGCCGCTTTTCCTATAAGGGCAAGCCTGTGCTGCACTACATGGGCTGCTCGACCTTTGCCAACTACAGCGTGCTGCCCGCCATCGCGCTGGCCAAGGTGCGTAAAGACGCCCCCTTCGACAAGATCTGCTACATCGGCTGCGGCGTCACCACCGGCGTCGGCGCGGTCGTCAACACCGCCAAGGTCGAGCCCGGCGCCAACGTGGTGGTGTTTGGCCTGGGCGGCATCGGCCTCAACGTCATTCAAGGCGCCCGTATGGTCGGGGCCAACATGATCGTTGGCGTCGATCTCAACGACAGCAAGCGGGCGGTGGCGGAAAGCTTCGGGATGACCCACTTCGTCAATCCCAACCAAATCGACGGCGACATTGTCAGCCATCTTGTCGCGCTAACCGGCGGCGGCGCCGACTATTCCTTCGAGTGCATCGGCAACGTGCATACCATGCGCCAGGCCCTCGAATGCGCGCACAAGGGCTGGGGTGAATCGATCATCATCGGCGTCGCCGGCGCCGGCCAGGAAATCGCCACCCGGCCCTTCCAGTTGGTGACCGGACGCGCGTGGCGGGGCTCGGCTTTCGGCGGGGCCAGGGGCCGCACCGACGTGCCGAAGATCGTCGACTGGTACATGGACGGCAAGATTGAGATCGACTCGATGATCACCCATACCCTGCCTTTGGAAGACATCAACAAGGGGTTTGATCTGATGCACGAAGGCAAGTCGATTCGGGCGGTGGTAACCTTCTGAGCGCAGGCGGCGGCGCCCGACCGGCGCCGTCACCGGCCGCTTGACCGACGAGGACGGGGCGTGAACCGATCCACGCCGCGCGCCCGTTTTCCCGCGCCGCGCATCGGGCGGCCAGCCGGGTCGACGCCGCCCAAGTCACGACGGCGTCAGGGGGTCTGACCCGGCGCAAGCGGACATAAATAAACGGACCTAAACGATAGAAAGCCAGCCTTCACCATGCTTGAACTAATCAGCCGCAACCGCGCCTTTGAGGGCCAGCAAGAGGTCTATTCCCATCCGTCGACCTGCTGCAACGGCCCCATGCGCTTCGCCATCTATCGGCCCGACCGGGAAATTCGGGGCGAGACCCTGCCGATGGTGACTTTTCTTTCCGGCCTGACCTGCACGGAAGAAAACTTTGTGGTCAAGGCCGGCGCGCAACGCCTGGCCAGCGCCTTGGGCCTGATCATTCTGGTGCCCGACACCAGTCCGCGCGGCCAAAACATTCCCGGTGAAGACGACAGCTACGATTTCGGCTCGGCGGCGGGCTTTTATCTCGACGCCACCCAGCCCCCCTGGTCCAGCGCCTACAACATGTACAGCTACGTCACCCAGGAACTGCCCGCCCTGGTCGCCCGGCATTTCAATGCGGACATGACGCGTCAAGGCATCACCGGCCATTCCATGGGCGGACACGGCGCCTTGACCCTCCACCTGAAAAACCCCGAAACCTATAAATCCGTTTCCGCCTTCGCGCCGATCGTCGCGCCCAGTCAGGTGCCTTGGGGAATAAAAGCCTTTTCCGGCTATTTGGGCGCGGAAAGAACCGCTTGGGCCAACTATGACGCCACCGAACTGGTCCGCAAACAGCCCAGCGGCGCGCATATTCTGATTGATCAAGGCGACGAAGATCCTTTCCTTCAGGAACAGTTGAAGCCGGAAGTTTTCCTCGCCGCCTGCAAAGCGGCCGGACAGTCATGTGACTTACGTCTTCAAAAAGGCCACGATCATTCTTATTTCTTTATTTCGACTTTCCTTGAGGATCACCTCAAACATCATGCCGACGTGCTGACAAACCTTTAGTCAAGAATAAGGGGCGTCCCGCAAGCGTCTGCGAGCTCACAGGGAGACGGTATGACGGTAACAGCATTACGGACCACGCTGGCGGCGGTTTTCACCGCTGTCGGCCTTTCCCTCACCGCATCACTCGCCTGGGCCAGCGTGACCCTGCCCGCCGATCGCGCCGTCGAGACCGAGGGCCTGGCTCCCGGTTTGGCCGTGGATTATTACTTTGAGTACTACCGCGATATCGACGAGTTGATTGACTGGATGAACTACCTGACTCCAAAGGCCGGCGCGCCACTGCCCGCGCTCGACTATAACGTCGGGCAGGGCAATGTCCTGAGCTCCGACCAATCCGATGGCGTCGGCGCGCACATTCGCGGGTATCTCAACTTCGATGAACCGGGCATCTACACCATCACGGTGAATTCCAATGATGGAGTCCGGCTTTGGCTCGGCGGTCAATTCATCGTCGAGGATCCGGGGGTTCACACCGCCCGGTTTTCCGATCCCATCGAGGTAACGGTGGAAAAGCCCGGCTGGTACCCACTGGAGATGCTCTATTACGAGCGCAAGAACACCTCGACCCTGGTGCTGCACTGGGCCAAGCCCAGCGACAGTGACAACTTTTCCATCGTGCCGGCAAGCTATCTTGCCCACATTCCCGGCAAGCCGCCGGTGCCCAGCATGGTGAAATAACCTCCCGGATTCGGCGAACGATAATTTCTAGAGTGTGATCGACTTGGCGCGAGACGCCTCGTTCCAAGTCGATCACACTCTAGAAACGACAGTAAAAAAACCGAGATCGTCGCGAATGCTGATGAAGGGGCTTTTTTCCTCCATTAGAGTTGGATCGATTCAAACGGAATCACGGCGCGATTCTTTTTCCGTCGATCGCACACTAGGCGGCGTTTAGGCCGCCGACCGACAGGCAGACACGATCGCGCGATAAATCGGTCGCCCCATAAAGGCCCGGACCCGACGCAGCTTTTTCGACCCCTGGGAACAGCAGGACGGCGCGCCTTATCTTTCAGCAACATCCCCTTCTTTTCTGGATCACATGCGATGGCCGTTAGCGACCGACTTGCCGCCTGGAAAAACAACAACCCGACCGTGCTGTCGGTCTCGACGGCTTGGGCCTTGCTGCTGGGCATGTCGATGTTGATTTTCAGCAACAGCCTGCTCAACACGCTGCTGTCGCTGCGCGCCGGTATCGAAGGCTTCCCGATCTTGGTGATCGGCGCGATCATGGCCGGCTATTCCGTCGGATTCCTGGTCGGATCGGTCTATGTCGCGCGGCTGTTGCGCGCGGTCGGCCATGTGCGGGTCTTTGCGGCGCTGGCTTCGTTGGCGTCGGTGGCCTCCTTGATCCATGGCCTGGTCATCGATCCCTTTGTCTGGGCCGCCATGCGCTTTGTCACCGGATTCTGCAGCGCCGCGCTTTATGTGGTTGCGGAAAGCTGGCTCAACGACAGCTCCAGCAATGAAAACCGGGGGCGCATGCTCTCGATTTACATGCTGGTGAACTATTTCGGTTATGTGGCGGGTCAAATGATCCTCAACGTGGCCCCGCCGACCGACATCGCGCTGTTTATCTTTGCCTCGATCGCCGTGTCGCTGGCCCTGGTGCCGCTGCTGCTCAGTTCCAATCCCGCACCGCGTTTTGAAGCCACCGAAGCGTTCAATTTGAAGAAGCTGCTTCATACCTCGCCCTTGGGGGTGCTGGCCTCCATGGGCGCTGGCATGGCGCTGGGCGGACTGATCAATCTCGGCGCGGTCTATGGACAACAGGTTGGTCTGAGCCTGGCCGAGATTACCTTCCTGATGGCGGCGCCCACCGTCGGCGGCGCACTGCTGCAGTATCCCATCGGGCGCCTGTCCGACATCTTTGATCGCCGGCAGATCATTCTGCTGGTCTGCGCCCTGGCAACCGTTTTCCCGCTTGCGGCGATCTACCTTGGCGGCCTGTCCGTCTGGGTGCTGTTGATTAGCGTCGCGCTCTATGGCGGCATGGTCCTGCCGCTCTACTCACTCGCCATCGCGCACACCAATGACCAACTCAAGCCGGAGCAGATGGTGGCGGCCTCGGCGGGCCTGGTCTCGGTTTACGGCATCGGCTACATCGTCGGCCCGCTGTCGTCGTCCGGCTTGATGACCCTGCTCGGCAGCAATGGTTTCTTCTGGTACCTGATTATTCTGCACGCCTTTCTGGCGGCCTTTGCGCTGTACCGCATGACGCGGCGGGCGGCGGTGCCCTTGGAAGACCAGGGCCCCTACATAACCATCCCACCCCGCACCTCGCCCTTGGCCGATGCGGTCGCCGAGGAATTCGCCGAGGAATTGGCCGAGGAGTCTGCAGCGGAGTCCGCCGGGAACGCCGAGAACGCCGAAGAAGATCCCGCCAAGAACGCGGCGGAGAAAACCGCCTAACGGCGGATTCACCACAGAGTCGAAGCGCCGCGCCGGCCCGGTAAACCAAAAAAAGGCGCTCCCGAACGGAAGCGCTTTTTTGCTGGCCTGTGGCGGCCGCTGCCGGAAGATGGCGTCCCCAACGGGAGTCGAACCCGTGTCTTCAGCGTGAAAGGCTGATGTCCTGGGCCTCTAGACGATGGGGACGTCGAGACCTTCTAGCGTGGAGCAGAGAGATAGAGGCCACGGCCCAGCTTGGCAAGACCCTTTTCGGCTTTGGCGCGGCAAAAGTCACCGAAGCGCGGCACCGGTGACAACCGCTGCGCCCAACGACAAAAAGCGCCCCCGTTCGGAAGCGCTTTTTCGCTGGCCTGTGGCGGCCGCTGCCGGAAGATGGCGTCCCCAACGGGAGTCGAACCCGTGTCTTCAGCGTGAAAGGCTGATGTCCTAGGCCTCTAGACGATGGGGACGCTGAGGCCTTCCTGGCGTGGGGCAGAGAGATAGAGGCGACGGCCCAGCTTGGCAAGGCCAATTTTCCAACTTGATCAACTTTCTGGCCCGCCGGGAGTCCGCAACAATCAGCAGCTGCCACACCCGAGCAGACGGTCCGCGCGCGTGGCAAAATCCAATCCGCCGAACGCCCGAAAATCGGGCAAACGCTTGGCAAAAGGCCCGCCCGCAACGGCGTCAGACGGCGCCAAGGCCAGCCGCCGGTTGCGGTCTTCCGGGCCGCCTGTCGGACCCCGCCGCTCCACCATCGGCGGCCCGCCAATTTCGCGGACAAGCTTTTGTCGAATGGCCCGGGCGAAATCCTTGTAGTTCTTGGCGGTGATGATGAAGGCCGCGGCGCCGCCGATCACATAACGCAGGTAGTAGCTGTCGACGCTGGGGTCTTCGTTCAGGATGGCCAAACCGTTGACGGTGGTTCCCGCGGCCACCAGCAGATCACGGGCCTGCGCCGATTGGATGCCCTGATTGGTGCGGCCGTCGCCCGAGACATCGATGATCTTGCGACGTCCCTCATAGGCGTTGCGCGCGATCAAGGACTGGGAGAACATCATCGCCGAGCCGATGGCGGTGCTTCCACCGCTGACCAGCCGCGGGGTGTTGTCGATCTTATCGGCAAAGGCCAAGGCGGACGCTTGATCGTAGATCTGGCCCCAATCAACCGCCAGCACCTGTTTGTTTCGCCCGGACCACTGTACCAGCGAGACGACAATGCCCAATTCCCCCGTCGTGCGGATGGCGTTTTGAACGTCCGGCGCGCGGAACGCCTCGGCCAGCGCGCGCATCTGCAACTCAAACTCCCAGGAGGTCACTGAAGAGGAGGAATCCACCGCCAGGACCAATTCCAGGTCGACCGGTTGGGCGGCAAGCGGCGGCTGGCCAAACGGCGCAGAAAATAAGAGGGCAATCAGAGCCAGGGGAGATAATTTTTTCCTCACGATCCCCACTATAGCGAGCTTTGTGGCGATTCAGAGAGTGAGTTTGCCTTGGCGGCGGATCAAATGGCCGTTACCGCTTTCCCCGGCAAAGCCAATCAGCGCGCGCGCACAGACGCGCCGTCTTCAATTTGAAACTGCACCGCATCGGCGCCGGCCCAGGAATCCTCGCGCAGCTTGCCCGCCAGGTGCAGGGTAACGCCCTTGCTATTCAGCAGGGCATCGCCCAGCGCCGTGTCGAGCGCCCGAAAGGCGATCCCCTTGAGACGGCCGCCGGTGGCGTCGGTCAACTGGCAGCGGACATGGTTTTCTCCCACCACATCGGCTTTGGCGATCCGCGCCTGGCTCAAGGCGAACCGCGGCTCGGGATTGCCGGTGCCGAACGGTCCGACACGCTGCAACTGCTTCAGCAGCCCGCCGCGCGCGCCGCTGACCGACAACACCCCATCGAAGCCAAGGGACGGTTGATAGGCGATTCGGGCCAGGTCATGGGTCAATCGCGCGGTTAAAAAGGCGCGCAGTTCCTGCAGCTTCTCGCCGGCCACGGTGATCCCGGCGGCCATCGGGTGGCCGCCGCCGTTGATCAACAGCCCGGCCTGTCGCGCCGCCGTCACCGCCGCGCCCAGGTTAACCCCGGGCACGGAGCGACCCGAACCCTTTCCCACCAGCGCGCCGCTGGCGTCGGCGTCCAGCGCCACCACCAGACTGGGCAGGTTATAGCGATCCTTTAGCCGAGACGCGACGATCCCGATCACCCCCGGGTGCCAACCCAAGCCGGATGCGAAGACCACCCCTTCGGGCGCGTCCGCCGCCTCTTCGACCTGGGCAATGGCCTGGTCGAGCACCGCCGCTTCAATCTCCTTGCGCGCGCCGTTATAGCCGTCGAGCTGCTCGGCAATGGCGCGGGCTTCGGCCTGATCGCTGGTGGTCAGCAGGCGCGCGCCCAAGCCGGCCTCGCCGACCCGCCCGCCTGCATTGACCCGCGGCCCGAGCAAAAATCCGGCATGGTAGGTCCCCGGCGCTGAATCCATCCGCGCAACGTCACCCAGCGCGGCCAGTCCCAAATTGGTCATCTTCGCCATGACCTTCAGCCCCTGGGTGACAAAGGCGCGGTTGAGCCCGGTCAGGGGCACCACATCACACACCGTGCCAAGCGCCACCAGATCCAACCAGTGCAGCAGGCGCGGCTCCGTCCGATTTGTCTTGGCGAACCACCCGGCCTCTCGCAGCACGCGGTTGATGGCGACCAGCAACAAAAAGGCCACCCCCACCGCCGCCAGTTGCCCCAAGCCGCTGGTGTCATCCAACCGATTGGGATTGACCAGGGCATAGGCCGGCGGCAGACGCGGTTCGGCGGCATGGTGATCAACCACCACCACGTCAATCCCAGCTTCGGCCGCTTGGGTCAGCGGGTCGAAGGCCGAGATTCCGCAATCCACGGTGATAATCACCGCCGCGCCTTCCTGGTGCAGACGCAGTAACGCCGCCGCGTTCGGGCCGTAGCCTTCCGTCATCCGATCGGGAATGTAAATTCGAACCTGCCCGCCCTGGGCCTCCAGAACCTGCTTCAGCAGGGCCGAGGAGGTCGCGCCATCCACATCGTAGTCACCGAAAACGGCGATCTTTTCACCGGCCATTATGGCCTGGGCAATGCGGGCCGCGGCCTTGTCCATATCTTGCAGCCGGGACGGATTGGGCAGATAGCTGCGCAAGGTCGGCTCCAGAAAGCTCGGCGCCTCCTCCAACGAAACCTGGCGGGCGGCCAGGATGCGGCCAACCACTTCGGGCAGGTGAAGCCTTTGACTCAAAGCAAGAGCGAGACGGCTATCGCCGCCCCGCTCTTCCCAGCGTTTGCCGGTCAATGACTGCTCGACATCTAAAAAACAGGCGCGCGCGGCCGTTGTCGTCATGCTGTCACCCATTCCATCTGACGTTTTCCAGACCGGCTCCCCGCCCGGCTCCGGGCGTCGCGTCCGCCCAGAGCCGCCGGAAGCGCTTAAAGAGACACCGGCGGATCAAACCAGGGCTTGATGGTGAAGTTATGCTGCCCCTCAATCTTGCGCACCGTGCCGGTCTTGGAGCGCATGACCATGGAATGGGTGGTGGCGCCGCCCTTGAAACGGCGAACGCCGCGCAGCATGGAACCATCGGTAACCCCGGTGGCGGCGAACATCACGTCCCCGCCGGCCAAGTCCATCAGCTTATATTTCCGGTTCAGGTCGGTGATGCCCCATTTGTGCGCCCGGCCCCGCTCGTCGTCGTTGCGAAACAGCAGCCGACCCTGGATCTGCCCGCCGATGCAGCGCAAGGCCGCCGCCGCCAGCACCCCCTCCGGCGCCCCGCCGGATCCCATATAGATATCAACGCCGCTGGAAGGCTCGCTGGTGGCCATCACACCGGAAACGTCGCCGTCGCCGATCAGCATGATGCGCGCGCCCGCGCCGCGCACCTGCGCGATCAGTTCCTGATGTCGTGGGCGATCCAAGATGCAAACCACCAGGTCGGCGACCTCCATCCCCTTGACCTGGGCCAGGTTCTTCAGATTCTCTTCCGGCGATTGATCCAGATCGACAACATCGTCCGGCAGCCCGCCGCCGACGGCAATCTTGTCCATGTAAACGTCGGGTGCGTTCAAAAAGCCCCCCTCCTCGGCCATGGCGATCACCGCCAAGGCATTGGGGCCGCCTTTGGCGGTGATGGTGGTGCCTTCAAGCGGGTCCAGGGCAATGTCGACCTTCGGGCCGCCGGCGCCGACCTTTTCGCCGATAAACAGCATCGGCGCTTCATCACGCTCGCCTTCGCCAATCACCACCGTCCCGTCGATGGCCAAATCGTTCAGGGCATCCCGCATGGCATTGACGGCCGCCTGATCGGCGGCCTTTTCGTCACCGCGACCCATCAGTCGGGATGCCGACAGGGCTGCGCGCTCGGTTACCCGAACCACCTCAAGAGCCAGATTGCGATCCATTTCGCTCACACCGCTTCTCCCTAGTTGCCCCGCGGTGTTCGAAGACACGGCAAGGAGCGTTCTTTCATACCGAGACAAGGCGGCGACAGAAAACCGCGCCCGCCAAAAAATTTTCCTGCGCTATCTGCCGGATTTTCCCGGCGGGAGCAAGGGGGCTGGCGCTAAACGTTCTCGATTCGGATAACCTGCGGGGCTTCCAGGCAGCTTTCCATTTCATCTATTTTGCAAAGCGCGCGCCGTAACTGGGCTTCGGTGGTCTCGTGGGTGGTGATCACCAGGGGAACCGCTTCGCCCGGCGAGCGCCCGCGCTGAATCATCGCTTCGACCGAAATATCCTCATCGCGCAGCGCCGCGGCAATGTCGGCCAACACCCCCGATTGGTCCAGCACCAGGAAGCGCAGATAGTAAGCCCCCTCGCGGCTGCCGATGGCGTTGCGCGGCAAGGATTTGAGCTTGGCCACCGGCAAACCGAAGGTCGGCAGGCTGATCCCACGCGCGATATCCATCAAGTCCGCGACCACCGCCGAGGCGGTTGGCCGCTCGCCCGCGCCGGGGCCTTCCGCCATGATATTGCCCACGAAATTGCCGGTCATCAGCAACGCATTGTTCACCCCCTCCACGTCGGCGATCGGGGTTTGGCCCCGTGGCACCATGCAGGGATAGACCCACTGGTCGATCCCCTCGCCGTTGATCTGGGCGATTCCCAGCAGCTTGATGCGATAGCCCAACTCCTCGGCATAGGCGATATCAGAGGCGTCAATGCTGCGGATTCCCTCCATATAGACCTCGGTGAAATTCACCTCGCAGCCAAAGGCCAAGGACGCCAAAATCGCCAGCTTGTGCGCCGCATCCACACCGTCCACATCAAAAGACGGGTCGGCTTCCGCATAGCCGAGCTGCTGCGCCTGCGCCAGCACCTCGGCGAATTCGCCGCCGGTTTCCCGCATGGTGGTGAGAATGTAATTGCAGGTGCCGTTCAGGATGCCTTGCAGCCGGATGACGCGATTGCCCGACAGGCCTTCGCGCAGCAACTTGATAACCGGAATGCCCCCCGCCACCGCGGCTTCATAGGCCAGGGTCACCCCCTTCGACTCCGCCAGTTGCGCCAACGCCACCCCGTGGTGGGCGACCAGGGCCTTGTTGGCGGTCACCACATGCTTGCCCGCGGCGAGGGCCTGTTCGACCACCGCCTTGGCGATACCGTCAGAGCCGCCGATCAGCTCGACCACAATGTCCAGGTCCGGATCAACCGCCAATTGAGTCGCATCGTCGTACCAACGCACCGTGTCCAGGCTCAGGCCGCGATTTTTGCGTGGGTCGCGCGCCGACACCGCCGTCAGAATAAACCGGCGGCCCGCCCGGGCGCTCAATTGCTCGACGTTCTCGTCAAGCAGTCTGATGGTGCCGCGGCCGACCGTTCCCAGGCCAGCAATGCCGATTTTCAGCGGTTCAGTCACGTTGAGATATCCATTCAGCTTTTGGTAAGGGCCAGGATGTCATCCGAGGCCTTCAGGAATTGCTTGATGTTGCGCACGGCTTGGCGGGTTCGATGCTCG
The DNA here is from genome assembly GCA_963976695.1 of uncultured Rhodovibrionaceae bacterium. Lineage (GTDB taxonomy): Bacteria > Pseudomonadota > Alphaproteobacteria > Kiloniellales > DSM-21159 > CAXBMB01. The sequence continues at coordinate 44,224 of CAXBMB010000013.1, forward strand.
TTTTCCACCAGCCCCAGCCGGACGAAATCGTCGCCGTACTCGCCAAATCCGACGCCGGGCGCCACGGCCACCTTGGCATGGGACAACAGCAGCTTGGAAAAGGCCAAGGAGCCGAGATGACGATAGGCTTTTGGCAACGGCGCCCAGGCGAACATGGTCGCCGCCGGGCTGGGAATTTTCCAACCGGCGGCCCTTAGCCCCTCGACCAGCACGTCGCGGCGGGACTTATAGCGCCGACGCATTTCCTCAACACAGTCCTGCGGTCCATTCAGCGCCGCCGTCGACGCCACTTGAATCGGCGTGAAGGCGCCGTAGTCGACATAGGACTTCATCCGCGCCAGCGCCGCGATAAGCCGCTTGTTTCCGGCGCAAAACCCCATGCGCCAACCGGGCATGGAGTAGGTTTTCGACAGCGAGGTGAATTCGACCGCCACATCCCGGGCGCCGGGAACCTGCAAAATGGAGGGCGGCGCACGGTCACCGAAGTAAACCTCCGCGTAGGCAAGATCCGAGATCACATAGATGCCGTTGCGGCGGCAAAAGTCCACCACCGCTTCATAAAAGCTCAGCCCGACCACCTCGGCGGTGGGATTGCTGGGGAAGTTGACGATCAGCGCCAAGGGCTTGGGCACCGAATGCCGCACCGCGCGATCCAACTGACGCAGGAAATCCTCGAGCCGTTCGCCGCCAAAGTCCGCGTCGCCGTCAATGTCATCGGGATCGCGAACCATGGGAATGGATCGAATCGCCGCCCCCGCGATGATGAACCCGAAGGCGTGAATCGGATAGCTGGGGTTGGGCGCCAGGATGATATCGCCCGGACTGGTGATCGCCTGGGCGAGATTGGCCAACCCCTCCTTCGAGCCGATGGTGGCGATGATCTCGCTTTCCGGGTCCAAGGTGACGCCGAAACGACGCTCGTAGTAGCCGGCCTGCGCCTTGCGCAGGCCCGGAATGCCCCGGGAATTGGAGTAGCGGTGGACCTTGGGGTCCTGCACCGTTTCCACCAGCTTGGCGACAATATGCGCCGGCGGCGGCTGGTCCGGGTTGCCCATGCCAAAGTCAATGATGTCATCCCCGGCGGCGCGCGCCTTCGCCTTCAGTGCATTGACCTCGGCAAAGACATAGGGCGGCAGGCGTTTAATCCGATGAAAATCTTGTTCCATGGCGAGCTATGAAAGGAACCATTCTGCGAAAGCGTTGACAGAAGCCGCAAGAAAGCCTGGTGGCTGCCGCTTGGCAACCAATTCTTGGCGGCATTGACGAAATCCGTAACCAACGGCAGGTCGCGCACAAGGCGACGAATCGGGCGGCAAGACAGGTTAAACCGGCGGCGGGCCAAGCGCGAATCCTTGATAAAGGCCGCCGCTTGTTCAAACCAGCCCGCTCTCCACCCCGGCTTTTCCCGGCTTCTTTTTTCCCGGGGTCTTCTTTCCCGGCGTCTTCGCCCGCTTCAAGCGGTCGGCACTCAGTATTGGAGATAGATTTCGGTGCGGCGGTTGCCGGCCTCGCCGGTGGGCATGAACTCATAGTAAACCGGCTGGTTCGCGGAGTTGGCTTCCACCACCATCTGCTTGCCCGAAACCCCCAGCTTCTTCAGTGCGCTGGCCACCGACTGGGCGCGCTGCAGCGAAATATCGAAGTTGGCCAGGTTGCGCGCCACGGGATCGGTGGTGTTGGTCCGCTGAGAGGCGTTCCCGACAATCCGGAGCGTGCCGTTATATTTTTGCTGATAGGCGGCGATTTCAGCCAAAACCTGCAAATCCGACTGCTCCAAGTCGGACGCGGAGTGGCCGAAATAAATCACGCCAACCAGGTCGTTGCGAAGCGCGAGGGTCGAGACCCCGGCCGTCTGACCCCCGGCTGCCTGACCCGAAACGGTTCCCGGCACGAAGGTTTGGCCGTTCACCTTCCTATCCGCGCCGCCGCTGTCCTGGGGAAGATCTTCGGGCTGGTCCTGCATCGCACCCGTGCCTGACGGCGATTGGCCGCCGACCGCCGCCCCGCGCACGATGCTGCGGCTGTCGCGCGACAGGCTCCGATCACCACTGCGCATCAACTCCGAAGCCTGGCGCTCCGCATCGACATAAACCGCGGCTTCACGATTCTTTCGCAACCCCTCCTGCAAAGCCGCCCGTTGGCTTGCCGAGGTGGCGACCGGCCGATCATTGGGCACCGACCCCAGGTTGGGATAGCTGGTTTCTTGGCCGGCGTCGCCGGCATCGACCCTTTCCATGGTAGGCTGGTCGGAGGTGCCCATGATGTCGGAATAGGTGTCTTCAAGGGTGCTGCACGCCCCCACGCTCAGGGGAAGCAACAGACCCAAGAGAGCCAATCGCAAAGATTTCCCATACCTCGGTTTCGCACGAAGCTGGTCCTGGCTGACACCCATCTTCATTCCTCTATTCTCCTACACATGGACAAAGCCAAACCAAGTCCCGCCTTTTTTCGCTATTCCACCGCAACCGCTTTAAGGTTGTTTCTCACGGCATTGCCCGACATCATAAAGTTAACACCAGCCCGGCACCATGCCTTACTGCACCGCAAGAACGCCGAAGCATAAGGAAGCAATGATGAGTGAGCAACAGATCCCGAACACGAAAGTTCCCGATCCCGTGGATATGTCCGAATCTTGGGCCGGGATCGCTGAAAAAAGCCAAAAACTCATTGCTGAATTTATGGAGCGACAAGCTAACGAACAGGGCGCCTTGGGCGACTACAATCCGGATCCGCTGAATATCTACACCGCCTTCATGGAAATGACATCGCAGATGATGTCCGACCCCGACAAGCTGATTAAGGCCCACGCCAGCCTGTGGGAAAGCTATCTGGAACTCTGGCAAAGCTCGACCGCGCGGCTGTTCGCCGGCCTGTCGTCGGAAGACTCGGAGAAAACCGCCCCATCGCCGGCCGCGCCGGAAAAGGGCGACAAGCGCTTCAAGGATGAAGCCTGGAATCATGAACTGTTCGACTATGTCAAACAATCCTATCTGCTGACGTCGCGTTGGCTACAGTCCACCGTGGCGGAGGTCGAGGGCCTGGATCCGAAAACACGGCAGAAGGTCGACTTTTATACCCGGCAATTTGTCGATGCCATGGCCCCCAGCAACTTTTTGATGACCAATCCGCAGGTCCTCAAGGCGACGCTGGAAAGTGGCGGCGAGAATTTGGTCCACGGCCTGGAAAATCTGCTGAGCGACCTGGAGCGCGGCAAGGGCCAGCTCTCCATCAGCATGACCGATGAACAAGCCTTTGAGGTCGGCGGCAACCTCGCGACCACGCCGGGCCAGGTGGTGTTCGAAAATCACCTGATGCAGTTGATCCAATACAGCCCGACCACCGAACAGGTGCACAAGCGCCCGCTGTTGATCATTCCGCCCTGGATCAACAAGTTTTATATTTTGGATCTTCGCGAGAAAAATTCGATGGTCCGCTGGCTGGTGGCCCAGGGCTTCACCGTCTTTATGATTTCCTGGGTCAATCCCGGCGCCGAGCTGGCTGAGATGTCGTTCGACGACTACATGATCGACGGCGCCTTCGCCGCCATTGCCGCCATCGAGTCGGCCACCGGCGAAAAGGACCTGAACGTCATCGGCTATTGCCTGGGCGGCACGCTGTTGGCGGCGCTGCTGGCCTATCTCCACGCCAAACCGAAGGGCAAGCCCGGTCCCAGCGTCAAGCGCATCAAATCGGCAACCTTCTTCACCACCATGACCGACTTTGCCGAAGCCGGCGAGCTCAGCGTCTTCGTCGATGAGGAGCAGATCGAGTCGATGGAGCGCTCGATGGCGGCGAAGGGGTATTTGGATGGCCGCAGCATGGCGACGTCTTTCAACCTGCTGCGCGCCAGCGATTTGATTTGGTCCTTTGTCATCAACAATTACCTGCTGGGCAAGGACCCCTTCCCCTTCGACCTGCTCTACTGGAACTCCGATTCCACCCGCATGCCCGCGGCGATGCATTCCTTTTATCTGCGCAACATGTACCAGAACAATCTGCTCACCCAGGCCAATGCGCTGAGCCTTCGCGGCGTGCCGCTCGACCTGACCAAAATCAAGACGCCGGCGATGATGCTGTCCTGCCGCGAAGACCATATCGCGCCGTGGACGGCGACCTACGCGCTGACCCAAAAGTTGGGTGGCGCAACAAAATTCGTGCTGGCGGCTTCGGGCCACATCGCCGGCGTGGTGAACCCACCCAGCGCCAACAAATATAGCCATTGGGTCAATGAGACGCTGCCCGACGCCCCCGACGCCTGGCTCGAGACCGCCGAGGAACGGGCCGGATCCTGGTGGCCGGAATGGGACAAATGGGTGGCTCAATACGCCGGGGCGAAGGTGCCGGCCCGGGAGCCCGGCGCGGGCAAGCTGCCGATAATTGAGCCGGCCCCGGGGCGCTATGTGAAGGTGCGCGCCGACCAGGACTGAGCGGCCAGGGGGCGGCTGGGAAAGCCTGCGCCGACTACAGCAGGAACTGATCCTTCAGGGTTTCCGTCAGATCGTCCCCGAAATTCGCCCCTTTGCGAATGATCGACACGGTTTCCGGCAACAGCGCCAGGGAACCGTGTCCCTTCTCGTGCGAGGTGATAATGGCCACGGCCGAGTTGCGGGTCTGCGGCATGGCTTTCAGGCCAATGGCCAGTTCGACACCGGCCAATTCGGGCAGAACAGACGACAGAATGACCAAATCAGGCTGGGTTCGGACAATCAACTCCAGGGCGGTAAAGGAAGAGCCCACCGAGGTTACGCTATAGCCGCACTCCTGAATTTCCCGTTCGATCATCTTGCGGATCGCCCCTTCCGGCATGACCAGCAACACCTCGATCCGAGCTCGCTTGATCATCGCCGGATCAAAATTACGGCGCATGGGCAGACTGCGAACCAGATCTCCCTTGATCTCGCGCCCCTCGGCCTCGGCTTCCACCATATCAATCAGCACATCCAGATAGTCCTGGATATCGACCACCGTCTGCTCGCTGGCGTTTTCCGCATTGGTGAGATAGTCCTCGAAGCGGCTGGCCGCGACCCCCAGCAAGGCCAGTTCATAGCTGGCCGCTCCGCCTTTGAGACGGACCGCCAAAAGATAGGAGCCCTGCAGCACATCATGCAGGCGCGCCTGACCACCGCGAATTTCCGAGGTTTCATTGCTCAATCGATTGAGGTCGTCCAACGCCTCGCCGAGGAACTCGCCTTTCAAGGATTCAAAGGCGGCATTGGCAGCATTTTGGCTGGCCAAAGAAATGGTTTCACTCACCATCAATATCCATTCATTTGGAGGGACAGCCCAAAGACCTCTTATCCTCGAGCACTAAAAAAAGATTAATAACGCAAAGTTAATAGACCGTTAGCAAAGACTGTTGATTTCATTAGCTTTACCGACTGGAACCGGCGGCAAAAGGTGATGGCCTTTTCCATTCGCGGCGCAGCGGCGGCAAAGTCGATCCTTGCCGGCTGGGTGACCTGCTGTCTGGCTCAACCGGACGGCGAAAACCAACCCATACGGTTCAACGCTTTTCGAATCAACAGGTCCTTGTTCTTGGCGTAGTGGGCAATCTCGGTGTCAATTTTACCGATGTGGTCCAGCAACCAATTTCGAAGCCGTCTGCGCAGATGGTGAAAAGAGTCTGGACTGTTGCTCTTGTGCCAACGGGCGACCAGCTCTTCGACCTCCGCCATCAGCTGTTGATGCAGGGCGCGATGATCTTTCAGGTCGGGACTGTTGCAAACCTCCATGATCAACTCTTCGCGGTCAAAATGTTGGCGGGTGAAATCGATCAGATCGCCTACCGCCTCGCGGACTTCCATGTCTTCGGCGGAATGAAACGTCACCTGATTTAACAAGGAAATCAGGTGTTGATGATCCTTGTCGATGGCATCGACGCCGACGCGAAGATTGTTGGTCCAAATAAGAACGTCTTCGTTGGACACCAAAGGGAGCTCGATCCAGAAGGTGCTGCCCTCACCCTCCACGCTGGTCAGGCCACTTCGTCCGGCCATCTTTTCCACCAGGCGTTTGGTGACGTTCAGGCCGATGCCGGTGCCTTGACTGGCCACCATGGGGTCCGCGTCAAGCCGATGAAACATCTTGAAGATGTTCAACTGATCCTTCTCGGCAATACCGATGCCGGTGTCGGTGACCGAAATCCGAAAAAAGCCCGGCCCGGCCTTCGCCCCGACGATCGTGATCAGGCCATCTTGCTTGTTGTATTTAACCGCGTTCGAAAGCAGGTTCAGCAAGACCTGCTTGAGCCGCAACTTATCGGTCCGAAGCTGGACCGACGGTCCGTCGCCAAGACGATCAATGACGGTGATGTTTTTCGACCGGCCCAGTGCGCGGGTCATCGCCACGCAGTCCGCCACCACCTCGTTGGCGTTGGCCTCCTCCCAGAGAAGCGAGGTTTTATCCGCCTCCAGTCTGGCCAAGTCGAGAATATCGTTGATCAATTCGAGAAGGTGATTGCCGCCCGCCAAGATGTGTTCGACCTTTTCCCGCTGCCGTGACTGCAGCGGGACCTGGGGATCGAAAAGCAACATCTGCGCAAAGCCCAAGACCGCATTGAGCGGGGTCCGCAACTCATGGCTCATACTCGCCAGAAACTCTGACTTGACCTTGCTGGCCTCCTCCGCGGCTTCCTTGGCTTCCAACAGCTGCAATTCGGTACGCTTGCGATCGGTGACATCCACGATATGGGAGATGAAGTAGTCCGGCTCGCCGTTCTTCTTTCGCACCAAGATGTTGGTGGTTTCGCCAAAAATCGTGTGGCCGTCCCGGTGCCGAAAACGGAGCTGGTTTTCATAGCGGTTGGCCGCACCCTCGATCACCTTGCGGCGCAGTTTGCGGCTGCGTTCAAGATCGGCTTTATCCGCCGTGGTATCGAAAATATTGGTGCCCGCCAACTCTTCAATCGAATAGCCCAGGAAATTGGCGAGGGCGTGGTTTACCCGAAGGCGAACCCCCTCGATGGTGTTGAGCTCCATGCCAATAGGTCCTTCGTCAAAGGCGGCATGGACCCGCTTTCCTGTCACCAGAATCTGTTCCGTGCGCTCCTTGATGATCTGATCAAGCCCCTGATTTAGCACCTGGATCTCCTTTTCGGCGCTTCTTTGGCCGGAAATATCCTGCAGCCAAAATAGCGTCTGCGCCTGCTGATCAAGGACGGCATGGCTCCAGGAAACCAGCGCCCAGATTGTTTTTCCGGCAACGGTTTTCAGCGCCACTTCGCGCGCCGACACCCGGCCCGACGCGGCGCACTCGGTTACGAACCGCTGCAACTGTTCGGAATCGCGCCAGTGCGCTTGCGTGGTTCGGCCCAGCAAATCGTCTGGACTGGCATAGCCCAGGACATCGGCAAAGCGTGCGTTCGCATAGGTAACGACCTGGTCGCTGTCGCGAAACAGGCTCACCCCCAGCGGGCTTGCGCCCAAAAGTTCTTGTAAACTGGAACCCTCGGGAAGCGCGGTCCCGCCCCCGCCTTTTAGAATGGCCAGCTCTTCTTCCAGAAGCCGAATGCGTTCTTTGAGGTTCTGCAAGGACATGTCAGCCTGTGGTTTTTGGTTGGTTTTTTCGGTCCGTGTTTTTACTGGCGGAAGGTTCGGTGGTGGCGGGAAGGTCCTATCAATGTCGCTGCCGGGTCGATAGCTGGCCAGACGGGGTAACTCTCTTGGTTTTGTTTTTGCCCCCGCCCCGCCGATCAACGCGATCATCAGATTTAATCACAATAGTCTAAAAAATTGTAACCATATAATCACTATCAAATTATTCATCAGACCAAGTAGCCCGTGTCACTCGGGCGGCGCTCGCCCAGCCGGTCTGGACGACACCACCAGCGCTTTGCCGACGAGCAACCGGGTCAAACCAAGCGGCGCGCGACGGAACGTGTGAAGACAGCATTCTTCCAATACCGGCAAATTATGAGACACCAATCCATGAAAAACGCCGGCATCAACCCGGCGAAGCGGCGCCACGCGGTTTGACAGGCCTGCTTCAGGCTTCAATTTCGGGCTTTGGCTTAGGGATCCTGCCGTTGCTGCCGGCGCTGCGCAGGATCGTGGGCCAGGTCGGACAGCGCATGTTGCCGCGCCAATTTTTGGTAGTTATCGGCGGAATAGGAAAAGTAGTCGATTTCCTTTGCCGTCAAGGGCCGCAGCTGTCGGGCCGGATTGCCCGCCCAGAGCGTTTCACCCGGCACCTGCTTGCGGGGCGTCAGCAGCGCGCCGGCCGCCAGCATCGCCCGGCTTTCCACCACGGCCTGATCCATGACCAGCGCCTTCATGCCGACAAAGCAATCGTCTTCCAGCGTGCAGGCGTGCAGCAGGGCCATGTGGCCCACGGTGATGTTGCTGCCAATCAGGCAGGGCATGCCCCCGCCGGTTTCCCGGTAGGGTCCCTTTGGGTCGTGGTTGCAGTGAATGACCGTGCCATCCTGGATGTTGGTGTTTTCACCGATCACGATGCGGTTGACGTCGGCGCGAATGACGCAGCCGTACCAGATCGATGACCCCGCGCCAATCTCCACGTCACCAATGATCACTGCGGTTTCGGCGATAAAGGCGCTGGGGTGAATTCTCGGAGCAATTCCCTGAAATTCTTTAACAATACCACTCATCTAACGGCTCTCCTCCGTGTCATAGCCAACCGTGACGCCACGATTTTGGCGCGCGGTCCGCGCTGTTTGCGCAGCGACAGCGCCGCGTCAACGATGGCACAGACCGCGCGGCAAGCAAAAGCGCGAAGTCAACCGTGAATGGTCTTGTGCCAAGGCCACTGAGGCGGTCCCAGCGATCAATCTCGCCAGCAAGCCCGCGCAGGTCCGCGTCCGCATTATCCTGTCGAAGGTTCAGCCCGGCTCACGCCCGTTGCCGCATCGGCCGCCACACCCGTCGCCACTGCGCCCGCCCCTGGTGGAAGGTTACTTTTGGTCAAACCCCACCGCTATATCGAAGAAACCCCTCTTCACTCTTAACAAGTAACTTAATAAATTATAAATTATCTTTTGCGACAGATATAGTAAGTGATTCGCACCTTCGACAGGGCCGAGACTTACGCAAGCCGTATAACGCCACCCTGTCTATTTTCACTCGATTAGAAACAACCATAAGGGGCAGAAACTCGACCAAAGCTATTCCGCACTGTAGTGTCCAGAACAAGCAGACACCGATGAAATTTCTCGCACCCATCTCCGCCATTTTTTTGCTGCTCTTTGCTTCTGGACCTGTCAGGGCGGACGATATACTGCTGCAAAACTACTGGAGCCAGCAGGACTACATCGCCGCGACCCCCGGTGAACAACAGCGCACGGACGCCTTCGTCAGGCGGGTCGCCCTGCCGGGTGCGCCGCTGGCCGGCACGCAGAAATCACCCGTCAAGATTGTTATTGTCTATCCAGCCTTGCAAGTATCCGGCTATTGGCGACGCAGTGTCGCGGCATTTGAAGCGCGGTTGAGAGAACTCAAGATTGACTACCTCCTCGATACCTACTTCACTAAACCGGGAAGCGAAGTCGACAAGCAAAGCAAGTTGATTGGCCAGGCGCTTGAAGCCGCGCCGGATTTTTTTGTTTTCACCCTTGATGCCTTGCGCCACAAGGGCCTAATTGAGCGGGTCATGGCGCGTGGCCAGACCAAGATAATATTGCAAAACATTACCACCCCCTTAAAAGTCTTCGGTGCGCAGCAGCCTTTTTTTTACGTTGGCTTCGACCACGTCACAGGCACCCTCAAGCTGGTTGAACACTACCTGAAGGTCAGCAAGGGCAAGGGGTCTTACGCCTTGTTTTATGGCGCGCCGGGGTATGTCAGCACGGCCCGAGGCGAGTCGTTCCGCTTGGCCATGGCCAAGCAGCCCGGCGTTACCCTCAAAGCCTCCTACTACGTCGGGTTCAACCGCCGGAAATCCCGTGACGCCGCGCTGGAGGTGATCGCCGACTACCCAGACTTGAGCTTCATCTATGCCAGCACCACCGACATTGCCTTGGGCATTTCCGACGCGCTTCGGGAAACCGGCAAGGGCAATCAAATCATGGTAAATGGATGGGGCGGCGGCTCATCCGAACTGGACGCCATCTACAGAAAATCCCTGAACTTCACGGTTATGCGCATGAACGACGACAATGGCATCGCCATGGCCGAGGCGATCAAGCTGTCACTGGAAGGGCGAAGCGGGGAAGTTCCGAAGGTGTTTTCCGGCGCTTTTGCCATTGTCGATCAATCCACCCCCGCGGAACGGCTGCGTGAGCTACAGAACTATGCCTTCAGATATTCGAACTGACCGCGCAGCCGGCAAACCGCTGCCGAGCATCGGTAAAATGGGCTTTCCAACCCTTATGGTGGGCCTGTTTCTACTCGCCTGCCTGATCATCCTCGCGGCGTCTTTCATGACCGTGGCCTGGGAGTCCAACCGCGCGATTGAGCGCGACTTGGGTCGTTATCTGGATAAGAACAAGACCATTGGAAATCTCATTCTGACCAACCGGAAACGGCAGTTGGAGCAGATTCTCACGTCAATCGCCGAGTCGCCAAAGTTGCTGACGGCGCTCAAGTCCGGCAAGCAAGAAGCCATTGAGCAAAGTCTCAAATCAGCCCTCTATCGCAACAACGAAGGCCGCCTCGACACCCTGATCCTCTGGTCCAACCTGACCGCCGACAGCTACAGCAGCAGCACCGGCACCTATGACCTGGATCCGCTCCTTGCCAGCCTGGCGGACCCTTCTTTGCTGGTGGGGCAGCCTCAAATCATCGGCATGGATGACGGCGTGAACCGTCCGCTTGTCGTCCTGGCGACCGCGATCCATCTGGTCGACGCCAGCCGTGGCCGGTTGTTGGGAACACTGTTGGCCGGCTTGATCCTGACCGACAACCAGTCGTTCATTCGCGAGGTGCAGACCGCAAATCAGACCAACTCGGCCGGTCTCTATTACGACAAGAAACTCATCGCTCAGACAAAAGGCTACGACCTACCCTATCCACCCAGCCGGCAAGGCGTTCACAGCCATAGACCACAGGGAGCCACCACCACGAACGACCCCTTGGCATCAAGCCATGATGAAGAGTTGGCGTTCTATTACCCGCTGTCGCTGGATCTTGGCGCGGACAGCAAACTCACCTTGCAAACCAGCAATCCGCCGGGCGCGATCAATTCACTCAAACATTCGGTGCAGGTTGATTTCCTGATCTTGTTCAGTGTCCTGGCGCCGATATTCCTGTTGGTGGCGGTGCTGCTGTACCGCTTCATCCGACGATCCTTGCAACAGGTGACCGACTACGCCGAAAAGGTCGTGACCGGTCAGGACGTCTCCTTTATTCCCTCTTCGATCCAGGAATTCAACCAGCTGGGAAAAAGTGTCACCGAGCTTTACATGGCGTGGCAGGACAGCGAGCAGCTATCCCAGCAGGTCCTCAACAACGCGCCTTCGCTAATCTTTATCAAGGACCCTGATGGCTGCCATCTTTTCGTTAACAAACTCTTCGAGGAGATGTTTGATAAGAAAGCCTCGGACATCATCGGAAAAACCGACCGGGAGCTGTTTGGTCCTGAAATGGCCGATGCTTTTCAACAGAAGGACAAGGCCGTCATTTCCATGGGCACGGCGCTCAAGTTGGAAGAAATCATCCCAACGAAAACCGGCGCCAAGGTTTTTCTGACGCTGAAATTCCCGATCTATTCGAAGCGCGGAGATCTGATCGGGGTTTGTGGCATCTCCACCGACATTTCGGACCACAAACACAACGAAATCGCCTTGCAGGCCGCCAAGGAAACGGCGGATTTGGCCAATCGCGCGAAAACCGAATTCCTTGCCAACATGAGCCATGAGCTGAGAACGCCGCTCAATGCCATCATCGGGTTTTCCGAAATCATCACCGCCGAGTTGTTCGGTAAGGTTCATCCGCGGCGCTACGGCGACTACTGCCAGGAAATTCAGAAGTCCGGTCATCACCTGCTGCAGGTCATCAACGACATTCTCGACGTGTCGAAAATCGAAATCGGTGAATCCGAACTGGAGGAGAAAGTCAGCGACAGCGCCAGCCTGGTGGCGGCCGCCATGGCCATGCTCAAGGAACGCGCGTATAGCGGCGAGGTGAAACTGTCCAGCACTGTTCCGCCCGACCTGCCGCTTATGCTGGTTGACCAGCGGCGGATGAAGCAGATTCTAATCAATCTTCTTTCCAACGCGGTCAAGTTCACCCCCGCCCGGGGCAACGTCAAGTTGGCGGTGCGCCTCGATGACGCGGCGGCGTTTCATTTCACCGTTACCGATACCGGCATTGGCATCGACCAGGACCACCTGGAGCATATTTTCGAACCCTTTGTGCAGGGCGAAAGCAGCTATGCCAAACAGTTCGAAGGCACCGGCCTGGGGTTGACCCTGGTGAAAAAGCTGGTTGAGCAGCATGGTGGCGACATCTGGTTGACCAGCGAAAAGGGAAAAGGCACCGTTGCCCACGTGGTCCTGCCGGCAAGCCGCACCGTTAATCGCATAGACAAGCAAATCGGAGATCAAATCGGTACCCGCCGCGCCGCCAATCAGACAGGAGGCTACAGACGCTAGCCCCTGATCGACCAAGAAAGAAGTGCGCGGCGCGTCAACCTTGTCGTCACGCCCCCTTCAACGGGTTGATCAAGGGCAAAGCGCGGGTCAAACGGCATCAGCAAGTGATGCTCTTGAACCCGGTCCGGCGCTCAAAACGGCCCCGGCCACGGCGCGGCAGGCCAGATTATTCACTGACCGGCCGGCGCCCCTGCCCCCGACACCTCGCTCGCAGGGCCTCAATCGCGGCGCATCTCTTCCTCACTGACCGCTTCGGCCCAGCCGTGGTAGGGGTCGGCCGCGCCCCAGTTCCGGCCGCCCTGGCGCAGCACCGCGGAGATCACGGCAAAGTTGTTCGGTAGCGGACCCCAGCGCACCAAATCGACCGGGTAGTTATCTTGCAGCGCCGCAACCACGTCGCCGGGCATCTGCACCGGATCGACCGCCACCCGATCCGGACCGGAAACGTCGACCCGGGGCTGGTGCATGGCATCCTCCAGCCTCATGCCAAAATCTCCGAGAAACGCGGTCATCTGGGCCAGAGCCGGAATAATTTTACGCCCGCCCGACGCTCCCAGCGCAAAGCGCTTTTCCCCGATCATCCCAATCATCGGCGCGTAGTTGGAAAGCGTCTTCTTGCCCGGCGCCAAGGAGTTTGGCCGGCCCGGACAGGGGTCGAACCAGCTCACGCCGTTGTTCATCAGCACCCCGCTCGCCGGCAACATCACCTTGGAGCCGAAGGCCGAAAGCAAGGTCTGGGTCAGGCTGACCATATTGCCCGCCCCGTCGACCACCGACAGATGGGTGGTGCAGGAGGGCATGCGGGCCTCGTCACAGTCCCCCATCAACCGCAGGCGATATTGAAAGGCCTCTCGCATCGCGCCGGAAAAACGAACGAAAAAGTCCTTGTCCGGGTGATCCGCCAAGCCGCCGCCGGCGCGCAATTGAGCGAGCGCCATCAACAGGGTTGGGCCGCCGTTCAACTCCGGCAACACGAAAAGCTCGCAGCCGTTGTGGTCTTCACGACGCGGCGTCACCCAGTGGGCTTGATAGCCGGCCAGATCCGCAAGCGTCAGCCGACTGCCCGCCGCCTGCAAATCCGCGACCAAGGTCGCCGCCAGCGGTCCCTGATAGAAGCCGCGCGGGCCGAGGGATTTCAGCATCTTCAGCGTGTCGAGCAGCGCGGGATTTTTAAGCAGGGTCGGCACATATACCGGTCCGGGCGCGCGACCGTCGCGCAGAAAAACCGCCGCCGACGCCGGATCTTTCGCCAACTCGCCGGCATATTGGGTAATTTGCGCCTGGGAAAACCAGTCCAGCGGCAACCCTTCTTCCGCCAGGTCGATCGCCGGGGTGATCAACTCCGCCCAGGATTTGCTGGCGAAACCCTCCAACGCCAGCCGCAAGCCATCGGCTTGGCCCGGAATTGCGATCGAGCCGCCGCCGGCAAGATTGCGCCCGCCTTCAACCAGGGGCCAGCCGAACAGGTCATCGTCGGCGCCGCCATCGGCCTGCAGCGGATAGTCGGCGGGATCCAGCCCGGCTGCGGTGCGCATGCCAAAATCAATCGCCGAAACCTTGTTGTCCTTTGCTGAGTAGATCAGCATCATGCCGCCGCCGCCCAGGCCCGACATCCAGGGTTCCGCCACGCTGACCGCCAGCGCGGTCGCAATCGCCGCGTCGACCGCATTGCCGCCCGCCGCCAACAGGCGGGCCCCGGCTTGTGAGGCCACCCGACTCTGCGAGGCGACAATACCGCCCGCGCTCTCCACGGCGGCTTTGCGCACCACCTGCTTCTGACTCAACCGTCGCTGCTGCATGGCTCCACCTTTCGTACCGGAAATTCGTCCAACTAAAAAAATACTGATGCGGTTTGCCTAGCAGAGCCCGCGCCGATCCCATAGCACCCAATCGGCAAGACAGACATGCCGCGGGCGACGCAGCGACCCGCCGGTCACAGGAACGACGGTCAGGGGCGCGCCGGTCGGGGAGCGCCAGTCGGGGAGCGCCAGTCGGGGAGCGCCAATAAACGAAAAAGGCGGAGTTCCCGAAGGGGCCCCGCCTTTTATCTGTCCATTAGTAGAGTGACGACCCTGTCGATCACTTTCTAGCCGTCCAGCTTGGCTTTCAACAGCTTGTTCACCGTGCCGGGATTGGCCTTGCCCTGCGTCGCCTTCATCACCTGGCCGACAAACCAACCGATCACCTTGGGGTTGCTGCCGTCTTTGTACTGATCGACCTGGCCGGGGTTGTCGGCGATGATCTGATCGATCGCCGCCTCGATCGCACCGGTATCGGTAATCTGCCTCAGGCCCTTATCTTCGACGATTGAAGCCGCGTCCTTGCCGCTGTTCCACATCTCCTCGAAGACGTCTTTGGCGATCCGGCCGGAAATGGTGTCGTCGGTGATCAGGTCAATCAGTCCCCCCAAACCCGCCGCCGTCACCGGCGCCGTGGTCAGGGTGAAATCAGATCCATTGAGCGCGCCGAAGAAATTGGTGATCACCCAGTTGGCGGCCAACTTGGGATCGCGTTGGCCCTTGGGGCCTCCCTGCACGACGGCCTCGTAGAAATCCGCATTGGCTTTTTCCGCCACCAACACGTCAGCATCGTATTCGTTCAGACCAAAGTCAGACTTGAAGCGATCTTTCTTGGCGTCGGGAAGCTCCGGCAACGTCGCCCGAATTTCCGCCACCCAGGCCGGATCCAATTCCAGCGGCAACAAATCGGGATCGGGAAAATAGCGATAGTCGTGCGCGTTTTCTTTCGACCGCATGGTGCGGGTGGTGCCGGTCGCGGCGTCAAACAGGCGGGTTTCCTGGTCAATCACGCCGCCGGCCTCCAACACTTCAATCTGACGGCGCGCCTCGCTGTCGACCGTCATCTGCACAAAGCGGATGGAGTTGACGTTTTTGGTTTCGGTGCGCGTGCCCAGCGGCGCGCCGGGCCGGCGAACCGAAACGTTTACGTCGCAGCGCATCGACCCTTCGTCCATATTGCCGTCACAGGTGCCCAAATAGCGCACGATGCTGCGCAGCTTGCGGACGTAGGCGCCGGCCTCCTCGGCGCTGCGCATGTCCGGCTTGGAGACAATTTCCATCAGCGCGACGCCGGAGCGATTCAGATCGACGAAGGTCTTGCTGGGATGCTGGTCGTGCAGGGATTTCCCGGCGTCCTGTTCCAGATGCAGCCGCTCGATCCCGATCTCCTTGACCGCGATCAACTGCTTGGTTCGAGAGTCCTTAATGTCCACCTTGACGACGCCTTCGCCAATGATCGGAATCTCATACTGGCTGATCTGATAGCCCTGCGGCAGATCGGCATAAAAGTAGTTCTTCCGCTCAAAGACAGAGGTCATGTTGACCTTGGCGTTCAGTCCCAGCCCGGTGCGGACCGCCTGCTCGACACAGGCTTGATTGATCACCGGCAACATACCGGGCATGGCCGCGTCCACCAGGGAAACCTGACTGTTCGGTTCGGACCCGAATTTTGTGGCAGCCCCGGAAAAGAGCTTGGAGTTGGAAATCACCTGAGCATGGACTTCCAGCCCGATGACTACTTCCCAGTCGCCTGTCTCGCCTCGCAGCAAGCTCATGATCTTCTCCTCTTTCCCGCTTACTTGCCGACCATCAAGGTCGGTTCGGCGGTGAAGTTGGCCGCGGCCTCCATCACCCCTGCGCCACGCAATACCGTTTCCTCATCGAAGGCCCGGCCAATCAACTGCAGCCCGAGCGGCAAGCCTTGGCCGTCGAGCCCCGCGGGCACCGAGATGGCCGGCAGGCCCGCCAGACTGGCCGGCACGGTAAAGACGTCGTTCAGGAACATGGCGATGGGATCATTCGACTTTTCCCCTGTACCAAAGGCGGCGGAGGGCGTGGTCGGCGTCAGAATCAGATCGACCACGCTATGGGCCTCGCGGAAATCGTGAGCGATCAGGGTGCGCACCTTGCGCGCCTGGTTGTAGTAGGCGTCGTAGTAGCCGGCGGAAAGCACATAGGTGCCCAGCAGGATGCGGCGCTTCACCTCGGCGCCGAACCCGGCCGCGCGGGTGGCCTCGTACATGGCGTCCAGGCTGCCGTCCTCGCCCTCGACCCGCAGGCCGTAGCGCACGCCGTCATAGCGGGCCAGGTTGGAAGACGCTTCCGCCGGCGCGATAATGTAGTAGGTCGGCAGGGCGTAGCGGGTGTGAGGCAGGGGAATATCCACCACCTCGGCGCCGGCGGCTTTCATCCAGGCCACCCCCTGTTGCCACAGGGCGTCGATTTCAGCCGGCATGCCGTCGACGCGGTATTCCTTGGGAATGCCGACTTTCAAGCCCCTGAGATCGTCGGTCATGGCGGCGCGATAGTCCGGCACCAAACGGTCGACAGAGGTGGAATCCTTGGGATCATAGCCCGCCATGGCCTGCAGCATGATCGCGGCGTCTTCCACCGTTCGGGTCATCGGCCCGGCTTGATCGAGAGACGAGGCGAAGGCAATGGTGCCCCAGCGCGAGCAACGGCCGTAGGTTGGCTTGATGCCGACGGTACCGGTGAAGGCGGCGGGCTGGCGAATCGACCCACCGGTGTCGGTGCCGGTCGCGCCCATGGCGCAGCGCGCCGCAACGGCGGTCGCCGAGCCCCCCGAAGAGCCGCCGGGCACCAGCTTCACCGCCTTGTCCTGGCGCTGCCAGGGATTGACCACCTTGCCGTAGTAGCTGGTCTCGTTGGAGGAGCCCATGGCGAATTCGTCCATGTTGGTTTTGCCCAACATCACCCCCCCTTCTTTCCAGAGGTTGGCGGTGACGGTCGATTCATAGGTCGGGGTAAAGCCGTCCAGAATATGACTGCAGGCGGTGGACAGCACGCCCTTGGTGCAAAACAGATCCTTGATGGCCAGCGGAATGCCTTCCAGCAGCCCCGCCTCGCCCTTGGCCAATCGCACATCGGAGGCGGCGGCCATCGCCAAGGCCTGGTCCGGCGTTTCGGTCACGAAGGCATTCAAGTCACGGGCGGCTTCCACAGCTTTGATATGGGATTCCGTCAGCTCTGTTGCGGAGATTTCCTTGGCATCCAGGGCGCGGCGCGCCTCGGCGATGCTCATCCGAGTTAGTTCGCTCATCACTCAACCACCTTGGGAACGACATAGAAATCATGGACAGCGTCCGGCGCGTTGGCGATGACCTGATCGGCATAACCACCATCGGTCACCTGGTCTTGGCGCAAGGGAACTCGCACCTCGACCACCGAGGTCATCGGGGGCACGGACGTGGTGTCCAGTTCGCCCAATTGTTCAATCCAAGTGAGAAGATTGTTCATCTCCCCGACCAAGGCTTGCGCCTCCGTATCCTCAACTCGGATACGGGCCAACTTGGCGATTTGACGAACAGTGTCCTTGTCGACCGACATGACTGCTCCGCTAATGTGTGAAATGGGTAGGTTTCGGGCGCGGACACTAGCACCGGCACCACGCCAGCGCAACGGGCACGGGACCGCCGCACAGGCCGTCCGATCGGCGAAAAAACCACCGGCGCGACCACTCCGATTCGCCGCCGGCGACGTCCCACGCGCCGCCCCGGTCGCCCGCTTCAACCGCGCGCTTCGGCCGCGCGCCAACCGGTCTTCCTGTCGGCCGTCCGGCGCGGCCGCCGACACCCCGAACACCGGCAACGGACGCCGATAACGAACCAGGAACGGACCAGCGACGAACCAGTGACGAACCGGCCACCGGCAAGAGCCTCACCGCGCTGTTGTCTTGCGCCGAGACCAGAACCGGCTTATCCAGCCTTGGCCTGATCTGTTTTTGGCAAACGCCAAGGCCAGGGACCTGGCCGGCTGTTTCGATTATGGTTTGCAGCTAGAATCAAACCGCGAGAGACAGGAAGAAAGAGGACCTTGTCGCCGATGAACACCGTCGAGATCTATGACTTGCCGCGTCTTTTACAATCTCGCCAAAGGCTTTTGGGATTGGATCTGGGCGACAAGACCATCGGTTTAGCCCTGTCGGACTCGGCGCTGACCGTGGCCTCGCCTCTGGATACCATTCGCCGCAAAAAATTCACCCTGGACGCGCAAGCCCTCAAGGTCCTGTGCCAGGATCGCCAGGTCGGTGGCTTGGTGTTCGGACTGCCGGTCAACATGGACGGAAGCGAAGGCAAGCGCTGCCAGTCGACCCGACAGTTCGCGCGCAATCTGGCCAGCATCGTCGGGCTGGAATTGCCGGTGGCCTTCTGGGACGAGCGGCTCTCCACCGTCGCGGTCGAGCGGTTCTTGGTGGCGGAAGCCGACATGAGCCGAAAGCGCCGGGGCGAGGTGGTGGACAAAATGGCGGCGGGATACATTTTGCAAGGCGCGTTGGACGCCTTGCGGGCGCGACAGCGGTCTTAGAACCAGTCGCAAGGTCAGCCCACGCGGGCCGCCCCACGCGGTTATTTCTCTTGCTCCAGGTTGTTCAGCGATGCTTCAGATCATCCAAGTCATTCTGCCGGTCTTCCTGCTCATCGCGGTTGGCTACGCTTTGCGCAAGAAGGGGTTCCCGGGCGAGGGATTTTGGGCCCCGGCGGAAAAACTGACCTACTTCGTGCTGCTGCCCGCGCTGATCGTCAACGCCATCGCCAAGGCCGATTTTTCCAGCACGGAAATCCTTCCCCTGGCGGCGACGCTGATCCTGGCGATCCTCACCATGACCGCCCTCAGTTTGGCGCTGAAGCCATTTTTCGGGGTCGACGGACCTGGCTTTACCAGCCTCTACCAGTCGGTCATCCGCATGAATACCTACATCGGCTTGTCGGTCTCCTTCGGGCTTTTTGGCCAAGCCGGGTTGCTGGCCGCAGCCCTGGCCATTGCCACCATCGTGCCCTTGGCCAACATCTGTTGCGTGACCATGCTGGCGCGCTTCGGCACCGCCGCCCAGCCCACCCCGGTCGCCATCCTGAAGCTCTTAGCCCGCAATCCGCTGCTAATGGCCTGCGTGATTGGCGGGGTGATGAACCTTGCCGGCCTGGGTCTGTTGCCGGTCGTCAGCGATATGTTCACCATTCTCGGGCGCGCCGCGCTGCCGCTGGGACTGCTGGCGGTGGGCGCGGCCCTCAACATCCGCAGTCTCAAGCAGTCGAAGGGAATCGCCGTCGCCTCAACCCTGATGAAGTTGCTGCTGCTGCCCGCCATCACCTGGGGCATCGGCCAGCTGCTGGGCTTGGCCGGGGTCGAGTTGGCGATCGCCGTGCTCTACAGCGGCCTGCCGACGGCTACCAGCGCCTATATCCTGGCGCGACAACTCGGCGGCGACGCCCCGCTAATGGCCAATCTCTGCACCGTGCAGACCCTGATCTCGATGCTCACTATTCCACTGATCCTCTGGCCGTTTGTGTAGCCATCGTCCACGGCGCGACGGTCGGCCGGGAGGCGCCCACGCCGTCCTGGTCGATCACCCAAAGGGATAACTGAAATGCACAGGCTGTATTTGACCCGAGCGTGAAAAACGGGACCAATAGCAGCGGAAAACACCCGCTCCACCTCCCTGTTGCGGCTCGATTTTCACCCCAAGCAAGAGAGCGTTGTCTGCATGACCGGTCCCCTAACAGGCTTAAAAGTCTTTGATCTCACCCGCATTCTAGCCGGCCCGACCTGCTCCCAACTGCTTGGCGACCTGGGCGCCGAGGTGATCAAGATCGAGCGTCCCGGCGACGGCGATGACACCCGCAAATGGGGTCCGCCCTTCTTTACCCAACCCGACGGCGCGCCGGGCGACGCCAGCGCCTACTTCCTCTCGGCCAACCGCAACAAGAAATCCGTGACCTTGGACATCGCGGCGCCGGAGGGCCAACGGCTGGCCCGCGACTTGGCGGCCCAGTGCGACATCTTCCTGGAAAACTTCAAGACCGGCGGCCTGGCCAAGTATGGTCTGGACTACGCCGCCATCCAGGCGGTGAAGCCCGACATCATCTACTGTTCGCTCACCGGATTTGGTCAAACCGGGCCCTATGCGCCGCGCGCCGGTTACGACTATCTGGCCCAAGGCATGGGGGGCATCATGTCACTGACCGGCAAGCCCGACGGCGTGCCCATTCGGGTCGGAATCGGCATCGCCGACATCATGGCGGGAATGTATGCCGCCAACGCCATCTTGGCGGCGCTTCACCACCGCAGCCAAAGCGGCCAAGGTCAACACCTGGACGTGGCGCTGCTGGACAGCCAGGTCGCCTGGCTCAGCTACGAGGCCCAAGCCTACCTGATGACCGGCCAGAACCCGCGACGCCAGGGCGCGGAACATCCGCAGATCGTGCCCTACCGGGAACTGCCCAGCGCCGACGGCTACTTTATCCTGGCCGCCGGCAACGACGCCCAGTTTCGCAAGTTTTGCGACTTCGCCGGCGTCGCCGCACTGGCCGACGATCCGCGTTTTCAAACCAATGCGCGGCGGGTCAAGAACCGCCGCCCGCTCTACGACGAAATTCTGCCCGACATCACGCGGCAAAAAACCACCCAGACCTGGATCGACGGCCTGGCCGATCTGCACGTGCCCGCCGGACCGGTCAACAACCTGGACCAGGTCTTTGCCAACCCGCAGGTCAAAGCGCGAAACATGGCGGTGGAAATGGACTATCCCCCCAGCGCCAGCGGCAAGCTAAACGTGGTGGGCAATCCGATAAAATTTTCCCGAACCCCGGTGGAATATCGGCTGGCGCCGCCCAAGGTCGGCGAGCACAGCCGGGAAGTCCTGCAGGAGCAACTGGGCTTGAGTTCGGAGGAAATCGCCGCGCTGCGGGACAAGGGTGTGATCTAAGACATCGGGCATTCACTTGGGATCGTCGGGAGTCACAAGAGGTGTGATTTCCGAGTCACGCGGCTTGGAGGTGGGTCATGGCAACGAAAATCCAGTCATCTGAACCTCATCGTCTGAACCTCGTCGTCTGATAGGCGTCGACGCCTTGTGCGCTTTGTTGCGCGCGGCCACGCACTCAAAGGCCCGAGGCGGCCCGCCAGTTCGGGGTCATACCGGTATTGCAGTGAAATTGTTGCACCTTTGGCGCCGCCGTCGCGCTGGCCTCAACGCCACTATGGCGGCGCGCCAATTGAGTTCGCGCCCTAGAGCATCGTGCGTTCAATTAGGTGCATATCCAGCTGCCTTGAAGTAGTTC